>JAWBJE010000001.1:0-165944 GCA_038832865.1 Sulfolobales archaeon
TTGCTGTCATTATCCTGTCACTTACACTTATAGCATGCGTTGGGCTCGGTATATCGATTACTCTCTACTCTAGCGTCAGGGCGAAAGTCATAGAGCTAGGCTATAACGCTATGAATAGCTGGAGATACATTGCCGCAGTACTACCCTAGCGTACTTCCTAGAACAAACTCAGAATTGAGGTCTATGAATGTTAGGGATAAATATCAAAGAAGAGGCCAAACTAAAGTATTATTATAAGAATAGAGTGGGTTAAGATGAACAGTATAGCTAGTATCGCAGTACCTATATCGCTTGTTGTTTGCGGAGGTATTATAACCTATAAGTTTAGGGCATTAGGCACAATTCTACGAGTTTTAGGCTATATGTTGACAAGTTTAAGCATACCGTTTTCTAACTTATTTAGCGATTTGATGATGTTAACCTGCATAGCCACAGGAGTTACAGTAGCAGCTTACACATCGAAGTACTCAATCCTTAAATACGGAAGCGCATCACTAGTACTTCTGTCAGATCTATTCCTAATATCGATGATTCTAGTATTTATTTCTCAGTACCTCATAGAGCTTGTAACTTTTTGGCTTTTAACCGAGCTCATAGGCTTCTTCCTCATAGCTTATGACTACGTTGTAAAAGGGGATACTGCCGCATTATACGCAGCAGTAAAATATCTGTTGTTCTCGATGATACCCACGGATATAGCTCTATTCATAATATTAGCTCTTACAGGATTTGAAGAGGCTTTTGCCATACCAATTAAAGAGCTTACACTTAATCTTTCAAACCCGGTGGTTTTAGCGATAGCCATCGTCGGGTTTTTCTCAAAAGCGGCTATATTTCCTCTCCACTTCTGGCTACCAGATGCGCATAGTATAGCACCTGCTCCTGCTTCAGCGCTTCTCTCAGGTTTAATGGTTAAAATGGGTATCTATGGGTTCTACTTACTTAGTTTTTACTCTATCGATAAATCGTTAGCTGTATCCCTAATGTTATTCTCAAGTTTTTTAACTGTTGTCTATGGAGCTCTACAAGCTTCTCTACAACACGATATTAAGAGGCTGCTAGCTTATAGTACAACATCTAATACTGCGCTTATTACTTCTACACTAGCTCTATACATATTGTCTACGGACAGGGTATTTGTTGAAGCAGCGATACTCTACACTGTCGCTCACGCTCTCTACAAAGCAACGATGTTCCTAGACTCAGGGTTCATAGAGCTTATAGCTCATGAGAGAGACATAAGGAAGCTCGGGTTCATAAGTAGAATAAGCCCTATAGAGACTATGGCCGTTATAACTACCGTATTAACGATCCTCGGTATGCCTCCATCAACAGGCTTTATAGCTAAAGTTTTCCTGTTCACAGCTATATCGAAGTACTTAGACAAGTCATGGATATACTTGGCTACTTTAACGACGGCATCCATAAAGGTCGCACTTTCCATAGTATATAACGTAGTTTACCTTAGATCGCACTACAGCGAGAATATCAAACTAGATGACGTAGAAGCGTTCAGGAGTGGTGGAGAAACTCTTAGCCTACAATATTACGTCTTTACATCCTCTTTATCAACATACGTAGTTGTTGTGGCACTTCTGCTTATTAAGCATATGGGTTATCCAGGGCTAGAGCTTTTAAAGAAAATGAGCACACCTCTACTAATATCGGCAGCACTGCTTACAGTACTTAGTGTCACCATTTACGTGATGATTAGGAGTAGCAACAGGGGTTTACACAAAAATGAGGTATAGTATAGCTATAGAAAATCCTATGCGTAGTATAATGAAGTTTATACAGCTATTCTTATTATTATCCACTATAACCATAACCACTTATGGCGCTATATTCCACGATATTGTAGCTATTGAAGGAGGGTTCAAAGCGGCTATAGTGCTTCTAGCATATAATGCTGTAACTCAAAGTATCAGAGTAGCCACGGTGACCGCTTTGTCGGTACTAGTATTGCTCATACTGTTTTACTCTACGCATTTGTATCTCGACATAATCGAGCACATGGCAGCTTATTCAGTGATGTGCTTGCTAATATTTGCCCTATATAACCCTTGGAAACAAAACCGTTATAGGAGAAGAATAAAAGCTATTAACTTTGAAGCAGTAGCTCTACTCTACGTTGTCATCTCCTCTGCTTGGGTTACAATAGAGGAAAGAGTTATATGGGTGATCACCTTAGCAACGGTAGTTGCAGTATTCCATAAAGTGCTCTTACCTAGAACCATTAAGATATTAGGCATTTTTGGTCCCCTAAGTCTGTCTATCAAGTTTGAAGGTTTATTTAAGGAGGCATTGAATATACCGGTGAGGGTCTACAGTAGTGCTAGCCTAAAATTTAGCCGAGCTATTAAGTGTTTCTGTGATATGTCGAAGGAATTTTTAGAAATAGAGAATGATATTGTAAAGAGATTTCACATGATTTCATTAGCTATTGAAAGGTTTCAGTACATCGTGGAAAACACTTTCGTATTACTTCTATTCTTGGCGAGTATGTTTGTACTAATCGCTATACTAGCGTATACATTTACATTGATAATAGTTGAATAAGTCGTTAAGAGTCAGTTAACGACTTCAACACGCAGGTTGTAAAGTTCTCATTTAATCTGCCGTTTATGAATAATTTTTATCGGAACTCGGGGTTCAGCATATTTGGGATTTAGCACTTGATTCAAGTCACGTATAGATTTCATCTACGATCCCCCTAGTAACCTATCGATACACCTTCCCTACATAGCTGATGCCACGCTCGCTTGTTGCGAT
The DNA here is from genome assembly GCA_038832865.1 of Sulfolobales archaeon. GTDB lineage: Archaea > Thermoproteota > Thermoprotei_A > Sulfolobales > NBVN01 > DRZP01. The sequence continues at coordinate 2,773 of JAWBJE010000001.1, forward strand.
GCCTAGCTCTGTTGCCATACTGCATACTCAGTTCCTCATTTTCTTTCTCAACCACATTTGCGTGCGATTAGAGTGACCGAGTACGTGGATATGCGTGTTGTTGCTTCGTGTTGTTGCTTCCTGCATGTCCGCTCCGTACGCCGGGAGCTATATGCTATATCTGTATTTCCCTCCAACTCGTTATTTTTCGATGAAATCTATTTAGTAGTCCCCATTGGTGCGGCAATGTTTAGAGTATCGAATATCTTCGCTCCAGCAAAACATATGCCTCTAACTTTAGGCACACGTTTTCGCCTGAGATTCTAGCTCTCTAGAGCATATAGAGTTCTCCCGCTTCTTTTCTTCTCCAAGTCCTTTAGTTACTCGATAGAGAACTTGATGTAAGATAAGGTCCGTAAAGCTGATACGTCGATTACGCACTCATGCCACAAAAGAGCCCAAAGGGCGCATCTTCTGAGAGCGGAAATACGCTTAAGATAGTGACGGCTCAAGGGAGTAGGTTTAAGAGCTGAAGACAACGGTGTAAGTGGCTTAGGAGGTTCGTGGTATTCGTGAGCGACGAAAAGAGGAAAACGCCGGAGAGCTAGTGAAAATAGCTGAATCAAGTGTCGTTCCAGGGGTTAGGATTATAGATGAAGGAAAAATTAAAGAATTTGGGGGGATCCTGGAGCCTCATATAAGGGACCGAAGGAGCTGTTTATGCTCCAATATCAGGTTTAATACTCCTTTCAGAGCAGTTATATCTACGGTCGAGCAATGTTGTTGACGGTGGAGTTAAATTCTCAGCAGAAACTAAGGTCTGCATGGTAAAAATTAAGAAAGGTAGGAAAGGTGAAATCGTTGTGAGTGGGAACGGGCAGAAAGTTTATTGAAGCGTATATTGCGGTTAATGCTGGTGGACTATAATGCGTAAAATACCTCATTCCTCAAGTTTAGCAAGTTGAATACGGTTTCTCGGTGTGTGGCTTTTCATAGGCTCTCGCACCCTTTTGCGCCCAGTCTCTTGGCCGTCCACCTCTCGATGGACTTTTCGGAACTCCATTGCGAAGACTCCATATAGTTGTTTGTAGCTTACCGTCCCAAGGACCTTGGGACCCCGAGGGCGCACCGACTACGCAAGTTTTAGAGCCCGAGGCTTCGTAGAGCATAACGACTCAAGCGAGTACCGGAAAGGATAAACGGTCAGCAAAGGTAAATGTGTCATGCACTACGAAAAAGTAGAGGTAAAAATTTACTAAAGCTCCTCATATAGCTCCCGGAGAGACGGGAACTAATATCGACAGGTACTGTTCCCCACTCCAACGTTTTCCGTGCGCTCCCCGAGGTAGCATACCACCGCCTCCTCAAGCCCCCGCAGACCGCGTAGGTCTCGGGGTCTCCGGCTGCGGTCCGCGGGCGCGAGTGCCGCTCGGTCGCCCAGGGGCTCGGCGCCACGGGGGGCTACTGGAAGCCGAAGAAGGGGGCGGCCATCAAACCCTCCTAATATGGAACCTCCTTTAATCCCAATAAATAAGCTATGTAGTTCGTTAAAGGATGTAGCACTAAGGCTATGCCAACGATTATCGCCATGTCGACTAATCCTAGGTCTAAACCAACGAGTTTATCGATCCTTACTGATTTCAAGATTAATAACGATGTTACTATGAAAGACGTCTGGTCGAGAAATGGAAGCGGGCCCCCCGGATTTATACCAAGCCTCCTCTTAAGGAAGGAGTTCACCAGGTCTCCAATCATAGAGCCGACTCCTTGCATAAATCCAGCAACGACTAGCTTGATATAATGACATCCATAGAGAGGGGTTAAAGCAGTTCCAACTGCTGTACCAACAAGTATACCTATGATAACTCCCTCCCAACTTTTGTTATCTCCGAATATTCTTCTGCCGTCTATGAAGTTCTTACCGAAGTCTACCGGATGCCTCTTTTTCAGAAAGCTCTTTGTTACCAGAGGAGAAGCGTTTGCGACGAAGGCTGGCATTAGGAATAGTACTTTATAAACTAACCCGAGGTGATCACTCAAATTCTATACCTCGCTCGGTAATTTTGAACCTTATTTTACGGTCTCTGAACTCCTCAGGCTTCACTATCGTTAGTTCTCTCCTATCTCCACTTCTTTTGAGCTCTGTGACTACGTCAGACCAAAAGCTTAGAATTTCGAACCCGCTTGGGATTACTTCTCCCTCTTCTTCCCTTACTTGAGCTACGAGCAGAACTCTGGTCCTGAACTGGCTTGCTACGTGCGAGAGAACTGCTAGCGAAGTGTTAAGCAGTCTGTTAGCTTCGCGTCTTTCAATAACTTCGTACCTATAGTGAGCATTGATAGAGTCTACACATATGTTTTTGAACCCCCTAAGTAAACCATCAACGTACATGTCAACTAACTGAATAGAGAGGTCTTCAAGACTGAAGACTTCTTTAAAGTAGAGCTCTCTACCATAAGGAGAATATCTTTCTAGGAGTGCTACCGGTATACTACCCTCTGTACTGATGTAAAGACTAAGTCCGTCACTTCTGGATAACATCCACAAGCAGATATTGGTCTTGCCACTCCCAGCGCTACCATACATGAGCGTAATTTTACCTTCGGTAACGCTCGCCAGCCAGTCGCTCAGCGGCTCCCCCGCAAGGTATTGCTGTCCACCTTAAGTGTTTTAAGCGGGATTCCACTGCAACCATGCTAGAGAGGAACCTACTACGATTTAACATATAAGAGCATCTGATTAGTATAACTATAGAGATGCGGGTATGTGGTCATGTTTGATGCGCTGAAAAAAAGTAAGCTGAAGGTTATACCTCTAATCTTGATTCTTACGGTCTTTAGTGTATCGATGTGGAACTGGTACGATATAAGCATTTTTGAAAACTGGGTAAGTGTCTACAAGTACGCTGGTCTATACAAAATTTACGAGGTTCCGCTATCTTTAGGTAACATAAGCTATAGAGTGGTCTATCCACCTATCCCACCCCTCATATACATTGGAACACATTGGTTGGTAGACGCCTTTATAAGCGTCGTTAATTCGATTAGCAATTCAATGCCCAGCGTCGGACAAGCATTGCTAGCTATAACAGACCACGTTGTTAGAGGGGTCATGAAGTTACCATTGCTCGCATTCACCATAGCTCTCGCTATCATGCTATGGAGGAAATTTGGTTCAGAAGCATTCTACTGGATCGTGATGGGGATACCTACTCTTGTTACTTTAGCCAACTACCAGTTCGACCCATTAGTAGCATTCTTTCTCTATTTAGCTATAATCGGATTAGAGCTATCTCGCGTGGGTGTATACATAAGCTCTCTATCTACAGCGCTCGTGATTTTGACGAAGCCCTTGGCAGCTATACCTCTAATACCACTTGTTTACTATGTATACAGTAGGACAAAGATTGGGGGCCTAATTCGATACTTAACCGTAACTTCAGTAGTGGTTCTTATTCTTGTACTCCCATTCTTCCTAGCTAATCCGTATGCCTTTATATACAACGTAATCCTTTTCCATAGCGGTAGAGCGCCCCAATACGTTTCACTATGGAATATCTTCGTTCTACTCTCTGGGAGGAACTCCGAGGTTATAAACTTAGTAAATGTTGTGTGGCTACCAGTGATGCTGATAGCAATAGTAGGGACATTCCTCCTACTGAAGAAGAGGATTAAGATGAAAAACAAAGATGACGTGGCTCTAGCAACTCTAGTTCTCTTATCTATAGTGCTTGTTCTAAATAAAGTTGTAAATCCGAACTATCTCCTCTGGGCTTATCCGCTTATTGTTCACCTAGCCTTTAGCTATAGGTTCAAGCTTAGGGGCACGTTACTAACTTTCAACGTGGCTGCCGCGTTGGCCACCTTGTGGGGAGGTCTCTATATGTTGATTCCGGCTCTGGTAAACGACGTTGTTGTGATCGAGGAGACCGGAGAACTCCTCCCAGCGAGGACTTACATTTATAAGTCTCTAGACACCCCCCTAAATGAGACAGTGCAGAGCCTTATTAGCCTAGGAGAGAGATATTACAGCTACGTTAAGTTAGTAGAGTCTTATACGAACGTGATAGGGGCCGCACTAATACTCGCTTACAGCCTCGTTATGCTCGTCTTGATTATAAAACTAATAAACGCTGCTCGGGGGACCTAACTCTCGATATATGAGTGAGTTCTACCAATTAAAAACTCGCCGCTTAGGACTATTTAGGTTCCATATAGGTTCGTAGTGTTCGTGAATAGCTTTACGTGGACCAATAAGCAGGGCTATTGATACGGGAAGAGCCCATAGATGGGGTAAGCTCTTTAGAAACACCCGAGATGTTGGGCGTTGTGGGTTGCTCCAAACATCCTGAGAGTGAAGCAAGTCTGAGACCAACGCATGACCGAAATAAGGCGATGATGTCACCTAATACGGACTCGTATCAGAGCCAAACTCCAGTCGTATGATCTTTCTCTTTCACGGCTATCGTACTCTCCTCTTCGCCCACATTATTCCTTATTGCTCGGCGTAAGCCATCTACATAAACGATTTACGGCTCCCAGCGATAACGCTATGAAACTCAAGGTTTAAGTGAGGTCGTGAGACCATCAGTTAGTATGAGTCTATAGACCTGCTTAGTTTTAGCTATAGTGTTAGTCCCTGTCAGTAAGGGATGAGCTTATATATTTAATGTGCTTACCCCTATTATTGGGTATTGATGGTGGTTGAAGACCCAGGAACTCTTATTAGGAGGTGGCTTTCTGCCAAATCATGTATCGTCGTTGGTAAGAGCATCGAAAGGTCGGATTCTCTAGAGAAAGCCTTAGGAAGAGCGAGATTCGTTGAAGATTACCTTGAAGAAGGGTACCTCTTCGCCAGACTGGTTCTGGCTAAGGTACCTCACGCTAGAATAAAGAAGATCGATTACTCTAAAGCTCTAGAGGACCCTAAGGTGCTCCGCGTCTTCACTTACCGTGACATTCCAGGCGAGAACCAGGTCGGTTATGCTATTCCTGATCAACCTCTACTAGCAGAAGGGAAGGTTAGGTATTACGGCGAAGCAGTTGCTATAGTGGTAGGTAAAGACCCTGACTCTGTAAATAGTGCTATAGAGAATGTGATCCTCGCGGTCGAACCCCTGCCCGCCCTCTTTGACCCTCTAGAAGCCATAGAGAGGAGGGACATTCTTATTCACGAATCCCTTGGGAGTAACATAGCATTCAGAACTAAAGTCAGGAAAGGTGATGTGGAGGAAGGGTTTAGCAGGGCAGATGTAGTAGTAGAGAACACTTATAGAACTCATCACCAGGAACACGCATATTTGGAACCGGAAGCAGCTTTAGCAATACCTGACCTTGAGAACAGGATAACGGTTATAGCTACGATACAATACCCACACTTAGGTCAAAAGATAGTTTCAAAAGTTCTTGGTCTACCGTCCAGTTACGTCAAAATTATAGCTCCATACATCGGTGGAGGCTTCGGTGGAAAAGATGACGAAGGACCCCTAGTTGCCGCAAGAGCGGCACTTGCGGCATATCACCTTAGGAAGCCTGTACTACTTTATTACACAAGGGAGGACTCTATACAAACTCATCCTAAGAGAGAAGCGACCGTGATAAAGTACAAGTCTGGCGCCTCTAAGGACGGAAGGCTGACCGCGATAGAGGTTACGATCATACACGATTCTGGAGCCTACGCAAACAGAGGTCCCTTCATACTATGGAGAGCTACAATGCATGCGTCAGGTCCTTACTACGTGCCTAACGCTAAGGTTGATGGTTACTGCGTATACACTAATAAAGTTCCCCAGGGGTCATTCCGCGGGTTCGGGAATCCTTCAGTTCAGTTCGCAGCTGAGTCGCAGATGGACCAGCTAGCTGAGAAGTTAGGATTAGACCCGGTAGAATTTAGGTTAAACAACATGCTTAAGGAGGGCGATGATACGATAACCGGTCAAGTACTGACATCATCTGTGGGAATTCACGAAGCTTTGAAGAAGCTATCTGTAGTCAGCAATTGGAGAGCTAAGAGACTAAAGTACGGTGAACATAGGGCAGGGCGTACTAGGAGAGGTATAGGGGTTGCTGTAGCCTGGCATGGAAATAGCACTAGCAGGGCGGTGCCGGATTGGTCTAACGCTTACATACACGTATCTCGCGACGGTTCTGTCAACGTTTACACAGGGATCGTTGAGATGGGGCAGGGGTCCCCCTCAAGTTCGCACAGGCAACTTGTTTCCGAAATACTTGGTTGCCCGATTGATAAAGTTAAGGTGGTTTTTGGTACGACTGACGCCCCCGATACCGGAGCCACCCACGCTTCTAGAGGTACTAGCGTAGGTGCTATCGGGATAGTTGTCGCAGCAGGTAGAATTAGAAGTAGACTTGAGAGCTTTCTCTCCGAGTACTACAACGTTCAGCGAGAAGAGATCAAAATATCGGATGGGGTAGTTGTCGTAGGAAATAAGATCAAAATGAGCTGGGAAGAACTCGTTGCTTTAGCCTACAGTAAGGGAGTAGACCTCTCTGCTACGGGCTACTTCTTCCTCCCTAAGGGGACATTTGATGATGACGCTGGTCGCGGATTCGCTTATCCAGCGTTTAGCTTTATCGCTATAATCGCTGAGGTCGAAGTCGACATTTACACCGGGAGAGTGAAAGTACTTGAGGTACATCCCGCTCTCGCTATCGGTAGAGTCATCAACCCAGATGCTGTAAAAACTCAAGTAGAGGGAGCAATTATACAGGGTATAGGATACACATTAATGGAGAAACTGGTCTTCGCTGATGATGGAAGAATAGTTAACGATAATTTAACGGATTATGTGATTCCAACGTCTCATGAGACTCCGGTGATAAGAGACTCCATATTCGTCGAAGACGTATGGGACTACGGTCCCTTCGGGGCTAAGGGAGTAGGTGAAATGGCGTTTATACCGATGCCCGCTGCTATAGCTAATGCTGTAAGTCACGCGCTAGGTGTAAGAATTACAGAGCTGCCACTAACACCAGAGAAAGTTTACTCTCTAACAAAGCAGCTCGTGGGGTAGTTCATCTTGTACTACAAGCTTCCAAAGATAGACTACTACCGCCCTAAGACTCTCGACGAGGCCATTAGGCTGTTGAGAGAAATAGATTATTCGAAAGTTATCGCTGGAGGAACAGATCTCTTGGTAGATATGAAAACTTCGAGGGTTAGAGTGCGGGCCTTAGTGGACATTAGTTCGATACCCGACCTAAGGGGTATTGAGGATTTAGGTAGAACTATTAGAATAGGGGCTGCCACTAGGTTGCAAGAGTTGATAGAATCGAACGTAGTATCTCAGAACCTCCCTCTCTTAAAAGCTGCGGTAGAGTCTATGGGCTCGTGGCAAATAAGGAACATGGCCACTATAGGTGGAAATTTGTGTAATGCTTCGCCAGCAGCCGATACAGCACCACCTCTTCTAGCATATGACGCTGAGTTCGTTGTTATCGGCTCAGAGGGTTTAAGAGTTGTTCCATCTACAAAGTTTTTCGTTGGATACAGAAAAACTGCATTAAACCCCTGTGAGATACTTAAGGAAATACTCGTCAAGAAGTCTGAGTGGAGTGGTTGGTCTTACGTAAAGCTTGGAAGAAGAGGTGGTTTCACTTTATCTGTAGTAGCAGTAGCAGTGCTCGCTAAAGTGATTAACGGAGTAGTTCACGATGTTAGAATAGCTTTAAACTCGGTTGCCCCAGTGCCTATAAGAGCGTATAAAGCAGAAGAAGTCATTAGAGGTAAAAGAGTTAGCTGGAGCTTAATAGAGGAGGCTGCCAGTACCGTCGCGGGCGAAGTTACACCAATTGACGATGTTAGGTCAACCTCTTGGTATAGGAGAGAGATGAGCTATCGGTTAGCTAAAGACGCACTAGCTAAGGCTCTAGGTGTTGCATAATGCGCGTTAACTTCACTTTAAACGGAAATAGGGTCGAAGTAGACGTTGAGCCGAACGAGATACTCCTAGACACCTTGAGGCTTAGGTTGGGTGTAAAGAGCGTGAAAAGAGGTTGCGAGAGAGGAGAGTGTGGAGCTTGTACTGTGCTAATGAACGGTAGACCGGTCGTCTCCTGCTTACTGCTAACGGTGCAGATCGATGGAAGCGAAATAACGACTGTAGAAGGGCTTTATTCCGATCATCTTTTTAGAGAGCTAGCTGAGGAGTTCAGCAAGAACTTCGCTGTTCAGTGCGGTTATTGCACTCCGGCTATGTTGTTAACCGCCTACGCCTTCCTAAACGAAGCGATGAGAAAGCTCCTAAAGCCGTCTAAAGAAGATATAGTCAAAGCAATCGAGGGAAACCTTTGCCGATGCGGAACTTATCCAAGAGTCGTAAAAGCGATTACAGAGGTTCTCGAGAGAAAGCTAGGTAAATATGGCTGAACCTATGAAGGTAGCTGTACTACTAGCAGCTGGCGCATCTAGGAGATTCGGCGAGAATAAGCTACTCTACAGAATCCGAGATAGCGAGCTGGGAGAAGACCACATGGTTAGAATAACGACTAGAAAATTCCTTGGAGCAGAGGTTTTTGATGAAATAGTGGTTGTTGTAGGGTTCGAGCATAATAGAATAATTGAGGTACTCGCAGACCTGGATGTTAAGTTCGTTTACAACCCGAACTACTCTCTCGGAATGTCGTCATCTGTTATTGCGGGCATTAAAAGAGTAGTCAAGTACTCAAAGCTTGTAGCAGTGCATCCATCAGACGTGCCGTTTATAAAAACGCGCACCCTAAGGTATTTAGTTGACTCATTACCAGTAACCTACTGGGGCAACCACATAATTATTCCTAGTTACCGAGGAAGAGGTGGGCATCCAGTATTGTTGATAGGGAACATGATCAAGGAGGCGCTGAGCATCAAGGAAGAAGAGAGAGGTCTTAAGGGCCTTATATCTAGGCATAGGGAGTACGTACGCTACTTAGATGTAGACGACCCGGGTGTAATAATGGATATAGATAATCCGGAGGATATCCGAAAAGCTGAAACCCTACGACAAGCTGATATTGCCTGACGCCAGTTTCAGAGTCTTTCGGTCTCTGGGACTTATTGCTTATATTGCTGTCTTTAATAACGACTGGAGGCCATAATAATTAGAGAAGTATGTTTCGTAAGGGACCGAAACATAAAGTGGCTAGGGTTCCGGAATTTAAGGATGTCGTGTACGAGAGCGAGAGATGGGCGCTATTAAGGAAGCTAAGGGAGATAGCAGCTGAAGTAATGAAGACTTTAGTCCGATGCGGATACTCTCCAATAGTGCACGGCTCTGTAGCTAGAGGAGATGTCGACCGAGATAGCGATGTCGATGTTGTTATACCGTATACCGTCGCTCCTGCGCTCGTTGAAGCGTGCCTAGATAGAGGGAATTTAAGGGTCTATAGAAAGATCCTGGTAAGAGCTACGCCGAAGTCTGCCCTTAAGGTTGTTTACGAATTAACGCCAAACGGTAATGTCACAATTTCTTTTCCTCTGGAGAGATTCAGCCCTAGAGAACTCGAGTTCTACAAGTTTAGTGGCAGTATATCCTACGAGGATTTGACTAAAGACGTTAGAGAACCCGGGGTAACTAAGTCCTTGATATTGATTATTCCAACAGAAAGAGGTCACCGTGAGGCACCGGTAATGGGCTATGAGTATTATGTAGCTAAGCTTTTGGGAGTCTCTATAGATACTGTAAGGGAGAGAGTGGAGATACTGCAACGGAGAGATGAAATCGGAAGAACCGGTTTATTCCTAAAGGTAGTGCTAGACCCCTCAATTTCCGTCGAGGAAGTGGCAAAAGAGGTAACCAGGAAGGCTAGCTAACAAAATAGGACTTAATAGGACTTAACTAGTCGTTATACACTAGTAGTAGTTTCCTAGGAGCCACACATTACCTATGTAGACTTCTTTAAGACCGGCCCTTAAGGCTTCTCTTCTAGCCGCTTCAGCGTGCTTTTTACTCGTTGGGGGAAGGTCCCTTAGGATGTTGTCCGGGTGGAACGCGAGAAGTATGTAAGGAATACTGCTATCTATGACAGCTAAGTATTCAGCTATTTTTCTGACCTCCTCTTCGTCAACATATCCAGGTACCAAAAGAGTGCTCACTACTAATAGTGGAGGGTCATCGCGTTCCCTTGCCATCTCTGCAACCATCCTTGCGTTAACCTTCAGTCTTTCTATAGCTTTAAAACCGTTTACGCCTGTTAACGCCTCGTAGACCTCGGGAGTCCATGCCTTCCAATCAATTTTTACTATCCCGCCTGAGACTAAGCTTAGCTCTGCCATCCGCTTCATGATCATGGGATTCTCCAGTCCATTGGTTTCCCAGCATATCCTCTTTACAGTATCCTGATTCTTTGTTGCAAGCAGTTTTCTAGAGGCAGCTATAGCGTGCTGTACTTGAGGTCCGGGGTCGCCCCCGAAATAGCAGACGCACGTAACTCTATCATTTAAAGCTTCACGCACGAGGTCATCGACAGTCTTCACGTACCTAGTCCTAACTCTACTGTCAGATAGCATAGTCTTATGCTCCCAGTTCTGACAAAAGAGACAGTTGAGATTGCAAGCAATATAGAAAACGGCCAGGTTGTAATAGCCTACTTCAACTCCCCTAAATTTCGTGTATCTAGGATACCCTCTCGAAGTGTTAGCAGCGCAAACGGGTCCGGCAACACAGTTCGTAGGATGCGGGTCGAAATACCACATAACGAGCCCAGTACTAGGATTAGCCGTAAGGGGGCTTAGGATTCCACCCTTATTCACCCAGAAACCGCAGAACCCACTTGAATTTTCCGGTATGTTGCACTCATTCACGCATATGCTGCACTTCAGCTTCCCGCTTTTAGGTACATCGGGAGGCAGCCCCAGACCCTGTCTGTAGTCCCTATGAGCCCTGCGCGCAATCTTTAGAGCTTCTTCACCGTAGCTTCTTAAACAACTTACACAGACGCCTATGGTGCTACTTACAGTTTTAGAGCTGATCCCACATAACTCGCAAAGCCCCAGGGACGGCACCAATGTGCACTCACTTGTCGCAGCTAATAAAGTGGAAGTATGCGACACTATAATTTTTACGCACTAGTACGCTTGGTAGATTAAATGGTCGAGAACTTCGGCTCTGGAAAGGCCATAGCCATCAGTGGTACTCCTGGTACTGGAAAATCTGCTGTTGGAGCTCTTGTCTCCAGATCGCTTGGTGTTTGGCTAGTGGAGTTGAGCGATTACGTACTTGAAAACAAGTTGTACGTTGGTTACGACGACGAAAGACTAAGTTTCGTTGTTGACGAACCTAAACTGCGGGAGCACTTGAGAAGGCTTATAACAGAGAAAGGTAGAGTTCTAGTAGTTGGACACTATAGTGAGATTGTAGACGACGACATGCTTGACAAAATAATAGTTCTGAGGATAAACCCGATGGAGCTAGCTGAAAGACTCAGCAGGAGGGGTTGGCCTCCAAGGAAGGTGTTCGAGAACGTCGAAGCGGAGCTTATAGGGGTCTGCACTAGTAATGCTCTACTCGAGCACCCGCCCGATAAGGTGTGTGAAGTAGACGTTACCGGTAGGAGCGTGGAGGAAGTATCCAAAGAAGTTATCGAGATAGTTACCGGCAAAAGACAGTGCAGAGTCTTCGTTGATTGGTTAAGCGACGAAGCCGTAGTTAGTAGAGTCCTTAGTCTCACTATGAGCTACCGGGAGAACTTAACACGCTCAATTCGCTTCTAGCCTCAAGAAGAGTGGAGTCCCGGCAGTTGCCTATGTCCACCGGTCAGCCGCCTTCGGCTGCCCGCCTTCCGCCTGCGACCCAACCCACCCGAGGCCGTCGGCTGAGAGCGGCTCGCTGCCTCACGACTACCGGAGCACGCTCTCGGGTCTTCCCCGAAGTCCCCGGAGGTTACCTAAACAGCCGAGAGGCAGAAAAACGGGCAACCCGCGGTAGTCCAACGCCTACTGAGACTAAGACGCAACAAGTTCTCGTGCTGAGATATGTAACCGCTCAAGCCGGTTCATTCGCACGCCTTAACACTCCTAACCTACCACCACTACAAGCAAGCCCTTGTAATGGGGTAGCTTAGTCAAGCTATGACCATGGTTACTTAAGGGGTTTCTGCCCATCGTTTATGGAGTTTAAGGTCCTAGCGAGTCTGCGTTAGTTGCCGCAGTCATCATCTTACCAGCAAGCTATTAAAGTGAGACCCTTCAAACGATATCAGCCTGCATGAACTAGTGTGAAACCCGAAATAGTTCTCAGAAAGCGTACAATGTTTAAAGACTTGTTTGGGTGTTTTATTAGGCTAGAGTAATAACTCATCGGGAGGGTCGCAGACATGCTGAAAAGCGAGGATGAGGTCAGGAAGACCTTGGAGAACATAGGAAGAAGACTTGGAAAAGGCGAATCCACCGCTATAGAAGTCTCCGAAAACATCCTAGAATTCGCAGTAAACGAAGCTATAAAGCAGAAACTCTCGGTCGTAAACGCCTACGAAGAAGAGGGTTTTATAGTCCTAGTCGTAGAGAGAAGGCATTACTGATATAGCTCTATACTGCGTCGGTTCCGCAAGAACGGGAACTTATGAAGCAGTAAAAGCCGTGCTGAATACGTAGCAAGCTTAGTTTCCTATAGGGTGGAGATATTTGTAAGTACGGAAAGATAGAGTGGTGGGATCTTTGAGAGAGGTATTTAGAGGGTTGCCGGTAGACCCGGAGAAAATCAAGGAAGCGTTTAAGCTGATTTCAAACAGGATTCCCGGGTCCGTGGTCTCTTTTTCATCGTCTGATTCTACTACTTACGTTAGCATTCAACTAGAGGGCGAGGTATTACTGGACCTGAGAGTGAGTCCCGCGGTTGCGGAGATGTATGTCACGGGTAAACTACTAAGTGCTCTAGAGGAGGTGGGGCTGCCTGAAGTCTATGAGGTCTTAAGGAAATACAGCTCTAGCGTGAGATCCGTGTCCATCAGCAAAGCTATTCCATCGGGTTCTCTATACCTCGTGGTACAAGGCGACGGTATAAGTATTCCTAACATCAGGTTAGTAATAACCAAGGACTTCTTCGACCTTTCATCAAGTTTCTGTAGAATAACTTCATCCGACAACATGTGCCTCTTACTTACTAGAATTCTTGAAGTAGGTAAAAAATATTTTAACGACTTTTTAAGGCAAGGTTAAAAATGCACCACGCGATTCCCTAAGAAACTATCACGGCAAGACAGTCAGCTCTTTACCGTCATTTATTTTGTCTTTTTGGACTGATTATGTTGGGTGAGCTACGTGTACGTTCGAGAACCCACTTACGAAGTAAGCTACATGTTCAAAAGGGTCCTAGTCCCCATAGACGGCTCTTCGCACAGCATCAAAGCGCTGAATGTTGCTATAGACTTCGCAAAAAGGTACGGCTCGGTGATCGTGGCGCTCATAGTAGACGACGGTACTATAGGACCGACAGAGAGAATTATGGAAACTATAGCGTCCGTTTCCAAGAAGTCCGGCATAAACATAGAAACTAAAACCGTTAAGCTTAGCCCAACCAGCTCTATAGCTACGTCTATTGTTGAAGAAGTCCTTAGAGGGAGCTATGACCTCATCGTAATATCGGCTAGAGGAAAAACAGTAAACCCCGATTTGATCATAGGTTCGGTGGCGCTCTCAGTGATAGTGAATGCGCCAGTTTCAGTTTTTGTAGTCAGGTAGCAACGCGTTATCCGTCCAACGTAATGACCTAACGCTATAGCGCTTATCTATGAACCGACCTCGTCTGTCCCACTTAATAGCGTTCACCGTGCTGGGAGCTCGGTTGTATCATTGCGCATGGCAATAGTGACGTGGGAGCTCGCGACTCTAATGATACAACCGTAAGACACTTAAAGGAGAACACCCCCTTCTACCCCTACTTTCTATTCGTGTAAACCATTTGAACCAAGGTGTTCGAGATCCGCCATTCTTAAGGATAATTCTTAGCTTAAAGCTCGCAATTCTATTGGGTGACGTAACTGAAGCTGCGCGCAGGCTACCTACTCTATCTAGCAAGTCATGGAGCGGAGTTTCTCGACATCGTAAGAAGACTTTTTAGGTGCAGAGAGACTGCTGGAGCGATCTTCATAACGAAACCCTCCGTGGTGCCTGTTTGGTTAGACCAAAAGAAGGTTCGCCGCATCGTCGCCCCCCCAACGTCACTAGCTATAGACCCGGGGGTCTCTGAGTCCTGCGATATCGGTCGAACACATTACGAAGTCGCTGAAGATACATGGATAGATGGAAAACCCGTTCCTGAAGCACGGAGTATTTCTAAGACCGGGCGTCAGTGCCTATTGATAGAGTCTCTCGAGGGAGTGTTCGGCGATTTAGACGGGAACGGGAGATGTTATGTATCATGTGGAGGTAGGATTAGCGAGATAGTCAAAAACTTGGTTAACCCTTTGGTGTCCGACCTGAGTACGTTGAATGATGTAGATGTACTAAACGTGGAGGGCTTCATAAAAACTCTATGGCGTAGCCATCCAATACTCTATGGGCTAACCTTTAACGATAGGATTCGGTTAACTCTAGCAAATACCGAAAAGACGATCCTGAAATACTACGCTAAACCTCTAGCTTATTTGGATAGATACGCTATCCTCTTCGAAGTTCCATACTCGAACTCTATATTGTTCGCTGGTTATAGCAACGAACTTCTAGAAGTGGCTGTTCGAGCTGTCCTTTACTCATGCTAGAAAATAGTTGCTTCAATCCCTATCAGCTGCCCCGGCAAGTTCCTGCTGAACACGGCTATAACTACACGGTTCTTTCCAGAACCATGAACTTTGATTATTCTACCTGAATAAGTATTTCCGTAATTGTCGCTAACTCTCACTCTACGACCAATAAGAGAATGAATGTTCTCAATTTGAGTCAGCACCTTTATGTAGACTTGATTAACGTATTGCCTGTTCGACCCTCTCCTATATCCTAGCACTATTCCCAGCACACTATCCCTAATTGAAGAGCTCATTTACCGCACCTCTAGATATAGGAGAAAAACTAAGAATATAAGAGTTCGAATAGTGAAACTTCCTCTATGCTCGTAAAAGTTTTATGATTATTTAAGAATAATAACCGACCAAGAAGCAGGAATTCACGAGATCGCCAACCAGAGAATGGAGATGAAGTAAGACTTTGGTAGAATTTCTTGGAGAGACGAAGATCGGTAGCCGGATCTAGCGAGGCGTAGTAATAAAAGAACAGCGAAACCTTGCTAATTCCCAATGGTAAGAGCTCCAACATGGGAATGTCGAGATCCTTAGATACTTGTGCTGAGCTTACTACGTAGTATCTTGATGCTCTAGAATAGCTAATTAGTACCTTAAATATAACTATATTGCGATCTCCTCTCATGGTGTTAACTGTGAGTGTTTCAAAAGTGAGGACCCAAGATGTGCCTGGTTACTTATACTATTCATCTCTAACAGAGAGGAAACCTGCTGTTGTAGTTCTTCACGCTTTTAATCAAAAACCTGAGGATGTCGAGTACTACTCCAAGGAGCTTGCTACTCTGGGAATGGTTGCTCTCGCTCCGAAGTATGCTGATGTTAGCGATGGTGTTGCTGTTGCTATAAGGGCTATAAGAAAGCTTAAAGCTCTAAGTGGGGTTGATCCCGAGAGACTGGGACTTTTTGGAATATCTCTAGGTGGGACTGTTAGTTTGCTAGCATCAACTCAAGAAAAAGTGAGGTTTGTTGTAAGTGTAGGTGGGTGGGTCGATTTAGCAGACCTCTACAGGTTTCTATCGAAGTTCCCCCAGGGAAGTCCACAGAAGTATATAGCAGACCTAGTTAAGTCTACTCTCGGAGAGCCTGACGAAAACAAAGAGCTTTACGAGTTAGCTAGTCCAATAACTTACGCAGACAAAATCTCCGGGAGTGTGCTATTAATTCACGGAACAAAAGACTCCATGGTACCAGCCTCTCAGTCCGAGACTCTGTATAGAAAGCTTAAAGAACTAAAGTATGATGTAGAGTTCCGCTTAGTAGAGGGTGGAGCTCACACGCTGGCAGGAATGGAAAGTACCGTCCTGAATCTGCTGCTAAAGTTCTTGAAAGACAGAAACATACTGTAGCCTGTAGAACTTAGATTTGCGTTTGTTAACTCAAGGTTTTTAACTACTCGATCCGCTAAGGAATGGGTGAGCGTATGAAGCTTCAAATAATTCAGGCAGTACTAATAGTATTAATAATTGTGGCTGGAATAGTTGGTTACTACGTAGGTCAACAGGTAGTTACCCCGACCACCCCTAGAGTAGAAGTCACGAGGTACATAACCGTCACTATTAGAGAGACCATAACGCAACCCGGACCTACTATAACAATCGTGCAGACTACTCCAGTAACACCTCCTACTACCACACCCCCGGAGTTCGTTGGAACTGTAAAGGTTGGGGCTCTCCTTCCTCTCAACCTACCTATAGGAAAGATGATGCTGAACGCAATACAGCTTGCTATAGAAGAAATAAACGCTGCCGGAGGGGTCCTGAACCATAAAATTGAGCTGGTGTACTACGATACGCAATGGAGTGGTGATAAGGCCGCTGAAGGCTATAGGAAGCTGGCTGAAGACGGAGTTAAAGTAGTATTCGGCGTCTTCGGCTCACACGAAGCTCTAGCAATAATGGACCTTCTACCTCTGTACGAAGTCTTAGTCATAGCTTCTGGTGCTGTTAGTGATGCGATCGATGCTAAAGTACTAGAGAACTACGAGTATTACAAATACTGGTTCAGGGCGTACGTTAACGCTACATCTCAAGCAGCAGCTACGTGGGACCTGCTGGCATACCTCTCGAGAAGGTTCGGTTGGACTAAAGTTGCGTGGGTCTATGAGGACTTACCGTGGGTGATTCCACACGCTTTATACGGTCAAGAGAGGTCGGTAAAGGAAGGCATAGAGGTCGTAACGGCCATCGGGGTGCCCACAGACATAACCTCCTTCACGGACGTCTTTGCCAGAATCATGGCATCTGGTGCCCAGTATATAACTTGGCAGTTCTCTGGCACCGAGGACTACGTCTTTGCTAGAGACTACTTCCTGAGTCAAGTCCCTCTGCTAGCTGTAGGAGGTGGGACATACGCCATGCTCGACGTATTCTATAACCAAACTATGGGAGCTGCTGAGGGATTGATATGCATCTCCTGGGGGTTCCCAGCCCCCATTACACCCAGGACTATGGAGTTCTACGAGAAGTATAAAAAATTGTTTGGAACTGAACCGATATTTACGACATGGTATGCTTATGACTCGGTTTACGTGTGGGCTGAAGCAGTTAGAAAAGCTGGAACGTTTGATACGGATAAAGTAATCGAAGTCTTAGAGACCTCGGTGTTTGTGGGAACAGCCGGTATTTATGAATTCACTAGAAGTCACACCGCTAAGCTGGCTCCAGACAGAATTTACCCAATATACTTCCAGTGGCAACAGGGTAGAAGAGTTGTGGTTTGGCCGTTTAGAGTCGTTGAGTACGGAACAAAGCTACTGTTTCCTAAATCCGTAGACGGTACTAGAGTTTGGATAGAGATACCCTGGCCGTAGGGAACTAAGATTGGAAGAGCTAAAGTACATACTCATTTTTGGATCATTTCACTCATTAACGTACCTTGTTTTCTCATTGGGGTTCTCTCTCATTTTCGGTGTTGCTCGCCTACCTAACCTCACTTATGGAGCTCTATATGTCCTCACTGGTTATTCTACGTACGTTTTTCTAAACTACTTAAACACTCCTCTTTACTTAGCGGTACCCGTCTCAATTCTGTTAACTGCTGCTATCAGTCTTGCTATAGGTGAGTCAGTTATTAAGCCAGCCATCAAGTTCCCGGTAAGCGTCTTTATAACCACGATGGCGGTAGCCTACATATTTGAGGAGTTATTTAGTATTCAGATGGGGCTCAAACCGGTAACTCTTCCATTATACCCCGGGACAACCTCGATCCTGGGCATTCCAGTAAGCAATCACTGGCTACTTATCACAGCTGTCTGTTTAGCTATGACCTTAGCGCTTCTCGCTTTTCTCTACAAGACTAGTACCGGAAAAGCTATTAGGGCAGTTGCTGAAAGTTGGGAAGAATCAATGAGGTTAGGCATAAATCCCCTAAGGGTTTTGAGAGCTACCTTCCTAATTTCTGGGGTTTACGCCGCTCTTACGGGCATTCTATTAGCTCCATTAAAGGCTTTAACACCAACCGCTGGATGGTCACCGCTATTTACCGCCTTTGCTATAGTTGTCATGGGGGGAATAGGCAACATTCTGGGAACTGTTGTTGCGTCTCTAGTTTACGGCTTTATTGAGCAATCTATGGTATACGTCTTAGGGGGAGGTATAGCGCGCGTAGCCCCCCTTATTTTGATACTTTTGATATTAGTCTTTAGACCTCACGGGCTTTTCGGGCGAGGTGAGTAGACTGGCTTTCTCTAAACCTTCTAAGCTAAAGAGAGTGGGGAGCATTCTACCTGCCTTATTTATTGCTGCTATTTACATGTTACTGCCCACCTTCGGGTTAAGGGGCTTCTGGCTCGATGTTTTAACTAGAGTAAATATTTTTCTCTTAATAACTCTCTCGCTAGACTTATACTCGGGGACGACGTTTTACCTTAATCTTGGAGTACCGTTTACTGTAGGATGTGCGGCTTACTCACTAGCCCTCTTGAATAGATATTTGGGGGTTCCAGTTGAGTACGCCATTCTACCATCAGCTGCCATATCTCTAGTACTCAGCCTAGTGATATTCCTTCCTAGCTTAAGAGTGAGGGGAGCCTACTTCTCTATAATGTCGCTACTTCTACCCATAGTTATGGCTGGAATAGTGACATCGCGGCCTTTCTCATTATACTTAGGTGGTGAGGGCGGCATTACCTACTCCCCCCTATTCTTCTCGTATGCTAGAGGTCTACCAGTCAAAGAGAGAGCTTTCTTCCTGCAGTCAACCTATTTCTATATATCATCTATTGCTGCCATAATCGCCTTTATAGTTAGCTATAAAGTAGCATACTCAGACTTCGGCTTTATGATGCGATCAATAGGTCAAGACGAGCTTTTAGCGGAAGCTTCTGGAGTAAACACCGTTAGAGTGAAACTAGTGGGATTTCTCATATCGTCATCTCTAGCATCGTTTGCTGGCTCTATATACGCAGCAATGAGGCCTCCAGTAACTGTGGACGTGTTTATTCCAGCGAACACCCTAGTCCCACCGTTAACTGCCGTTATTTTGGGGGGTATGGGGACGATCGTGGGACCTACTATAGCTAATTATTTCATACTCCTAGTTTATGAAGCTCTTTGGGATGTTATAGGTAGGTGGAGAGTGGTGCTCTACATGTGTCTTCTCATAGTATTAGTTCTACTTAGACCACAAGGGATAGTTTACTACCTGTACACGAAATTGAAACGCCTAGTCTCATCGAAGATAGCCGAGTTGACAGCAGGTGTTTGGCTATGGTAAAATTATTAGTTTGCGATAGCGTGACTAAAAAGTTTGGGGGGATTGTAGCTCTCGACAAAGTCTCGCTGGAAGTAAGCAAAGGCGAGCTTCTAGGTTTGATAGGACCCAACGGTTCCGGAAAAACTACCCTTGTTAATGTAATCAGTGGAGTAATCACGCCTGACGAGGGTAGAATAGTGTTTGAAGGTAGAGATATCACCAGACTTAAGCCTCATAGAAGGGTGGCGTTAGGAATCTCACGCATATTTCAGGGTATGAGAGTATATCCCTACCTCCCGGTCTACTACAACGTAAGCCTATCTGCTCGATCCGTATACAAGGACGCAAGACTTGCGAGAGCTAAAACTACTTGGGCGTTGACTATCACGAGACTCTTAGCTGAAGCAGGAGAACTTCCGATTAACTTAACTCCCTACAAGCTAAGAATGGTTGAACTGGCAAGAGCTTTAGTTACCGGTCCAAAGCTGGTACTCTTAGATGAGCCATTCGCGGGGCTTTCCCCAAGTGAGATCGATGAAGTTATCGAGATAGTAAAAAAGCTTAACGAAAATGGATTAGCATTCATTATAGTAGAGCATAAACTGAGGTATCTAATGAAGTTAGTTAATAGAGTAGTCGTACTAAACGAGGGCAAGAAAATTTTTGAAGGAAAACCTGATGAGGCAGTATCTAATGAGGAGGTCGCAAGAGTATACCTCGGGGTGTTATAGTGAAATTACTTGTGGTAACAGACCTTGTCGCAGGATACGGGAAGACCGTAGTGATAAACGGCGTTAGTTTTGATGTGGAGTTGGGGCAGGTCATTGGACTAATAGGACCCAATGGTGCCGGAAAAACCACTCTGATTAAGGCTGTACTAGGGTACTTGAAACCTTGGAGAGGTAAGATTTTATATGAAGGTAATGACGTCACCGGGCTTCCGGCTCATAAACTAGCTAGACTTGGAATAGGTTACGTACCAGAGAGAGGAGGTGTCCTGAGAACCCTAACAGTACGTGAAAACATGGAGTTAGCTGCGAGTATGTCTAAGCACGGGGGAGACAAACTTAAAGAGGTAACTAAACTGTTCAAGATTATTGAAGAAAGAAAGACTCAGATAGCTGGAACTCTGAGTGGTGGTGAACAGAAAATGCTATCGATAGCTATGGCCTTAGTGATGGCTAGTAAGCTCATTATACTGGACGAACCTTCAGCTGGGCTAGCGCCCATCATGAGAAAAAAAGTTGTTGAAGTCTTGAAAAAGATCAACAAAGAGTTTGGGATATCTCTGGTTGTGGCCGAACAAGATCCGACCGTGGTTCTGGAAACAGCAGAGGTAGTTCATGTCATCGAAATGGGTTCGATAGTCAAGAGTGGTAAGACTCATGAGATAATTAAGCCTGAGGTACTTAAAGAATACTACCTAGGGATGTAGTACTCCGAGCTTTATGGTGAAGTGCTAGAATTTGAGCATCAAGTGTAAACATTGGCCTACTTAAGGTTGGCTCCAAGTAATATCTAGGGCTGAGATGTCTAAACGATTTGCATATATAGCGTCTACCGGGGTATACGTACCTCCTACGATAATGACCCCGGAGGATTTTGAGGCAAGAACCGGAATTAAAGTGGATCCTCTATTTATAGAGCGAACAGGTTTGAAAGTAAAGAGGATAGCTCCCCCGGAGGAAACTCCGGCAACTATGGCTGCTAAAGCTGCTAAAATGGCTCTCGACAGAGCTGGGTTAACCATAAAAGACATCGACATGATAATAGTCGGAACGGATACTCCCGAGGCTATATCTCCACCGACTGCACCCAAGGTCCAAAGTCTTCTAGGTGGAAGTCCCTACGAGATTCCCGCTTTCGATATAAACGCCTCCTGTGCTAACCCAGTATATATGCTCGAAGTAGCATCGTCTATAATAGCTGGAAACCCGAAGTATCGAAACATCTTGGTAATAGGAGTCTACGCCATGACTAGGTTCCTTAGGTGGAAGTTCATGTGGGAATGGATATTCTCTGATGGTGCTGGAGCTATAGTATTGTCTGCTTCAGATAGACCTGGCTACTTAGCAGGAAAACTGCGTGCTGATGGTTCGTTCTGGGACTACTGGGGAATATTCTTAGGTGCCTGGAAGCCGGTTGCTGAACAAGTAGTAGACGAGAACCTACCCTTCCTCGACCTAAGAAAAGCGTACCCACCGGTTAATGATCAGTACTGGCCGATCCTCATAAAGGATGTAGTTGGTCAGGCCGGTATAAACCTTGATGAAGTAACCCAGATAATATTTACTCAAGTGCGGCTGAAGACTATACTCGACGTTATGAAAAACCTTGGTTTACCTGAAACAAAAACGCATTGGGTTATGGACAAGTACGGATACACCGGCTCGGCCTGTGTTTACATGGCATTACACGACGCTATAGAACAAGGTAAAGTTGAAAAAGACAAAGTAGTCATACTGGTAGCTTCAGGAGTTGGGTATCAGCAGGGTGCGATAGCTTTTAGGTGGATAGCTAGCTAAAGCTGAGAGCGTTCGTGCGGTTAACAAAAGCTAAACTCGGTATCTATAAGGCAATACAGTAGATATGGTCTTTGGAAATCTGACATGTTTGAGGAGTTAATATCAAAAATCTCCAGTAAACCCAAGAAAGAGGCTCCTCTTTTAGCTACTAGTGCGTCCGGTCCTTTATTTGGGTTAAGAATAGTGTCTTCGGGAATTCTCATAGCTCAGCCTTTTGCTGCTTATTTGGCAGCTCTGTGGGGGGCTGAGGTCATTCACGTAGAGAGACCTGGGGGTGATACGTATAGATACCCCCCACCGTTCATCGAAAAAGGTGGGCGTAGAGTAAATACTTGGTGGGCTCAAGAGAGAAGAAATATGCTCTCAATAGTTATAGACCTTAAGAAAGATAAAGGAAAGGAGGTGTTTCTGGAGTTGCTCAGACATGCCGACGTATGGATGGAGAGCTCGATGCCAGGAACTTACCAAAAGCTTGGCATAACGGATGAGATTGTTCGGAAAGTAAATCCAGAAATAGTCATAGTCCACATATCCGGCTTTGGACACTTCGGAGATCCGAGCTACCTAGGGTTACCCGCGTACGATGCGATAGCTGCTGCTTACAGTGGATGGATGAGTATAAACGGTTTTCCTGAGTCGCCTCCCTATAAGCCCTACCCATACACTGGAGACTATTTAACAGCTTTACACGCTCTGTCTGCTGCTCTCGCAGGCTATATATACTCCAAGAAAACCGGAGAAGGAATTACTATAGATGTGGCCCAATTCGAATGTATAGCGAACGTTTTCGGAGGCTTGTGGATTCAAACAGCAGAGTTCAACGATGTACCGACCAGGCGGGGAAATAAAGACATATATTTCCAACCTTACGACATCTTTGAGACCAAAGACGGGCAGTACGTGTTCGTTGGAGCCCTAGGCTACGATGTTTTTAAGAGGCTGTGCAATGCCATTCAAGTAGACTTTGAAGAATGGAAAGATGTTCATTACGCTCCCGGCATGCACACTGATAAGGGGAGACAGTTCGACAGCATCTTGAGGTCGTGGATTAAGCAGAGGACTGCCGAAGAGGTGTTGCGAACACTTAGAAACCATAGCGTTCCATGCTTTAAGGTATACAACCTTAGGGATGCTCTCGAAGATCCTCATTACAGAGCTAGGAGAGACTTTATTGAGTGGGTTGATGAAACTTTAGGGGAAAAAGTAAGAGGGTGGGGGATAGTGCCTAAATTCTTGATGAGGAACGAACCAAAGATATGGAGAGGTTCCCCCAGACTTGGTCAGGATGCAGTAGCCATTTTGTCGAAGCTCCTCGAATATCCAGAGAGCGATATAGAAAAACTACTTCTAGAAAACGTTGTTTGTTGCAGGTAGAGAGTGTGCCCACAGTAGACGTAGGAGACGTCAAGCTGTATTACGAAGTATACGGAGACGGAGAGCCGGTAGTATTCTTAAACGGAATATTCATGAGTACGACTAGCTGGGTATTTCAGAGAAATCACTTAGTTAGGTTAAACTATAGAGTAGTGCTACACGACATGAGAGGACAGTGGAACTCGGATAAGCCGGACGACGAGAGTCGGTACAGTCTAGAAATCCACGCGGAGGACCTAAGAAGACTGTTAGACCACCTCGGTTTAAAGAAAGTTCACCTAATCGGAACATCGTACGGAGGTGAAGTTGCCATGCTTTTTGCTATTAAGTACCCAGAGTACGTTAACGATCTAACAGTAATAGCCTCGGTAAGCGAGATTCAAGAAGATCTCAGGCTTACGGCATTGCGGTGGCTTGAGGGAGCTCTTTCTCGAGATGTAAGAAAATTCGTTTTGTCTTGGATTAATGACGTATATTCGGAGAGATTCATAGCTCAACATGGAAGAGGATTATTCGATAGGCTTGTCGACGCGTTCTCGAGAGGCTTTAGCTTAACCTCAGCAGCCTATCTCATTAAGTCATTCCTGAGGCTCGCGGACTCGCCTCTAACAGGATTATTAAAGGGCATACTAGTACCAACGCTAGTAATTTCGGCTGAGGAAGACCGAGTAAAACCGCCTAAATACTCAAAAATAATAGCTAGAGAAATACCTAACTCAACGTACGTAGAAGTAAGAGAATCGGGGCATGCAGTTATTCTGGAGAAACCTACTGTAATCAATTACTTGCTCACCGGCTTCATACACAGCAACCGTATTAAGCCCTAGTTAGTCGTGTTTCCTGGTGGCAGGTCGCACACCTACTCAGAAATATACAGCGGCTACTAGCTACTTCACGCAAGGGCTTCGGGTACAGCTCAAACTTAACAACAGGAGAGGTAAGGCGTACTCTACATGTCAGAAAGGTGGCGAACTTCATACATAAATTATTCAAGCTAGCTAAAAGACTTTTGCAGTAATACTGGCTTAATACGTGGTTCACATGAAATCTTAAACGATTTTTGTCGTTATCAACGTTTGTTTGATTTTCGTGTAAGTATGTTTGAAAGCTTAATTTACATGTCAGACGACAGCATTTGGCTGGAAGTGGTGTACGTTGGGATATTTGATATAGTCCAATACGATTGCCCGGTCGTTTGGCTTACTGAGCACATAAAGGATTCCAGTATATTAGTTGTAGGAGCCAATGTAGCTGAAATTAGGAAGGGTTATGAGAAGATTTACGTTGTTGTTCTCGGAGATGATGGTACTATAAATGAGGTGTTGAAGAAGATGAATTCTATAGGAAGCGTTAAGAGCTATGAAGTTTTACAAAAGAAGAGAAAATACATGAAGGCAAGCATGTTGATAAGCAAGACTAACACTATGGAGGCCGTAGTTAATTACGATGCCACACCTTTGGCGACGTGGGTGGCTTTCAACGGATTCGAGCGCTGGACCCTGGGTTTTCACACAACTAGACATCTAAGGGAGTTTATGAAGAGAGTCTCTGAGCACGACTATATCGAGAGATATAAACTCGTAGAACTGCCTGAGCACTTACTCACATTAGACTACTTTAACTTACTTTTATTACTTAAGGAAAGCTTAGGCAAGCTAACTGAAAAACAGCTAGAACTACTCACTACAGCTATAGAGCTAGGGTACTACGAGTGGCCTAGAAAGACAGACATCAGTTCTCTAGCTAAAGACTTCGGAATTTCAAGAGTGGCCGTAGCTAAAACGCTCAGGAGAGCTGAGAAAAACGCCATAAATCTAGTTCTGAAAGTTCTCGAAAATACGTTAGAGAAAAGAAGCTGGTTTAGGCTAAAGCGGGTAAATCAATAAAATGCCCTGACATAAAGGTAATCACAGGTAACCCAAAGAGTGTTTAATTAAATACGACTAAACAAAAGGGGAGAAAACTTGCGAGTAGGTGTAGTAGGAGCTTATAGCACTAAATACGAGCTTAGGTCCGAAAAGGAAGCATGGGAACTACTGAAGGAAGCCGTCCAGGGAACTCTGAGCTCCGTCGATAAAGGAATCAGTGGTGAGGACATAGATTTCGTTATTGTCTCGAATTTTTCAGATAGATTCGGTGGAATTCTTCATACAGCACCGTACGTGATATCCCTACTGGGGCGATCAAATGCTAAGGGGTTAAGAGTAGAGAACGCTTGCGCTTCTGGTGGAACGGCTCTATATATAGCATGGAACTTGGTGAGAAGCGGTTTAGCAAGAAACGTTTTAGTGGTCGGCTATGAAAAGATGAGCCACCAACCCACTAGTGCGGAAATCAACGAGGTTTTGATGGCGGCCGGACACCCGGACGAGATAGTTGTTGGAGCTCCTTTCGTATCTCTTTACGCTCTCATAGCGAAGGCGTACATGGATAGGTACGGTGTTACCGAGGAGGACCTAGCTTTGGTTGCGGTTAAAAATCACGAAAACGGTTTGAGAAACCCTCTAGCTGCTATGCGGAGAAAGGTAACTGTCGAAGACGTAATGAAATCGCCGTACATTTCGTGGCCACTAAAACTATACGATTCTTCCCTCATAACCGATGGAGCAGCTGGCTTCATTATCAGCAGTGAGCCAAAGAAGTACACAGACACGCCAGTCTATATTGAGGGCGTCGGATTGGCCCACGATGCTCCAGGAGTCTTTGAGCGACCGGATATTACTGAGTTAAGGGCTATTCGACTAGCTTCCGAGGAAGCGTTCAGGATCTCGAACCTAACCATCAAAGATGTGGACGTCCTCGAAGTCCACGATGCCTTCACCATATCTGAGCTAGTAGCGTACGAAATGCTTGGGTTAGCGAGTAGGGGTGAGGGAGCGAAGATCTTGAGAGAAGGTATAACTTTGTTTACTGGGGAGAAGCCTGTTAATCCTAGTGGTGGATTGAAGTCGAAGGGGCATCCGATCGGTGCTACGGGAGTCGGGATGGTGGCAGAGCTCTTCTGGCAACTGAGAGGTGAAGCTGGTGATAGACAGGTCAAAGATGCCGAGAAAGGCTTAATGGAGAATCACGGGGGTACGGGGGGAACCGTAGTAGTAGCAGTTTTTGCTAGGTGATCTTATGGTCTGGAAGTTGGTAACTTACACAGAGCTCTACACTCCCGTACCTCCCTATAAGTCGACGTATGCTATAGGTGTAGCTGAAGATGAGAATGGCAATAAGGCGATCGTGAGAATAGACCGTAAATACTTTGGTAGATTAAGAAGTGGCATGCTTGGAGACGTTGTTGAGGAGTGGACTGTATTTGGTACTATAAAGAGATTCGTGCCAAAAGAAGAAGTTAAAGTGCCTAGAGTGGCCCTAATAACTGGAGGAGCGAGAGGAATAGGTTCTTCGATCGCCATAGAGCTAGCTAAAGCAGGTTTCTCGATCGCTATAGCAGACTTAGCTTACGATAAAGAAGCTGAAAAAACTCTAGAGGTAGTGAAATCGACAGGTGTAGAGGCGGTGTTTGTAGCTATGGATGTTTCGAATAGAGAATCTGTCGAAAAAGGAGTTGGTGAAGTCTTGAGTAAGCTGGGGAGAGTGGATGTCCTAGTCAATAACGCCGGTATAGCTAGAGATTCTTACATACAGAGAATGTCGGCTGAAGACTGGGAAGCTGTTATAAGAGTTAACCTTACCGGAGCGTTTTACTGCTCAAAAGTAGTCTCGCAGTACATGATAAGAACCGGTGGAGGCGTCATCGTGAACGTATCATCCATAATCGGACTAGTAGGAAACGTAGGGCAGGCTAACTACGCAGCATCAAAGTCGGGTCTAATAGGTTTAACGTATACTCTAGCAAAGGAGCTGGCCCCATATGGGATAAGGGTTGTAGCTATAGCGCCAGGATTTGTTAAAACTAGGATGGCCCTAGCAGTACCGAAGTCGATTCTAAGAGACTACATAAGGAGGTCACCAATACCAAGGCTTATAGAGCCGGAGGAAGTAGCTAGACTAGTGAGACACGTAGTCGAAAATGAAGCTCTAAACGGTGTAGTCATACCGATAGACCTCGGGCTCACGATATCGTCGCCTAGAGCATAAACACCATTTTCTTGATACGTCAAAGATTGTTGGAGGACAGAACTGTAGAAATAGAGTACTGGTGGATCGTGATGAGAAAAAACCCAGCAAAGAAAGTGTTAAGGTATAGGAATTGTGATATCGAGCGTATAGTAGCAATAATACCTAGAGGACATCGACACATGCGTATGATCATAGAGCTCCCAGATCAGATCCTAGTTTTTAGTGAAGCTACTACTGCTGCTATAGCTAGGGCGTACATAAGTGTAGTTACTCACCCCCAGAGAAGATCTATCGAGCTAATAATGAGGAAGTTTAAACCAGAGGAAATAAAGCCAGCTTACTCAGAGTGTCAACTTATCGAAAGCTCTGCCACTGATGAGGAACTACAGCAAGAGTGGGGCGATTTCATCGATAAATAGCGCACTGAGCTATTTATTGATTTTTCTAGAAAATTTATTAAATGAGTGAAAGCTTCAGGATACGAAACCAGTAGGACGCGTGTGGAGTAAAAGAATACGGTAGGTTATTACGGTTTACGTGTTGCCAGCTTCACTAGTTCTAACACAAATATTACTAGCAATAGAATGTTTCTTATCGCTGCGAGCCACTGCACTGGTGAGTCTATAGTCCACGGACTGAACCTTACCTCTACAGGAACGCCAAATCTATTGAGGAAATTCCTAAGGTCGCTATCGTAGA
Source organism: Sulfolobales archaeon (assembly GCA_038832865.1). Lineage (GTDB taxonomy): Archaea > Thermoproteota > Thermoprotei_A > Sulfolobales > NBVN01 > DRZP01. Next base: position 30,840 of record JAWBJE010000001.1, read on the forward strand.
AAAAGAAAACCATTATGAGGAAGTTCGCGACGTCGGATGCTATATACGTTGCTCGACTTATCTTAGTAAAGAAAACCATAACCAGGGGAGAAAAAAGAAGAACCATCTGGGGTGAGAACACGTAGTTAAAGAGTACCGCTCCTAGTATAGAGAGAGTTAGTAGCTTGTAGAGCCACAAGTCATCTTCGATATTTCTTTTAGCTAGAATAAGGAACGCTATAATAGTCGCTAAAGTGGTTGCTAGGGTTGCTGCTAGGGCTCTATGAAGGTAGCTAAATATGTCGTGAACAAACAGCAAGTAAAGACAGTTCTCGCAGTACCAAGTCGCGTGATGCGCTATAAAATCAAAAAAGCCTCTGGGTGAGATTATTAGTAAAGCAACATAAGGAACTATACCGAAGATCGATACACCAAGAAGGAATAAACCAAGTTTACGTAATCTCTTACCTTTGTGTGCCCTGAGTAGTAGGTACAGAGAAGTGGTGTACGCTATAGATGCAGTCATAAGCTTAGTTGCTATGGACGCACCAATCAAAGCTCCTGATACAAGGTACTTTTTTCTCTGCAGCGCCACTAAGGACCCTAAGGCTAGAGCTAAACAAATCGTATCCCAATTGTAGGTTGCGTAAAGTATTGTTGACGGCAAAACGAGCCAGACGGCTATACTTAGAAAACTGAGCTCTCTAGCCAACGTTATTGCTAGTCTGTACAGGAAGAATACTGAGAGAAGGAGAAAAAGCGAGAGAAAGAATGCGTTTACGATAAAATGTAGTTCAGCAATACTGTGAATGAGAGAGCCTGTATGAAGTAGGGCCGATCTACTTCGAAGCGCTACCGCTATAGAGAAGCATGTACTAAAGTACCACAATAGGCCAACAAACGGAGGGTACTCAAAAGAATAATCAACGTAAGGTATTGGGCATACTGGTTTTCCCTCTATTAACAACTTCAAGACCTCCACATTATACCAGTACTTAGACGATGATTCGTAATCTATTGAAAACCTCGGATAAAACACGCCAAAGACTACGTCACTGTACTTTAACCCTAAGTTACCTAAGGGAACTGGACTAGAAGGAACGTGCATATAAGTAGAGACCCCGCTAGCTATTATCGCAAGAAACATCAGTAAAGCTAGTGAACGAGGTCCCTCAATACGTTGCACGATTCGAATTATTGGTCCCGTAGGTAAATACGGAAGGAGCATTTAAATGTAGTAAAAATAGAACCGGAACTCTGCCGGACATCAGACTCTAGGACGCTGTGTTAGCGAGATAAACCTAGACACTTACTACTTAAGTGACAACTGACCTCTCGCCTTTAAGGATTTGAACCGTCGAACGGCCTCGCCGAAAGCTTGAAGCAGATAAGTAGCAGAGTTAGAATTGTTAGAATTGATATACAGCCAAAATAAACAAGTTGTGGGTTAGTGCGGTGGGCAAATACAGAAAGTACGGAAGGAGAAGAAAACAATCGAAAAAGAGATTGAAGAGAGTGCTATCCTTGTTGAGTATACTTATATCGCTATTTTACCTCTTTATTGCCGTATATGGTTCTATTCAGATTGAGGGAAAGCTTCTCGAGTTCTCTATAGTAGGAACAAGGGTAGTAAATACTACCCTATTCAGAGTGACGTACGTAGGCCCGTCTGAAAACACGAATTTTACCATAAAGCTTAATGTGGGTGACGAAAGCGCTGACTTCGTTGTACCTGGAGGGCCTGCCGGTAGGACTATTAAACCTGGAGTTAGTAAGATAATTAAAGTAGAGAGAGAGATAATTCAACCTAACATTGTTATCCTGGGAGAGCACGTAAACGTGACATATCCAGCCCCCCACATAAATACATCCATAATAGGACGAGCGGAAGACTACGTATTGTCGCATTATCCCTTAGAATTATACTTCATATTTACTACTCAAATTTGTAATGTATCTGTTCGCGCTCAATCTATCGGAGCCTCACTCACCGAAGCTAAGTTTATATATGGAGAAGGAGAAGGTGTAAGAAGCGAGGTACCTCTTTACTGCAGTGGAGACTCGTGTGAGATCACAATCGTGTCGCGGTGCATAACGTCTTATGACCTAGTATCCGAGCTGACCTACTTAGGCTTCTTAAGGTTGAGATACGAAAGTGGAAGAACTGTATTTAGATTTATTGATAACTTGTGGTTACCGGCTTCTATGGCTGCGATCACCTTGGGTGTCATCTTGATCGTCTTCAAAAAAGTTTCTGGGAGATAGCTAGACGTAAAGCCAGCATCTGACTTTTCTCGTGTTGCTAAGCTCTACTAGGGGTGGTAGTACTCGACACTTTTCTTCTAACCTCTGAATACAGTTAGTATAGTATGGACATACCCTCGGGTCGGCTACGAGAACCTCCTTCATTTCTTTCAACTTTAGGGAGTCTATAAGTGCTTGCGTGTAAGGATGGAGAGGTCTATTCAAAACATCTGCTACCAAGCCTTCCTCAAGTATTAAACCTGCCAACATTATCGCGAGCTTATCTGCTAAGCGAGAGACGACCTTAAGGTCATGGGAGACGAGCACACTCGTATAACCAAACAACTCTCTTAGCTCCCTCAATAGTGCCACGATGTGAGATTGTGTAACTGAGTCTAAGGCTGATGTGGGTTCGTCCAGTAATAATACCCTCGGCTTTGCCGCTATAGCTCTAGCTATGACTACTCTCTGCAACATACCCAAGCTGAGCTCGTACGGTAAAAGCTCCATAACTTCGGGTGATAAACCTACCGCTTCGATTAGCGTAGGCAAAATCTTAACGATCTCTCTCTTTGGAACCCCAGCAGCTTTAAGCGGTTCTGCTATTATATCTCTTACCCTAAAGCGCGGGTCCACGGCAGTTAAAGGATTCTGAGAAACATATCCTATCCTCTTAATAACGTTTTTCCTAGTCTCTCGATCTACCTTAAGTAAATCAATACCGTCGATTTCTACGGTACCCGCAGAGGGTTTGATAAAGCCCATAATGACCTTGAGGAGAGTAGACTTACCGCTTCCACTAGCTCCAACTATTCCATAAACCTCTCTCTCGAATACATCGAAACTAACCCCTCGTAGTGCGTGAACTCTCCTCCTCACTCTAGGTGAGCCCGCAACGAGACGAAATTCCACCCAAACCTCTCGCACGCTAAGAACGGGTTTCATCTAGCCTGCCTCCAACATCTTACTTCTCTACCATCGCTCAGCTTAAGCAAAGGAGGAGGTTTGAGACACTCGTTGCTAGCGTGTGGACAGCGAACGTAGTACACGCATCCTCCTACATACTTTTTAGGTTTATGACCCGTTCTCTCTAGGTTAACGGCTTCGATGAGCTCACTAGAATATGGATGAAGAGGTGATCTGATTACGTCGCTTACACGACCGCGCTCAACTATCTCTCCAAGAAACATTACGACCATGTCCCTACACACTACTTCAGTAATGGAGATATCGTGGGTTATTACTACTAAGGATATCCCGAACTTACTGTTTAGATCCCTTATGAGTCGAATTATGTAGCCCTTTAAGTAAGCGTCCAAGTTGCTGGTAGGCTCGTCGGCCACTATGATAGAGGGTTTTGAAGCGAGAGCTAAAGCTATAGTTACCCTCTGACTCATGCCGCCGCTTAGCTCGTGGGGGTACATGTATAGAGTGTCTTCCTCCAATCCAACTGCCGAAATTAGTTTAAAGATCTCCTCTCTTGCTAAGCGTTTTTCTCTAATGTTGCGAACATCCCTAAGAACATCGTAAAACATTTGTTCAACGCGAACGTATGGATTGAGAGACGTGGCCGGATTTTGCGGTATCTTGGTTACGATTCTGCCCCTAATCTTATTAGCCCCGATTACTCTAGAGTCTTTAATTACCTCTATCCCCTCAACAACAAGCTTGCCAGAGGCACGAACGTAGGGCGGTAAAAGTCCTGCTATAGCGTTACCTAAAGTCGTTTTACCACTACCGCTTTCACCTACTATACATAGAGAACTGCCCTCTTCTATCTCGAGGTGAACGTCCCTCACCGCCCAAAAGACTGACCCTAGGTCTTCGTAGCCTAAGCTAAGAGCCTCGGCTTGAACAGCAAGCCTTTTTTTCACGTCTAAAACCACTGTTCCCACCTCCTCCTCAAGTTCGGACTACTCTCCTCACTGATGGCATCTCCTAAGAGAATGAACCCGAAAGCCGCAACTACAAGAAAGAGCCCTGGGAAAAAGCTCATCCACCAGTAAGTGGTTATATATCGAAATCCGTACCCGATCATCATTCCCCAATCTGGTGTATCTAAAGATGCTGACACGCTACCTATGAGAAAGTTAACAGTAGCTATCTCGAGCAACACCGATGCCGTATCGATCATAGACTGCACTATCACCGGAGGAGCTACGTTGGGGAGTATGTGCCGGAAAGCGACATATACTCTTCCAAAGCCCAGGGCTTCACTTATTTTAATAAAATCCAGCTCCCGAACTTGCCTGCTTTGAATATATGCTAACCTGGCGTACCAAGCCCACCAAGTTAATATTAGAGATAGGACGACAGTAAGCATCCCAGATCCGATCGTGACTGAAAGCGCCGCGGCCACGATCACTGGAGGCAGAGGTAAAAACAATTCGATGGCGTAGTTTATGACGGCTTCAACTATCCCTCTAAAGTATCCAGCGAGAACTCCTAGTGTAACACCTATTGCTAAGCTACCGAAGATAACTAGCGCTGTTTGAATGAGAGAGTAGCGCGATCCGATTAAAACTCTACTCAGCATATCTCTACCGACCACGTCTGTCCCGAAGGGGTGTCTAGGAGACGGTGATTGAGGACCTCGCTGCTTGGCGGCTTCCGTTATTAGACCTTCTCCCTCATTCGGATAGGGTGCTATTATCGGGCTTAAGATGGCTATAATGGTGAGGGCGGTTATTATGGCTACTCCAACCTTAAAGTCCGTCCTGCGCAGGCAGCGCCAAAGCGTCGTGCGACCTTTGCTAACAACACGGTTGTGACTCATATCGTCACCCTGGGGTCTAGTCTTTTTTGTAGTACATCAGCAACAGTATTGACTACCACTAGGATGAGAGAAACCATGAAGAACGCTGCTATAATTAAAGGATAGTCGCTTCTCAATATGCCATCCACTAAAATCTTTCCTATACCCTCACGCATAAAAACGAGTTCAACTACCGCTGTTTCCACAAAGCTGTAGACAAAGTTTATACCGGCTAGCTGAACTACTGCCGGGATTACTCCTCTTAGAGCATACTTAGTTAAGACAGAAGTTCTCGATATACCGAGAGAGATGGCCTCAAAAACGTAGTCTTCATAAAGGCGCTCGGAAAGAGTGTACCTTACGTACTTTGCTATAGAGAATGCGGGGTATACGGCTATAATCAACGATGGAGCAGCGAGTCTGACTAGCACATCCAGAAAGATGTCTAGTCTAAGAATTAGTAGGGAGTCTAATAGGTAGAAACCTGTTGCCTCTCTGAACTCGACGGAGTAGCGAGGGTCCATTCTTCCTAAAGGCTGAAATCCGATAAGGTGGAAGACGAAAAGAACTATAAGGGCAAGCCAGAACCTTGGAATACTTATGAACATTGATGATGCGAGCTTTAGTAGTAAATCCACCTTACCCCCGCGCTTTAGTGCCATAGAGATGCCGAGAATTAGCCCTAAGGGTATAGCTATTATGTAAGAGAACAACAGTAGCTCTGCTGTAGCTTTGAAGGATTTGAGTACGACGTCTGCGGCCGGTTGCTTAAACGTTACTGAAACTCCCCAGTTCCCAGTAAAAAATCTGGCTATAAAGGAGACTATTTGGATATGAAGCGGTTTGTCTAAACCTAACTCCTTCCTAGCTAGTTCTATCGCTTCTGCTGCCTTAGGTCCCCTTGGTTTACCTGCCCAAACGCGCGCCGGGTCACCTGGGGCTATGTACACTAGTACGTAAGTGATTATTAGCAAGCCTACGATAAGCGCAGAACCGAGCAACGCTCTTTTAACGTAGTATCCGACCATGGTCAGACATCGTTAGCTCGATACTTCGACATACTGGAACCAAATTACGTACGTATAGAGGGGGTTAAACGCGTTATCCCTAATTCCTATAGTCGGACTGACAACATAAGGCTGGATTATCGTCCAGAGCGCTACCGCAACTCCCTCTTTGAACAAGATCCTCTGGGCCTCTTCATAAAGTTTGAGGGCTTCCTCATAATTCTCTCCCTCAAGCTCAAAGGCCGTATCTAAAAGCTTGTCTAGCTCTTCGTTGCAGTAACCGGCCCAGTTCCACTCTTTCGAGCTACAGTGCAGTAAATAGAGGTAATCGTATGGAGTTGGGTATGTCGGCCACCAGTCGTTTATTATCAGATGTGGCGCTTCTTCGGGATTCCTCCAAACTGCCGCGCCGTATTCCTTAACTAACTCCCAAGGGTAATGACGTATACTTAACTTGATACCTAGCTTTGCTAACTCGGATTTCAATAGCATCGCAAATATTTCCTCTTCTTCATAACTAGTCGTTATTACTATCTCTATCTCTATTTCGGCTCCATCAAGACCAGCCATCTTGAGGAATTCCCGTGATGCTGTTAAGTTGTATTCAAACCTCAGATCGTCTATGTAACCGGGATACCCGTGCGGTATTATGCCACTCCCTGGGACTCCATATCCGTGGAGGGCTTTATCGACCAAATAATCCCATGGAATAGCGTGGAGAACTGCTAACCTAAACTCCGTTATGTTAGTCGGCCACCTCCGCGTATTGAACATGAGAATATAGGTGTAGTACGTGTGTTGCTTTATCACTCTAAAGCCTTCTCTAATAAGAGATGGTATCTCTACTCTTGGAACTGCCATAGCTATGTGGATGCTGCCACCCCTCAGGCCCATTACTTGTGCTATAGGGTCGCTGACGATCTTGATGACTACAAGATCCGGAGCTCGTGGATTATTAACTTCCGTCCATCCCCACCATTTTTCAAACTTCTTTAGTCTCACCTCGTTAAGTGGGTCATAGTAGTCGATATAGTAGGGACCGCTCCCCAGACTTCTGCCTTTCTCGAACCAAAATCTGATAGCTTCGTCCTTCAAGTCTCTAGCCCCGGAGTACTCAAGAACTTTGGGGCTGTATATGTATGCGCCGTAAGCTGACGATGCTATCAAGTCGATCGGAGCTGGATATTTAAGTCTTAACCCGACGGCTGAACTATTCAAAACGACTATGTCCTCAACGGGGTCCCAGATATAGCCAGGCCCTAAACCGCTTTCATCGTATATAGCCTTAGTCCTAAGTATACTAAATCTCACGGCATCCGCCGTTAAAGGGGTTCCATCGTGGAAAACTACGTTTTCCCTCAACTTAAAGATCCAGAAGGTTTCGTTGATCTTCGACCAGTTTTTGGCGAGTGCTGGTGTAAACTTATTGGTCAAAGGATTGTAGTAAACGAGGGGTTCGTATACGACCCCTAAAACTACAATGCCGGTATCGAACTCTACGCTTGGGTCGATACCTGTTATGGAATCTCTATAAGCATATACGACTAGCTTAACTTTGGGAGTCGCTATTCTTCCGAAGATCGAGAAAGCTATTGTACCCGCTACCAGAACTATAAGCGCGGCTATCACGACTGACCTGCGGTCAAGCCCCATTTACAGCTCCATGGAATTGCCTAGGTCATGCTTTAAAAGCTTTAAATCGCTGCCACTCCCACCTAATGATTGGGCCGTGACCGCAGTCCGTTGAGCTACCGTGATAGATTTACGCTAGAGGATAACTAGGAAGGTTACTTAGGTTTTAACACATAGAGTGAACTATAAGCCATTTATGGTGGCGATCCGATAGTCTCCCTTATGCAGAGCTCTACGCATTCACGGTACGCCTCACCAGAGAAACCTATCTCGGAACACTTCTCTCTACACACTTTAACTACGTGAGTTCTGCTGTAATTGTCTGCGTTCGTATGTAGCACCGACCAACATGTTATTGATTAAAAATTAAAAGGTTATTAAGCATCCCTTGACACCAAGATTTTGAATGCCACAAAAGTTAGCCTTAGCATAGACCTATACGCACTAATACCACCGCATCATTCCAGCATTCGCTATCGACGGACTCTTCGCCGTTTTACCTGTCGTTAGATAGGGTTCAGCTCTGGTACAGGTTTATATCGGTTGACTTCATCGTCTCACCCTTATTCCCCCGCATTGGTCTTGGGTCTGCATCACCCTTGGGGGCGTTCAGGCGACCCCTAGGCACCCCACATCTCAAGTGCCTCGGGGAGAGCCGTCATCCATAATATCAAACGGCTCTTGAATCCCTCATCGAGACCATTTCCACGTACCACTACGCATAAAGTATTTATAAGCGTTTCTATCCATATAAACCGATATAGAACAGATATGAAAACCAAAACAGTTACACGGAGCTTCTTTAACTCCCTTTAAAATACAAAATATGTAGCTCAGACTCTCATGGTGGGTAAGCTCATTCCAAGTCGTGTACGCTTCGAGAGAGTCGGCCAGTTCTAGGGTCTAGTTCTATTGTTACTGCGGTCTGCAGCGGTAACTCTATTGTGTCTGAGCTATGTATGTATCTAGCTATAGAAGAAGAGAAGAAGGCGTAAGAGGTGTTCGACTCTCTTGCTAAAATCTTGTAATAATTGACGGCAAGGGGGTCACGTAGCCTATCTTTAGTTAGGTAAGATGTTACAGAAAACATAAGTCTTTTATCGTCGTATAGAATTATGAGGGTATTCATAGCCGTTTTTGTATATTTAACTGCTCTCCTTAAAGCCTCAACAAGATCCCCCGCGTGGACTCCGGTCAAACGTCTATACAGATACTCACCCAAGTAGTAGGTGTCTGTCGTATCCGGTAGCTTAGGCGCACCTAGCTCTTTAGACAGTCCGTCAGAGTCCATAACACCGTTGTGCGCTATCCACATATCAAATCCCTTCCAGTTGTAGTGAATTGGATGTGTATTACCTGTTCTTGCCGAACCCTCCGCTAACCTCCTCGAGTGCGCTATGAGAACGCCAAAGCCGATATCGCGAAGTAAGCTCTTTAGGTTGCTAATCCCGTGCAGATCATGGTATACGGGCAAAGTGGTCCTGTAGTGCAAAGATACATCCCGATTGTCATCCCTAGTGCCAACTAAGACGTACCCCCAGCCATCGCCATGACCTTCACACTCGCTAAGCCCTAGCAACTCCGTGAGGTAAGGATCACACTTGCTCGCCTTTACAAAAGAATCTACGTACTCTACATAGCTCTGTAAATCCATGCCGACAAGCGAGATTAACCTGCACACAGTGCCCCGCCAAGACGTAAGGTTCTGATTTAGCTTTATTTTTTATATATTTTTAATCGAACCTGCTATCGGTTGTAACTGTAATGAAATCCTCAATAATGTGATATACGAAGACTACGCATTGAAAGGAAAAAGTGGAGTTTAAAGCCTGGACGAACTGTCACTGTTAGCTCTTCTTCTTGCTTCCCATAAAGACGTACACAGTAGTACCGCAGGTTGGACAGGTACCCCTAATAGCTCTCCTACCGTTCTTCAATATTACCTCTTCAGGAGATTTTAGCTCCTTTTTGGCTCGACACTTTACACAGAATCCAGTTACAACCCCCTTTACCGGTCCTACGACTTGTGCCATGGGACTCCCTCGTATATAGACCCATGAGAGCTTAAAAGGTTTCTTCAACGCATGAGACACTAAGTCTTTACCAGTTTCCCTTGACACGTTATACATTTATACGGTTAATTTCAGAGGTAGCTAGGGCAGTTGAGTATGTATAGAGTAAAGAATTTAGAGCTCGCCTCTCGAGGCAGGGACATGATAGAGTGGGCCGAAAGAAACATGCCCGTACTCATGAGGATCAGAAAGGAGTTTGAGGAAACCAAACCTCTAAGTGGAGTTAGAGTTGGGGCTGTTTTACACGTAACGAAAGAGACGGCGGTTCTCGCGAGAACGCTTTTAGCTGGTGGTGCCGAGGTCTGGCTCGCTGCTTCTAACCCGCTATCAACACAAGATGAGGTGGCTGCCGCTCTTGCTACTGAAGGTATAAGAGTATTTGCCTGGCGTGGTGAGAGTGATGACGAATACTTCTGGTGCATAGAGCGTGTAGCAAAATCCAACCCCGATATCGTAATAGACGATGGAGGAGATTTACACGTTTTTCTTCATGAAAAGACTCCTGATATAGCCGAGAAAGTCTTGGGAGGGACAGAGGAAACAACCACAGGAGTTATAAGGCTTAAAGCACTCGAGAGCTCCGGAATGCTAAAGTACCCCGTGATAGCGGTGAACGATTCTAAGACTAAGTACCTGTTTGATAACAGATATGGGACAGGTCAATCCACACTCGACGGAATTATGAGAGCTACGAATGTCTTAATCGCTGGAAAAATAGTTGTTGTCGCAGGCTACGGATGGGTTGGTAGAGGGATAGCTACACGCGCTAGAGGCCTAGGTGCGAGAGTGATCGTAACTGAGGTAGACCCGGTGAAGGCTCTTGAAGCCGTAATGGACGGGTTCGACGTTATGCCTATGTCTGAAGCTGCGAAAGTGGGCGATATCTTTATTACGGCCACCGGTAACATAGACGTCATTAGGGTTGAGCATGTTCTGACCATGAAGGATGGCGCCATACTCGCTAATGCCGGACACTTTAACGTAGAGATAAGCGTTTCAGATATAGAGAATATAGCTGTATCTAAAAGAACCATCAGAGACAACGTGAACGAATACCTATTACCAAACGGAAAGAGGATATACTTGTTAGCTGAGGGCAGGTTGGTCAACCTCGTGGCCGCCGAAGGCCATCCAAGTGAGGTCATGGACCTAAGCTTCGCTAACCAAGCTCTCGCAATAAAATACTTAATGGAAAACCGGGGTAAGATAGATAAGAGGGTCCATAGATTGCCTGAGGAAATAGACTACGCTATAGCTAAACTGAAGCTAAGGTCTATGGGCATAGAGATAGACTCGCTAACAGAGAAGCAACTAAAGTATTTGAAGTCCTGGAAGTGAACACCTGGAGTAAACGCGAGAGCAAAAAAGCTTAAACCTCCGCTTTCTCTAGTAAACAAAGATTAGAGAGGTGGATAAGTGGGTGTCAGCAGTTGGATGCTGAGAGTATAGTAAACAAGTACTATCGATTAATTACGCTAACTCCTAGCAGAAAAACTACATCACTCCTCCTACTAGCATTCGTTTTAACAATCTACGCGTTCGCAACCGCCTTTCCCGCAGCAGACTTAGGGAAGTATGCTGAAGAACTCTTTTTCTATTCTGTTGAGTCATTATTATTCATGCTTTTGCTGATGCCTCTCAGACGTTCAAGAATTTTTAACTTCAAAAGAATGGTTAACTTCATATCAGCTGTTCTTTTAATGGTTTTGCCGGCTGAAACCATCTTAACCAGACTTGGTGGACTAAAGGGCTCTGGACTCTCGGTGAGCTCGGGCCTGCTAGCTTTTGTATTTATTGGTTTATACGAATTCGGTACAGCAATAGCGCTCTCAGTACTTCCGACAGTCCCAGTATTACTCATCGGCATATTGGGGCTTGGATATAACCCATACGATTTTACTATTTCAGTAACATCCATTAGCATGGCATCTCTCGCCATAGGAATTCTAGCTCTATACTCGATCGAATACTCCGGAAGAAGTAGGGGGGTATCTCCACTCAGCTCAGCAAGAGCCTTTATGAAGACGTGGCTTACGGGAGACCATGGATATCTCGAAGAATTAATTCGCAGTTTGGGGGTAACCGACAGAGTAACAATTAAAGTTCTAGTTTTAAAGAGGGAATTAGGTGAACCGATAGCTTTAGTATTTCCAGATATTCACTTTGGTCCTTTTAGAAATGTAGGGTCCTCAAGGTTTCCATACGTCTTAGAAGATAGCCTTGAACCCAATATAGAAGCCTTCGTATTCCATACACCAGGATCTCATGAAAGAAACGTAGCTACATTTTCTGAAAGCCGAGAAATAGCTAGGGCAGTGGCTTCTTCTATAAGTAGCTACTACGGTCAGCTATCAGATTATGGCATATGCAAGCCAAGTATTCTAAGAGAGGGGGAATGGGAAGTATTCGTCTTTAGAGGTTCGACGACCGCAGTTCTCTTTTTAACTAACGTGGCGCGCGGCAACGACGACCTACCATATGGTATATGGAGAAAAGTTGAAGAGATTCTCGGCACGAATCGCAAACTGAATTTAGTGGCTGTAGTAGACTCTCACGCTGCTAAAGGTCCGCCGGTTAGAGATGTGGGCGAGCTGAATACTATAATAGAGAAGCTTAGTGATATAGATAGATGTTCTGAAGAGGATGTTTACGTAGGTTACGGTGAAGCTGTTGGCACAGGCTGTCGCGAGCTCTGCTATGATAAAGTAAAGGTGATAACATTTCGCTTCAGCGACGGTGAAAGATACGTCATTGTGTACATCTACGGTAACAACATAGACATACAGACAAGAAGCAACATCGTGAACTTAATGAAGCGAATGGGGTACAAAGAAGCCCTCGTTGTTACTCCGGATGATCACAGCTGTGCAGCCTCGTTTAAGGAGAAACCTTATTACGTCGTGTCTGATTGTCCAGGCCTCTACGAGGCCGTTGTTAAGGCTGTAGAGAAAGCCGTTGAAAACGAAGCTGGAGCAAGGTACGTCACGATCGAACACGTATTTCACAACGTGGAACTAGCCGGGGACAACATATGGAAGCTTACATCACTTATTGAAGACCTTGGAAAGAAGGCTCTGCGTTCTTTGCTCATAACTATAGCCGTAGTGAATCTTCTAGCGTTGTCGGTAGTTTTAAGCTTCTAGACACGATTAACTGGTGTAGAAATGAAGCACTCAATAATAATTAAAGACCCCGTCCACAATTACATCAAGGTTTATGAGCACGAGAGATGCTTAATAGATACAGCTCCATTCCAAAGGCTTAGGAGGATTTTGCAACTTCCTACGTCCCAATATGTATATCCATCGGCAACACACACCCGCTTCGCCCACTCATTGGGTGCGATGCACGTAGCCGGAGTATTTGCTGAAAGTTTATACTCCGAGGGAATCGAGAGGCCCGAAACTTCTAGGTTGTACGCCATATCTCGCCTACTCGCCTTACTTCACGATATAGGGCACGGACCTTTCTCTCATACGTTTGAAGACCACATTCTCTTACGTTACGGATTAAACCACGAAGTGCTTGGCGGCAAGATAATTAGAGGGCACCCAGATATAGTTAAGTGCTTCGAGAAGTACATCGAGAAGGAGTTTAACGTAACAGTAGAGCAACTCTCAAAGTCTATAGAGGCTCCCGTGTTAGAGGCCTGGCCTTTCCGCTCAAAGGTGGGTGACTATAGTGAAGGTTCACTCTACTATATCATAAAGGGTCCGTATAGTGCTGACGTAATCGACTACCTCCTTAGAGACTCCTACTATACGGGAGCAAACTATGGGTTAGGACTAGACTGGACTAGGCTGGCGTATCACTCAAAGGTAATTGGTGACACCATAGCACTCGAATATAAGGCTCGCGATGCCTTAGACCACTTGCTTCTCGCTAGGCTATATATGTTCAAAACCGTCTACTACCACAAGACTTCTAGAGCCTTTGACAAAGTAATAGGAAGCATTTTACAGAAGGTCGAGTACTCTCTTAAGATACCTGAAGCCATAGAAAACCCAGAGCTGTATACAGAGCTGGACGACGACTACATTCTAGCTAATCCCGAAGTTAGAAAGCTGGAGGAGACTAGATATGTGTTGCGACGTGAAGTTCCCTACAAACTGGTATACGAAATAATACAACCGCTGGAGAGAGTGTCAGCAACTTTAATTAAGGTCGGGAAAAGCCTGATCGAGAGAATTATAGGGGAGGCGTTCATCAGGTTGACGGGTCTATCTGACCCTAGCGCCGTCTTTGTAGATAGTCCAAGGCTGCCGACGAACCCCACGCTCGAAGAAACAGAGATAAGCTTACTTAAACCGGACGGGACCATCACGAGAACTCCCATAAGAGAGACTGTTGCCGGGATCATGCCGCACGAAGTAAACTTCTTCCGCGTTTATTTACATAGAAAGTACTCCGAGCATCTAGATAAACTGAAAACTCATGTAGCTTCACTTTTTGGTAGCTCTCAAGAGCTAAGACCATTTTACTAACTGTTCAAACCAGCAACTTTAGGTCAGCACTCCGCGAATGTCACGCGAAGCGTATTCGCTAAAGGGGTTCAGCTCTTTGGTTGACTTCATCGCCTCATCTCCTTTCCCCGCATTCCACCCGGGTTCTCATCGGGCTTGGGGGCGTTCGGGGCGACCCCTGGTACCCCACACCCTGAGTGCCTGCGGAACAGGTTTATGCGCGCTACCACATCTCTATCTCCTGTGAATCCGCACTTAGTGTGTCTCAGTACTCTACTGTCGCCATCTTTTAGCCTGCTTCCACGCCTGGGGCATGTTGATGACGTCATTCTTGGGTTAACGTATCTGATTCTAAGCCCTCTCTTGAGTGCTTCGTAGCTTATAGTGAGCTACATCCTCCTGTAGAACCATAGGGATAGCTTCTTACCGTTGACTCTACCTCCGAGTTTGTTTAGGTTCTCGAGAGCTACGGTTGAGTTGCGCTCGTCGGCATCTCCGCTACTCCATCACTATCTTGTGTGCACAGTCCCACGCTACGCTCTTCATCCTATCGCCGTGCTTCTCGATAGCTACTCTAACTCCTTTAAACGAATTTTCAGGGTTAAAAGCACCCTCTCTGAACCCTCTTGATCCATATGTGAGTTGGTATCCTCCTAAGAGGTGCCTCAAGGCGTTTGAGTCCGATCATCCTCCCACTAGGAAGAGGTAAGGAGAAGACAAAACAGCTCCACGAGAAACAAGTCTACGCATTAATCCTAGCGGGAGAGTAACATCAGACAATACAAGCCCGTATGAAACCCAAAACAGTTGCGCTAGACTTACTCTTGAAACAGTAGAGCTTCAAACTGTTATTGAAGTCTAGTGTGCGCACTCAGCTGACATCTTCAAAATCTAGTTTTAGCTTCTTTGCGATCTCGTACGCTCTAATCAATTCATCCCTAGTTAATCTGCGCGCTATGTCTGGATACTTCTCCTGGTGTCTCAGAACTAGGTACTCCGGTCTGTATTGTCCCATGACGTTAACGAGCGCTATAGAGCAGTTTCTTGAAATCCACTCTAGGACGGGCTGAGTGCAGCAGTTTAAGTGATTAGGCATCACTAAGTGTCTTATTATTATGGGATCACCTTTGTCGCAAACTAGCTTGAGATTTCTTGCGACAATGCTAAAGTAGTTTTTGACTAAAGAGAGACGTGCGGCGCACGAATCGTTGCCGTACTTAAAGTCTGGAAGCCATATATCAATTACGTCTAAAAGCAACTTCATTGACTCTTCCGAAAGATACATGTTGCTGTTCCAGAGCTGAGGTACGTTGCTGTTCACATACTTTAATGAGCTCAATATAGTATAGATGTTAGGTGTTGGTTCACCTCCTACATGGTTTATGTTTCTCGCTCCCTCAAGCCTCAAGTAGTCTTGAATTGACGCTAAGTCCTCTGCGGTCACTTTAATGCCGCTAAAGGGATGCTCCTGAGAGATGTCGTGGTTTTGGCAGAAAACACATCTGAAGTTGCATGACCCGTAGAATATTGTCCCACTCGGGACAAGCGGAGGCTCTTCACCAACGTGCAGGAAGTAAGATGAGACGTAAGTTTCGTTGGTGAGACGGCAGAAGCCCCTTGAACCTTGTAATCTATTAACACTGCATCTCCACTCACAGAAACAGCATTTTTCCAAAATCCTTTTGGCAATCTCAATTTTAACATCGAGGTAGCTCACCCTAGGTCTATCAAGCTTGTTAAGGTCTGCTAAAGAGATTTTAGAGCTCTTCACTTGAAGGAGAAGCTTATCGAAATCCTTCGATAGTTCGTTGTGAAGTTCCCAAAGCTCCTCGAGGCTTGCCCTACTTAAGTCTTCTGTTGTACCCACATACTTAGCTAAGATGAACTTGGCTGGGGCTTTATTCACCATAACGTTGTAGTACCAGGAGAGCTTTTCTCTAACTACCCTACTCCTCCATACGGTTATGGAATCCGGTCTTAGAAGCTCCCAGTACTTGATCCCGCTCACCAATTATGGATCCTAGAGAGACTCTTAAACTTTAGGTTGAGGCACGCTTATCTTAGCGGTGGAGCGTCGTGTCTCAGTGTTTAATAAGAGAATTTAAGCAAGAGGACCTGGCAAGAGTGTGTGAAATCGAGCTCGAATCATTTCCATATCCATACCCCTGCCAACTGTTCCTCTTGTTCTACAACCTGTTTCCGCAGCTCTTTCTAGTAGCCGAGTGTGATGGTGTAGTTGTGGGTTATTCTGTAGGAACTATAGAGGGGGGTGAGAGGGGTCATCTCGTATCTATAGCTATCGATAGGGCCCACCGAGGTAAAGGCTTAGGTAAAGCTCTCGTTAAGGAATTTGAAGCAAGGGTTAGGTCCTTCGGGGTCTCGAGGGTCGTTCTAGAAGTTTCGGTTAAGAATGAAATAGCACTAGCTCTCTATAAAAAGCTGAACTATAAAGTAATTAGTGTT
This sequence comes from Sulfolobales archaeon, assembly GCA_038832865.1. Taxonomy (GTDB): domain Archaea; phylum Thermoproteota; class Thermoprotei_A; order Sulfolobales; family NBVN01; genus DRZP01. The sequence continues at coordinate 47,455 of JAWBJE010000001.1, forward strand.
TTACCTAATTACTACCCAAACGGCGAGGACGCGTACTTAATGCTTAAGGAACTTGGCCAGAGCTGACCTCACGTCCATTTCGTATTCTGGTAGAACGTATAGTCTAGTGAAGCATGTGAAGGGGGGCAAGTAGCGCATTATGCTCTCCTCTACGTTCACTATATCTAGTTCTCTTCCATACGCTAAAACTCTAGCCGGCTTCTCAATAGTGTATACCGGTACGGCCTCAACAAAGAGAGCTATTTTGGGTGGGACCAAGGAGGTTTCAGACTCTACGAACACTCTAAGTTCGTCAGCTTTCGTAGCTACATCCTTATAGCTCCAGCACATTCTGACGTCATCTACGACTGCTTTGTACCCCTTTCTATTTAACAGCTTGTACACTAGGTCTTCGACCTCCGGTGAAAGCACTCTCTTAGCGAGAGCGTAATTCAGTAACCCGGATATTAGTGAGTCGTCCCATAAATAGTAAGTACCCTCTCTAATGGTCCTAAGTATTCCATGCGGACTCATATAATATTCCAGCACATCTCTAAGCTCCCTATACTTCCAGAGCTCGGAGTATATATTTCTGAGTAGTATCTGATATCCCGTGATGGTCTTATGGTAGTACACAGCTTTGTACATATGTAAGCGAGCTATGTAAAAACTCTCGAGGGCGTTGAGCGCCTTGAGTGGTACAACGACTCCTGAACTACCTGGAGTTAAAAACAGCACCAGCCTGTGCAGGTCTATCTTACCATAAGCCACCCCAGTATGATAAGCGTCCCGAGGTAGGTAATCGAGCCTATCGACATCCACGTCGCTAGAAATCATATCGTTTAATATGCTAGAGCTACTCCTACCTCTCAGAACCGATACAACTTCGCTGACACTAATTCCGTGCTTATTCATAACTTCACTCAGTTCAGGATCCTGTGAAACGACTGTTTCGATTAGATAGCCTGGCTCGACACCCCATAGCTCCATAAGCAGGGGCTCCAGGGAGTGAGAGTAAGGCGCATGACCGATGTCATGGAGTAAGGCACTAGCCTTGACTAAAGACACATCATCTTTAGTAATGAAACCACTATCAAACAATCTTTGAGAAACTATGTCCGCTATATGCATAGACCCGAGAGCATGCGAAAATCTGGTGTGCGTCGCTCCAGGATAGACATACCAAGCAAAAGGCAGCTGCCTAATCCTTCTTAACCTCTGAAAAACCTTAGTAGACACTATGTCCCTAAAAACACCAGTCAACTTTATGTATCCGTGAAGCTCGTCATAGACGTAGGTAGTTTTCTCCACTATACCAACCCAAGCCACTCTACTGAGAAACCTATATAGCTACTTTACCCACCAGCGCTCTAGTTCCATCTCAGAGACTCTCCTGAAGATAGTGACGCCGAGAGTTTAGCTTATCAGTAGGGTAATAATACAGCTAGAGCTATGAGGACTACTCCCAGCAGAGTCAAACCTACCGTAACGCTTTTTACCCTAAGGTTCCACACAAGTTTTCCCAACTTAACTAGCCCATATATAGCGTAAAACCCGGCCATGAAGAGTAGGATTATCAGACCGGCGGTAGCAGCCGTAGCGGCTGGACTAATCCCCTCAAATAACTTTGCGAACGGCCCCACGATGCCTCTGAAAGTCTCAATTACAGTTTCGAGACCCATTTACTGTCCCCGGCTTTACTGCTTGCCCCTTTCTTACTTATAAAGCTACGGCCTAATCAGCTTCAGGCGATCCATTTACCACTGCTTTCTTCGAGTCGCACCGATATAGTTCTACATATAGAAGGTGGTCACGAACTCTGTGACTGACCTACCCACAAGTGTTTTGCTTGATATTACTTAGGCTTAAGCGCCCTCTTACCAGCATACACAGCCTCTCCAGAGAGGTAGTCTTCTATTCTGAGTAGCTCATTATATTTAGATGTTCTCTCGCCTCTAGCTGGAGCACCGGTCTTTATTAAACCAGTTCCGTAGGCTACCGCCACATGAGCTATTGTGACGTCCTCCGTTTCACCGCTCCTGTGACTGACTACGGCTTTACCACCGAGCCGTATGAGAAGCTCTATAGCTTCCTCAGCTTCCGTAAAAGTCCCAACCTGGTTAACCTTAATTATGGCACCGTCTATAGCGTTCTCAGAGAAGTACTTGGATATTAAGCTTGCGTTAGTCACTGTCAGGTCGTCTCCGATAACTAGTGCTCTACCTTTGAGGCTAAGCTTAAGATCTCGAAAGTACTGGGGGTGGTCTTCAGCGAAAGGATCCTCGATGCTGGCTATAGGAAACTCGTCAATGAGGTTTACGTAAAGCTCCAGTAGTTTACTACCTTCGATAAGGCGACCGTCTACAAAATATAATCCGTCTCGATAGACTTGCGATGCCGCTACATCGACGGCTAGGAGTACGTCCTCACCGGCTCTGTAGCCGGCCTCTGAAGTAGCTTTTACTATGGCTTCTAATGCTTCCCTCACTCTCCTCATAGGAGGGGCGAACCCACCTTCATCACCTACGTTAATAGCTGCTGGCCCATAAGCTCTCTTTAAGTAGTTCTTAAGGGATTTGTATATCTCAACTGCTACTCTAATAGCTTCAGAGAAAGTTGAGGCTCCTATGGGAGCGATCATGAACTCCTGAAAGGAGAGCTCATTGCCTGCGTGTGCTCCACCGTTAATGATATTCATTAGTGGTACCGGGAGGACCCTCGCCCTCCTACCCCCTAAGAACTCAAATAGCGGCACTCTAGCAGTATCTGCTGCTGCGTTTATTACCGCTAAGGATGTCGCTGTTGTAGCGTTGCTACCTAGCCTCGACTTATTCTGAGTTCCGTCGACCTCCAGGATCTTTCTATCCACCTCGCGGAACCTATAGGAACTCATTCCCGTTATTGCTGGAGCTATGTACCTCCTCACAGCTTCTACGGCTCTTTCTACACCTCTACCCAAGTACCTGCTTCCACCGTCTCTAGCCTCCACGGCCTCTTTGAGGCCCCTCGATGCTCCGGCTGGAGCTATTCCCCTACCGTAGCCTCCACCTCGTGTTACTACACTTACTTCAACTGTAGGGTCACCCCTAGAGTCGAGCACTTGCAGAGCCCTCACATGCTCTATTATGAACTCAGACACTTGCTACACCCCAATCTCTAGACTAATCCATGCTTCTTATTTTCTACGGCTTGGAGTGTTTCGCAGCTTCTCTACAGGCTTTCTCAAGCCTCACTCTCGACTCTATATCGATTAAAAGTACTCTCCAGTCGTCAATAACCTTTCGGTACACGTCTAGCTTTCTTCTAAAACCGTGGATAACCGTGTCAGCAAAGTCTATACTCAATAGCTCTTCATATATCCTTTCCGCGACCTCGAAGTACTTGAAGCTCTCTACGTACTCCTCCTTCCTAAGGAGCTCTAGTGATGCTCTCTTTAGCTCTCCTATTAGGTCAATACTTCCCAAGACATAGGGTATCGGATGAACACCTATCTCCTCGAGATCCTTAAGCCTTCCCTCAAAAACCACTGAGTAAAGCTGGATCGCTTCGACGTACTCGGCTGCTACCGAGTAGAAGAGGTTGGAGTAGAAAAGCTCCGGATGCCGAGAAATGCTCTCCACTAGCGCTTGAAAAACCCTACTCAGCTCGCTTAGAGCACTATCAGCGTTGGCACGGTCTTTCCTCAAGACACTGGAGATCACCCTCCTGGATATAAGCGAGATCTCTCTCCCGACACTTACGAGCTCCTCTCGAGCTACCTCGAGGTTAGCTAGACGCTTTCTAAGGACCTCGATGCGCATACTACTCAAGTTATCCACCAGAGGAAGGCCGAGGAACTCGGATTTATAGAACGACCTAGACTGCTCTCACACCAGAACATACGCTAACCTTAAGACCCGCTAATACCCCCTACGACCCGTCAACTTTATTTGGAATAGTGCGGCGGCCGGGATTCGAACCCGGGATCTCCGGCGTGGAAGGCCGGCGTCCTGGACCAGGCTAGACGACCGCCGCCAAGATGTTTAGGTTCTAAGGCATAAAAACGTTGTCTTAAGTAGTCGAAACTCGGCTCCGGCATGGGTTCATATTAGATGGTTCCACCGCTTAATTCTTACTCCTCTCAATTACTCGGGGTTTTTCCGTCGCCCTTCAGACGTTCGGAGCGTCTCTAGACCTCGCACTCCAACAACTTAGGGGAGAACTTCTTTGGCTACTTCCACGTACTACCACATAAGAAAGAGACGCTCATAAGAGTTTCCGACCTGCGTCTACCAGTACGAAACGAAAGGTACAAAACCCGAAACTGTCGTTCGAGGCAGTGCGAATCCGCATGAACTTAAGCTCTCTCACCTAGTGACTAGTCACTAGCTGAGTGTTTTTAAATCTCTTAGAGCTATTAGTGTTAGCAACTATAAGTTAGCTAAGCCGCGCCGAGTGATGCTATGTCGGGTGTAGCTATCCGAGACAGAAAGTTACGCAAGTTTGTGTCGCTCATTTCGAGAATAGCTAAGGAATATGTGGAGTTACTGGAGGCTGTACTTGTGGTCATACTCATAGCACTAACGCTGCTCGCTTTCGGAATACTCGCCAGAGACTTATTTTCTTTGAAGCTCGACTCTCCCCTATCCGAACTACAGGTCGTTGTCTCGGACATACTGGTTCTAGTAGTACTAATAGAGCTTACGCGGAGCTTTATAATATCTAGCCTCGGAGGCGAGAGGTACCTGGAGGGGTTTATTGAGATGGGGATAATCATTTTAGTTAGGGAAGTTGCCATAGCCGCAATGACGGCAAGCGTGCTGAATGCTCTATTGGCTAGCTTGGGAGTAGTTCTCTTGGTATTAGCTCTATGGATCTCTAAAGAGAAGTTCCCTATTCGACCAAAAGAGAAAACCGCTCTCGGTAAAGGAAGCGAGTAGGAAAACAGTATAGCGGTCCTCTAGTGTTTACTTACGTAGTAGCGTTATTCGCGATGCACCACTTGACTGCTTGGAGCAAGCTTAAAGTTAGACCTTGGCATTAGAATACAGAGAGACATTGTCTTGAGAGTGCCGCTTGCGCATAACTTCCAGAAAGAGCCTGAGTTCCACAACAAACTAATGACTTTTCTCTCTATTAGACAGAAGTGCTTGAGCCTTCCTAGGGTTAAACATAAAGCTCTTTACTACTGCTTCAGAAGTAATAAGTATGTGGAAATGAGAGAGCCCTATAGAGTCAGATGGAGAGACGTGGCGGCACTGATCGAGGCTGTGCTTAAGGCAGAGGCTATTAAGCCAGCTCAGCAAGCTAAGAGAGAAGCCTTTAAAGATTTCGGTATTCTGGGGACTAGGAGAGATCCCCCGCTGACCTCAATTTTCTACGGGATTATGCTGAGATTGGGGATCATAGACAAGGTTATAGAGGACTTGACAGGCTCTAAGAGTCCTTTCTTGTTAGACCCGAGGCTCAGGTCTGCTCTTAGGGTCTTCATATACTTGGAGGTATACGCTAGAGGCCGGGTGACCTACGAAAGAAAGCTTGAGTGCTTAAAGAGGACAGCTGCGTGGCTTTCGTCACGGTCGCATCCCTACGTAGGAATGTGGTTCATAGACGCCGTCAAGAGCTTATCTACGTACACACCCACGCCTAAAACCCCAGACGAAGAACTCATGTATAAGTATTTACTCCCCGCTTGGTATGTAAGAAGAATCTTCGAGCTAGTAGGAGAAAGCGAAGCAGATAAGATACTGAAGTCTTTTATCGAGAAACCTAAGATAAGTGTGCGAGTAAATATCCTCAAGGCTAGCGTTCAAGAAGTTTTAGAGAAGCTAAAGGCTGAAGGAAAAAATCCGGAGGTCTCAAAGGTCGTACCTACGGTAATAAGGTTTGAAGGACCATACAACTTCGACAAGTCAGAGCTTTTCAAAAGCGGTAAGATAGTGATCCAAGAAGAACCCGCAGCACTAGCCGCACTAATCCTTAACCCGAGACCGGGTGACGTAGTAGTAGACCTAGCAGCAGCACCTGGGGGTAAGACGGAGCATATGGGAGAGCTAATGAGGAATCAGGGAGTGATACACGCATTCGACATCAATAAGGCAAGAATGAGAAGACTCGAGGAGTTAGTAAAGAGAGCTGGAGTAACGATTGTTAAGACTTACGTTAAAGACGGGCGTGAAGCACCTAAAGTAGTAGGTGAAGAAGTCGCGGACAGAGTCTTAGTAGATGCTCCATGTACGTCAGATGGAACTCTAGCTAAAAACCCGGATCTTAGGTGGAGATTGATGGAAGATGAAGTAGCTAAACTAAGCCAGCTCCAGTACGAGCTCTTAAAGGCTGCGCTAAAGCTGGTTAAACCTGGTGGATACATTCTCTACACGACCTGTACTCTACTTAGTGAGGAAAATGAAGAAGTGATTAAGAGGCTTCTTGACAAAGAGGGTAAGAAGGTCAGGTTGGTTCCGCTCGAAGGCCCCTACGACAGAGGCTTCCTGCCTGGTACTATGAGGGTTTGGCCCCATATTCACAAGACAATAGGCTTCTTCTACGCACTACTACAAAAGGTCGATAGAAGCTGACTCCGGCTGAAGAGTTCACACTTAGCTACTAGATGCAGTAGCTTTTCTCGGTACCGACGATGGGGGAACTACCGTTGGTACCGGCAGACCTGACTCCTTCCGCTTTCTAATCCAGTACTCTCGTCTGTTCCTCTGCCTAGGAGGTAAGTTCCTCTTTGGTTTCGCAGGTATTTTAGGTGTAGCGTTTCTAACTTTACCGGCTTTCGTCATAGACCCGTGCGTAGGCGTACTAGATCACCTAAGTTCTATCTACACCAACAAGCTTATAAAGCTAGTCTCGACTATTGCTCACTTCGGCCTTCATCTTCACCGCCTTCACGTCTATACTCTCCTTTAGCGATCACTCTATACTTTACGTATCTATCTATAGGCGAGAACCTGGGTGGGCTAGCAACTACTGTCGCGCTTCCACATCTAGGGCACTGCTCTTTCAGAGTGTAGTTCCCACACTTAGTGCACTTCCTTATGAGGAATCTAACTGAGCTTCACCCTCTCGAAGCTGAATGCTATATTTAGCTTTTTGCTCAAGTCCTCAGCTTTCTTTACGAGCTCCGTCAGCTTGTTTTCGAGAACCTTATAGTCTGTTCCCACCAGCTCGATTCTGTATCTCGGTGCACCCTCGGTGTATATTCTAACCTTGACATCGTCTCCTACATCTTTATTTAGCACTCTCAGTAACTCCTTAATCCTATAGATTCCATCCGGCTCGTAGGTGATCAAAGTCAGCCTACCATCGATCCTAACATGCTTGAGTTTGATGTGCTTTGGTATCTCCTCCATCAGCCCCGCGACCCACTCATCTGGGACTCCAGCATTTCTAAGAACGCTGTCTCCCATGACTGAAGCATCTTCGAAAGCAGTAAGAACGTCTCCGTAAGCCTCCTCCAGCTTCCACCAAACGCTGGAGTACGCTTCTTCAAGGCTCTTACCGAGCTTCTTAGCGACTATCTCTAGGATTTTCTCAGCTCTATTGACGCGCTTCCACTCTCTTAGCTTTCTCCTACGCTCTGCCTCAGCTACTCTCTTTAAAGATACGTCTACCTGATTCCTTTTTCTATCTACTCTTATGACTTTTACTACGACCTTCTGACCTTCTCTAATAACCTCGCGTATGTTCTTGACCCACTTACTGCTAACTTCGTTCCATGGTAGGTAGGCCTCAAGATTACCGTACTCATCTAGCCTAACGTACGCTCCCAAGTCGAATACCCTATCCACGGTTGCTACGCAGAGCTCGTTGATAGATGGAAGAGCCTCCTTTTTTCTAACCAAAGCCCTCTACCCCAAGACTCTTACAATTTCCCCAAGTATCTTGGCTTTACCACCGGTAGGTACGGCAAGTAGGGAACTGCACACAAAACACTTAACTGGGAAAGTGGCGTGATCAAAAACGACTTGTTCATTGCCGCAAGATGGACACTTAACTCTTAAGAACCTACTCTTCGGTATCGGAATCAGGATCTTTCTCTTCTTCATCTAACCACCTCCACTAAGTCCACTTTCTTAAGCCTTATACCTCTCCTGTGCTGTATATAGCCGCACTTATTGCATTTCAACTTCAACACTATCTTCTTCGTTACCTTAGCGAATCTCTTTTGTTCTGGCTTACGCTTGCTTCCATAACCCTCCTGCTTGCGCCTATACCTACGCTCACCTTCGGCCAGAGACCTTCTTCTGCCATGTTTATATATGGACACGCTATGCTCCGTATGTGTCCCGCACTTTCGACAGTACGTTCTAATTACTTTAGGTACTCTCAACGCTTGCTCCTTTAACTTATAGCTGAAGAGATTTATAAGCTGTGTTGAGTAGCACTACACTAAACAACCGGAATCCCTCGACTCCCTAAGGCATGAGCTACCAAATATGGGCAAGCTAGGCCCGACCCTTTGATGGCCTGAAGTGTTGCAAATGGGTACGGAGTTCAAAGCTTTTAAGCCGTAGCAGACACTGGTAAAGGTGGATAGGGCCCGTAGCTCAGCCAGGTGGAGCGGCGGACCAGGGGCCGAGGCTCTTAACCCGTAGGTCCCGGGTTCAAATCCCGGCGGGCCCGCCACAATAGCGATAAGCACTAGACGTCAATAGAACCCCGGGCGATTATTCTAGGTTCGTATGACTTATGCTGCTTGAGTAATATGCTGAGATCGCACGATAGAAGACGGGGCCGCGGAAAGAGGCGCGACCACCTCCGAGAACCGCCCAAAATGAGTGGCATTCGGGGCCGTCTCCCGAAAGCCTCGGGCTCAATAAGAACCCCCGGCGGAATGAAGGGAGAACATAGACAAGAAGATGAAAAAGCCAACTGTATTAAATCGAACAATAAATCAACACAAGAGCCATGACTCTGTTCTCAAGTAGTATCTAAACGATTAGCATCCCTATTTCACTCAAATTTCGTCGTTTGGTCTCACTGTCCCTTACTGCGAATGTGGTTCAGCATATCCGCGCATTGGTGAGATCGTGGAAACTCGCTAATTCATTACTATTAATTACCTATCCCTCTACGAATAATGTGACCACTCTTCATGGGGTGCTTCCTCCGGGATTCTAAAGGCCTCCAACTTCTACATAACTTCGAATGGAGTAAAATTCCAGAGATGTCGAACCCGAGAGCGAGTGGAAAAAGCTTCCACAGTTCAATTCGTTAGGGACACTCGCTAAATTTGAGAGTTCAGCGCGTCATTAAGCCGCATTTACGACCTCTCCTCTATTGTAGCTTTTCCTTGATCAGGTGGTAGCAACCACACTATCTTCGATTCGTCAAGGTTTACTACTAAATTGCCATAGGTATTAAGAGCAATAGTTCCCTCTAGGTATAATAGTGTCCCTACTGGGAGTTCTACAAACCTTAGTCTATGAGTAAGTAGATGTACGTGCTTGTCGACTAAGACTGAAGCCCTTACTACGTCGGCTCTCAGGATGGCCGGGGTTCTGTAATCGCTCTCAACTATTTTAACGACCAGCTCGGCTTTTTTAAGGTCTTCATAGGGACCGAGAAACTTTTTTACTCGACCGCAGTCTACTATCCTTATAGTTACCTTTTTTCTCTCGTACACACCCTGGAGATACCTTTTCGTGATCAACTCTGCATGCCTCTTTGGTTCGAGAAACTCCGATACCTCCACTACTTCACGAATAGCCTCATCGAAGTCTAAGTGTTTAAGAACTCCTAGGGAGTATAGAGATGATACCTTATCGTAAGCGTCTGGACCACCCGAGCAGTGTACATCCACATCGGACTCCGCGCTACTATAGCCACCTAAGTGTGACCCGGCTATCCCGCAATTTAACCCTAGAGAGTCGAAAGTTTGAAGAAGCTGCTTCAAGAAGGTGCTGCTACAATTCCGTCCATCGATAGACCATCTGCGCACCTCGAACACGTCTCTCTTTGGGACTACTGGAACACCTCTGCCTATCTCGGGGATGTTCTTGATGTAGTGAATGTAGTACCTATTGACCATCTCCCAAACTTCAACAACTCGCTTAAGCTTTTTACCATCCACTACCCTAGGTACGGCGACGAAACCCTCAGGAGGGTGCACGCAACCTTTTACTACCCACACACTCCCGTCTTTATGTTTTATTATATCACCCTCAGTTAGTTGTCCCGTCATGGTTATGCGACCTTGATTTTAGTGCTGCGAGCGTTCAGCCAAGGATAGCTAGTTCACCTATCTCACTTCGGCTCTTCTTCATCACCATGAAAGCTACGCTGTTTGAGAGTTAAAAGCTGTGTTAGAGAGTTATTTAATGTTATACACCTAAGGACTCTACAAACTCTTTAATTCTCTCCACGCCCTCCTCAATTAGCTTGGCGTCGACAGCGAAACTAAGCCTTATGAAGTCCTTGCCGGCCTTGTCTGGGAATGCTGTTCCGGGTAAAGTGACTACGTATTTGGTGTAGAGTAGCTTCTCAACGAACTCTTCAACAGTGAGTCCAGCCGAGTCGAGTACTTTCCTAATTCTCGGGAAGATGTAAAACGCCCCAGTGCTTGGCCATACCTCAAAGCCTTTTATCTCACTTAGCTTTCTGGCTATAACATCTCTGCGGTACTGAAAGAGCCCTATCATCTCTCTAACGGGCTCCCAAGGTCCCTTTAGTGCCGCTATCGCTGCCTTTTGAGCGAACGACACAGGGCAAGACCATATGTTTACGGCCAACCTAGTTAGCTTTGTTGCAACCTCTTCCCTAACGACTAGGTAACCGAGTCTCCACCCGGTCATCGAGAACGTCTTAGAAAAGCCGTTTATGTAAAGCAGGTAGTCTCTCCAGTCACTGAAAGTTAAAAACGACCTAAACGGTTGGTTATCATAGATGAAGTTATCGTATATCTCGTCTACTAACAGCATTATGTTGTGTTCTCTGGCTATTTCGAATATTCTCTCGACTTGCGACGGAGTGAAGAGCGCTCCCGTTGGGTTATGCGGGTTGTTGACTACAATGACCTTAGTCCTAGGAGTTATCGCAGTCTCTATGGCTTCAACGTCTAGAGCAAACCCCCCGGTAGGTCCTAGCCACTTGAGCGGGATAAATACGGGTTTAGCCCCTATGAACCTAGCTACCTCGGGGTATGCTGGATAGGAGGGCTCGGGTACTATCACTTCGTCCCCAGGGTTTAGGTAAGCTGAAAGCGCAAGGAATATGGCGCCCTTGGCACCCGGTGTCACTATTACTTCCGACGTCTTCACGTCGGCCTTATATCTATCGTTTAAGTACATAGCTATAGCCTCTCTAAGCTCCCTGATCCCGGGAGTCTCGGTATATCCTGTAAACTTAGCGTCGAGAGATCTCTTAGCTTCATCAATGATGTGCTGAAACGTTGGAACATCCGGCTGTCCTACTCCAAAGCTTATAACCTTGTGACCAGCTCTCTCGAGTTCTCGAGCTTTAGCTATATACACGAAAGCTACCTCGCCTAAAAGCTCAGCAATTATCGGCTTCATGTTAAGAGTAGGTGCCTTCATAGACTATCTCCATCACTAGATTGCCTAAGCTATATAAAAAAGCCATTTCATCGCAGCATAACTACGTCGATAGACCGCTCAGCTGCGCGAACACTTATTTCTTAACCGCAGGTACTTAGCTGGGAACCTGATGAAGCCCAAAGTCTTTATAACTAGGGAGCTATTCGATGACGTAATCGAAAGAATATCGCAGTACTACGATGTTGACGTATGGGATAGATATCAGCATCCTCCTTACGAAGTACTTCTCCGCAAAGTCCGAGAGGTAGATGCGTTAGTATCCTTACTTACTGATAGAATAGACTGTCACCTCCTCCAGAACGCACCTAAGCTTCGTATAGTTGCTCAATACGCTGTGGGCTTCGATAATATCGACATAGACTGCGCTACTAAGCTGGGGATATACGTAACTAACACACCAGGAGTCCTAACGGAGTCGACAGCGGAACTCACTTGGGCTCTAATACTTGCTGTTAGCAGGAGGATAGTGGAGTCCGACGTGTTCGTAAGATGGGGTGAGTGGTATAGAACTAAGACTGCGTGGCATCCCAAGATGATGTTAGGAATAGAACTCAAGGGTAAGGTGCTGGGGATCATAGGACTCGGTAGGATAGGTAGGCGTGTAGCCGAGATAGGATCTCGAGGTTTCGGGATGAAAGTCGTATACTACGACGTTATTAGAAACTACGAAGCTGAGAGAGAGCTAGGAGTAGAGTTCAGGGAACTGCCTGAGTTACTTAAAGAAGCGGACGTAGTATCTATACATGTACCCCTTACTCAAGAGACCAGGCACTTAATAAACGAGAAAACGCTTAAACTTATGAAGAGATCTGCCATTTTAATAAACACCTCAAGAGGAGCTGTAGTAGACACAGAGGCCCTCGTAAAGGCCTTAAGAGATGGTTGGATAGCGGGTGCCGGGTTAGACGTCTTCGAGGAAGAACCGCTAGACCCGAACCATCCATTAACAGCTCTAAAGAACGTTGTGATAGTGCCACACATAGGAAGTGCGACATATGAAGCAAGACATGCTATGGCGGAAGCGGTCGCCAATAACCTGATATCCTTCTACAATGGGCAGATTCCACCCAACCTAGTTAACGCAAGCGTAATAAACCAGAGAGCACCCGGCTTTAGGTAGGAACCAGCTCTACGATTAGTTCCTCCAGTTCTCTTTTTTCTTTAAGGATCCACGCTCTCACTGAACAATCTAGCTCGTCGACGATTATCCACGGAATCGGCCAGAGTCTCATGCCTTCTATGTCTAGTGAGCTCGGTGAGGTTCCTCGTCTATGTGTGTGTATCAAGGCAACAACTTCGTATTCCCCGAGCTCGGAATACTTAAAAGCCTCAATTATGGCAACCGGGTCTAGGTAAAACTTGTTGACATCTTCAGACAGATTCTCGCCTATGATTATGTCCTCAACAAACACTCGTTCGCCCTCACTAAAACCTATACCTAAACCAACAACTTCCTTTTCGTAAAGTTCTGCCAAATTACATGTGATAACTACGAGGCGCTTAGGTAGCGTTACCCGAGAGACGATAACTTTACCCCGCTTTAGAGAGGGCTCTTCTGACGTCGGTCGGCAGGTCCTTGTACTCTATTACTACCTCTTTTACGTCCTTAAACAAAGAGTGTTCCAGCAAGTTCCATTCCTCTTCTTTGTCTCCTACCGAGTATTTACCTTTAAGTGAGCTATGCAGAACTAAGAACCTTCCACGTGGAGTGGACACAACCTCGCAGATCCCTTCCCTTCCTCCTTTTCTAAACCTGTAAACAGCTTCTCTGGTCGCTTTGAGCATACCGACCCCATCCTACGTTGGTGCTTAAAATAAAAGCATTGAAGTAGAAACTAATGTGAAGCCGATGATGTGTACCCGGCAAGTAGGTAGCGGTGCCTTATCAGTGTTACTCTGAGGTCGCAACGTCGCGGTGCTGGTCTTCTCTACAATATTCCCTGATGAAAGCTGTGATCTCTTCGTATAGCTCCTCCGGATTTATTGAGCACTCTATTTCTTTAACTATGTAAGATATAGACCTAAGCACTCCAAGAACTTCTGCACCTTCGATAACCACTTTTTTCCCGGACGGTAGAGTGATCTCTCCAGAATAGCATACCCTGTCTTTGCCGACGGAAATGCTCTTGTCACAGCGAAAGCAGTACGGTAAGCTCGGTATATCGCCTATGGCGTGTGGCTCTTCAGAGCAAACTAAAACTACTTTAAGGAAGTCTCGTACTACGTATTCCTTATAATACACGCACACTCTGGAGCACCGATTCTCTACTCCGAAAGCCGCCCCTCGCTAGGGCTCCTACCGGCACTAATTGAGCGAACTATAGTTGTTAGACCTGTTACTAGCTCCATTGGTAGTATTATCTTTGTTGCTGGGCTCTCGGCTATTTTAGATATGGCTTCAAGGTACTGGAGGAATAATGTGTTGGAACTAACTTTCGATGCTGCCTCGTTTATTAACTCTAAAGACCTCGATATACCCTCGGCTCTCAAGATAGCTGCTTGTCTATCTCCTTCAGCTTTCTTTATTTGGGACTCTCTATATCCTTCCGCTTCGAGTATAGCCGCCTGCTTCTTGCCATCGGCTTCTAATATCATGGCTCTTCTATTTCTCTCCGCAGCCATCTGCTTTATCATTGCCTCCTGGACGTCCCTTGGAGGCTTTATCTCCTTTATCTCGACTGAAGTGACTTTTATTCCCCACCTATCCGTAATCTCGTCCAGCTTCGCTCTCAAGGTGCTATTGATGTACTCTCTCCTAGCTAAGACGTCGTCGAGGAGAAGGTCCCCAACTACTGCTCTAAGAGTAGTCATGGCTATGCCGGTCGATGCAGTAATGTAGTTGCTAACCGAGGTTACCGCAAGGGCCGGGTCGAATACCTTGATGTAGACAAGCAAGTCTATATCCACTGGTGCGTTATCTTTCGTTATACACGTTTGCGGTGGGATGTCTATTACAAACTCCCTAAGGTCTACCCTGATCGCGCTATCTATTATAGGGACAAGAACCACTAGTCCGGGGCCCTTAACACCTATCATCCTGCCGAGCCTGAAAACCACTAATCTCTCGTACTCGGGTACTATCCTGACACTTCTGGCGATAATCGATACTATAACTATCACCACTATAGCTAAGACTATCAAGGTAAATAGGTCCAAACGCTCACCCAGGTAATATGTATGGGATCTAAATAAATAATACCTGATGATGTAAATACCCGATATAGACAAAGAGACCAGCTGTACCGAAAGCCTCAGTAGCTACTTGAGAACAGACTACTCATCCTCCCTAGTAAGGGGTCTTCGTCGTTTCTCGCTTTGGTGCTAACTACTGCTCGTGCTTTTCTGAAACACTCTCGACGTACAGAAAAAGTCCTCTTACGTCTTTAACAACGACTCGGCTACCCGCGGGGATCGTGTTACTAACGGAGTAGGCCGACCATTCCTCTCCCCTAACGTGAACTACACCAGGAGTTGCCGGTCCTACGTCTGTTTTGGCTATACCTATAGAGCCTACGAGAACCTCCTTGAGTTTAGGCTTTCTGAGTCTGGTGGTTTGAGCTGCTTTAAAAACTATAAAGCATAGGAAAGCCCCTAGAGATCCGAGCGATATAGCGACTCCGACTACTGAGGGCTCTATCGTGGGGACAGGCCTCCCTTTTAGGCTCATATACAATCCTAGAGTGAGCAATATGAGGCCAGCTATCCCGAAGCCTTGGAGTCCGGGGCTCATGAATTCTACGAGCACTAATACAGCACCGGAAAGCATTAGGGTTAATACGAGAAGGTCCGGTGGTATCACGCTCATACCGTAAAGAGCTGCTGCTATTAGTAGTACACCAGCTATGGCGTAGCCCTGAAACCCTGTTACTAGTACCTCAGCTATAATTAGAAAAACCCCAAGGCTGAAAGCGATCGAAGAGATCAGAGGGTCGGATATTACGGAGAGAACTCTATCCCAGAGATCTTTTCTAAATATCTTACTGGGCTCCGGAGCTCCTAAGTCTCTAACTACGTCATCTAAAGAGAGAGCTTTCTTAGCTAGTCCGAGTGCCGCAGCTTCTTCATCTGTTAGAGTTAGAGCTTCAGTTACAAATCTCACGACTATATCCACCTTCGTTTCGTTTCCGTAAGCTCTCCAAGCTAGAGCCCTAAAGCGGGAAGCCACGTAGTTCACCGCCTTAGGGTCGTCGGGATAGGGTCTGGCAGCACCTATCACAGAGCCGGGCGCCATGTAGATTCTGCCGCACGCTACTGCTACGAGCGCTGCAGCTGAAGTGGCCTTCCCACCGGGTGGTACATAAGCAGCGCACTCTACACCACGAGTGACTAAGAGCTCTGCTATACTGTCAGCAGAATATACGTACCCCCCATAGCTGTTTAAATAGAGAACTAGAAGTCCATCCGAGGGCAGTCTCTCGACGGCTCTTTGAACGAGAGATGCGGTCCCACCATCGACTATATCTGTGACCTCGACTACTACAGTCTCAGTATACTCGTTGAGCGACAGAGCCATGAGCACTAGTAGCAGAAACAGCAGATATGATCTCACGTCCCACCCTAAGTCTATTCTCGAGACAGCCATATATTTCTGACAGAGTTCCCTTAAAGCCTTGCGGTGGGAGTATGAGCCCCCACCAGAGGACTCACGTTTCAGTGTAGAGCCAGCTCCGAGGTTTGAAGTCCTGGGGAAACCTTAGTGGTCTGACCTCCTCCCCGTCTTATTTTAAAAGACGAGGGTTCTGGGGAGGTTCGGAGCTACATTCCCGCGTGTACTGGGTTCAGCTCTGTGCCTGGACTCAGGCATGTAAAAATCGAGGGAACAGTACGTAGCTGTGAGTAGGTTGCTCAGCTCGGTTGAGCGCAGAGCTTCAAGCCCTCCGACCGTATGTTCAACACCGTTGACACTCCACTTTCCGAAGGTGGCTAGTGGTCTGCAGACCACCTCTTCACTGCTCCCGCACCTGCGAATAATGCTCTAAAGACACCTTCGTTGTGGAGTGGCTCTCCAGGGACTGACTACTGCTAACCAACACAAGAAGAAGAGCTAGAGAGTGTTTTGGCGGAAAAGACGAGAATGCTGCGTTAGTGCTGGGTGAACGGCTAAGAGTAGGTTGGATCGAGGTTCTTTGAGAGGGCACGCTTTAGAGACTAATAAGGAGCCTCCATAGCGAATACTGAGAGGTCTGAAGCTTAAATAATCCTCCATGAGCAAAGGAGCTTACTCGACCTTTTGACACCAAGAACGTTGCTTAAAGCCTAAGCGTCGGTAGATGAGGTTCGCAGTCTTGCAACTACGGTAAGTTGAAGAAACTGCTCTAGGTCTTGAAGACTCTCGGAGAGTTGCGGACAAGCGCGCGTGAAATAACGCATAACTGCTCTAGCGCGATTGCTATTCCCGTCACCTGGCGTAGCTCTTTCAAGCTCAAACCCCTGTATCGGCTACTCCTAGCCATAGTTCTCGTAAGCGTGTACGGCTAGAGCATTATGGGTATCGACAGCGGCGAGTCAGCTGGATGCGACTTCGGCACAGCTTTGTGTGTAGGCTCCAACGCGTCTGGAGTACCTGAAGGGCCTACATGGTGGACCGGCCGGGATTTGAACCCGGGACCTCCGCCGTGCGAGGGCGGCGCTCTTCCAGGCTGAGCTACCGGCCCACCGTCGTGTGTAGTTTTCTCTTATGGCTTAAATCTTTTCGCCCTTGCTAACTGGGTCTTAAGCTGCAGCGTTCAACTCAGAGAGAGTGAGCTCGTAACAGGGATAACCCGCAACGAAGTGCTCGTGCCGTCGAACGACGAGTCTTCGATGGGATGGTGTAGCTCACGTTGAGTCTAAACCTCACGCTACACTGTCGACGACTAAGGCTATCCGCTTTACGAGCTCTGGAAAAAGGTTTCTTCTCTCTCCTTCGTCCGCCTTTCCGTATCTTCTAAGCAGTTCGAGTAATCCACCGGTCTCTAGCCTGACGCGCAGTACTCTGTGTAGTAACCACGAGGTCAGTCTGCAGACGTTCCTGGGGCGCTCAGAAGTCGTTGCGCTCTCGTAGTCGACGATCTTGACCTTACCATCTACCGTTATTAGTACGTGTTTATCTGCCCTACTTAGCTCTCTGTGCTCTATCCGTCGCGTATCCAGCCCCCTTCCCGCTGAGATTACCTTAAGCACTAATGCGGTGGTTCTCTCAGCTTTGAGCACGGCCTCCGCCGCCGATATTCCCTCTACCAACTCCATCAGTATGTAGTGCTCCCCACACTCTATGACCTCTGGAGCTAGTGGGTAAGCTCTCTCTGCTAACTCGCACTCCGTCAGTAGGTCTCCCCTCTTTGAGTCCGTCCTCAGGACTTTCAACGCTGCTCGGACTCCGTTATATAGGAGTACCTCGAGAACTGTAGAAGAGTGTCCCTTTCCGATTAGCCTACTCACGCCCACTATCCCGAGACTTCTGAGTTCGGCTAACCTCCTCTCGACGCACTCCATGCTGTAGCTCGGGTAGCATAGATACCGAAGGGCTTCAGGCTTCCACATTTGCGTGAAGCTCTTTTAAGTCCTCCTCATCGATTCCAAGCCTCTCCATGAGCTCCGAGATTATCGAGTCCAGCACCACCTGGGCTACGAGCTCGAACTGCGTCCCCAGGGGAGCTAGTGGTTCGTGAAGCCCAAGGAGTTGCCTGACCTCCCACCTGTCTTCGTGGCTCACCTTCGTCCTCCCGGGGATCAGTACGACCATATCAGCTACCTTCGACAGTGGTGAGTCTGGATACGATGTGAGTGCCACCACCTTTACGCCCAAGCTCTTGGCCACTTCAGCGGCAGCCACAACAGCGGCCGACCGCCCAGAGCCCGAGATGGCTATTAGCAGGTCACCGGCTCTAGCGGCTGGAGTCACTGTTTCACCGACCACGTAGGCGGAGAACCCCAGGTGCATCAGCCTCATAGCGAAAGCTCTACCAACCAAACCCGACCTACCTACGCCGACGACGAACACCCTCTTATTGTCTCTATACGCTTGCTCAAGGGTTTTAACCAGAGACTCGATCTCGTCATCCGAGATAAAGCCCGCTGCCGCCTCTAGGTACTTGACTAGAGCTAGGTACGCTCTCCTGAATACCTTCAACACTCCCTGAGAAGAGTCAGGCTAAGAAAATTTAAGCTTAGCGAGCGCCGCACACAGGCCCTAAAACGCAGCACCACCCACCTGAGCAGCCAGCCTCGGGCTATTGGGAGCGGCAGGCATACACCCCCGCCCCATCAAACCCGTCTTCTACGGGTGCCCTCGCCCCTCCCGGAAACCCGGGAGGAGACGGCCGCCTCTTTTCGGGGAGGGTTTCCCGCTTAGATGCTTTCAGCGGTTACCCCCCACGGCGTAGCTGCCCGGCTATGCCCTACCGGACAGCCGGTAGACCAGAGGCCGCGACGCCCCGTTCCTCTCGTACTAGGGGCGCCTTCCCCTCAGGCGGCCCGCACCCCCCGTGGGTAGAGTCCGACCTGTCTCACGACGGTCTAAACCCAGCTCACGTTCCCCTTTAATGGGCGGGCAGCCCCACCCTTGGGGGCTGCTGCACCCCCAGGATGGGAAGAGCCGACGTCGATGTAGCAAACCGCGGGGTCGATGGGGACTCTCGCCCGCGACGACCCTGTTATCCTTGGGGTAACTTTTCTGTCATGCCCGGCCCCCACCAAGGAGGGCACGAGCGTTCGCTAGGCCGCGGTTTCCCGGCCGGACCCCTTACTGTCAAGGGTCCGGTCAGGCCGGCTTTTGCCCTTGCACTCTACGGCGGAGTTCTGACCCGCCTGAGCCGACCTTTGGGCGCCCGTGTTATCTTTTCGCGGGCGTGCCGCCCCAGCCGAACTGCCCACCTGGCGCTGTCCCCCGGGCTACCCCGGGGTTAGACCCCCAGACCGCCGTAGGCGGTGTTTCACTTGCGGCTCCACAGCCCCCGGAAGGGCGGTCTCACAGCCTCCCGCCTACGCTACGTACGGCGGTCCGGAGACCAACGCCAGGCTGCAGTAAAGCTCCACAAGGTCTTCTCTCCCTACGGGGGGATGCCGGCCTGTGCACCGGCTCCGTGGGCTTCACGGGGTCCCGGGCTGGGACAGTGGGGCCCTCGTTGATCCATTCATGCGCGCCGGAACTTACCCGGCAAGGCATTTGGCTACCTTAAGAGGGTCAGAGTTACCCCCGGCCTTCAGCGGCGCTTCACCGGGTTGTACCCCGGCTTCACGTACCGCCAGTGGCCAGGATTCGGCCCCCGTACACACCCTTTCGGGCTAGCGGGGACCTATGTTTTTATTAAACAGTCAGGACCCCCTAGTCACTGCGGCCCGCGGTTCCACGGGTCTGCCGCAGAACCGCAGGCACCCCTTCTCCCGAAGTTACGGGGCCAATTTGCCGAGTTCCCTAGCCCGGGTTAGCCCCCACAGGCCTTGGGCTCCTCACCCAGGAGCACCTGTGTCGGTTCTCGGTACGGGCGCGGGGGATCGTTCCCGGACCCCTTTTCAAGGGCCCCAGGGCTCGGTCGAACCGCCCTAACGGGCGGCCATTCCCCCCTTCGGCCGGTTCTCGCCGTTACGGCACTCCCCGGCCTTCGGGCAGTTAGCCGGAGTGGTAGCTCCGGTCGACCTACCCTGAGGCGTCGGGTTCCGGGCTTGCGTTGCCGCACCTACCCCCGCGGCACGGGAATATTAACCCGTTTCCCTTTCGGCAGGTCCGAGTTACGGCCTGCCTTAGGGCCGGCTAACCCTCAGCTGACGACCGTTGCTGAGGAACCCTGGTCCTTCCGGCCGAGGGGATTCTCACCCCTCTTTGCTGTTACTACCGCCGGGATCCGCACTCGAGGCGGGTCCACCGGACCTCACGGCCCGGCTTCTGCCCCACCTCGACGCCCCCCTACCGGATCGCGACCGCAAGGCGGTCGCGCCCCGGGGTCTCGGCGGCCGGCTTAAGCCCCGACCTATTTTCGGGGCCCGCGGCCTCGGCGGGTGAGCTGTTACGCACTCCTTAGAGGATGGCTGCTGTTAGGCCCACCTCCCCGCTGTCTTAGGCCGCGGACGCCCTTTGGGCTTGGCACTTAGCCGGCACTTTGGGGCCTTAACCCCGGTCTGGGTTGTTCCCCTCTCGGCCCCCAGGCTTACCCCGGGGAGCCCCACTTCCGCCATCTACGGTGACTGCGGGTTCGGAGTTGGACTGGGAGCGCAGGGCTTTCGCCCTGCGGCCCCCAATCCGTAGCTCTACCCCGCAGTCTACCTCCGGCGGAGCTGCGCTGAGACGCACTTCGGGGGGAACCAGCTATCACCGGGCTAGATTGGTCTTTTGCCCCTAGGCGGGGGTCATGGGAGCGAATTGCACGTCAGCACCCCTTCGGGCCTCCACCGGGGTTTCCCCCGGCTTCACCCTGCCCCCGCCTAGATCGCCCGGTTTCGGGTCTCACGGCAGTGACTCCGGGCCCTATTCGGACCCCGCCCCTCGCGACCTCGCGGTCGCTGCGGGCTTGTCGGTTTCCCTACGCCTTCGGGGTTCACCCCCTTAAGCTCGCCACTGCCGTGAACTCCCCGGCCCGTGTTTCAAGACGGACGGTGCGACCCTGGTCCACCCTCCTCGTACTCCTCGGTCGCCCGAGTTTCCTTCGGAGGGCATCACTCCTTTTGGGCCGCACCGTGCTTCGCCGCCCGGTTTCAGGCTCTTTTCACCCCCCTTCCGGGGTGCTTTTCAGCTTTCCCTCACGGTACTTAGTTCGCTATCGGTCTCGGGACGTATTTAGCCTTGGAGGTTGGTGCCCCCCAACTTCCCACGGCAAAACCAAGCCGTGGTACTCTACTCCACGGCGTGAACCCCCACGGTTTCGCCTACGGGACTATCACCCTCTACGGTGGGGCTTTCCAGCCCACTTCGGCTACCGTGGGTCGGTTCACCGGGGGTCGAACCCCCAGCCGTGGAGTCGCTAACCCCACATCCCCACCGGCTCATCGCCGGCGGGTTTGGTCTGGGCTCTCCCCCTTTCGGTCGCCCCTACTCAGGGGATCCCGTGTTGGTTTCTCTTCCTCCCCCTACTAAGATGTTTCCGTTCGGGGGGTTCCCACTCGGTACTCCTCGGTCGCCCGAGTTTCCCGAGCACTGCGGGTTGTCCCCGCAGTAGGAAGTCCCATTCGGGGATCCCGGGTTCGACGGCTGCCTGCGCCTCCCCCGGGCATATCGCCGCTTGCCGCGCCCTTCCTCGGCGCCCGAGCCGAGCCATCCACCGGGCGGCTTTCTGCCGACTGCTCCTAGGTGAGTGGTGCTGTTTCGTCGGGCCTGTGTGCGGCGCTCATTGAGTTCGCGCCATCCACCCGGGAGAACCCTCCCGGGCTTCACAGGGGCTACCCAGACACTCACGTAGACCGACCGCACACTCTACGGCTAGGAGGTGATCCAGCCGCACCTTCCGGTACGGCTACCTTGTTACGACTTCTCCCCCCTTGCGGGGATGAGGTTCGACTCGCCCAACGGGTAACCCCGCTAGGCAAGCCTCACCCCATCCCCGCTCGGGTGGAGCGACGGGCGGTGTGTGCAAGGAGCAGGGACGTATTCACCGCGCGATGTTGACGCGCGGTTACTAGGGATTCCGCGTTCACGAGGGCGAGTTGCAGCCCTCGATCCCAACTACGGCGGGGTTTGAGGGATTACCTCCCCCTTTCGGGGTCGGGTCCCGCTGTCCCCGCCATTGTAGCCCGCGTGCAGCCCGGGGGTTTCGGGGCATGCTGACCTGCCGTGGCCCCCTCCTTCCTCCGCCTTACGGCGGCAGTCCCCCCAGAGTGCCTCGGCCCCGGAGGACCGAGTAGCAACTGGGGGCGGGGGTCTCGCTCGTTGCCGGACTTAACCGGACATCTCACGACACGAGCTGGCGACGGCCATGCACCTCCTCTCAGCGCGTCGGGCAAGGTCGTTAGCCTGGCCGTCATCCTGCTGTCTCCCCCGGTAAGATTCCTGGCGTTGACTCCAATTGAGCCGCAGGCTCCACCCCTTGTGGTGCTCCCCCGCCAATTCCTTTAAGTTTCAGCCTTGCGGCCGTACTCCCCAGGCGGCGGGCTTAACGGCTTCCCTGCGCCACCGGGCGGGCTCCAAGCCCGCCCGACAGCTAGCCCGCATCGTTTACAGCCGGGACTACCCGGGTATCTAATCCGGTTCGCTCCCCCGGCTTTCGCCCCTCACCGTCGGGCGCGTTCCAGCCGGCCGCCTTCGCCACTGGTGGTCCTCCCGGGATTAACGGATTTCGCCCCTACCCCGGGAGTACCGCCGGCCTCTCCCGCCCCCTAGCCCGGCAGTATCCCCCCCGTCCCCGGGTTGGGCCCGGGGCTTTAAGGAGGGACTTGCCGGGCCGGCTACGGGCGCTTTAGGCCCAATAACCGTCCCGACCACTCGCAGGGCTGGTATTACCGCGGCGGCTGACACCAGACTTGCCCCCTGCTTATTCCCCCGCCTTTTTACAGCGGGGAAAAGCCCCTCTTCGGGGCACTCGGGGTGACCCCGTCACGGTTGCCCGCATTGCGGAGTTTTCGCGCCTGGTGCGCCCCGTAGGGCCTGGGCCCTTGTCTCAGGGCCCATCTGGGGGCTCCCGCTCTCACGGCCCCTACCCGTTATAGGCTTGGCGGGCCGTTACCCCGCCAACTACCTGATGGGCCGTGGCCCCATCCTCGGGCGGCTCTGCGGACATCCCCACAGAGCCCTTTAGGTGGGGCCCCTTCCAGGAGTCCCCACCTATCGGGGATTAGCCCCAGTTTCCCGGGACTATCCCCGTCCCGAGGGTAGGTTAGCCACGTATTACTCAGCCGTCCGCCACGCCTCGGTAACCGAGGCGTACGACTCCCATGGCTTAGCCTCACCCCGATAGCGGTCGGGTCCGGCAGGATCAACCGGAGTCGCGGCCGCAAGGCCGCGGAGTGTGCGGTCGGTCTATTGCGTAGTCTGGGTAGCCCCTGTCGGACCCGAATATCTCGGGGTTAGTTCCCCCGATTTATTCGGGTCCCCATTGGTTCATTTTAATTGTGTGTTGCCGCAACCGGAGGCGTTCCTTCATCCGTGGGGCTCTGCCCCCTGTCCGGTCCAGCCGCCGCCAGGAGGTTGCGGCCGTATATTTCCTTACCTAGCGGATTTATAAGCTATACGCCGAGAGAGACCATGTATGCCTCCTTACTTTTTGTATTATGTGTGGACGCATTTTTGTATAACCTAGTCGAACTTGTCATCCCGGGAGAATGCCGCTAATTTATAGCTCTACCGAGCTCTTAGCGGGGACAGTAGGCTGAAGTGCCTCAAGATGCCCGAGGTTCTCAGAGACTCCTTCGCGCGAGGTTTTCTCGGTATAAAGATTTGCGGTAGTGAAGAGAGCGTCACCGATAGCTTGCTCAACTTACTAAAGGATTGTTCTGAAGTGGTCGTTGTTGGTGATTTCGCCTGTCTGAAACTCTTGGAGTCCGGGTACGTGCCCAGGGTGTGCGTAATCGACGGGGTAACGAGGAGAACTCGGACTCAATCGATAGTGTCTGAGTACTTTAGTAGGGTAGCTAGAAGCTCTAACCCTCGGTCTCACGTGTGTCAGGGTGCTGTTGAGAAGATACTCGAGGCGATACGAGAAGCCGAACGAAAGGAGAGCACGCTAATACTGATCGATGGAGAGGAAGACCTGTTGGCTCTTCCAGCTATCGCCGAAGCCCCGTCTGAGTGGTGCGTTATCTACGGGCTACCCGAGTGCGGGGTTGAGTTAGTCGTTGTAGACCAAGATGTAGCGAAGTCCGCGAGGAAAATACTCGAACTTTTCGAAGAAGTAGAACTACAGCTATAAAGGAGACCGCGGAAGCTGCTAAAGCAGGTAGTAGTTGCCGCACATAGCTCTGGGAGCTTACTGCTTCGCTCATTAAGAGATAACGAAGCACGAAGCCTAGGGTAGCAGCCTTCAAGTATATACCCGAGCAGTCGGTTAGGTCCTCGAAAGAATCTACACAGCTGTCTCCAAGCCTCATTAGGGCGTAGATAGCTGGGTCACCAGAGGAGATAGCAAAAGCGGTAGCTCTGGTCCGGGAAATCTCAGTGACGTAGTGAAGGTCTGCGTACTGGCTGTAGTAGGTCCTCAATAAAAGCTCATGTAAGACTTTGAGGACGTACACTAATGACATAACCGAGTTGGAAGCTAGTAGCGAAGCCCCGACATGGAGATATCGCCTCAGTATGCTGGCAGACCGATTATGCAGTAGGTCGGGCATTTTTACCTCACCGAGACTGTCCACTAGGGCGGAAGCATAGTCTAAGAGTAGCTGGAGCCTTTTGAGATCTACCTCTAGGCGGTTTACCCCACCGGAAAGTCCGTCACTCATGCTCAGCAGGTCGAGAGCGACAAAGACAGCGTCGGCTACGCGCGCACTCTTAACTAATCCGAAAATCCTTCTTTCAAGACTAAGAGAAGATGATGCTGACATGTTGAATTCCTCCCATGAATCTAGTAAGAACCAGCACGCTGTGGAAATGGGTATGGCGCTTCCAATCGATATTTTGCTGGTCTTAGAGTAGAAGTAGCAAGCGCTTTCGGCAGACTTCAACCTCTCCAAGGCCCTACTAGCGAGGGTGCCTAGATTGCTGTAACCTTTTCTTATACTACAGTTCCACGCTTCCGTCTCTACTCTCACCAACAGCGAGAACAACCGCCCTACGGCGTAAGTCGAATTCCTTACCAACGGCTTCTCTAATACTTCTCTGCTTATATATTCGAACTCTGTTGCCAGCTTACTAGCAACTCTCTCATCGCATACTGTTGCAACATCGGCCAGTCCTTTCTTGATAGCTTCACTTAGGTAGTCCTCCATCTCCCTAATTACTTTACTAGAAGCCTGCGGCTCCTCTACATACTGCCTAATAAGGGTGCCACCGATACCGAGGTGTTTCAATACTTCGTCGATACTATGTACTTCGACTACTTCGAGACCTAGAGTTCTACCAAAATCTGCTAAACTCATTACCGTCCCGTTAATCACTACTGAGACCAAGTTGCCAGCAGGAACAAAAACCTTCTTGACTAGGGATGATAGCGCTACGATTTTCTCGGTTAAGTGTCCGACAGGACCTATACTTCCGTCCGGCATTAAAATGCCCGTAATTGCTATGGGCTCTCTTACATTAACCCCGAGAATCGCTAGTGCGAAACCTGCTCCAAGAGCGGCACTAAGCGATGGACCCTGCGCTCTGGCGGTAGGTGACTTGATTAAAACAAAATAATTGTATTTATAGAACTCTGCTCCGACTGCTGTAGACGCTACTAGGGCGGCAACTCTTGCAAAGAGCATGAACGTCTCATCAACTAAAGGCTCGGCGTGAATAAAGACAGCACCGCTCCCGCGAGTTACTGCTAGGAGAACCTCAATAGGGTACCCCAAGACTTTTCCCCCCATCTTAGCAACGCCAGCAGAGTATACCAAAACGTCGACGCACTTCTCTACTTCTCCTAGGTATCGACAGAGTCCGTTGCTAAAGCCGAAGCATATGTTAAAGTGACTAAACGCTAGAGGATATACCAGCAACATCGCAAAGGAGATGGCAAGGAGCTTCAACGCTTCGCCCAACTAGTAGACTTAAAACAGTAATATATCCTTTGGGAGACGTTGAAGGTAGTGATAGAACACCTAGAAGAGTGCCTATCTCCGTGGTTAATGTGTGAGTACAGTTACGTAGTGAAGTTGTTCAAAAATAGTGTTCTCTTTACTAACGTAAAGTCTTTACGAACGCGGAACGCCCTCAAGGAGCTGGGAGCAGATGTCGTTGAAGTTAGCGTGATTGACTTAGTAGCTAATGATAGCTTGAGGCATCCAATAGTCTTAGACCCAAAAGCTCGGGAGACCCTAACCCCTGAGGACCTAATGAGTGCCGACTCGGTAATTATCGGAGGAATAATGGGAGAACACCCGCCTAGAGGGAGGACCTTCCGAGAAATAACCTCTAAGCTCACCTCAAAGGCTAAGGCGAGAAACCTCGGCAAACTCCAGCTGACTATCGCTGGTGCGGCCTATGTGCTGAAAAAGATGTTAGAAGGCGTTAGGCTGGAGTCTCTAGACATAAGGTTCGGACTTAAGCTAGTCGTCCAAGTAGGAAGATATGAGGTAACTATCGAGTTACCATACGCGTTTCCTTACGAGGAGGGAAAAGTTGTGCTACCCGAGAACTACCTAGAGGTCATAGCAAGGAGGTCCCTGGTCTACGAGTCGAAACCTACGTGCTTGTGAAATGGGCTATAATAAAAAGCGTTACCCCAAGTCTCACGGACTACTGACGAGTCGACGTAGATTAGCTCTTTATAAGCTTAACTGATCGGAGCTCTTTAACTAACTTATACCAGTCCCTAGCGGAAGTATCTATCTCCAAGAACGCTCCCACGGTATTATAGTAGGGTGGACCGGTTCGACTAAAGAGAGTAATCACCCTCCCGTTGTGGTTGAACTTATAGCCTTTAGCACACGGTTCGTGGCCTCTTATTACGAGCTTTACATCAAAAGTCTTTACCACCCACTCTGTGATAGGCCGCCCGAAGAGCATGCCAGCCCCTCTTGGAGACTCTTGAGCTTCATCGTTAGACTCGATGGGGTCGTTCCATAACACTTCAACTACCACGTCACGTAAAGGTCTCGACATCGAACCTAACAGATACTCCCTCACGCTTTGCGTCTTCTTGTATGTTGCCGTAGGTAAGCCTCCATGGAGTGCTAGGAAGAAGTCTTTGAAGTAAGCCGCTAGGTGTAACCTTGAAAATATGTTACTAACAAAGAGCTCATAAATGCTTAGTCCTTCACTGATTAGATAACGTGATATGAGCTCGTCCGGGAAATCGTGTGGTGAAGGTTCAACTAAGTCTACCCCCTCGTGGTTTCCTTTGAGCAGGAAAACCGAGTCTGGATACTCTGCCTTAAGCTCTAGTAGAGTAATAAGCACCTCCAGCTGGTTTTCGCCGCGGTCTATATAGTCACCCAGAAAAACCATTTTGATGTTACCGCTCTTCAAGTGCTCCTCATCGTAATTACTCAAAACACTCCTGAGGTCCTCAAGGTTTCCGTGAAGGTCCCCCACGAAGACGTATCGTACTTCATCCTTAAAGGTTACTATATCTCCGTATTTTGCTATCGAGCTAGCTAGAACCTCCCGGTAATCCTCCAGCCTTGATTTAAGGGATGATGGGCTCGAAACAACGTTGAGGGCTTTATCGATGTACCTACTTAAGTCCATATTCAGCTAACCTCCTTCTGATTATCTCGTTGACGAGTTTGGGGTCAGCCCTACCCTTAGTCTTCCTCATAACTTGACCCACGAGGAAATTTATAGCCTTAGGGTCTTTAATAGAGTCTAACACAGCCTTAGGGTTTTCCTTAAATACTTCATCTACTACTTTCTCTATCTCTCCCTCCTCTCCGATAGTAGTGAGCCCTCGCGAGACGAGTTCCTCGGGATTTATGTCTTCAAGTACTATTAACCTCACATAGTCTTTTAGTAGCTTAATGCTTATTAGTCCATCACTAAAGTATTGAACGAGCTTACACAACCTGTCGGTATTAAGTCTATTAATACCCACGGTTAGCGGTATTCCCGCTTCATCTACCCATCTGAGTAGGTCGTTGACTAAAAGTGATGATATAAGCTTTGGGTTTCCGCATACTTTAGAAGAATGTTCGAAGTGGTCGCACAGCTTCTTGTGAAGAACAAGAACTGAGGCGATATAATCGCTGATTCCGTACTCCTTAACGATTCTTCTAGCTCTAGAATCGGGTAACTCCGGTAGAGACTTTGAGATGAGCTCGATAAGACCTTTACTTATGGGTATGGGAGGTAAGTCTGGGTCGGGAAAGTACCTGTACTCACCCTCGAGTTCTTTAGCTCTAGACGCCACCGTAATTCCCTTTTCTTTTATCCAGTGTCTAGTCTCTCTCTCTATAGTACCACCAGACTTAATTATATTTAATTGACGAGCGATCTCGTAGTTAAGGGCTTTTTCCAAATCCTTCGGTGAGCCGATATTCTTGATCTCCACCCTAGAACCACCATTTACAGACACGTTCGCATCCGCTCTTATAGCTCCTTCTAGCGATGTATCAGTTATTTCGAGGTGTTCAAGTATCGAACTGAGTTTGTCTAGAAAAACCCTGGCCTCTCTGGGCGAGCGAAAATCTGGCTCCGTAACTATCTCTAGTAAGGCTACCCCGGCTCTGTTGTAATCTATTAAAGCGTACTTACTTCCAAGAACAGACCTCTCCGGGTATACTATTCTGCCAGTATCCTCTTCTATGTTTATTCTCCTAATTCTAATAGTCTTAACCTCGTTGTCGACTTCTATAGCCACCTTACCGTTTACCGCTATGGGTGTAAGACCGTACCTGTCGTATTGGGATATTTGGTAGTTCTTGGGTAGATCTG
Organism: Sulfolobales archaeon; assembly: GCA_038832865.1. GTDB lineage: Archaea > Thermoproteota > Thermoprotei_A > Sulfolobales > NBVN01 > DRZP01. The sequence continues at coordinate 76,390 of JAWBJE010000001.1, forward strand.
GGTAGAAGTAGTGCTTTCTCACAAAGAGCAGTTTATCGGATATCTTACAGTTGAGTGCCAACGCCAGCGCTATAGCCTTCTCGAGAGCCGCTTTATTGAGGACTGGTAGACTCCCAGGTAAGCCGAGGCACACTGGACACACGTTTGTGTTAGGTGGGCTCTCTCTGTAGTTACTTGAGCATCCACAAAACAGCTTTGTCCTTAAGTAAGTTATTTGAGCATGAACCTCTAATCCTATTACGACACCATCAGGCATCTCTTATTACCTCAATAACTCTAGCTAGATTTAGTATGAAGCCCTCAGAAAGGGGTGGACCAAAGATCTGTATACCAACGGGTAAACCCTCCACAAAACCTCCAGGAACACTTATGGCTGGAAGTCCAGCGAGGTTTATAGGAACAGTGTTTATATCTAAACTATAGAGCTTTATGGGGTCCGAGACGACTTCACCCACTCGAGGCGGCAGTATGGGAGACGTTAGAGAGACAGCTAAGTCGTATACTTTAAACAACTTCATGAACTCCTCGTATAGAAGCCTTCTAACCTTAGCGGCCTTAAGGTAGTACCCTTCGTACAAACCTTCGCTTAGAACATATGTCCCTATTAGAATCCTTCTTTTAACTTCGTCTCCAAAACCGAGCATTCTAGCCCTCTTGTAGACATCTGTCCATAGCTTACCCTCGACATCAAGTCTGACTCCATACTTCAAGCCATCGTATCTAGCTAAGTTAGAGCTTGCCTCAGCCATAGCAATAATGTAGTAGGTTGGTAGAGAGTACCGTAGTAGCGGCATTCTCTTGAACTCTACGATCAAGCCTATACCCTCGAGTTTTTCTAGCAGCTTGTTGAATATTTTCATGATGCCTCCATCTACTCCCTCGCTGACCATCTCCTCAATCGCTACTATTCTATAATTCTTTAGTGGATAATCTACCACATAATCACTAAAGTGCGCAGTCCTTACTCTTAAGCTAGTAGAATCTCGGGGGTCATGCCCTGAAATAACGTCAAGGACTACGGCAGCATCCTCAACATACCTAGCGATAGGGCCTATTTGGTCTAAGCTGCTGCCATAAGCTATGAGTCCATATCTACTAACTAGCCCGTAGGTGGGTTTTACGCCAACGGTGCCAGTATATGCTGCCGGAAGCCGTATGGATCCGCCAGTATCAGAACCTAAAGCCACAGTAGCCTCACAAGCAGCTACAGCTACAGCACTACCTCCAGAAGAACCTCCTGGTACCCTACTGTAGTCCCAGGGATTTAGTGTTGGGTAGAAAGCGCTATTCTCAGTCGTAGACCCCATAGCAAATTCGTCCATGTTTGTCTTGCCTATTATTATGCCCCCAGATTCCTTTATCTTTAATACAACTGTCGCATCGTAAGGTGGAACGTAGCTTTCAAGCATCTTAGAGCCGCACGTTGTTCTAATGCCTTTAGTGCTTATGTTGTCTTTTACCGCGACAAGAGCTCCCCCTAGTGGTCCGATCTCTTTAGACTTTAACAGTTTTTCAGCTTCTCCTATTACTTCACTCTTTGGTCTCAAGGTTATGTAAGCTCTGAGTTTATGCTCGTGTTTTTCGATAATGCTATAAACCTCGTCTATATACCTAAAGAGAAAGTCCGGGTCCTCCGCTACTCTCTCTCTTAGAGTCCTAATCGGTATAGATGCTACCTGAGTGCACTGAGGCGGAAGCATGCTCTCACAGAGTTCTAGGAGACTTCAAGTACCTGTCTTCAAGCCTTTCCCCGGCGGGGTCTAGTTCTCTGATCCCCATAGACTCGGACTCTAGGTCGTCTCTTAAGTTGACCTCGCTAAAAAATGTGGTGTAGAGAGGTTCTACCTCCTCAGGTATATTGAGTTCATTAATTTTATTGAACATCTCTATTATCCTCTCCAAGTCGCGTAAAAGAGATTCCGCTCTTGTTTGGTCTATCTCTATGAGAGCTAAAGTGCTTAAGCGTTTTATCACTTTTTCCCAGTCCATCCTACTCATCCATATTCTATGGTCTTTTCAAGTATTAAACAGGCACTGTGGTCGCTCCAAGCGCACTCATCTGACTAGGTCGCAGGGCTCAAAACTCCGTCAACCTCTGCGACAAGAGTTATATGTCTCCTTCCCGACAGCAAAAATTCAGCTTCATCGAGTTCGTAGCCCTGCTTTCCCGCGTTTACTTTCTAGGTAAAAGTGTAACTGCGATAAGGACGATGCTTTTAAGGTCTTAAAAGACCCCATTGCGTCAATCTATTCGTAAGCTAGGTTATTCATCATGCTTATAACCTAGGTCGTCGATGTAGTTTTCGGGAGATGGGTGTTTAACGTAGATGAGATGTTTGAGGTGTCTTTTTCGCCTGACGATATAGAGTCGATAGCGGAGGCTCTAAAAGAGATGAAGAACCCGGTCACTCTCTACGTGTTTGTAGAGAAAGATAGAAAGAAGTGTAGATACTGCGATAACACCATCAAGTTAGTCGAGGCTCTAGCTAGTGCCAGTGCTCGCGTTTCAAGTCCACCTCTACTTAGTTACGTAGTTGTTGAGAGAGGAACCGGCAACGGTCTATTTGAAAGATTCGGAATTTCGAGAATCCCGTCTATAGCTATGATCGAAGGACATATAAAATACACTGGGATGCCTGCTGGTGAGGAACTCAGAGGGCTTATTGAGACAATCATTAGGTTAAGCACGGGAGACTCTGGTCTTTCGGAGAGATCGATTAAGAAGATCTCCGAACTTAAAGCACCCGTATACGTTGAGGTAATTGTAACACCGACATGTCCGTATTGTCCTTACGTAGCTCTCATGGCTAACATGATAGCTTACGAAGCTTACAAGTCTGGCAACAGGGCGGTGATATCCGATATAGTAGAAGCATATGAAAACCCTGATATAGCTGACTCGTATAACATCATGAGTGTTCCTGCGGTAGCTATAAACAAGCAGATAGCGTTCGTAGGATTACCTTACGAAGAGCAGTTCGTAGACTTGATCTACGAGGTATCGATAAGGTCCTGGATAAAAGAGCAGAGAAAGAAGTTCCTAGAGAGAGTACTCAAGGAAGAGTGATTCACAAACAGGGTTTCACCGATATTCATCAACTATCCCCTGAACTCCCGCATCCGATTTTAGTAGTCGACTACCGTTGTACAGCCCCTCTAGTACTCACAGGTAGTACAGCCCCCGACCTCTCCCTCCTTGAGCACGTAAGCCGTTACTCTGAATTTATCGGGTCTCGCCTCAACTCTCTCGTCTTTAAGTGCCTCCCTTCTCTCACCAGCAGTCTTCTCTGAGATCTTGACTCCGAAGTATATTACCTGCTTTGACTTGGATTTGTCCCTATATACAGTGATTCCCTTACAACCCAACTTCCAAGCCAATATGTATGTCTCCATAACGTCTGCCGGAGTGGCCTCGTAGACCATGTTTACAGTCTTACTAACACCAGCGTCAACCCATTGCTGCCACACTGCTTGATGATATACGTGGTAATTAGGCGGTACGTCGTGGGCCGTCCTAAACAGCTCTTTGAGTTTCCTCGGGAAATAGGGGTTGTGGGCTATGGTTCCGGACTCGGCTACTAATTTCACTAGTTCTTGCTCATCTAGTTCGTACCTCCGCAAAGCATCAAGAAACAGCCTATTAATCTCGATAAAGGTTCCTACGGTTACTACTCTGGTAAACGCCAGCGCAAATATAGGCTCTATAGAGCTTGACGTTCCAGCTATTATCGATAGAGTGCCCGTTGGCGCTATAGATAGTAGGGTAGCGTTCCTCAACCCATGCGTGAACATGGCGTTTTCGGCCAAGCTCCAATCAACGGGAGGCCTACTGAGCACTAGCTCCTTTACTCTATCAGATACTTCGCTGAGGTTTAAACCAGCTCTAGCAAACAGATCGTCGATCTTTAATGCGGTCTGCCAGAGGGGCTTGTAAAGCCTGGGGTCCCACGCTGGGAAAGGCCCCCTCTCTTTAGCGAGCTCTATGCTGGCCATATAGGCACAATAAGCAATAAACTCCGCTATATGGTAAGCTAGGTATAAAGCGTCTGGAGAGTCATATCTTATCCCTAGCTTTATCAGCATGTGGGCCCACCCCATAACTCCTAGTCCTATCTTTCTCGTTCTCTCGACAGCGGTCTGCAACTGCTTTAATGGGTACTTAGCTACCGATATAACGTTATCTAAAAACCTAACAGCTGTGCTAACGTCTTCAGCAAGAGACTTCCAATCTATCACCGGCTTACCTCCCGAATTCTCTACAACGTATTTTTCGAGGTTTATGCTACCGAGGTTGCAAGATTCCCATTCAAGCAGAGGCTGTTCACCGCACGGATTTGTGGAGTTAATCTTTCCTAGGTACCATGTTGGATGGCGCCTGTTTATAGTGTCTATGAAAAGGAGGCCGGGGTCTCCAGACTCCCAGGCTGATTTCACTATAGAATCAAACAGCTCTCCAGCGTCCACCCACCTAACTATAGCTCCCTCAGCCTCAGCTATTAGAATGGCTTCATCAATAGTTATTAGTATAGATTTTTCCAGAGGTACCGACCATCCCCACTCTTCGAGCTCCTTCAGTATCACCTCCTGAACCCACTCCTCACTCATATAGTGTCTAGCTTTGACTATGGCATAATATCTAGAGTCGTTTAGTTTCGTGAGGCTAGTCTTCCTCGGGTTTATAAGAGGGACCTTCTGTCCCTTTATAAGGGACTCCATGAAGTAATCATATATTCCGACGCTTATATTGAAGTTCTGCAGGTTTACATCTTTGAGCTTGCCGGACTTAGACAGTATGAACTTCTCGATATCTGGATGCCACACGTGGAGAACACCCATGTTAGCCCCTCTCCTTCTGCCTCCCTGCTTTATTATCTCAGTATTAACGTCAAACACCTTAATGAAGGAGAGTGGACCGCTCGCTACGCCCGCAGTTGAAGCTACTACATCTCCTTCTGGCCTTAATTCACTAAAGTCAAACCCGCATCCGCCGCCTTGCTGGAAGATTAGTGACTGAGCTCTGAGAGCGTCGTAAATTCCGTCTCCCTCCTCGGTTGATATCGCATCGCGTACCGGAATAACGAAACAGGCAGAAAGTATGCCGAGTCTGCTACCTGCGTTCATTAATGTTGGAGAGTTAGGTAGAAACCTTAGTGAGGACATAATCTCGTAAAACCTTCTAGTCCAATAGTCCCTCTGGTCCGGTCTCTCAGCGCTCGCTACGTAGCTTGCCACCCTCCAGAAGAGCTGAGATGGTGTTTCCCGTAGCCTTAGGGTTACAGGATCTTTAATTAGGTACCTTGAGACCAGGGTTTTCAAGGAAGCATAAGTTAAAGTCATGTCTTCGGCATTGAACTCCCTCCATGCGTTTTTGCCGTATACGTGGTTGTAGATCCTGGCTAGCAGATACCTTCTGGCAGCCAGCTCGAATCTTTCATCGACTACTATTCTCTCTATGAGTGCTTTCTCTACTCTGTCTGCTATTTCCTGCGAGGTTATAACTTCTCTTTTCTCATGTATGCCGGATAGAACATCCTTCACTATATCATCTACGTGCTTCTCGAGTTCAACAGCTTTCAGAGCCTTATAGATGGATGTCCTAAGCTTCTCTAAACTAAAGGGCTCTACCCTTCCATCAAACTTTGAAACTGAGATCTTCGGCTCCACAGTCCCACCGTCTCTTGTTATACTACCTATAAAATTGCGTAGCAATGCAATTTTATAGGTGGTTTAGTATAAATTGCTACAGTGCTTTATACCTCTCGTGCCACATCTCGTAGACCTTTATCATCTCTCTGTTGACGCTAGGTTTTCGGTGCTTAATTACCTCAGCAAAATCTTCCATCCTTATTAGCCTAGGCTCTCCCTTACCTCCGGCACTCTCGAAGAGCTCTCGGACTGTCCTCATGTGGGCCGCTACTACTATATCGACTATATCGCTTGAAGTATACCCGTCGAGCATCTCAGATAGCCTCTCTAGGTCTACAGACGGGTCCAGCCTAAGGCTTTTGGTGTACATCTTGAGTATGGCCAACCTAGCCTCCTTGGACGGGAGAGAAACGTAAATTCTCTTCTGGAACCTCCTTATGAAGGCCTCATCTAACCTCCACGGCTTATTAGTTGCCGCCACAACGAAGACGAGCTGTCTTGGGTCTATTTTACTATCAAGACCATCCATTTCCTTCAGAAACTGGTTTCTAACTCTAACCTCCCCACCTATTTCTGTCTCAAAGGTTCCAAAGAGAGAGTCGACTTCGTCGATAAATATCACTACGGGCTTCCCTTTTTTAGCTAACTCTCTCGCTTTAGCGAAGAGTTTAGAGACCCTCTTCTCTGCTTCACCTAGCCACTTGGACATTACGCTGGCAGCATCTACACTAATGAAGTAACCGTCGATTTCTCCGGCCACCGCCGCCGCCACATACGTTTTACCGCAACCTGGAGGGCCGAAGAGGAGTATTCCCTTAGGCCACCCCAGGGGAAAGAGGTCTGGTCTCTTGGACGGGAATACTATAGACTCCTTAATAGCTTCCTTCACGCTCTCCATATCAGCAACGTCAGCGAAGGTTACACCGGTTTTTTCAACAACCTTAAAGAACCCGTCCAGGTCTTCCGAAGCCTCTGGTCCTCCCCCGACGGAAATCCTCACTTTACCCAACAAGCTGTCAAGCTCTGATATTCTCCTCCTGTACTCTCCTATCCATTGTTTGTATATACTGTTAAGGCTGTGGTCTGGATATAGCTGTAAGATCTTTTCTAAAACCTCTATGGCTCTCCTATAGTAGTTAATGGCATCAGCGTAGTTTCCCTCTCTGTCGCTCATAACCGCTCTTACAGCATAGTTGCGCGCTAAGCCCTCTAGATATGTTAGAGATGTCGAACTCAAAGTAATTCACCTAAACTCTTGCTCTTACGGTTTTTGGTAAGTTATTGAAATCCTCCCCTGCTTTTCTAGGTCTAGTAAAGTCTGAATTACGTCGTCCCTACTTACACCCAATTTTTCAGCCACGTATCCCACCTCTATAAAGCCTCCGCGCTCTCGTACTACGTTCAGAATGAAGTCCGCTATTTGCTCTCGCGTAACGCCGACTTTTCCAGCCTTCGGCTTAGCTACCGAAACTGCCTCACCTCCAACAGCGTTTTTATTCTTGAGGGTCTCCTCGATAAAGCTCACGTTTTTACTCCTACTTACAAGGAGTTCCGGAGGTATCTCTGGAAGCTGTGACAGCTTCTCTTCGACCAATTTTTCGACTTTTGATAACAGCTCTCTAGCTTCTGGAGATATAACGAGGGCGTCCTCTACCTTAACCGGGATAGTGTCTGACGTGCCTGCTACTATCTCTCTCGTTTTACTTATAGTAAGCTCAAGACCTATCGCTAGATTTGGAGCTATATCACTTACATAGTCTCTCGCTATGTGAAGTAGCGACGATATGCTGGCTAAAGCTTTAGTTATGTCAGCTACTTCACCAAGAGTTTCTAGCCTAAGCTTAACCTGCTCAACGATCATCTCAGTGATCATAGCCTTCTTTATGTATCTAGAAACCTGAGAAGCTTCATTAGCGTAAACTAATGCTCTCTCGTTCTTCTTTTCAGACTTAGCTACTAGGGCCTCTCTAACTAAGTCCTTATACCTGTTTATTAGTCTCTCGGTGACGTCTCTCACTTCCTTTAGTATCATATCAAGTCTCACTATAAGATCTGAGAGCTCTACCTGCCTCCCCTTTTTATCGCTTGTAAACCTCTTTATCAAGAAACTCATAAAATTGAAAACACTCAACTTAAGGCACCTTGGGTTAATGTTGAGATTCTTCTACGATCACCACAGGTATGGGTGCCTGGGATTGTGTTGAGACTTGCGTTTGGGGTGGTACTGCCTTTATTTGCGGTTCGACTGGTTCCGCTTCTAGCTTCGACAGCAACTCTAAGTGCTTCTCAACGTCTCTCTTCTCATCCAAACACTTGCTCTTAGCGTTTCTCATGAAGTCCATGGACGCTTTGTATGATTGCTCGCTTATTTCGTTGCTCATGTATAGCACGTAAACGTTGGCTATAGCTCTCTCGTACCTAATGATTTGGTCGTCGAGCTCGTTTATCTTGCTCTTAAGTACCTCCCTCAGCTTACTTGACTCGTCTTTTATCTTCTTAAATTCTGCTTCGAGTTTCTTCCTCATCTCTTCATATGCATGCGCAGGTATCATACCTTTTCTATTAAGCTCTTCGAGAGACCTTATTCTCTTCTTGACCCTATCTAATCTGTTCTCGACATCTATAGCTATAGCCTTCCACTCGGGAAGCACTATCAACGCATCTGGAGCTCTCATTATTCTATTTGCCTCGACTTTAACGAGTTCATAGTCGTTAACAGCTACTTCCACCGCTTCAACATTTCCCGACACATCAGCGAATACGGCAATTAGCTTACCTAAGTTTCTGCCATATTCATCTCTGACTACTTGACCTAGGAACTTCTCTACTTGATCTAGGGTGACCATTCCCAGCACCGCAATGCTATTCTCAAAGGCTGCGTTATTTAAAAAACCGAGGCTTCTTTACGTCTGTCTGCTACCGATGCTATAAAGCCTGAGGCTCCGGAAGTTCCTTGAGTTGGTCGAGAACATAGTTCCGTATCTCAGATGGAGTGGGGTAGTCCCTGACTAATACGCCGTTTTCCAACCACTTTAGTAGAATGTCTTCCGAGCACCTTGAAGGTATTTCATTCCATAGAGTGACCTCGTAGTCTAAAACTCCGCATCTGTAAACCTTCTTGGCACCCGGCATTTTGCCTCTCTTAGCTACCGGTCTCCAAGTGCCATCGCGATAAACTTCGACTACGTCCATGCTGATATCAACCGGTGGTGGGAAAGCGATAGATGTACCGACACCGAACATATCTACTACATCTCTTAGTTCAACTATAGACCTCTCGTTTATGCCGCCACTAACGACTATTTTTATGTTGGGATGCCCTAAGGCCTTGAGAGTCCATCTGATCTCCTCCACTATTTCCCTCATATTTCCGCGCCTACTTCTTGGAGTGTCAAGCCTGACACCGTATAAACGGCTACCTAAGGCCTCAATAGCTTGGAGGGTTTCAACTCTTTCATCGTTGAACGTGTCAACGAGCATTATCCTCGGTACTTCCGGCTCGATAACTTCATCGAAGGCCTTCCAGGACGCAACGTTATCCCCAAAGACTACTATGAGGGCGTGCGGCATCGTCCCAACGGGGTTCACCCCTAGGTACTCACGACTAAAGTCCCCAGATACGGCGTCAGCTCCACCTATGAATGCTGCTCTATCTACAGCGGGAGCTATTGCTGGGTGAAGAGCTCTTAAACCGAAGAAAATGACTTTTTTATCTGAAGCTAGTTTTTTCACCCTGGCTACCTTAGTGGCTATAGAGGTAGTGTGCCTTAAGACCCCAAGAATAGCCGTTTCATACAGACACATGTCAGCGTAAGAACCCTCTATGAGCATTACCGGGGTGTTTGACCTGACTAGAGTCCCTTCGGGAATAGAGTAAACGTCTAAGGGCTTACCCTGCAGTATCTTCAGAGCCTCCTCTAGACCTGAGTAGACCGCCCACTCGTAGCCTTTAGGAAGGTCGGAGACGTGAACCTCCATTCTAACCCTAACCCTATCTAACCCCTTAGCCTCTAAGATTCTCTTAGCCCTAATGAAGTACACGTCCGTGATCTTACCGCTGACGATCTCGTCTTCGCTGGCTATGTATAGCCTCGGTCTACCCATACGTCTGTCGCCATTAATTAGAGGAAACGATTATTTATAACCTCCTAGAATCAGTTAATCACCGATGCTAATTCTTAGGTATCGACAACGAATTTTGAGCTTTAACGTTTATGTGCTGCCCCAACTAAATCGTGTAGAGCTCGTCCCCCCACATTTCTTAGCCATACATTAAGTCCTCTTACGATATTTCTTACTACATTTGGTCCCCGATACACTAACGCTGTACCCACTTGGACAGCCCGCGAGCCGGCGAGTATTAGCTCTGCCGCATCTTTCCACGTGAATACCCCACCAACACCTATAATATCGGCTAGAGTCTCCTTATAGACCGAGTAAACTGCCCAGACGGCGATCGGGTGAATAGATTTGCCGGAGAGTCCTCCGTATACGTTTGTTAAAAGAGGCTTAAGAGAGTATACGTCAATAACCATCCCCCTGACCGTGTTTATAAGTGTGAGAGCTCTAGCTCCTGCTTCAAGAGCCTTGACTGATACATCTACAATTCTATCGGACAACCCTAGCTTCACTATAACCGGGATTTTGACCGCCGAGGATACTTCTTTAACTATATTGAACACAGCTGCGGGGTCCCTACCCAGCTCTAAACCACCTCCCTTGAAGTGAGGACAGCCCATGTTCAGCTCAATAGCACTGGAGCCTGCCTCTTCAGCCGCTATAGCTACTTCAGTGAAATCGTTGACACTAATACCACCAACACTCACAATTACTGGAACCCCGTGCTTCTTAGCTGACTCAACGAAAGGCCTTAAACCAGCTTTACCCGGATTGGATAGACCCACAGCATTAAGAAGGCTCCCACAGTACAACTTAACCACTATAGGAGGGTTGTAGCCCTCTCTAGGCTCTTTAGTGAAAGTCTTTGAGACGATAGCGGATACTCCCCAGGATGCCATGAGGTCGGCATGCTCGGGTAGGTACCCTAATATGCCGCTAGCATTCATTATCGGGTGTGCTAGCTGTAAGCCGGCTACTCTTGTTTCTAACTTTTCAATCAAACGCTTCACACCTTACGACGGGACCGTCTCTACAGAGCAGAATCCCACCGATCACGCAACTGCCACAGACTCCTAAACCACACTTCACTAGCGCTTCAGCTATAACGAGTCCAGACTTGATGTTACGACTTTTTAACCAGCTACACACTTTTTTAACCATCTCTGTAGGCCCGGATACGAGAACTATCCTGTTGTTGTTTAGGTTCAACTTGTCTAAGTTGTCTGTGAGCTTACCACAGAAACCGAAAGTGCAGTCCTCACTAGCTACAGCTAAAACCTTCAGCTTTGGAAACCTCGTTATTAGAGCCTCTGCTAGCTCTCCGTGCTTGACACCCCATATTCCATCAAAGCTCTCGAGGTATTTAGTGTAATAGAGTACCGGTGCTATGCCTGAGCCGCCTACTAAAAACACAGGTTTCTTGACCTCTATAAAACCCCGCCCTATAGGCTCCGAAATGGCAATAATGTCCCCCGTCTTCCTGAGAGATAGGCTTTTGGTTCCCTCGCCAACAACCCTGTAGAAGAACTTAACTAATCCATTCTCATAGTAGGCGTAGCTCAGCGGTATTAAGTCCACCCCAGGAACCCAAACCATCGAAAACTGTGGTGGTAGTGGCGTCTTTCTGAGCTTACGAAGAGTCTTGACAACCAGGATGTAGTAGTTCCCATAGACTTGCTCGTTGGACACTACTTTAGACGGTATGTAGCTCAATCTTCAACTACCTGAGACATTATTAAGTCGTATTGCTCTTTAGAGATCAGATTCCTCTTTAGTGCCTCACCAGCTAAACTAGCTATATCACAGAGAGATACTAGCTTCAACCCTAAACTTTTTACGAGCTTTCCACCGCCTTGCTGCCTATTAAAGGCTACAGCAGCCAGCACTGGGATAGCTCCGGAGATTATGAGGGCCTCGTACGCTCTTCTTATAGTGCCTCCGGTAGTTAAGACGTCGTCAACTATAGCGACCCTCAGATTCCTCACGTCTCCCTCAACATCTCTCCCTAAACCATGGTTTTTCGGCTCGCTCCTAACGAAAGTTACCGGCATATCGAATAGGGCTCCCACGTACGAGGCTATCAACGCTCCAGCTACAGCGACTCCAACGAGTGCGTCAACACTTTCTTTTCGCACCATTAACCCCATCTCGTATGCTACTCTCTTAATGTAGCTTGGTACCATAGTGGCTTCCTTAAAGTTTATGTAGTAATATGACTCTATGCCCGATGATAACTTGAACTTGCCGAACTTTATTAACCCTAATTTCACGGCCTCTAGACAGAGTTCGTGTGGCAAGCTCTCACCTCTTTCTCGACTTCGCTTATAACCTCCCCGGCAACTCTAAATGGGTCGGGAGCCCTAACTACGGACCTACCAACTATTTCGTAGTTCGCCCCATGACATATGGCTGTCCCGTATTTAGCTCCTTGAACACCGACACCAGGTGAAAGAATCTTGGCGGAGTTTCCAAGCACGGTCCTTGCTTCACTTATGAGGTGAGGTTTAGTTGCTGGAACGACGACACCCCAAACACCGAGCTCTCTGGCCATCTTCAGGAACTCGTTAAAGTGTTTATCGTAAAACTCCTTAGATCCTTCGTGACTCATCGAAATTAGGAGAGCCACGTTGACGCCTAGCTTCGACGCCTTATCTACTAAGACCTCTAAACCCCCACGAACACCTACAAATGCGTGAACTATAGCTACACTATAGCTTAGTTCCGCTATCGCCTCAAGAGAGCTACTCATAATATCCCCGATATCGGCAAGCTTAAAGTCGGCAACTCCTAGAACACCAGCCCTCTGAGCTAGTTTAGCTATGTCCCTTAGTAGCTTAGTTCCCTCCCTGAGAAGCAGAGGTAAGCCTACTTTAACCCCATCGAACATTGAGATTAGCTTACCTAAACACTCTAGTTCTCTGCATGCGTCAGGTAGACTGTCTAGGGCTAGTATTACCCCCGTATGCCCAACCAACTTATACTGCTGAGCTTAAAAGCACGTAGAGCTTAAAAGCGCATCGAGTAGTACCTCGCCGAGGGATAGAGAGGGTGCTCGCTAGGATCTGCCTATGTGGTATGCGAGTTAGACTCCTTGCTAGGTGGCATAGAGAGTGGTATGCGTGAGCTTAAAAGTAATCCTGGTGCTATGGACCATACTAAAGCAATTTAAATCTATCCGTAACAGTATTAGGGGCCGCGGTAGCTCAGCATGGTGGAGCGCCGCCCTGGTAAGGCGGAGGTCCCGGGTTCAAATCCCGGCCGCGGCTCCATTTCCTTTAGCTCGAGTATAACACCTAAAGCTAGAACCGAATATAGACGAGAAATGTCGTGATGAACCGTAGTTAGCACATCCAACTACTTAGCCTAGAAAGCTCTTGGCTCCTCCCCTAGAGTAGCGTTTAGGACTACCGCTTCTCGACCGCACGTAGAGTTGTAGTTTTAATACCTTAGTAGTGAGTATCACTTGATGTACATATCTGAAGTAATAACTGCGGTCGCTATAGCGGTTTTAAATATAGTTATTGGAATATCCTTGGGTGTTTCAGCTCACACCACGCTCAACTATCTACCTCTGGTACCGTTTGTAGTCGCAGTATGCGGGTTTCTTGTCAGCAAGTTGAGGAATGTGCTGATAGTCTTTATCGAGGCTTTACTCATAGCAGTGATTATAACCACATATTCTCGCTTTGAGCTCCTCGCGTCCTTTTTGTTTTCGTATGTTCTCGGCCTAGTGATGAACTTCTTAAGAAAAAAAGGCCCTCTAGATTTTAAGATGTGGACCCCAACCAACTACTACTACATCGTGTTTTCGCTGGGATGCTCTCTAGTGGGTGCTGGTATTGTCGGCCTAATAGGAGCTCCACTAGAAACCCCTCTTGGTGCTCTCATTAAGAGGGGGGCATCAGCCGAGATCCTGGCCCTTACTGTCGCTGTTTATATAGTTCAAGGTTACATATCTGCGGCAGCGTCCAGAGCTAGCTTAGTGGTTTTGGCTCTGCTATCGCTGCTTTCACCATATACTCTCCCGGTACTGGCCGTTCTCCCGTATCTAGATGGTGCAACTAAAGCGCATCTCAGAAACCGCTTCTTGAAGGCAGGCAAGGTGGTCGAAGTTATTAAAGGAGTTAGAACTAGAGAGCTTCTAATACCGTTTGAGAAAGGACTTAATAGAAATATCGTGATCGTTGGTGCTACTGGCACCGGTAAATCCACACTGGCGAAACACTTAGTTAACCAAGTTAGAGCTCTAGGTGTGCCTGTCGTCGTCTTCGACGCGCATGGTGAGTATTGTCGTGAGTGCGGGGAGTGCGAGTGTGTTGATGCTACCGAGCTATCTGTAGACATATTCCGAGTATACGAAGAGGACCCTAAGACTCGGGCGGAGTTTGTGGCTGACGTTATATCGGAAATATACTCTCTCGGAAACCTTCAGAGGATAGCTCTCTCGAAGGCATTATCGCAAGTGTACGGAGTTGCTCATGGAGGCTTAGGGTTTGACTACCTTCTCGAATACGTTTGGAGGGCTTCTTATGGAGAGATAGACCTCGGAGTTCCGCAACTTGTCGTCCGCTCTCTTGTACCATACCTAGAGAAGTTGAGAAATGCTCTAAAAACCGGTGGTAAGAGCATAGTGGAGTTCGTAAATGGTGTAACGGTGGTCGATTACTCGAGATTGAGTAGTGGAGTGGCCACTATAATATCCGAGATAGCCATCGATGAACTCTACCATACATTCAAAGACCTTGGGAGAGAGTTCGTTTTGGTCGTCGACGAAGCACACAGATTCTTGAGAAAGGGGAGAGCCTTATCGAAGTTATTTAGAGAAGGTAGAAAATACGGTATATCATCCATACTTATAACACAGGACGTCAATAGTATTCCTAGAGAGCTACTTTTAAACGCAGCAACGCTAATATCATTCTCCCTGCCTGAGATTTCTACGGCGCGGTATGTAGCAAAAATAGTTTCTCCCGACGATGCGGATCTTTATGAAAAAATCTTAGGCAAGCTTACATCGCTTCCCCAATTCTATGCTTTAGTGTTTATACCTGGTCTAGGGTCTTATATTGTCGATACCCGAAAGCCCAACCCTACACGTTAGAGGGAGGTATGGCCCCTCCGGTCTTCTATACTAATAGCCCCCGCGGCCAATGCTGTCAGTGGCGGTTACACCTAATGTTTTTAAAGCTCTGTGCTATCTGGTTGTGGTGCATCCCTTGCCAAAAAAGCGTGAGAGTAGGGGCAGAAGGAAAGGGAGTAAGGGGTCGGTTGAGACCGTACAGTGCGATCAATGCGGTAGGCTCGTACCAGAGGATAAAGCTATATGCGTAACCAAATGGTACTCACCAGTGGATCCTCAACTAGCTGATGAGTTGGAGAAGAAAGGATCGATCATAGCTAAATACCCGGTCACAAGGTGTTACTGCGTTAGTTGCGCGGTGTTCATGGGGATAGTCAAGGTCAGACCCGAGGAGGAAAGAAAGAAGAAAGGTATACTCAAGTAATAGCAAGAAAGATCCGACATGAGGCCAAATGATGATAGCTGGTATTTCTGAAACGTGATGTGTGACGCCAGAGCTGATTTATTAGGTGCTTCTACCAATCTATAGTTGATTCTGGAAATTGCCATTGACGTACTTACTTCCATAATTCCCCCACCTTCACTAAAAGCCATCTATCTCAAACCAGCCGAAAGCTCGTGTAGTGAGTGTCGACTTTAATAAAATTTAAGATGAGACTGGGTCCTGCTTTGATGTCATTCTCACAAGGCTGTTGCTTACCGCCTCACTCCGCACCACATGGGCACTAGCCGAAGTGGAAGAGTTCGGAGGGGCTTCAATACTTCGATGCCGGGCAACTCTGTGGGAGCCTCCCTGTGGGGCTCACTGTCTCGTCGGCAGTTACCACACATCGGTCTACGCTGAGACGCCCATAAATGTCTCTGTTGCATCTGTCAATCGATATAAACCGACACTAAACCTAAAAGCAGATTCTCGGAGTTCTCTTCTACTCTCTCATAGTTAAGTTGATTTAGTCTCTACTTTCATTAACGCAAATGCGCTTGAAAGTAACTAAAGCGTAAACTAGAAACTAAGTTCGAAACCTATAGGATAGCGGGGTTACTGCTACGTAGCTCTACTATCCAATAAGTTGGGAGGTCAACTTGATTTCTTTTTCCTTCTTGCTGTCTCTCTCTCTTTAGTAGCTTTTCTTTCTCTCTTTTTTCTCTCTTTTGTTACTGACGTACTACTTAGCTTACTTATCTCCTCGATGTATTTAGCCGGTTCACTAGCGCGAGATGCCTCGTATAGTAAGTCGCTAATTCTAATCATAATCTCGAGTCCGTTAACATCGACAACAAAATCGGGTGGCGCTTCTTCTAGCGCTTCTGGAGCTTCTTCTACATCCTCCACTATCTCCTCCATCTCCGCCCTTTCCTCCTCGCTCACGCTCGTGCCCCCATTCCTTTAGAAGGGAGTTTGAGAATTTTAAGGATTACTCTTATGGAGCGGTAGGCGATCCCCTACCATAGTGTGACTATAGCTAATTAAATTATCGAAGAAGTTAATTTCATGGTGTAAGTAAGGTCTGGAGCATGAATGTTAAGCTGTTTGTATTGAGGTACGGGTCCGACGACCCACGAAAGTCTACTGCCCTTAAACTAGTTAGAAAAGGGCTTGCCCAAAGAGCTCGAATTAGTGAGCTACCGAGGTGCTGTGTACTACTCACAATATATTCAAGTAAAGTGCTTTCTCCCCAGGATCGAGAGCTAGTAAGGAAATGCGGTATAGCAGTTATAGACTCTTCGTGGAGAAGAGACATGGAGTTCGTGGAAAACTTAAGCAAAAGGTGGAGAGGGCCGAAGAGGATTCTGCCAGCACTCATCGCCGGCAACCCCGTAAACTACGGGAGTATCTCGCTACTTAGTTCAGCAGAGGCTATCGCCGCGGCCTTGTACATTACCGGTTTCATAGAAGAATCGCTAAACGTACTTTCTCAGTTTAAGTGGGGGCAAACATTCCTATACCTAAATAGAGAATTATTAGAGTCGTACAGAAGAGCTTCTACCGTCGAGGAGCTCCTAAACATACAGGAAGAATTTCTAAAATCGAGAAACGTAATATAAAATGTCTGCCGAGTAGGATCCGTAGGCCGAGGCTCCGATTCTCGCTCAAGGATGCTGAACGTCTCCCAAACCATACACCTAGGCTTGACTAGCTTGGGAAGGTTTTGAGCGCTTGACCCCAGGAACCGTTGAGCTTGTTTAATAACGCACCTGCTACTGACAATACATTGCCAACTCAGTTAACTTGAATAGTTTAGCCGAAGATTCCGCAGAGTAGTGCATCCCTACCGCCATCGCATGAGTGAAGCTAATACCACACACTAACATGAAGAGCTAAGTTCTCCACTTTCGTGGAATATACTAGTGTAGCGTGTGATGTGGAGATGGTTGGTGGACCGGCCGGGATTTGAACCCGGGACCTCTCGGGTGCAAACCGAGCGCTCTTCCGGGCTGAGCTACCGGCCCTGGAGTAGTATTATGTGGAGAGCGAAATAAGCTTTATCTAGCTAACGCTTAAAAACTGAGGTAGAAATGGTTTTGGGGCCCGTAGCTCAGCCAGGTAGAGCGCCCGGCTCATATTGGACCTCATGGGAGACCGGGTGGTCCGGGGTTCAAATCCCCGCGGGCCCACTGTCTGCATTACTTATAATGTCCAACCCCCTATTCGTTGGGGAGGCGTATGGGCTACGATAGATTAGGCACCGGTGCAACAGCAGTAGGCCTGAGACTGCGGAATGCTGTCGTCCTTGCCGCCGAGAAGAGAGTCTCGTACGGTGGTTACGTAGTCAGTAGGGCCGGTAAGAAGGTTTACTTGCTAGCGGATAGATTTGGGATGGCGCTCGCAGGCCTTTTTGCTGATATACAGACCATCAGTAGGTGGTTAGCAGTTGAGATTAAGTCCTATGAAATCCGGTTAGGTTATCCAATAAGTGTTAAAGGGGCAGCAAAACTTCTCTCAACATTACTATATCAGTATAAGTACTATCCATTCCTCTCGGAGATAATATTCGGTGGAATAGATGAGACCGGGCCGCATTTATTTGTCATGGACCCTCTAGGGTCTTTGATAGAAGATAGCTATGCTGCTATAGGAACAGGTGCACCAATAGCTATAGGTATAATAGAAGGGGGCTATAGGGAAGACCTAGAAGTTAGCGAAGCAGAGAGGTTGGTCTTTAACGCTGTAAGAACAGCAATAAGTAGAGACGCCGTTTCGGGAGACGGAGTCGACGTCGCCGTCATATCCCGCGATAAGTCGTACGAAAAATTCTACCCGGTAGCTTAATTGACGAAGTTCGATGCTGAGGTAGCAAAGAGACTCCAGCAAAAACTATCGTCAAACTTGGTTATATCCGAGACAGACCTCTCTAGAGTTAAGTATGTGGCCGGTCTAGATGTAAGCTACTCTAGGGAAAGGGGGATAGCTGTAGCAGCACTACTCAACTATCCTCATCTTGATCTCGTAGAATACGTAGTAGTCGAAGGAGAGGTTAGAGTGCCTTATATACCCGGCTTGCTGGCGTTCAGGGAAGCCCCTCTATTGATTAAGGCTTGCGAACTTCTCGACCACGAACCGGATTTACTCGTTGTAGATGGACATGGCGTCACTCATCCGAGGAGGTTTGGAATAGCGTCTCACGTGGGTGTCGTCCTGGATAAGCCTTCTGTTGGAGTGGCTAAGAGCTTGCTCTACGGGAGAGTGGAGAGCTTGGGCGAGGAAAGGCTCGTAGTTGTCGGAGACCTTGTGGGAGGTTTAGTGTTGAGTAGAGGTAAAAAGGAGCTTTACATTAGTATTGGGCATAAAGTAAGCTTAAACAACTTACGCGTTCTTTCTAAAACACTTTTTAAACAACACGAACTCCCGGAACCGACATATCTAGCAGATAAAATATCTAGGGAGGTGAGAGCTTCTGCGACTAAGAGGTAGGGTGATGAGCGGATTAGGCCTTGGGAGAACGTTTGTCAACAAACACGTATACTACATAATCTTGACAGAAATACTAGGTGAGGAACCGTACCCAGGGACTCTAAATATTGGAACTAGTTTCTCGGTAGAAGAGATAGAGGCACGGTGCTCGCCTCAATACATAAAGAGCGTTATATCAGGCAGTAACGTATTTGGAGGGTTTAGGTATTGGTTAGGTAAGATAAGTACGGATGCCGCTAACCCTATTGATGTGCTTGTGTTAAGACCGAATCTATCCAGGCATAGCTCTAACGTTCTTGAAGTAGTGTCCTCGAAGTACCTTAGAGGAGTCCTTAGTCTCGAGGATGGCGATTACGTATACGTGGACCTGAGATGTTGAGGATCAAGTTTAAGTGCTACAGGTGCGTACACTGCTGCTTCTTTACCGAAGAAAGAGAGAGCCCTATACTCTTGTGGCACGAGGTTCTTTACTATACTAAAATAGGTGAGCTCATGAATCTCAAACTGAACTTTAAAAACCTAGGTCAAGGTTTTTATCGCTTTATCATAGACGGTTATTGTCCCTTTTACGATATTCCTAGCAGAGCGTGCCAAATACAAAAGGAGAAACCTCTTTCCTGTAAGATGTTCCCAATACTCGTAAATCTAACATCGCTCGAGGTATCAACATCCCTAATGTGTCCGTGGGTTTACGAAAACATGGAGGAAATATCAAGGGGTTTGAGCGATAATGATATCAAGAGAGTGTTTTCCAACGAATTTAAAGCCCTAAAAGAAGTAGTTATGTGGGTCTATACGGTGCCTAAAAACACCCCTAAGCTAGCAGTATACTTCACGACTTACTTCAAAAATCTAGCGTCAGACATAATTAAGGCGATAACCGAAAAATACGAAGTAATTAAAGTCGTTGAGAGCTCAGTAGTAGACGGCTTCTACTACATACTAATAGAGGGAGATGTAGATACGAGCTACTTAGAGTCACTTTTAAAGCGTGATGAGATTACTTGGTATAAGCTCGAGAAAGTGCCTCCGATAACTTAGGGCGTAAAATGCGGAGTTGTTGCGGAATCTGAAGCTAAACCTATTTAAGCTTTCTCCACTGTCGCAGTAGACGATTGTGCGATAACACTCGAGTCTATAATAACATCCTTGTTTAGAGTTGGGCTCTCCAATGAGATTTGAAGCTGATGTCTTAAGAGCTTTGCTTTTAGACAAAGCGTTTTCCCCGCCTATCGTCTGGGCTTTCTAGCATCAATGTGGAAGAACTATGAGTGCGCATTTATTGGATCCATATGGTTTTGACGCTGGTGTTGGAAAGTGGACTCTGATGTCGTTAGTGAAGGAGATTACGTATTAGTCTATGTGGACAGCAAAAGACGTAAGGTCGTTAAGGTTTCTAGAGGAGTAAAGTTTGAGAGCGATAAGGGTTCTCTAGACATGAGTAACGTTATAGGTCTTCGCTACGGGTCTTCGATTTCATTAAGTACCGGAATTAAGGCTTACATCCTCAAACCACTGCACTTTGACCTTTTATCAAGGTTTAAAAGAGTCACGCAAGTCGTGTATCCAAAGGATGCTGGACTTATGATACTCCTCTCGGGTATAGGTCCCGGCAGTTATGTTCTTGAGATAGGCGTTGGAACGGGTTACTTGACCTCCTTCATAGCTAACATAGTTAGACCCGAGGGTCTAGTTGTAGGTTACGAAATGAGACCTGAGTACGCAAAAGCTGCTTTGAAAAACCTATCAAGTCTTGGCTTAGACAAAAGCGTCATCATAAGAGTGGCCGATGCGCGACAAGGGATCGAAAAAGTTGATGATAGGGCTTTTGATGCTGTCTTCATAGACATTCCAGACCCGTGGAACGTTTATCAAAATCTTAGAAGCGTCGTACGCCCGTCAGCTCCGGTTATAAATTTTCTCCCTACAGTTAACCAGGTAATTAGGTTACTAGAATACGTGGAGTCTTCAGGCTGTTGCGTTGACGTAAGGGTTTTTGAGACTCTATTGAGGGAATTTGAACCCACAGCGAAAGCCTTAAGGCCTAGGACTCTGTATACAGCACACACTGGCTATATCGTCTTCCTCAGGCTACTCTAGTGCCAGTGTAAGAGTGTTGCGTAAATCATTATGCAAGATAATACGTGCCTAGGGTCGTAGTTATGGGTTTAAATGTTAGCGTTTATATTGATGGCCGTGCTGAGAGTCGCTTTACGTACAGCAGGCATCCAACCTTAGAGACCCTGATTAGAGGTATATCTCGGTATGAGTAAGTAATGCGGTATAGAGCGTTGACGTAGAGTACCACGCGCGATAAGAGTGTTTATAGTAGAAACGGGGCAAGAACGTAGCTCATGACAACGCGAATGGGTATCGGTTAAAAACTGTTTTATTGTATAAAACTTTATAAGAGTGGTTTTATTATATAAAACTGGGGATAGGTGTGGGAGATGGTTCCATTAGATGCTCGCTGCTGGTACTACTGCTTATTACAGCAGTTTTTATGCCATACCAACTCGTACGTGCGGACAGTAGCTCGATCCTCGTGGCCGTAACACACCCGTCTCTTTTGGTCGTAGTTAATGCTGTTGGCGGCGAAAGGGTAAATGCTTTATCAATAGTTCCGTTCGGGGCAGATCCGCACCACTACGAACCACCAGCCCTAGAGTTAATAACGCTCCTTAGAGATGCGAGGGTGGTTTTAATGACCGGTCCCTCCCATTTACCCATAGAAGAGAGAATCGAAGAGATCTATAGGCATGGGGTATTCGACTGGATTCTGCTCAACTATCGCAACTACATAGAGAACGGGTTAAGAATGCTAATCAACCCAGTTACAGGTCAAGTCAACCCCCATGGGTACTTTCTATCTATCAGTGGACTCAGGTCTATAGCATTATCGCTGTATAAAGCTTTAGTAGCTTTAGACCCTGAGGGTAGGGACTATTATGAGTCTCGACTTAAGGTTTTTCTTGATTACCTTGAAAGACTTGATGGCACTATAAAGTACCTAGTCAGAGACGAAAAGACTATCAGAGTGGGGTTAGTAACTCCTATACTCCAATATGCGTGCGTTGAAGCTGGACTTGAAGTAACGTACTTACTACTACACGAACACGATGCCCCCTTGGAGACTAAAGACCTTCTTGACGCTATCAACAAATATGGAGTGGTATATGATGTTTTAGTTATGTCTGACTTAGACTTTATCACGTACCCCCAGGTAGCCGAGGAGTTGGTCAAACGAGGTGTTCGTTTAGTTGTGGTACCCTTATCTAAGCTCTTAACCACCGCTCCAGAGCTTACTTCCCTCGCAATAGCCCTCGAAATAAGCACTCCCACAATTACAGTAAATACAGTAAAACAAGAAAATTGGGCCACAAAACTGCATGTGATAACCATCGTTCCACCTCTAGTAGCCATAGTAGTTTTGGTAACGTACGTGTTTATGGTGAGAACGTATGGGGCTTCCAGGAAGCGGGATTGAAGTTCTCGACGTTTACGCTAAATACGATAGTCAGTACGCTATAGAGGCTGTAACACTCCACCTCAACTCACCATTTTATACTCTCCTGCTAGGACCGAATGGTGCTGGAAAGACTACTCTAATCAAAGTGTTGGTAGGTCTCCTAAAACCAGTGAGAGGTAGGGTGAGAGTGTATGGATTTGACCCCTATAAGGAGAGAGTAGCGCTCTCTAGGCTTGTTGGGTACCTACCTCAACCGGGGTCGAGTAGACCAACCCCATTCATGAGAGTTAGGGATCTTGTGGCTATGGGCTATCTCGCTACTAGGAGACCGCCCAGATATGTTGATAGAAAAGTTGAGCATGCTATTTTTACTTCCCTTAAAGTTATCGGGATAGAGAACCTAGCGGACAAGTATCTGACTGAACTAAGTGGTGGAGAACTTCAAAGAGCTTTAATTGCGAGTGTCATCGTTAGAAAGCCTAAGCTGTTAGTACTTGACGAACCTTTAGCGTCTTTGGATATAAAGGCTAAATGTGAACTAATCGACCTACTGGTAAAACTCCATAAAAGTTTTGGAATGGATGTCGTTATGAGTACACACGAACTTACAACATGTACTTACTTTGAGCCAACCATAGTTTTAATAAACAGGACTGTGCTGTCCTACGGACCCGCTAGGAGAGTGTTGACTCCAGAAAACCTTAAGATGGTTTACCCAAGTATGGTTGAAGTAGGTGGGTTAACTATTCTCACCGAGGATCACGCCGTTAAAGGTTGAATGACTAATGCTGGTGCCGGATACTATAGTTCTCGGAGGTTTAATCGCCGTAATACTAGGAGGACTAACCTTCAGCTCTATCGGGTATGTGCTCACAATTTCTCAGACTCTGATACTCGCACACGAGTTACTGCACTCACTGCTTGCTGCCTCTCTCCTAGGGGCATTAATTGAGAGTATTACTGGATTCATACCCATGCAGCTGACCATACTTCTCTACTCGATGGCCATGTCGGTCCTGGTTGCCGAGTTAGTCAAGCTAAAGATACCTAGAGACGTCGTAGTTGCGGTAGTTCCTTCGGTGTCCGCTATCATCGCTGTAGGGTCGTTGTGGGGACTTGTGCGCATATCTCCCTTGGGGGTTTCTAAAGCTTTAGGCGTCCTCTGGGGTTCCGTACTACTGATTACACCAACAGACCTTATCTATCTAGCAGTAGTAGCAGTTGTAGTGATGTCGATAATTTACCTCTTCGACCTAGAGCTTAAGTACATAAGCTTCGACCCCGATTTAGCCTATGTCTCGGGTCTTAACGTGAGGGCCTATTACTACTTAGTGTACGCGTCAACATCTTTATCTCTATCTGCGACTATAAAAGTCTTCGGTACAGTAATAGCGACAGCACTAATAGTGTTACCCAGCGTTTTTTCTCTACGTGTAGCTAGGCGAGTTAACCTAAAGATCTTTCTCGCTCTGGGGTTATTGATATCCATCCTAGGTTACTTAATGTCGATATTGCTTAATACCCAGACCTCTTTCTCTATAGGAATTATAAGCCTAGCTGTAACACTTATAGGAGGAGCTTTGAGGTGGTCGCTTGGCCGATAACTTAACTCCGGAATTAGTAGACTACTTGCTCGCCATACTATACCTAACTATAAGGCGTGGAGAAAGGTGTTGTATCAAGCTTATCGAAGTCTCAAAGATCCTAGGTGTTGCGAAGCCAACTACTTCCCTAATGCTTAAAAAGTTGCTACGTATGGGTTTAATAACAAAAAGCTCTGAAGGAGTAGCTATTAGTGAGCTCGGTCTTGAGGTTTCTAGAGCTATTACGAAGAAGCATGAAGTATTGGAAAACATGTTGATACAGCATGGTCTAGACCATGATAGGGCCTGTGAAGTAGCTAGAGCGCTCGAGTTGATCGTGAATGACGCAGATATAACAAAAATAGCAAGAACTCTTGAAGGTTCGCAGAGCGTTTGCGATAAACTACAATGCCGGCTCAACTCGGCAGTAAGATCTCGAAAAGGTAAGCGACTACCCTTAAGAGACACACGCTCCTTGTTTACCTAACCGTGGATGCTGAAACATCCCTCAGACCGGGGGTTTACTCTTAACGGTGGTACACAATAAGATTTGGTGGTAGCTTGAATGTTAAGATAGTAGCGTCCCTAGGTCCCGCGTCTGGTAATAGCGACGTGATTAGTAGGATGGTATCTCTTGGAGTTAGTGGGTTTAGAATAAATTTCGCTCACGGAGATAGGGATTCGTGGACCAGCTACATCAATATGGTAAGAGAGGTTGAGTCAGGTAGTGGTAGATATATCGCGTTAATAGGGGACTTAATGGGTCCCTCACTTAGATTGGGTAAGCTCGATGAAAGTGTTAATGTTAAAAAAGGGTCTATAGTTAGGTTCTCGGCGGCTGGCTCATTTACGACGCTAAAGAATAAGGAGGTAATTGAAGTGCCAATTGACATACCTAAGAAGGTGATTGAAGAGGTCTCGCAAGGTGATATCGTGCTTATGAACGATGGAAGAGTTTCATTTAGAATAATAGAAGTCGGTGACAGCTACTTCGATGCTGTTGCTCAGACAGACTCTGAACTATCGTCTAGGAAGGCGTTTATTGTGAAGGGAAAGGAGTTTGATCTACCTATTTTAAGCAAAAAAGACCTAGATGACCTAAAGTTCGCATGTTCCGAGGGTTTCGACTATGTTGGATTAAGTTACGTTAGAAGTTCTTCCGATGTTTTGTATGTAAGAAAGTTGCTCGAAAAACTAAACTGCGGATCCAATATTCTCGTGAAGATAGAGACTCTTAGTGCCCTGAAGAATTTAGACTCAATCATTGAGGAGTCTGATGGGGTTGTAGTAGCTCGCGGAGACTTAGGTATGAACTTAGGACTTGAAGAAATTCCGTTCCTTCAGAAAAAGATTATAAAGAAAAGTAGAGAATACGGAAAACCGGTAATAATTGCTACACAATTACTAGAATCTATGATTGATAACCCAGTTCCAACAAGAGCTGAAGTCGTTGACGTTCACGAGGCTGTTCAATGCGGTGTTGACGCGTTGATGGTGACTGGGGAAACAGCGGTCGGTAAATACCCGGTAGAGGTAGTTCGGTGGTTAAATAAAATAATAAAAGTGGCTGAAGCCGGACCGCCACAAACTCAGGAAAGACCCGCCCCGGATCTTCGAACCAGATTCGTTAGGGGAGTAATCGAACTAGCTGAAGACCTTGGAGCTGTGATAGCTATCTACAGTATGAAAGGTGCTACGGCAAAAAGAGCTTCTACTATGAGACCTAGAGTGCCCGTGTATGTTGGTGTACCTAAGCCTGAAGTTGCTAGAAAGCTTTCAATAATGTGGGGGCTCTCTACATACGTTATTGAGGCTAGCTCGTATTCTGAGGGGCTTGAAAAGCTTTATGAATTCTTGATCTCGAGTGGTCGGCTTAAGGCAGGAGATATAGTTGTCTTAGTTTACGGTCTAGTTGAGGAGTATGAGGAAGTCATTAGAATTAGAAGAGTTCCGGTGTGACTACATCCACCTTAATAGTATATAACATGTTTGTATTCTACCGGAACTTATTTACGAGGTAATACATAAATTGGAGGTATGTGGTGAGCCGAAAAGGAAAAAAGCAGGTTGGTAAGCAGATAACTAAAAGAAAGTATAGAAGAGTTAGGTATGACCTGATAGTCTTAGGAGTAGTTCTGATAATCTCAGGTGTTTTAATGTATAACATAATCATCGCGGTTCAACCTTCATCGGGACCTAATATTAAAGAGCCTAATATTAAAGAGGAAAACTTGGTGGAAATTCTAAAAAGATTTGTTAGTGAAAGCCAGGTTAAAAACGAGTCGATAGTTCTAGTATTTAGAGTTAGAGGAAATATTCCATACTCCGCCTTCACATTAGGTACACTCGACTACATATATGTCCATATAGGTAAGGAGGTTATAACATTAAACGAATCCACTAAAACTACGTTTACATCGTTCGTGTATACTAATCAAGCTCCGCTACATATTATAGCTGAGGTGTTGGGATTAGCCTTCAAGTCGGAAAGAATTGATGATATATTCTTTAACTCTCAAATAATAGCCACTTGGCATAATTTGACTGTGGAGAACCTCGGGGAGAGAATAATTGACTTAAAAGTATTGGGTGAAATGAAAACTGTTTCTCAAGTTTATAGGTACTATAAAGCTATAGACGGCAAGACTAGGTATGTTGAGGTAACTGCGTGGAGGTTAATAGAATTTGGCTATATCCCCGCTCGAATTGATGCGGCCATAGACGATAAGAGATTCTCCTTAGAATTGATTAATGTCAGAAAGGTAAGCTAAAATAATGATAATATAACTGTGGAGAAAGGAATACGGGAAGTCACGTAATATGAACAGATTACAAGGATTCGGTGATTAATGGTAAAGGTAGTGTCGAGGAGCTTTAGATCGTGTTATATGCGGTTACTGCTCTAGCTAAAAGTAGTAGGTTTCCGGTTGTCCGTCTTTACACCTAGTTCGAGAAATACTTGTCCTAGCTTGACTCTCGTAGATTGTCGTCCTTAGCGCTTCTAGCTCCAGACGAGGAGTCTTGGTCATCTAAAGAGGTCCCTAAATTCGAGTAATAATTTTGAGATTAAAATAACGCGATTGTTGATAGAGGTTGATTAGGTCGATTCTCTTCGATATTCACTCAGGTTGTTTATATGATTTATAGCGTGTACCTAAGTATCATGGGATAAGCTGATGTTTATCCGGACCGCAATCCTCCACCGGGAAGTGGTGCTTCCGCAAGTCAGAGGTTCCCTAAAGCTTCTTAGACTTTGGGAAGTCATATAGTTTGTAGTGCTCCGGAGTTTCCGAAATCCATGGAGCACCGAGCTACGGGTGATAGTGGAGGCCTCTGTGATGTGGGCTCGGAGGCCATGAAGAGGTGGATGGTTGGGGTCGGATATAAGAGAAAGTGAAGCATGTGAATAACTACTCATTGAGAGACGGTGATCTAAGTTTTGGCGATTGGTATGCCTTCTGGAACAGGTGTTGAAGCACCGACCCTAGTATAAATAGCGGGGTGTGTAGGTGATTTGCTGACCGCTGTGATGTCATTTGATGTGGTTAAAACACTGTAGCGAAAGCAATTATTTTATTAAACTGATTGGAATCGGACCAGTCAAACTCGATGAAAACTCAAGTCAATTCTACTGTCCGGGAACGAACACTAGGATGATGTCTCTGGCAACCCGGTAACTGATAAGCTACTACTAAACATAACACATCCGCATTAACAAAGATCCCGTTGAACATCGAATTTTCGGGTTGTAAATAAGCTAGAATCTTCACCCTCGAGGTTATTCAGTAAAATGATGGGTAACCTGCTTAGCGCGTTTAATAGCGTTGGCTGGCTCTGACCAAAAGTGGATAATCAAGAGCTTCTAAACCAGTACATTCTCAGCATCGAAGTTTCGATTTTAGTCTCACTGTTCCTTCAACTATACCCCATCTTTTCCAGTGAATCCCACATAGTTCCCACTTACACACGAATACTTACACCCCTTTATTTCCATTCCAGAACACTACACAGGTCATGTGATGGAGTTAGTAATTCGTTCTTAGCTTTAAGCAGACAGTTATCTAAATGTGTGTAGTTAGAATTTTATACAAACTTATTCTTGCATACTTAGATGAGATTCAAGCCTTTAGTAACTTTTCAGATTGTTCAGTAGATAAGGTGGGGTGTCCGAGTAATTGCTCAACTACTCACCCCTCTTTTTCCAGTGGAGTGGGAGTTATATCCCACTACCCCGCATTTCGGTAATACTTTTCCCTAATAGCTTCTTCCACATCTACATCAAGTAGGTTTGCTAGTGAAAGCGTCCAGGCTATTACGTCAGCTATTTCCTCCTTGATGCTCTTTCTATTATTATCCAGAATCGCTTCAGCTAACTCTCCAACTTCTTCGACCAACCATGTGAATGTAGCATATACACCTCTAGAGCGGTCTCTCTCATAAAACATAGACCTCATCATTTTCTGAACTTCTTTGATAGTCAACATGTTAGGTCCAAAGGGTTACACTTTGAACGCTTATATCTCTAAGCACTAAAGAGTATTATGGAAAGAAGATGTCTACTACTAGAAGAAAGCGTAAAGAGGTACCAATCTCCCCCGGAGCCGGACTCGTTAGGTTTTTCGAGGAGGTAGAGTCCGTGTTTGAAATAACCCCAAAGCAGTTAATACTGGTTTCATTAATCTTTATAGTATCGATAGCTTTATTGAACTTACTAGTCAGATAACCTTATTAGTAGTTCCCAATATTCATCAACATCCTTTTCCAGCTCTTTGATTAATTCATCAGATAAATCTTTAAATCTTCCCTGCCTCTCTAAGTACTCCCTCAAAGGTTTTCTCTTATTTTTATCTACATAAGGTCTACTAGGTGGTGATATCCTTACTTTTCCGTTCTCAGCCTCCATCAACACCCACATACCAGTTTCAATAGCTAGCCTAGCTATCTCAACAGTTTCAGAGGGATCGAATCTCCAACCGACTGGACACGGAGCGTGTAGGTGAATATACTTAAATCCTTTGATCGATGCCGCCTTCCTCAACTTCTCAATAAAGTCTATTGGGTAAGCAATGCTGGCCGTAGCGACATACGGAACCCCATGTGAAATCATTATCAACACCATGTTCTTCTTAGGCTCAGATTTACCTCTCCAAGTAGTAGTAGTCCACGCTCCAAGAGGCGTGAGCGAAGATCTCTGGATCCCCGTGTTCATGTACGCTTCGTTATCAACACATATATGTATAATGTTTTCATTCCTTTCTGCTGCTCCGGACAGTGTAGCGAAACCTATGTCAGCAGTAGCTCCATCACCAGCCCATACAACAATTACGGATTCTTCAGCGATCAACTCCTTAGCGGCAGCAATACCTGAGGCCACAGCGTCAGCTGAGGCAAACGCTACGTTCACTATCGGGAACGAGAGACCGGAGCCGGGCATCAGTCCCTGAATTATCGACGTGCAGCCGGCAGGTATAACTAAGATAGCTTTTCTACCTAAAGCCATACCAACATACCTTAAACCCATAGCCTCGGGGCATCCAGGGCAGGCAGCATTACCAGGCAACACATATCTCTCTTTAGGTAGGTCCCTGATAGTTAAAGGCAATCTTCATCACCTCCCAGGATAAAACTCTATGAATTCTGACACCCATCCGGTTTCTGACACTTCTTTCACGAACGACTCACCAATCTTGAAGAAGTCCTCGTGGTTTACCTCATAACCAGCTAAACCAGCTATCACATTCTTTATCGGGATACTCAACCTATACGGATACACATGAGATACCAGGTCTAAGAATAATGGTCCAGCGGAGCCAGCCGATACCGATCTATCGAAGACTAGGACGCCCTTCTTACCTCTAACTGAATCCAACACCCTCAGATATGGAAACGGCCGTACGTACCTGATCTTAAGAACACCAAATCTCATACCAGCAGCTCTAAGTCTATCTACGGCTAACCTCATATCGCTAACCCAAGCTCCAATACCCACGAAAAGATAGTCGGCGTCCTCACACTTATAACACTCAGTTAAGCCCCCATAATACCTACCAGTGAGTTTTCCCCACTCCGCGTCTACCCTATCGATCACTCTTTCGGCTCTTCTCAAACTTAAATGTATATCCCACCTCATACGTGAGTTAGTAAGAAGATCCGATGGGATGTTACCCATGATTAGGGCTTCTCCAGACTTTATTACGTAAGGTTGTCGCCTCTCAGGAAGAAATGAGTCAACCAATTCTTGGTCAGGTATATCAACCGGTTCAACGGTATGACTTAGGATGAATGCGTCTAATCCCACTATACCCGGCAGGTAGACCTCCGGGTCCTCAGTTATCTTGAAGAGCTTTATTGTTTCATCAAATACCTCCTGGTTATTTTCTGCCATCATTATCAACCAACCGGTATCTCTCTGGCCCATGATGTCGTGGTGGTCGGTCCAAATATTCCAAGGAGGCCCGATAGTCCTCGTAACAACTGCCATAACTAGGGGAACTCTGGCTTGAGCAACCCACCAAACCATCTCATGCATGTAGAGAAGACCGTGAGACGAAGTCGCAGTAAACGCTCTAACTCCGGCCGTGGCCGCACCATATACTGCTGCTAATGCTGAATGCTCAGACTCCACTCTTATCATTTTTATATCAGCGCCACCTAAGTCAACAAGTTCACTAATCTTTTCGACTATCGTCGTCTGAGGTGTGATTGGGTACGCAGATACCACTTTAACTCTCGAGAGCTTTACGGCGTAGGCAACACAGTAGTTACCTGTTAGAGTGAGCCTAACCACAAAGCTACACCTCCTTCACCATCTCGATCGCCTTTACGGGGCAGATAGACGCGCAGATTCCACACCCTTTGCAGTAGGTGTAGTCTATACTTACTCTAAATCGACTGCCAACATCTTCAATATCGATTGTGCTATCAGGACAATAGAGCCAACACAACCCGCATCCAACACACTTAGCGTAGTTTATAACAGGTTTCCTGATCCTCCAACTACCGGTAACTCCCTGAACTCCGACTTTAGGTCTCGATAGGGGTAGGAGGTATTCAACCCGCTCCAACTTCATTTACCTCATAATAGGCTCTTTCAGCAGCTTTGGCATTAAGCTCGGCGGACCTCCCACTGAGAATGTTGGTTACCGCTTCGAGAACATAGTTTAGTTCTATACCTATAACACGTGAAAGAGCTCCAACTATCGCTACGTTAACTAGAGGCCAGCCTGCGAGTACTAGTCCCAAGTCTAAAGCTATCCTCGTCGCATCAACGATGTAAAGCCTAGCCTTAACCGGGAGGGTTAGTGGCTCTACAGAGTTGATAACAACAACCCCATTTTCCTTTAGCCCATCAAACACATTTACGTATTTCATTATTGCTGGATCCAAAACGGCAACAACGTCCGGCCTCTTAATCATAGACTTCGTTAGAACTTTACTACGACTTATTCTAGCGTACGCCGTCACCGGGGCTCCTCTTCTTTCTGCGCCGAAGAACGGGAAAGCGGTCCCCCAAAGACCCATCCTCATCGCTGCGTCCACTAGTATATGGGCTGCCGTCACCGCTCCCTGTCCTCCGCGACCGTGTAACCTCACCTCAACAGTATCTTTATTAAGAACCAATCCCACTAAGCATACACCATTAACCACGTAGCTTTCTAGCCTTTAAATAGCTACAGTGTTTACTTAAACTTATTTATACGTTTTTACTCCAACTCGTATAACTTGTACTTCGCTATTAGGCTCTCTAACTTTAATACTGTTCACAGTGAGTAGAAGTCTGAAACTACTGTAGGAGGCTTTGCGCAACAGTCTAAAGGTATGTTAAGAAGGGAAGCAGGGATACCAAGGTGTTTAACGGACTTACACGTGGGTAGGTACAATCCGGTGCTTATACCTCTGTGTAACTTTAAGGTCTCTGGCAACAGATCACGTGTTTTGAAGCCACACTTCAAACACTTATAACCCTTGTTTCTGCCGGAAGATTTCATTCGCGCACCACATTTGGGACACCTCGGGTTAAACTTTAGGTACTTATCTACGAGGTCGATGATCTCCAAGAGTTCTACGTGAAGAACTGGTCTTAAGTTATCCCATAGTTTCATAGACCCACACACTCTTATTATATCACCTGATGTTAATCGGTGGGCATATCTTGTCAAACCACTTTCCTTAAATACAGCCGCATCAATTTCTCCGAACCCGTCTGTCAAGCTTATAACAACGTCCCCGCCAGGACGTATGGATACGCGCTCAACTAATCCAGTAAGACAACCTGTTCTAAAGGGTTTAAGCTCGTATGAAGTTCTTGGAATCATATGCGCACCAGTCGCTTGGTTTGTTTTAAAGACGCACCATCCTTCAACTATCCCACTTGGTTTAAGAAAGCTAAAGGCTTTAACTAGTTTATCCGGGTCCAACCCGCGTATCCCCAAGAGTACCGGGTCGGGTCCGTGGGGTACCGACACTACTCTACCACTTTCGTAGTCATAATTACAAAACGTTCTGTATTCCTCTAAAGAGTCTAGTTCGGCTAAAAACTTACTATCGAACATCTCTCTATCGATTTCGGTATGGGAAACCGTTCTTCTATAGATAAGAAGTTCGTAAGTACACTTGGACCTATCCCATCCAAGAGCAGCCAAAGCACCCACACATCCCTTATTTAACCCAAAGGGTAAGACAACCTTATCCTCTATAGGCTTAATGAAGTTGTTAACGTAGTCTAGGTGCACGAAATCCGTTAACGCCTTCATATAGATATCATTAAAATACCCACTTAATTCGTAGGGCACTATAACAGCACAGACTCTTGATAGGTCACCGTGGATTCCACTAATGTACTCTACTATTACACTTGTTACCTCGTCTATCAGGGTGTTAAGGGATACCTTCTTTTTAAGCTCGAGATTTATAGCTACTGCACCATTTCCACGAGTCTTGTGTGGTATTGATGGGTTTAGCCTGACTAAGTACGGATAATCTAACACACTCTCGATATATCCGTTCTCAACAAGTCTTTTAAAAATGCGATACAGAACGTGAGTCGTACATCCCCCATATTGGGAGTCGACGCTGTCTATCCCAATCGATACCTTCAACCCTATCTCTTCTCGAACGTCTTACCCTCTACAACAATCATCGTTAATGTAGACTTAACCTTTGAGAGTTTCCTGATTCTATTTGTGATTATTTCTTTAAGCTCTTCAATTGTTTTTGCCCTAACCTTAACTACGACATCGTAGACCCCATAAACCACACTAGCTTCCACAACGCCATCTATTCTCGATAGTTGCTCTAGTACCTCATCCTCCGACCCTATATCGGTGTTCAATAACACTATCGCTGTAGCTGAACCTTCAGGCATTCTAGCACCAAAATACAAAGGGAGAGGTAAGCATTTAAACTTTACTCTCAAACTCTTGCATCAAGTTCACGTCCTTGAACGAAATTTCCGAACTATCTAACGGCTCTACCCTGATATAGGGTAAGTCATCTACAGCATCGTCTGGTACGTGAACTAAGGATATCTCAAAGCATTCTCTGAGTTTCTCCATCATTAGACTAAGTTTTTTAACATTCTTATGTGACCTGGGACCATAATTCACGAAAACAACAAGCCTGCCTTTTTTAATTACTCCCACCACACTTCTTACTCGAACTGAAAGGTTACTTATAAGAACTAATCCAAATACCGTTTCCACATCTTAATGGAGTACTTCATCGTCTCCCTAGTGTGAAAGGCTGGAATGTAGAGATGAAAGGAGGTTGTTAATGGTCTAGAAATGAGCTTTTTATTACTTGTTTTATTAAGTCTCACACCGATGTCCACACCTAAACAATACGTCTGAAGAAAGGGGTTTGGCCCTTGGGCTTAAGGGTTTAGCTGTAGCACTGATTTATAGAACTTGCCTAAGGATCAAACCAGATGACGTTGGACGAGGCTAAACCACTATCCAAAGCTCAAGCTCGATGAGGCGCCGGGGGCGGGATTCGAACCCGCGTGGGCGGCTGGCCCACCGGCTCTCAAGGCCGGCCCCTTAGACCGCTCGGGCACCCCGGCCGTCTCCCTATAACTTCTTTTTCTCCTTCTTAAATTTTAGTGGCGCAAGAACCTTAATTACTTCAGTAGCTACTCTAACCATCTCTTCTTCGCTTAACAAAGACGTGTTAAGTATGACGTCGAATACGTCTAAGTCGTTTACATCGATTTCATAGTATTTTTTATATCTCTTAGCTTCAGAATTTTCTCTTACCTTAATTTCGCGTAGAGCCTCTTCTACAGTTTTTCCATCTCGCTTCGCTAGTCTCTCCACCCTAACATGTAGGGGAGCATACGTGAGTATCTTTATGTGCGCTATATCCTTAAGTATCCACCCAGTAAGGTGTCCGTCAAGGACAACACAACCCTTTTTAGCTTCTTCTATGGCCATGCTGTCGATAAGGTAGTCTATGCTCGGATCTTCTTCAGCAATCCTGCTAAGTTCTTCCAGACTCATCATTCTCCTTGTAGCCATGTCCCTGAAGATCTGCCCCATGGAGACATATCTCAGGTTGAGTTCTCTGGCTATGTTTTTAGCTAGTGTAGTCTTACCACTCCCCGGCTTCCCACTTACGGCAACTACTAGACCGGCTTCACAAAGATCTATCAAAACCACCGCCTGGATTACGCACCACGTATTGCTATTTTGTATGCCAATGCTAAACACGCAGGGCAGAGTGTTCCAGCGTACGGTCTCTCCGGTCTCTTACGCGACTTAAATCCGCGTCTTATCTCTTTAAGGTTCCTTGAAACCCCTCCTAGAGGCTTACCGCATACCGAACAGTTGGCAACATATGAGCGCCTCTTTTCGTAGAACACCTTGGGCTTACCACTCGGAGTTCTCTTGATTACTCTCCTCCGCGACCTCGACCTGAGGGCCGGTCTTACCATTCCCTTTCCCCACCGTAGAGGGATTAGTTAATCCTAAAAACTTTTCAGTAATTTCACAAGCTTAATAGGCGAACGCACCTAAACTAATGGGCAACAACGTATGGCTATATATCAAGGAAACGACTCTAGAAAGATATCGGGTGGTGTGAGAAGACCTAGCAGAAAGAAGAGGAAGTATGAGTTAGGAGGTTATCCGCTACTGACAAAAATTGGCGATAGGGACGTTAGGATAAAGGAGAGAGTCATGGGCGGACACATTCTTGTGAGGGCCAAACAAGTATCATACGCAAACGTTTGTGACCCGGAGGCAAATACCTGCAGAAAGGTAAAGATCATTAGGGTCGTCGAAAACAAGGCTAACAGAGAGTACGTAAGGTTAGGGATAATAACTAAAGGGTCGGTAATTGAAACTGAAGCAGGTCTTGCTCAAGTTACATCAAGACCTTCGAGAGATGGGGTAGTAAACGCTATTCCGATTAAAACCGGTCGGTAGGTCTAATGGTAGATAAGGAAGTAAGGATATGGATCAACTATTTTGACCAAAACTTAAGCCGTAAACAAGGAAGAAAGCTTTCTAAATCACTTACTGTACCTGAGCCCAAGCTAGTTGAGGTACTTAGGGTGTGTGAGAGTTTAGGCTACAGGTTTGAAGTAGAAGAAAAGAGGTACCCGAGGGCATGGTTCAAACCTTCAGCTCTAATAATACTGAAAGTACCAGACAACGTTAGCAAGTATGAGGTAATTAAGCTAATAGGGAAAAAGCTAGTCGAGCTAAGAGTAAAATCGCAACAATCGTAGTAACCGTTTTGGGTTCCGTACCTGTTCGCATTGGCTGATGTGAACATCAACACTTGCGAGCACTCCATGTAGCGGTGTGCGGATGTAGCTTAACAAGTGACCGAGGGCCGCTGCGACGCCGGATGAGGCTCTCCCGAAACGCCTGAGATATGAGGTGCCAGTGGTCACTCCGAGCGCCCCAAGACCAACAAGGCCCTGGGTGAGGTATGGGGGCGGGGAGGCGATGACATCAGCTTGCACAAACTCATGTAGGAGCCGAACCCCGTCAACGCCACCTAACCCAGCTACCATCCTCTATAAATAGCTAGTTCTCCTATTCTGCTTTAAATAGCGAGTAGCCCTACATGATAGAAGCACTAAAAGTTCCGGGTGGCACGTCAACGTTTTAGAAAGCCGTTTTTACTTTCCCTCAACATGAGACAGTAAAGTGTTGAGGAGCTCCTCTGGCTTCATAGTGTCGTAAAAACCTTTAAGACTAACTAAATACACTTTATTTTTATATATAAACCTAATGGAGTCTCTATCCTTATATCTATAGACATCAAGTACTCTTATACCCCCTCTTTCTAACACCTCTCGAAACTCCTTTCTCATTTATAACCCCACATAGAAACTAAGTACGGTTATTAACTTATTCAACGCCAACCCTGAGTAAACGGTCTTCCTTCGCAATTTACGGTCTTGTCATGCGAACTTTAGAATAAGTCTCCTTCCTTTATCCCTTTCATCTACTCAGCAGTAAGCTATGGACGAAAGGCCCGGTCTATCGCTTCCAGTTAACATCAATGAAGCCCCGTAATTCAACTTCGCCTAGAGCTGGAATGAGTTACGGAACTTCACGTATTTAGGTAACAAACCAGCCAGATGTCCGAGGTACAGTTAGTATAGCTTGCGGGAATGCTGTCTAAACAGCAGTGCGTGGCCTAGAGCTCAATATTACACACAGGGGCTTAATCCTCTCTTAAGGGCTCTTCGGTCTTGATGAATAGAATAGGTGGGTAGGAACCATGTGTTAGGAGCCCCAGGCTCATTTATGTGGTGGGCCCGGGGGGACTTGAACCCCCGACCTACGGGTCTCTCCAAGTCATCCCGTACGGTCCTAAGACCCGGACTGGAGCCTCGGCCCTTGGTCCGCCGCTCTGCCTGGCTGAGCTACGGGCCCCGGTAACCTTTTTAACTTCGAGGGTTTTAAGCGTAACGGCGTTTAACCTCAACCGTCATCCGAGGAATCGCAGAGTTGATTGCGGAGCAACAGAGCGAAAACCCAGGGTTAGAGCTGTGTTGACCGCGTTACGTGGGCTCAACGTGGACTACTATGTCTACATCTATCCCAAGGGCCTTAATGGACCTCTCTATTACGTGAGCAACTTCGTGGGCCTTTTCTACAGTCGTCTCTGCCGGTAAAGCTATAACCATGTCTCCGTGATACTTACCTGGAACTATCTCTCTAACCCTTATGCTCCTAATCTCTATATCAAGGTCTTCCAATATCTTCCTAATTTTTTCAGTCAGGTAAATGGGTGCTTTGTCACTAATTACGTGCAGTAGACCCCTCGCTTCTCTAACGATCTCGACGTATAGATAAATGAGGAGAAGAGAGGCTCCAGTAAGGTCTATTAGGTAGTTTACTATGGCGCCTCCAAGTGATGAGGCTATGACCACTAAACACTCGATTATCTCTACCATGGTGAATTTAGCGTACGTTCCAAAAGATCCACCCATTTTCTTGGAGATGAGTATAGCTGTTAAATATGGTAGTGCGCCTAGAGTAGCAAACACCGTTGCGAGTATATGAACTTCGTATCTCCCGATGCCACTATGAATGAGGTCTACTAACATAGCTCCTCCGACTAAAGAGTAGAGACTTATGGAAAACATGCTTCCGCCTACAAACATTCTTTTGTGCCCGTAATGGTGGTCTTTGTCGGGAGGCATTAGACTCATGTTCTCGTATTTAGCAGCTACTAGTGCTGCGACGACGTTTACTATACTCGTTAAAGCATCGACTAAAGCAGCTTTTGAGCCAAAAAACACGCCACTAACGATCTTGAAGAACCCGCCAAGAACGCTTAGTAGCACAACTAGGTGAAAATTCTTTATGCTACACCCTCTCCACACAGAAAAACATACGCTAGCTTCTATCCTCATTTAGGGCACTCAAGTAGCATGAGAGTTTTGGTGCGTAGTAAGCTGAAGAAGCCAGGGATGAACGTTAGACTACATGCTTCTAACATCAATCTACGAATCACTCCTCCTCTCCTTTACGAGGTTCTGCTACTGTCTTCATATGCTTACTGAGAGTGCTCCTCAACTCCTCGAGCTGCTTCTTCAAGATACTCTCCATTCTCTCGAGGCTAGTTAGTCTTATCTCCAGCTCCTCTTTTTTCCCTTCTAAATCCTTTACAGCGTCGTCTTTACTTACCCTGACGAGCACGTGACCTGTGCTTCTATAGACAACAGCATCACTAGGTAAGTCTTTGAGTATCCCTAGGGCCCTCTCTATCTCCTTTATGTAGGATATCACAGTACCTTTTTGAGTCATAACGGAGGCTAGCTGTGCCTCGACCTCTTGATACTTCGCTAGCGCTTTCTCTACTTCAGGTGGTAGTCTCTGCACCGTTACACCGAGTGAAGAGTGAAAAATAGGAAAATAAGCATAAACTTCTACCATAACCAGCTCAAACTGCTATCACTATATTATTTTGGTGTTATCAGTAAAATACCGTCTTCCCAACGAGGCAACTATAGTTGTGAGCGAAAACTCGAGTTTCAGTTTCCCGTTAGTCGTATGGTGCTCACCTCGTGTAGCTGTTTCGGGTTTCACATCAGCTTATATCGGTTGATCTAGGTGAAAGCTCTTGTAAGTGTCTCTAGCGCTTCATATGTAAATACAACCACGATGAGGGGCCGAGATCCCTGAGTCTTCCTCGAGCCACCCAAGGTGTGGGCGTCTGAGAGCCCCCGAGCTCGGTGAGGCTCCGAGTGGGATGCTGAGAAAGAAATGGGGTGATGACATCAACCGATACAACTTACATCAGAGCTGAGCTTCACATGCTGTGGTATTGTCTTCGAGATTTTCTGAGACCTTGACTATACCCCTCCTTCTAAGTTCTCCGAGAACTCTTCTAACAATCCTTCTTATCTTCGATCTTCTATCTAGGGAACCGTAAAGTTTAACAGCAGCTCTTCTTATAGATAGCCCCTTACTCAGCAGTTCTAATACTCTCTTCTCTTCATCACTAAGCTCGTTCTTCAGGTACCTCATCCCGATCCTAGCTATGTCTGACGGGTTAAGACCGTAGTAGGGGTCGTGGTTTTTTAAATCATCGAATCTTTGGATCACCTCTAGCTTAATTATTGACACATCACTGTCGTCACTGATGTTACCATACGTTCTCCTAAGTGCGTCGATAAGCTCATCTACACTACTAAATCCATCTAGTTTAGCATCTTCATTTGTAAGCTGATGAACCTTCTTATATTCAACACCAACTATCTTAGCTTTAGCTATAGGTCTTCCACCGCTATGGATTATGACTTCATCATACTTCGGTACCACTAGTCCAAGCCTTATAGTAGCCCTCTTAGCTCCACTGAGCAGTAAGTTCGCATACTCGTGACTCAGCATGAGGTGTCTCCTTATGAAGACCTTACCTGGTCTTCCAACATTCTTTCGTTGCCCATATTTACGATGGTGACTCAAGTTAGTACACCCGCTTTCTGTAATTCCAATAAACAGTGGGTAATTCCAATAAATAGTGGGGCCGCGGGGATTTGAACCCCGGACCACGGGGGCCCAAGCCCCGCATTCTACCAAGCTAAACTACGGCCCCCAAATTTCTTAGGGGTAGGACAGTTTAAAACGCTATAGCTCCGATAGCGGTTTCACACTACTCATAGCTGTCTCGATTCCTAGCTCTTAGCGTTATTCGAATCCTACTATTAGCAAACGCGTCACCGACCAGCTGCGAGGCGGCGGCTGGTGCCGGCTATAACCCGCCTTCTGTACTACGGTAGCATCAGACTGTGCGGCCTACCCGCACCTCGCACGGCAACTCATCGGTGCTGCTCGGCCTTGCTCCCGGAGGGGCGGCCGTTTCAACGCATCCACCCCCATACTCGGCGGGTTGCTGGCACTCCGTTGCCGGAGTGCCCTCACCACCTCATAGACATCCGGAGGTGGCCGTGTCGTTTCTGTGCCGTTGCCGCGGGTCTCCCCGCGCTCCTTACGGAGCCTCCGCGCCGTGTGGAGGGCGGTGTTTCCCCAGTCCCCCGTAGCTACCAGCCGGCTCCAGCCGCCACGCACATACTGTTACAGAAAGCTAAATATTGTTATTTCTCGTTTTCTCAAAATTTGATGCTCGATAGACTTTGGAGCGGCTACCTAAAGAAAGTTCCTCAGAGCAGAGTGTCGATAATAACGTTGGCGACAGCCTCGCACTAGAGCTAACCTCGTGGCGGGGGGTCTTTAAAGTCCTTTTTAGTGTGCTAAGAGAGTTTTTAGGTAGTAGGATGTGGCTCTTCCGTTAGCGTATTTACCCGTAGCTAAGATCAGCAATCCGATTGTGATAGCTAGGGTAGACGGCATAAGCTTGGACCTGAGGGTAGAAATCATACCATCTAAGGGGGTTGACAGAGTAGAGATTCAAGAACCTGTGGCTAAGTATGTTATTGAGTTTAAGAAGGAGTTAGAGAAGACGATTAATCTCGGTTTCAAACTTGTGTGTGAAGGCCGTACGGATTACGACGCTCTTGCTTACGTTATTATAACCAATCAAATCCTACGCGAGCTCCTCTCTAGGTTGAAAGAAGAAGAATATGCGGTAGCCTACTCCATCGACTATAGGCTAGGTCTTCCGGACCACATATCCGCACTTAGGCTTATTGACTTAGTAAGTTCACATTACGCATGGAGACGTGGAGAGCCTTTAGTAGAGCTTGGGGATAGAATATCATTCAAAGTTAGAGCTATTAGAAAAGCAGGTAAACTTGGTGAACCGTTTCTAGAAGTAGATAGAGAGGCCTTAGTCCACGTAATCGGCAAATCCGCTATAGCTCTTGCTAAGGCTATAATAGAGGGAGACATTAGGAGGGTCAAGAGGATCATAGAGTTTGCAAACGGGTTATGGTACTCTATTTATGGTCTTAGAGCTCCTTGCGGAGAAACTCATTCAACGTACGTCCCGGGACTTGAGGAAGTATATTGTGTCGAATTGGACTTCAATCCCAGAACCTCCTAGTTCTGACAAAGAGCTTTTCAAGTTCGTATAGCTTAACGTAAAACTCCTCACCATCGTAGTGAAGAGCCTTCTTAGCTGTTTCCGGACCGACACCGTGTGCTGCTAAAGCCTCAACGGCTTTTCTACCATAATCTAGGACGAGGACGGCGCTATCCATGAGCTTCTCGAAGACCTCGGCCTCGTCTCTACTCAGTTTAAACTTATAAGCCTTACCTAACTTTATGGCCTTCCTAGCGACCTTAACTATATCTTCTGAAACGACCTTGCTCACTCCAACAAGCCCAAACCCACAGTTGCTACAGCTAATCCTACTTTCAAGGTCCCCTATTCTGGCAATCCAGCTGTGTCCGCAGTGCAGACAGATGAACAAAACTTCCTTACTCAGTATACGCCTCCTAACTACTTCTGCCACAATCTTCTTAGGAATAGAACCCCCCCTAATTCTATCGTAAGTCTTAACGTCTTTGAGCCCTTCTGTAGCAAAGGGGGACAACTTAGGCGTTACTCTAAGTTCGACGCGGGCCTTACCACTATTGATGTTCTCAACTAGGTTTACCACTACTTCAGCGTCTACATACCGCGTCAGTCCTTCTCTTAATGCCTCCGAGCTAATTACTTCATCGTTACGAAGCCCGGATATTATGACCTTGACCATCTTCGGATCGGCGTCTTTAGGTATGAGGCCGAGTCTGCGGCCAACATTAAATAGCAAAAAATCGAATAGTTTCGACTTCCTCATGCTTTCGATTAACGCTTCAAGGGGCTTATCGGCCCTTAGCGCCCCTAAGATGCTTTTAAAGACGTCGTTTGAAGGTAGCCTGTACGGTAGTTCGATAACCACTCTATAGGGGTCCACCTTGAACGCCGGGTTAATTCCAAAAACGCGCCCAAGCTCAGATAATACCAGGTATGCTAGTCCACGGTTACCTTTGGTACCAAGACAGCTAGCTATTACGAGAAGGGGCCTCTCACTATCAAGGTATTCTACAACCACGCTTCTATCGGACGGTAAGGGGTGGCCCCCGAGCTTGTGTTCCTCTACAATCCTCTCTACATAGTTTATTGCTTCTTTACTCATAAACGACGAGTATTGGGGAGGTAACTTACCGGTTAGAGCAACAGTTCTTAAAGCCCCGCAGACTTCTCTAGCAACTTTATAGTCTACCGGTATGGTTTCTCCGGTCCAAGATGGTATTAGAGCCTCTCCTCCCACTATCTCCTCGACATAAACCTTATGTGCATCAGGGTCTACAGCAACAACTTCCCACAGTCTTCCTCCAAGCACTATCTTAGCTCCCTCCACCAAATCAGCTACAAACTCCTCGTCTAAGCTCCCTACGTTTTTCCTAGACAATGAGTCTACTACATCATAAGAAGACGTATCAACTATAGTCGTTGTGGTCATGTAGAATATCTTACCTTTCGCTGTTGCGCTGAGAACGCTCCCCTCCTGAAGTCTAAGGTAGCCGTATTCGACCGCTTTATCTAAGGCCTTCTTAAATTCATCTAGCGTTAATTCCGAATATGGGTAAGACCTAGATAAAACTCTGTAGGCTCTATCGATGCTGTAGTTACCCTCTAATCCCATGCCTACAAGGGTATGTATCAGAACATCGTAAGGCTTATTATGAGGCCTGACTCTTTCGAGATCTCCGGCCAGAGCCCTCCTAATTATGACTGCCGACTCCATTATGTCGTCCAAGGTATCGTCACACACTATGTAGCCTACGGCCTTTCTCCCCGGACCGTGACAAGCTCTCCCAACTCTTTGAACGAGCTTGAGAACTTGTCTAGGCGATGAAACTTGAATGACCACTTCAACCGAACCTACGTCTATTCCAAGCTCAAGGCTTGATGTAGCAACGACGCAAGACAGATTTCCATCTTTCAGGAGTTTCTCTGTTTCCTCGCGTTCCTCTCTAGACAGACTACCGTGGTGCACTCTAACCTTCAGACCTAGCTCGCCCAGATTCTTACCGATTAGTTCAGCTTCGTCCCTTGTATTAGTAAAGACTATAGATGTTTTATGCTTCCTAACCACGTCTGCTATAGTCCTAACTTTTTCCGACCTATCTACAGAGTAGTAGCCAGATAGCAAGTAGATAGACATTTCCCTCACACCCTCGATTACAGCTTCATCTACTTGCCTTCCGTAAGCTAGAAACTTCTTGGCTGTCTCAATATCTCCTATACTAGCAGAGATACCTATTCTCTGGAAGTTGCCGGCTATTTCCACTAACCTCTCGAGATTTACTGACACTTGGGAACCCCTTTTACTTTCAAGTAGTTCGTGTAGTTCATCTACCACAACCCATCTAACGTTCTTTAGCGCTTCGCGGAGTTTGGGGTTTACCAATATGTAAGAA
The DNA here is from genome assembly GCA_038832865.1 of Sulfolobales archaeon. Classification (GTDB taxonomy): domain Archaea; phylum Thermoproteota; class Thermoprotei_A; order Sulfolobales; family NBVN01; genus DRZP01. The sequence continues at coordinate 119,534 of JAWBJE010000001.1, forward strand.
AAAGTCTCAGGTGTCGTAATCAATACGTGCGGAGGTTTTAGGGCCATGAGTCTCCTCATTGAGGAGGAGGTATCGCCGTGCCTTACTGATACCTCTATGCCTAGTTTGAGAGAAATATTTTTTACTCTCCTCATGATATCCCTATTGAGGGCTCTAAGTGGGGTAATGTAGAGCACAGCTGTTCGCTTAAGGTACCCTATCTTGAGCATCTCCGAGAGTATGGGGAAAAGTGCGGCCTCAGTTTTTCCAGAACCTGTTGGAGCCACGATGAGCGTATGCCTTCCTGAGAGGATTTTAGGAATAGCTAGCTCCTGTATTGGGGTTAGAGCAGTATAGCCCTCGCTGCGTATTATGTTCCTCAATCTCTCGTCAAGCATATTTATAGCTTCCGTGTCAGCGTCACCCCTCCGTAACTAAGAATATAGTTGTCGCAACCACTTTAAGCGTTGTACTACTCGACGGTAATAGAGTTTGTCAAAATAATGTCGCACTTATGGAACAAGCCTTCTCTTATCCCTCGGGAAGGTGGTAAGCTCTCTGACGTTTTTAGCGCCGGTCAACATAAGGCCGAGTCTCGCTAGTCCCATACCCCACCCGGCGTGAGGAGGCATACCGTAGTCAAACCACTTCAAGAAGAAATCGAAATTCTCGGGGTTTAGTCCTCGCTCCTCAAGTCTCTTAATCAGCAAGTCTTTTTCGTGCACTCTCGTACTTCCCGACGCTATTTCAAGATAGTTCCAGACGAAGTCGAAGGACTCACTAAACATACCGTCATTTTTAGGCATGGTGTAAAATGGTCTAGCTTTGTCCGGCCAATCAACTATGAAATACACGTCTTCCTCTATTAGGTTCGATAACTTCCTCAAGTGAGGTGTAGATAGGTCTTCACCCAAATTTACCTTTTCTCCAGCTTCAGCTAAGACCCTTAAGGCGTCCATATACGTGATTCTCTTGGCCGGCGGTTTGAACTCCGGAGGTTCATAGTTAAGCACCTGTAGCTCCCTAGTGGCTACTTCCTTAACTTCTTTAACTGCTCTCGCCACGACTCTCTCGAGAACGCTCATAGCGTCCTCATAGTTCGCGAAGGCCATCTCCACATCTACCGATATGAACTCTGATAGATGGTAAGGGGTATCCGATTCCTCAGCTCTCCACGCTGGAGCTATTTCAAAGACCCTCTCGAAAGCTCCTGCTAGCAGCTCTTTGTATAGTTGTGGACTTTGCGCTAAGTATGCTTCGCGACCAAAATAGGCGACTGGGAAGAGCGATGCGCCACCTTCTGTAGCAGCTGCGACTATTTTAGGAGTGAAAACCTCTATGAAACCCATACTGTAAAGCTCCTCCCTAATGGCCCTAAGCGCTACAGATAGTATCCTAAATATAGCCCTGCTCTTATCTCTCCTTAGGTCGAGGACCCTCTCTCTGAACCTGGTGTCAATATCTGCCGGAACCTTACCGCTAACGTCCAATGGTAGAGGAGTCTTAGCTAGGCTGTGCACTACTATCTTAGTTGGAACTATTTCACACCCACCGGGTGCTCTAGAATCTACTCTGACTTTACCAACTACTGATATGGTCGACTCTAGCGTAAGTTTGTGGAACATTTCTACGAGTTCTTTCTGCTCTTTACTTAAGACTACTTGTATAATGCCATCCTTGTCTCTCACCAGTAGAAACTTCTTACCTCCCAGATCTCTCTTTGCGTGAACCCAACCAGCAATAACGACATCGGATCCGTCTAGGTGAGGACCGAGCTCAGAAGAGAGATGCGTCCTATACTTACTCAGCTTTCCATCACCCTAATTCTCACGTTCGCTCCAACTATTTGCGATAAAAGATGCTCAACATCTTCCTGAGATGCGGGTAGATGCTTTAAATCAGACCTAGGTATTCTTACTACGTACTCCATTGAGCCGTCTGGGAGCCAGAGCGTGTTAACGCCCAACACCCTAGCTGGCTGTATGATGCTCCTTACTAGGTCCTTCGTGTTGGTGTTTTTGGTGTCAATCACTCTTACTCGAGTCTTAAACTGGCCCTCTAAGTACTTCGCTAACTTCAGGAGAGTTCTGTGGTCTATACTAGCTAACGGTATGTTGAGTTGTACTACCAGAATGTTTCCGAGGCTTATGGATTTAACGTACTCGGAATCCCGTAGGAATCTATAGTCTGGGAATGCCTCCGCTTTAAGGAGAGACTTCATCACCTCTAGGTCCAGCTCCGTGACTGCACCGCTTCTAACTAGTGTTTCACACCTAGGGCACAGCACACCAGACCTTACGCAGAGCTGGTCCAACGGTATTTTCAATTTTTACCATCTCTATGATTTTATCCGCTACATATTCTTCTGACTTAAACTTTTAAGTGTAACCTTCCCAATAGCTTGGGTAACCGATGCCGATCACTGATCCAGCACTGCTCAAAATAGTTGAAAGCAGGATATTGAACAAGCTAGTGTGCAGAAAGTGTGGTGCTAAAAACCCCATCGGAGCAACTAAGTGCAGAAGGTGCAGGAGTCGAAACCTTAGGCCCAAGAAGAAGAAGATCGGAGTAAAGAAGTAGTAAGCTACCTCTAGCACCTCTCTCAGTCGTTCTACGAAGCCGCTCAGTGTAGCTGAAGCCTCCGAAGTTTTAGCCTGCGCGCACTCGCACATCAACATAGAGACTACGGTTAAGTCGCATCATGCGGCAGGAAACAAGGTCTACTCTACATTCACCATTACGTCCATAAGATGCGCTGTTCATTCGTTCGACTTGAGCTGAAGGGTCTGTTACGTGGCGTTCAAGATGGGGTACGATGTTATTCATGTTGGCAACGTCTAAAAGGTACACTCACAGGTTTAGAGCCTAGTTAAGCCTAGAAGGGTTGCTAGAGGCAGGAAGTGTGGAGCTGTTCTACGCCGACGGATTTATGGGTTAAACTCCTCTTATAAGCTTTACGTCTAAAGTATGCCTAGGTGAGAGAGTGTTTTCGAGTATGGCGTTAAGTAAGATGATTGACATGTTACGAGCTAAGGGAGTTGATGGTGTCATAATTGGTAGTACCTCGATAGAGCTAGCTCTCAAGAGAGACAGATTCGAGGGTGACATAGACCTACTCGTGACTTCTAGGTCTGTGCTAGCAAATTATGGAGTGTTAGAGGAAGTGGCCAGAAGCTATGGCTGTACTCTGGGATCGACTTGGTTGGGCACTCCAAGTATTACCTGTTTCATCAATGATGAGGAAGTTACGGCAGACCTCTACGAGAATATGCATGACTTTTACATACCCGACGAGATAGTTGAGGATGCTATAGAGTATCAAGTTCATGGGACTAGGGTAAAAGCTGTAAGACCTGAGGACTACGTAGTTCTTAAAGCAGCTGCTGGAAGAGGTGAAGACTTAGAGGCATTAAGGAAGATCGGCGAGGCTATAAGAAAACGAGAGCTTAAGATAGATAAAAGGCTCGTGGAACTAAGAGCAGAGCTATTTAGCGAAAAAAAGTCTATACTTAGGAGATTAAGTGAATATTTGTGGTAGACGGTCCTTAGCTTTAGTATACTGTGTGGCGCGTAGCATCGACAAGAGAGTTATGAAGAGACTCAAGTGATAGAGATCGAATTATTTAGATTAATACTCTACAAAATGCCAGTAAACATCTCTAGTGGTGAATGTGTTCAGCTCTCATAGTCTGTATTGGTTGGTGCCATCGCACATCTCTCTTTCTCCGAACTTGTCTTGGACGTGCTCTACCTTGGAAGTGTCGGGGCGTTCATAAACTCCCACGCCTTGAGTAGCTGGAGAACGGGTTTATGCGCGCTGTGGTGTCTCTATACTTCTGAACCAACGTTAACGCTCTGTGGCACTCTACTGTTATTACCTTTTGAACTTACCCTTGCGTTTAGAGCGTGTAGATGAGGTTCCCATCTTTACGACTGCTTCCGAGCTCGCTTAGGTCTTCGATGACTTCCGCGAGGTTTGCTCTAAATAGGTTATTAGAGTGCGAAAGCTTCTCAAGCGTTGCTATGTTGAGAGGTCTACGTAAAGGACCATATTCCTTATCTTCTTCAATTTTTTCAACAAATAAAGCAACCAGTATCGGACGACAAGAGTTGCCTCTACATACGTCTCTACGTTTCTTTGATATAATATTTCACTTAACATTTGATATAAGGTTTAAGTGAATCCCTAGCACTAATCTGAAGTAATTATGTAAAATTTAATAGTGCCGTAGGTCAATCGACAGCGGTGAATATACATGAGCAAAAAGCCTCCAGTTAAAGTGAAAGACCCACACACGGGACAAGAGCTGGAGCTAGTTCCTGAAAAAATATGGACACTAGCTCCCAAGGGGAGAAAAGGAGTTAAAATAGGACTGTTCAAGAGCCCGACAGGAAAGTACTTTAGAGCGAAAGTTCCGGAGGACTATCCAGCGTAGCGTCCAGCGCTGCAGCTAGTGACTCAAACCCAAATTCAAACCTCTTTTTATTTTAATTCCTCTAACTTCTACATGTTTTGATGTCTTTGCTTCTTCGAAGAACCCAAATCGTCAAGAGGTTTTTATACCATTGATAAAGTCGCCTGACAGCCTCATAAAGCTTGAGTAAGTAAGAAGGCATCACAAAATTGCTATGAAGAGTGGAATAAGCGTTGTGTGGTATCTGAGGCGAGAGACTTCGGTAGGCTGCTTAAAGGTCTTCAGCCTCACAACCCAGTGGCGCCGGGGGGAGGACTCGAACCTCCGACCACCGGGTTAACAGCCCGGCGCTCTACCTGGCTGAGCTACCCCGGCACCAGAAATTAGAGTTACTGAATGCTTATAACTTTTGTCCCATACGTCTCACACACCCTGCGATGACTTAAGCTTATTGGTCTAGCTTAATTAGTAGAGCTCTAGGGTCTGGGGCCAGCCTCACTATAGCATAACCCCTACCAAGGGCTCTAGCTTTTTCGACGCGCTCACTACTCACTTTAAATAGCTTACTGACTTCCTCCCAGTATTCGGCGCTAGTTGATGGTAGAACTACGAGTAAGCCTAGGTTATCTATCAGAGGCCCCAGAGTTTTAGTGAAGTCTCTCGCTGTTTGAGTAGCTAAAGCCACTACAGTCCCGAAACTTCTACTAACTCTTATTAGCTCCTCCACTAGTCCTAATGAGTACTCTTTAAGCACGGTCCACGCCTCATCGATTACGACTACTCTACGGTAATCGGACCTCATAGGGTAGCTCGTCGACATAGTCTTCATCGCAACTGATATAACCTTAAGCAATATGGGCATAAGCGACGGATCGATGGATAATATGGGTGAGACGTCCAAAACGTTCAACCCATCGAGCTCTTTAAATAGGCTGAACAACCCACGATCGCCTCCGGAAACAGCGGCAAGTACCGACAGGACCTTATTGATAACGTACTCCGAATACTCCTCTGAGCAGTACCTAGAGAACCTTTTTAGAGAGTTTACAAGCTCTAGATCTCCTCTTTCAGGAATCGTAGTGAGGTTACTCAAGGCTGTGTGAAGACACGAAAAAACATCACGTTTGTTGAGTTCACGGTGAAATGACATTATGTCTAATAACACCTCTACTAAGTCTCTATCGAGGTTGCTACGTACCGCTTTGAGTAGCTCCACTAATCCAATTGAAATGTTTCTTCCTAAAGTAAAGTGCGCAACTTTCTTGCCGCGTGACTCAAAGATCTTTTTGTACTCGTTTTTCGGATCGATTACAAGTACTCCAAGACCGGCTTTGTTCAGGGATAAGGCCAGTCCAGCAAGAAAAGTGGTTTTACCGATCCCAGACGGTCCTACTACAAGAACGTGTGGAGATGTTACTTCATCAAGATTCCAATAAACTTCCTCTCCACTATCAAGATCTATCCCTAGCTTTATTCCGTAAGACCTTAGAGAGGGTCTTGTCCTTCCTAACAATGGAATAAACGTAAACACCGGAATAGAGATCAGGTCCGCTGCTATGGTCCTCTTTCTAAGTTTGTCCACGACTCTATGAAGCAGTCCGCGTTTTTTCTTTGGTAGTCCAGCAAGTAGCATTCTAGAAAAAGCTCTTTCAGCATCAATCTCTTCTATGTCTATACCCAAGGTGTTTAAAGCGCTTCTCAAAACTTTGATTCTAGCTTTTAGTACCTCGAGGGAGCTCTCGAAGTCGACATCACAAGCCGTCACGGCTATATAGACTTCGGTCTCAAACGGCTGTAGAGAGTCCTTTAGGACCTTAGTTCTTATGTACTTAGCTCTTTCAGCTTTTAATCTGCTATCGGCTTTAAACGGATTAACCTCGTAAGCAATGGTATTTTCAGCTATTATTCTTTCAAGGTTTTTAACAAAAGCAAGTCTATCGACAGGTTTGATGAAAGTGTGAAACTCGAGGGGGAAACCTAAATTGAACGCGTTAATGTAGGCCTTTATGTACTTTATTGAAGCATAGTCATCGAGGTCTTGTATAGCCGTACTTACGCTAGCTACTTTAATAACTCTCTTGAGACAAACCTCGGGACCCTCCCTGTAGACCAAAAGTCCGTCCCTAAACTCATATGTCTCGTGCTCCATAAACCACCTCCTTCACGCGGTATCCGACTGTGAGACCCGTCTTTAACGCTAACAAAACCAGATCTCTCCAATTTAGCCCGACTCTGCTGGCACCAAAGCTGACCGAGAACCCTGTCACTAAGTGTACCGGCTCAAGCTTCCGTTCAAGTATCTTTTTGCCTTTTATGTAAATTGCGAATAGGTAATCACCTTCATGCTCTATTTTCACGTGTAGCTTCTCACTTATAGCTACGTCATACTTCGTACAGTCAGCGTAGAACCCCCCGCTGACCGCTCTATCTAAGTAGACCTCACGAAGACACTTTTGAATAGCGTCTCTAAACACCTTAGATGAGTTCAACTCAAAGCTTTCATCGTCTACTTTTACTATTTTTACGAGCTCTAATAGAGCCGGCTCCTCACAATTCTCTACAAGGATATAGTCGTTGCCCTCGAATGTGTTCCCGTTCATGCAGTATAACCTTAAGAAGTGGCTAGGTGCTTTAATCACGCTCTTAGACATAGCCTCAAGTACTTCTATTTTCTCTTTGTAGTCTTTTTCAACGTGCTTAAACTCCCGAGGGTCTAAATATATAGCGGCGATCTCCTCGGGATCAAAGAACTCCGAGCCGGCTATCAGCTTAACTAGTACCTCGTTCTTCTCTAGACACTTCCCAGTAAACTTGATGGAGATCTCGTTTAAACCGGGGTTAATAGTGCTGCTACTAAGAACTACGTTACTTTCGCCAACTCCGGCTACCTCCACCTTGATCGGTATCGGCACCGGAACACGACTAGAGACTCTCAAAGTAACTCGACCCAGACAGTTGTGGTTTACGTTACTCAGGAGTTTCCCGGACTTAGCTATAGTGAGAGACTTACTGACCACATCAGTTAACTCCGGCTTACCGAACCTGATGTACTCTTCGACAACCCTGTAGTACGTGGGGCACTCCACTCTGACTCTGATGTACCCTTCCCATCCTAGGGTTCTTGGACATATCAACGCTCGAAGGACTCCAGCAACGACCTTCTGTCCCAAAATTGCGACGAACCTAGGTGAAATTGAAAAGCGACACCCGTCGAACCAGGGCTTGACGACCAGCTCGATCGGTCCCTCTCCATCACTTCTTTCATAGACTTTGACATCTACATCTACAGGAACGAAAGGATCTAAGAAGACAATCAAATCTTCAGTAAGACAAGCAATACCGGCACTTGTAGATACGCACGACCTAAGTAAAGGTGAGTCGAGCGTGAAGGAGCTTCTACTGCTCAGTATCTTAATGAGGCCGGCACGGTTTACCACTGAGATGATGTCCCCGAAGGAAGACACCTCCTTAACAGACTCCTTTAAGACTGTAGTGTAGGCACCATACTTTACGACCTTAAGTCCTTCTCGGTCGGCGAGAACGATCCCATCACTAACGCACGCAGCTGAAACGGTATCGCTCACTTTTCCTATCACGTCAAGAATGCCGTTTCTTACTCTAACTAGAAACCCATCACGGTCAACTAGGTAATCACCGGTCGGGCAGCTCACGACAAACTTAAAGAACCCAGGTATTAGCTCAATACCGTTGATAGATACTGATAGCGTCAACGACTTATTACTGACGGAAAACCCCCCAAAGCCCGTGCTTACACATAAACTTCGTATCTCACGGGGATCAAGCCTAACTGAGTCTATTTCGTATAGTTTGGTTATACCGTCTACTACATCTAGTATACCAACTAGGCACTTACTCCTTTTGCATACTATCAAGTATACTATTGTCCCCAGAGTTCTAATGAAACCACTACCTCGAAATGCTTTGCCTCCGGCGCCTATGACTAGCTCAGAGTTTTCACTTTTAATCACTATACCTCTCAGCTTAAGTTCAGAAGTTGAAACGTCTAGAGAAGCTACTCTAAGAGGTTCTCGGTCTAGGACGTAGAAGTAGGAGTTATTGCCGCTTAAAATCTTGATTACCGGCTTACCTAGAATGCTTCTAGTCAACTCCACGCCATCTACACCGCCTAATTCATCGAAGATTTTGTCCAGCCTTATTACGCTAATTACTGAAGGAACTATCACGGTATCACACCTAGCGCGTAGAGCTCTAGTAATACCAACCCTATTAAAGCGGTATTTTCTAAAATACCAAATGCGGTAAGGGTGGCAATGACGCTATAGAAAAGTGACGATAGAAAGCAATAGATCTTTATTTCGCTACTTACCAAACCCGTTATTTCTACTAGGGATACCGAAAAGCTCAAAATAAATGGCAGAAAGAGGGCTGTGACCACCACTAGGAGTCTAACGATAATACTTTGCTTTACCATAGAGAATAGTTCTTCAACTATATCTTTAAACGCCATAATTCTAGTTGTGTCTATGCTTCCATATCTAATGGACCTCAAAAGCATATAGTAGCAGAGTGAAGTAAAGACGTTACGGCCACGCAGCTCGCCTAGGCTTTTTTCTACCAGCTCGACAGGTCGATGGGAGTAAGGCACTCTACTTGCTAGATTGATGAGTTGAGATGGTGTGGATATTACAGCTAAATAAGTGGCAAGGAACTGGTATGTCACCACAGCTCCTGAAACAAGGAGAGCCACTCCCAGAAACAGTAATGAATCTCTAACCCCAATTATTGGGAACAGTAGCAGAGGTGAAACTGCGGTTGTGAGTAAGTACCTAAGCCTTCTTGTTTCTACGGATATTTTCAGTAATCTAGGCGTCAAACCCTCAGATACGGCTAACGCTATTGCGGGCGCGGCCGCAGCAATATAGGCGTACTGAAGTCCAGAACCAGTTAAGGCGGTAACCAAAGCTATTAACGGGGGGGTCAAACCGTTAAACACTATGGCTGTCAAGCTCAAAATGGTTTTAAGCTCTAAAGAGTTCTTTGCTGATGTTTTAAGCTCGCGAAGAGACTCTTGAAACTTACTGTAGACCCATATGTTGAAGTTGGCACTTTCGCGAGCTATTATGTACTCTAGAAGTAGCCTTCTCATAGGTTTCGGAGTTTTAAGTACGTACTCCTTGATACCCTTTACTCCAGGGAAGAACCTGGAGAACAACTTGAGTCTCATGTATTCATTACACAAAGACGGCAGAAACTGACAGACATGTTCCGATTCCTCTTCTAAATCTCTTATTAAGTCGTCGCCTGGGCTCAGACCCTCTAGTATCATGAAGTACGCCACGTCTTCCCGTAGGTTTTTCACGTAAGTGATGTAGGATAAAAGCTCTACAACCAGAGGTAGTAGAAAGAGCATGGACGCTATAACGGGGATAGCAAGGTTAAAGAGATGGGGGTTGTCTAAATGTTTTGAGCTTACATACGTAGCTAGAGTTAGCCCGAGCATGGGCACTGTAGATACCTTAAGTACATAGAGAGCCGCTTTGCCGGACTCAACTTTAGGCTTTCCTCTAGCTACTCTCATCCTGTTTAGTAGCTCTAGGTATGCGCCTAAAGCTCGGCTTATATAAGAGAGACGTCCATTAATTAAACCCATAGGTCTCTCGCTCTACTAAACCTCTTAAGAAGAGTTTCTAGGTCCGGGTCTTCCCCATATTTATAGATAGTATTGAGTATTAGCGAATTCGATTTGAGAACGGGTTCATCGACTCTAACGACTACTCTCCTTAGGCCACCGTCCTCTACAAAACTCAGGGTGATAAATAGCCAGATCATGGCGAGTTGTTGCGGTGTCAGCTCTATTGGAGGTGACGTAAGTCTTACTATGGCTTCTTCAGGTGAACCGGCGTGAAACGTAGTGTTGTGAGTCAGTATTAAGGACCCGGAGATGGCGTATAGATGACTTCCGGGTACTTCTACATCATATAACAGGCTTTGTTTCTCGATAAAATCTATTTTTTTAACTTTAAGCGTTATCAGCTTGTTTTCTCTATGACTTACTGTAGCCTCTCCACGATTAGAGCTCCTTAGTCCTAATAATATCTGAAAGTTTTCTTCATCTTTCCCCTCAACAATACGGATCTCGTATTGCTCGTCACCACCTAATTTAAGCGTCTCTATATACGAGTTCACGCCCAAAGTCTTAAGTGTTAGCACCAGAGACTCAGCTAGCTTCCTATTTGGTGCGAACATCTTGAAAGAGGTATTGTCTCCGCGTCCTGGGCTCACTCTACTGTTCGATCCGTCGTAGTATCCTTCAATAAGACCCTCTCTGAATTCTTTTCTGGACTCGAGGACTATATCTAGAGGTATACGCTTAGCATTTGTCTTTGAACTGCCCGACATACTAACGAGCAGAGCAGCTAGCGATTGGTGTTCTACGGTGACGTGAGCAACTTCCTCAGGTACCTCTTTAACGACACTTATGACCTCGGCTGGAATGCTCATGTCCATTAGAGTTTTAAGTAGCTTGATTAGCTTAGTTGGTGCGATATCGAAGTGTACTATCCAGGTGCTTCTTGTTGGGCTTCTCTCGATATAGCCGGACGCCAGGTATAACCCTAGAACGTAACCAAGACCTCTATCTAGCTTAAACCTCTTAGACGTCTTCAGCGAATTATTCTCATGTTTGCCGCTAAGGTCGGTTTCACCTCTAGCAGACAGCTCAGGACGGCGACAGCTTTCAATCACGCCCAATACTTCATTCGCGGCTTCTGACACCTCAATGAAGTCTCTCTCTTGAGTTGGTTCGGGGGGACGAGGAAGAGACACTAACAGGTCTCCAGGGCTGAGGTCCTTAGCTTTCTTAAGGGTTAAACCTGAGCTTGAGTCTGATACTACAACTAAGTGGTCCTCGTGAACTTCGTGCGCAACACCGCCTTCAACTTCTATCCTGACAAACTTGTTGTTACCCCTCTTCGCAACTGCTGCTGATACCTGTTGCCAGACCGGCTCCGAATTAGGCCCAAGAGACACCACTTCAACTCTTTTGCTGCTACCCCTCAACATCCCGTCCACTATTTCCCTGATCTCGTAGAGATCGACCTTTCCGTCGATTCTAGCTAGTACAAGTTGGTCTCCAGGAAGACACAAACCCCCTAACCCCATGTTCATCGCTTGAACCAGAACTTTCGCTTCGGCACCTCTGGTTTCACCTATAACTAAGAATCTACTGACAGAAGCCCTTAGTGCAGCTTTAGCTAAAGTCATCTGGTCTATACCTCTACTAGAACCCCAGACATCAGTTGGAACGGCATACCTAACCCAGCTGGACCCCTTAGGTATGTCTACCTCTGGGGTGTCTTCTATTATTGCTATTTTCCAGTGTTTGGGAATCGCTGAGTTGAGTATGGCCTTAAGCAGGGTAGTCTTGCCTGAGCCCGGTGGTCCTAGAATCACTACAGAACCCCCCTTCCTAACGACGAGTTTTATTAAGTCAGCTACAGAATGTGGCATCACCTTGGCTTTGACTAGGGCATCAAGGTCTACGTAGCCGTAGTAAAGCTTTTTCCTGATAACTAGCTCTCCAGTCGAGTGGGCTACATCGGGTAAAACCAGGTGCACTCTGTGACCACCATCTTCTTCGGGTAGGGTAAAGTCCATTATTGGCGTTCTCCTGTTAACAACCCTCCCAGAACGCTCGGCAATAAGCTCCATATAGTTCATCAGCTCTTCGTAGGTGGTTATAACTATGTTAGTCTCGATGTAGTCTGCTGACGGATCTTTCTCGAGTACATACTTATGTCTGACCCACACAGGACCTACACCGACGATCGATATGTCCTCCACGTACGGGTCGTCTAAGAGGACCTGCAGCTTCTTATACTTGAGTTCCCGACTCACTACGTATGTAACAAGCTCCGGGTCATAGTCCTTGAGGTGTGCGAGTACTGCTTTAGCGACATCATAGATACTCACGTTCTTCCGGGGGCTTATAGACTCTAGAGCTTTACTTACTAGCCTAGCTATAGATTCGTATTTCGCCGGGTCAATATCGCTAACTAGGTAATGATAGCATCCTGAAAGGTCTTTAACTATGCTTATAGAAGAAAGTCCTACGTTATAGCTAAGTAAGACTTCCAATGAAAAACACCTTGAATGTTTCGATCGAGAGCTTACCTATTCACCCTAAGATTATCGGTACTTCTACCTGTTTGTTGGTAGCTATCTCGCTTGCTACCACTATGAGACCCCTAACTCTAGTGGCTCCGGTAGTGATGGTGACGACTAAAACTTTTTCACTACCTGGGCTTAGTGTCACCTGCCCGCTGCTTGAGGCTTCACGTGCCTCGACTACTGTACCGTTCGCTAGTATAGCCTTGAACTTAACTACATTGTATGATGTCTGACCCTGGTTTCGTATGCCAACCGTAATGACCTCTTCACCATTAGCGTAAGATCTGCTGATCAGATACCCGCTGAGGGGTTGAACCAAGTTCACGCTCTCAAGACTTCCGACCCTACTGGATAACCACCCCTGGATTAGCATTACTATAGGGATCACTATCGCCACTAAGGCTAGTATGATTACCAGCTCGCTGACCCCTTTCTTCAACTTTTTGCGCACTAACATGCGGGTTCCCACTAAGAAACCCCCTTAAAAAGTGTTACCGCATCGGCCCGCCCTCCAAGAGCGTAGACATATTGTTCGCAGGGACAGAGTTTTCTTTGGTTGACCGATTTGTTCGCACTTTTCCGTTCCGAAAGCCCATAAATCCCCCTATGTTTAAACGTGCTTCGAGGTGGGGATGATTTTTGGAGCCCAGCGGGGGACCTGAGAGCACTCGCTTCACTGTATGGAGCGAAATGGACCGACAGCAATCAAGAAGGCGCTTTCCAGCTTTTCCGGTGGGTGGGGTTGGGAAAGAAAGAGAGACTAATCGGTAGACGACTGGGAGGCCGGGTGTCGGGAAGGTGAAAGCTGATGAATAGCCGTTCGTCGAAAAATAGTTGCTAGAAGCATAGGTAAGTTACAGATACTAAGCTAAGCGTCAGCTCTTCACGACTCCCTTGTTGAGGAATAGGCGTTTATACCGTCTCAACAGCGGGTGTAACTTGCTGATTAATCTCGCTATTTAAAAGGTATGCTGTATTCGAGGGTAACTAAGGGTTTGACGTGAATAGAGTCAAGAAGCTGTTGGATAGCATGTACGCAAAGTTTTTCACTCCCGGAGATATAGTAGCAGCCACAGGTTTACCTAGGTACGAGGTACTCGCAGCTTTACATGTTTTCGAAGAGTTAGGAATCATAGAGCTAGTCATATCTAAAGGAAACTATAAGGTATATCGATTAACTAAACTTGGTGAGAAGCTATACAAAGCTCTTGAGCTAAGCGAGACTCTAGTGCTGAGTGTGGAGCTTAACACGGCTGTCCCTCAAGGCGAGAACGGCTCTACGAATTTGGTAGCAGAAAGCAGTAGCTGACATCAAACTCAACTGTTCTAGGACACAGAGTTCTCAGGATAACGTGCGCGCAATTTCATGTCGTGTAAATGTCGCCGAAGCCTTCAAGTGTGGGTCCTTTCTTATTTTAGTTGCCTCTCTTGTTAAGGATGAGGTCTCTTTTTTGGCTAGTCATTCCGGTCCTCCACTACCTTAATGCTATGAAAGCGACTTGCGGGTTAAGTGATGACGAGTAGTTAAAAAAAGGTAGCCAACCATGGGACTGAAGTTCCAGTAAGCATGAAAGTCACAAACGAGCACCCCTAGAGAAATAGATACTTACCGCTAACGGGACTTAGCTAAGAGTTCTTGGAGTATTCTAATGTTCCATTCGTGACAGGACCTTCTCCTGGTGTCTACCGGAATCCCCATAGACCTGGATTTCTCTACGTTAAGACCAGCTTTCTCTAACTCGCATAAACTAAAACCGCGACCGCGTCGAAGATTCTTGGTCGTCCCCCTATCCTTTATTAAGATAGGTGGTTTGACGTAGGGTACCACCTTCATGTTGCGTCCATAAAATACGCTTGGCAGTTAGGATAAAAGCTTTAGCCGTTTGCTTAAATCGGTCGAAAAGAGGATACTATGAGGGGACCTCAATCAGGCGATGTGATGTATGTGGCGAAGCTGAAGCTCGAATCTTGCAGAAACACAGCGGAAGAGCTCTTTGTGATAAGTGCTTTAGGGATGATCTAATTAAAAGATTCAAAGACGAGGTAGCTAGATATAACATGTTTACTCCCGGAGAGAGAATTCTTCTAGCTCTCTCGGGAGGGAAGGACAGTTATGTACTATTAGACCTAGTGAAAGAGGTACACGATGTAGGTAAAATAGGTGTAGTAACGATAGTGGAAGGAGTAGAAGGTTACAATAGAGTAGATGATGTTGCTTGGATAGAGCACGTCGCTAGGAGTTACGGTTTAGACCTACATCTAACCTCTTTTAAAGAGTTCGCAGGCCTCAGTCTTGATGAGCTTGTCTCGCTAGATAAGTCTAAAGAGGTAGGGACTAGCCCGTGTACTTACTGTGGTGTGTTAAGAAGAAGAATAATTAACTATTACGCTAGGACCTTAGGCTACGATAAAGTGCTCACAGCGCACAACCTAGATGACGAAGTTCAGACCTACGTAATGAACTTGCTTAGAGGTGATAAAGGGAGACTAGTCCAGAACCACCCATTGAGCCCTACATTGAGTAAGTACTTTGTTAAAAGAGTCAAACCTCTTAGAAAGATATACGAGTGGGAAACGGCAGCATACGCCTTTATGAGGGGATACAAGTTTCAGGTAACGGAATGTCCATATATAAGATTCAGACCGACTTTGAGAGCTACAATACGCGATCACCTTTACGAAATCGAACGACTGAAACCAGGTTCTCTCATTAGAATACTTGAGACGATAGACAGGTACATCGAGATAGAACTGTTGCGTTGGATGTCGCAACTTAGTGAGCTACCACAATGCTCTATATGCGGTTCTCCAACAGCTTATGGTAGAAGCACGTGTGTGATATGCGACTTGCTAAGGAGGATCGGGGTAACTGTTCGACTACCTTTTTGATATAAGCGCTACCAGTATCGCACTGCTCTATCGGTGATGACACGGGTCGTAGCGGTCCTAGGCCTCTCTCCCATCCTCAGCGGGCTTAGTGTAGTAGTATTCACCAACGCTCTTAAGGTACCTATCTAAGTAGGAATCAGGTTTGTTAACCCTCGGCCTTCCAGTCTTTATGTCTCGCCTAAAAGTTACTTCGAGCTCCTTAAGAAGCATGTTCATCCCTTTCCTTACGTCCACGGGTCCGATGCTTTGTCCCCTAACCCCCGGTTCACCAGAGAAAACTATGAGTCTGTCGGATACGTAGTCTATCAGCATGAGGTCGTGATCTATAACTAGGCACGCAGTCTTTCTTCCCTCGATTATCTTTCTAACGGCCTTTGCTACAGCTAACCTCTCATCAACGTCAAGAAAGGCCGAGGGTTCGTCGAGAACGTAGAGCTCCGAGTCTCTAGCTAGAGCTATAGCTATAGAGAATTTTTGCAACTCACCGCCACTCAGCTCCTTTATTCTCTTCTCCTTAAGCTTATGTAACTTGAACTTTTTAATTACCTCCTCTGCGAACCATTCGCTTGATGCTATTCCGTCTTTTGTCACGCTCTCAAGGGCTTCTCCAACATACTCCCAAGGGAATATCTCCCCCCTTATGTATTGCGGCTTATAGGATATTCTCAACCCTCTAAACGGGACGTAACCGACTTCCGGTTCGATTTCACCAACTATAAGGCGAGCAAAGGTGGTCTTACCTATCCCGTTGGGACCCACGACTCCTATGATCTCCCCAACCCTTATCTCCCCCTGACCAACTCTTAGGGTAAAGCCGTCAAGCACTTTAGTCATCTCCGTCCATACCAAGTATATCTGTCTACGACTTAGTTCTACAACACGCTGTTCAGGTTCCGCATTAAAGACTATGGGCTCCGGTCGTATCCTCATGTTCTCAGCAGGCAGGTAGCCGTTGAGGAAGTGATTAACTCCGGAACCTACAGAGTATACTTTAGAGTATATTCCGTAGACCCCGGGCTCGCCGTATACGACTGAGACGAGGTCCGCGATGTAGTCTACAATAGCTAAGTCATGTTCGACGACGATGGTATATGCCTTATTTGGCACATACTTCCTTATAGCTTTACCTACCCTTAACCTTTCTCTGACATCTAAGTAGCTAGCGGGTTCGTCAAACACGTAAACGTTAGCGTCTCGAAGAAGCGCGGCTGCCACAGCCACTTTCTGCAGTTCTCCACCACTCAGTGTAGGCACTTTCTTATCCATTAGGTGCTCGATATCTAGAGCTCTTCTAAGCTCCCCCAGGATACCTCTCTCATCTATTCTCTCAAGCACCTCTTTAACGTACCCCTTGATGTAGGTTCTAATCATATCGACGTGCTGGATTTTGTGCACAACTCTAATTCTCTTGTTTACTAGTTTTGAAAAGTAGTTATAAAGCTCCGAGCCTCTAAAAAACCTGAGAGCCTCGTCCCAGTTGGGTTTAGAGTCGACCCTACCCAAGTTTGGGACGAGCTCGCCAGCAAGTATCCTAAGTGCCGTTGTCTTACCTATGCCGTTCCTACCAATAACTCCAACTATCCTACCCTCATGCGGTATCGGAAGTCCATATAGTTTAAAAGAGTTCGGTCCGTACCTGTGAACAACGTACTTCTCTAGCTCGTCCGGCAGGTTTACCACGGCAATAGCCTGAAATGGACACTTCTTAACGCAGATCCCGCAACCTATACATGTATCTTCGTATATTACCGCCTTACCTAGGTCCTGCGGAACCTCTATAGCTTTCTTACCGATTCTGTTGACCGGACAGAACCTAACGCACTCAAGCTGGCATTTTCTTGGATTGCATAGGTCTCTCTCGATAGATGCTACTCGAACCAACGAATCACCCCACGGCAACTGGAAAACAGATACGGTCTGCGTGAAGGCGGGGATTTAAACCTAAAAACAGCCTTACGTAGAAGTGGAGGAGTTACTCCTCTTCCTCCTCCCACTCCTCCTCTTCTTCCCACCACTCCTCCTCTTCTTCCCACCACTCCTCTTCCTCGAACATAGTTGGTCACTCAACTAACCCCTCTAGTTAAATCTTATAAGTTTTTAGGGCGAAGTGGTTATAAGAGAATCTTGAGAACTCCAGATACAAGCCTATTTGTTGCTTCCTCTGGGGTTCTCTCGGGTTCAATTGGTTTGTTACTGCAACTAGAAATGGTGCGTAAAAAGGCGTCTTCAGTTCCAGAGGCTTCAGACAAACAGGCATGTATAGCAACATACCCCTCGTCTTGCTGACTTTTAATAAGATTGAGCACGTTACCTATCTGCCTGTCCCCAAAGTAATATAATAGGAATTCCAGAGACTTTTTCTTACTCACGTTAAGTCCGAGTTCCATAGAGCGTAGCGTTAAATAGGCTACCAAAGCTGAATACTTGGCTCCGTAATAGTACTTCTTTGGTATTACTTGAGCCACGCATCCGGAGTTGACCGTGTCCACGTAGTTAAGCAGCTTTTTTGCTAGATTCTCATCAACTAGACACGTGAATACCTTCATTGAGCTTATTCGGTTTAAATACTCTTCTAAAGGTTTAACTGAACCACCATGACTTATGGGCAACAACTGTAACGAGTCTCCATCTCGTACTACGTAGTCGTATCCGCCAAGAAGTTCGTAGTCCACTCCATTAACGAACAGCATAAAGTAAGGTTTGAGTTGACCATCAGAACTTATAGCCTCACGGAGCTCCGGAATCTTTGAGGAGGTTATTAAAAGCAATTCCCTCAGAGTAGAACCTTCTGGAGCCTCTATAACCACGTCTTTTGTTCTAGTCAGGTTTCTCAAAAACCCGTAGAGTTCTATTTTAACTTTCATCCGAAACCTCCGCTTCTTGAGGGGGAACCTCCGCTCTTTTAGATAACTTAACGAGACGTGTTAAGTAGCCAGCTATCTGGTTTCTGAGCTTCTTAGACTTTATATCTAGGTACTTGAGTACCACCTCTTTGTTCTTCTCAAAGTCCTCCGAAACCTCGCCTGGGTAGAGCTCCATCAGCTTTCTGGCGGTCCTCTTAATCAGCGATGTGTATACCTTACCCATGCTTCAGATTACCCAAATAGCTTTCAGTAACAAGTTTTTAAGCTATCTAGAGAGTAGAGAAAAAGCCATAAGCGTCAATTAAGTATCACGTTGGTGTGTTCTTTAAATGATCTGATTAAATGATATTAAATGATCTAATCACAGGAGGACGTAGAAGGGCTCATTCGCGAGTTTCTACGTTTATTTTGCGGTTAATAGTTCTCGCTTTTCTCTATCCAGCGGTGTGGTGCACTGTGGCTAACGTAAAACCTGGAGACCTGGTCCGAGTAATCACTAGTGGGGGGTTAGTAATAGAGGGGGTAGTACTCCCCTCTACCGAATTTACATCTGATAGACACATAGTGCTAAAGCTTTCGAACGGCTATAATATTGGTGTTTCTCTGGAGAATGCCGCAGTCGAAGTTATAGCAGAAGATTACCTAAAGCTAGGAGCTCTCGAGGAGTCACGGGGGGTCACCGTGATTAAGGGTAAGGGTGAGCTTAAAATGGCCTTCGTTAGCACCGGAGGAACTATCGTGAGTAAGGTAGAATATGAAACGGGCGCAGTTAAACCAGCATTAAGCGCTACTGACTTAGTGGAGTTCGTACCGGAGTTACGAGAGTTTGCTGAGGAGGTGGTAGTCTCAGACTTTATGAGAAAACTAAGCGAAAACATGACACCAGAGGACTGGTCCCGCATATCAGAGGAAGTTGGTAAGTACTTGAGGTCTGGGGCAGACGGAGTAATCATAGCTCATGGGACCGACACTATGGCGTATACTGCGGCAGCACTAGCATTCTCTTTGAGAAACTTAGGGAATCCCGTAATTCTAGTCGGTGCTCAGAGGAGTAGTGATAGACCGAGTACCGACGCTTCCTACAACCTTAAGGCTTGTCCGGTGATCGTTAAAGAAGCCCCGTTCGCCGAGGTAGTTGTAGCCATGCATGGGAGTAGCGACGATATTTATGTTCTCGTTCATCGAGGCGTCCGAGTTAGGAAGATGCATTCAAGTAGGAGAGACGCTTTTCAGTCAATAAACAACTTGCCTCTAGCTAAGGTTTACGTTAGAGAAAGAAGACTCAAAATGATAAACAGAAACTACTTACCTAGGACCAGGAGCTCTGAAGTACTCTTAATGAACAAATTCAGTAATAAAGTAGCTCTTCTCAAGCATTACCCGGGGATAGATTGCGAGATCATAGACTATCTCGTGGACAAAGGTTATAGAGGATTGGTGATCGAAGGAACAGGATTGGGTCACATTAGGGAGGAGTGTATAGATGTGATCAAGAGAGCTACAGAGGAAGGCGTTATCGTAGCTATGTCTACTCAAACCATATTTGGACGTGTGGACCTCAATGTATACACGACTGGCAGAAAACTCCTTAAGGCTGGAGTAGTACCTGTCGACGATATGCTACCGGAAGTAGCCTTCGTGAAGCTCTCGTGGCTTTTAGGAAACTACCACGGAGAAGAACCCGCTAGAATCATCTCTAGACTTACCACGAACCTAGTTAACGAGATAGGTGGGATTCAAAGCTTATCCATCTTCCCTAGGTGGTATCATGGAGATTGACTACAGGAGCTTAGGGCTTAGAGTAGGTCTAGAGATACATCAGCAACTAGATAGCAAGTCTAAGCTATTCTGTAGCTGTCCAGCGAAATTAGCGCCGGAGGAGTCTAAATACCATGAGGTAGTCCGTAGCTTATGGCTGAGTAGGTCTGAGTTAGGAGAGCTTGACCCCGCCGCAGCATACGAGATCACTAAAGGCAGAAAGATAATCTATAGAGTTCCGGAAGGACACGCATGTTTAGTCGAACTCGACGAAGAGCCGCCGCACGACATAAATAGGGAAGCTTTACTAGTATCTCTATCCATAGCTAAAGCCTTAAACGCTAAACCTGTTGACGAGATCTATGTTATGAGGAAGATCGTCGTAGATGGGTCAAACACAGCCGGATTCCAGAGGACAGCAATAATAGCTCTGGGAGGTTATGTCGAGGACGAGGAAGGAGTGGTGAGAATTCAAACTATCGCTCTCGAGGAGGACGCGGCTAGGAAAGTGGCCGAGGGACCTGACTACGTCGTCTACAATCTCGACAGGCTCGGCATACCTCTTATTGAGATAAGTACGGCACCCGACATTAGGACTCCAGAGCAGGCTCTTAGAGTAGCATACAAAATAGGCCTTATAATGAGGTTAAGTGGTAGGGTTAAGAGAGGCATAGGCACGATAAGACAAGACCTAAATATATCAATAGAGAAAGGGGAGAGAATAGAAGTGAAAGGAGTAGAAAAGCTAGAGCTAATTCCCAAAGTCATAACATATGAAGTAGTTAGACAGCTTTCCTTACTGAGCATAAAAGACGAACTTCTTAAGAGGGGCTTAAAACCTAGTGACGTACCCGAGTCTTTCGTAGATGTAACTGAAGTAATGAAGAGTTGCGGAAGCAAGATGGTGAGAACTAATATAGAGAAAGGCTTGAGGGTGTATGCCTTACCGTTACCAGGCTTTAAGGGAATTTTAGGTAAGGAGGTCTGCCCAGGTAGAAGATTTGGTACGGAGCTATCCGATTACGCTAAAGCTTGGGGAGGAGTTGGGGGGATAATTCACAGTGATGAACTCCCAGCCTACGGAATCTCCGAGCAAGATCTGGATGCTGTATATAGACGTCTAAGCTTAAGTCGAGATAAAGACGCTTTCATACTAATAATAAGTGATTACGGGAAAGCAGAGAGAGCATTTAAAGCCATTGTAGAGAGACTTAGGTACGCATTTGTAGGTGTCCCTAGAGAAACTCGCGGAGCAAACCCGGATGGCACTACTAGGTATTTACGACCACAGCCAGGCGCGGCTAGAATGTACCCGGAAACGGACATACGTCCAATAAGAGTAGATGACGCGTTGCTGAAGGAAGTGGAAGGATTAGTCATACCTAAACCCGAGGATGTCTATAGAACCTTAATTGAAGAACACGGGTTGTCTCGAGACTTAGCGTCTCAGCTTATCAGAGACCCTGTTCTGCACCTCTATTTAGACCTAGTCGAGGAGTTAAGAGAGGTAACCAGCCCGCAGATAATCGCAACAACTATAGTTGTCCACATGAAGTCCCTAAAAAGAGAGGGTGTTGATGTAGATAAGGTTGGCTACTCGGAATTAGCTAAAATCTTGCGTGCGGTAGGTAAAGGAGAACTAGCCAAAGAAGCCATTCCCGAGGCTATTAAAGCGGTCGCTTCGGGAACCAGTCTTGAAGACTTCTTGAAGTCGTTTAAGGTTATGAGTATGGAAGAGATAGAGAAAGTAGTCGAAGACGTAATAACGTCTAACATCGAGCACATAAGAACTAGAGGTCTCGATAAGTCCGTCAGCTTTGTTATGGGTAAGGTTATGTCTATAGTTAGAGGTAGAGCTGATGGTGCTCTGGTCAGCACCATAGTGAAGAAGAAGCTTCAGAGCCTCTTCGCAGAGCGAGAGTAAGTGTTCGACTCTTTAAGGCAGGCTCGTTTGCCGAACTGGCACTACTCGAGTTAAGTCAGTAGCTGTCCTGGTCGGTGCCTACCAAGGTTTCCGCTCTGCTTGGTTAGTGTAGCGGGAGCTCTGCTTCGTTGAGCTCGAACGACGTACAACCTGAATGCGAGGTAATCAATAGCTGCGCCGAGCATAGTGAGCCGCAGAGTCTAAGTGCGCCCTCTCGAGAAAACGTGAAGAGACCTTAAAGCAGAAAGCAGCTTCGAGATATTAGAAGGAAAATGGAATCTTCAACTCACCTCCCTAGTGGGATACTGTAGTGAAATTCGTTTGTGCTATCCTTCTTACTTCACCTAGGAATCTTTGCGAATCACGGACTACTCTCAGCAATCTTCTGATGTGTGTTTTACTTAAGCCCAGTTGCTTGGAGAGCTTCGATGGGTCTACGCCACCTTCTGTAACAAGGGCATATGCTATGGTGGCTAAGGCGTATTTTGCCCGATCCGTTCTGGAGCATAGCCTAGGGTACTTAGCCATAATACTGACTATCCTTTCTATAGTTTCATTCTTAGGTATGTTCACTCTCCTCTTTATGACTTTAACTCTTTTTCCTAAAACTAGGTACTTACTGAAGGAATCAGAATCGACGTAGAGCTGCGGTCTATACCTAATTTCCTTAAGTATAGTCAAATACTTTATTGAAGCATCACTAAGTTTTCCGAGTTTCCTTACAGTAACCGAAACCCCATCACCTAGGGGCTTTAATTCGTTTTCGAAGTTCCCTCCATTAACGTATATAAGGTCCACGACGATGCCGCATTCGGAACACACTACTGTACCCCGAATTTCATCCCAAACTAGGGAGTTTACGGTCTTACAGTACGGGCACTCCAAGACCTATCTCCACGGGTGGTTTGAGCGTAATACCTACTGTATCTTTAGGTAAAAGTAGTACTGTCTCTGGGAGAGGTGGTTGAAAGTAATAAATAGTGAAAGAGTCTAGTTGGGCCATCCTCTTCTTAGTGTTTGAAAGTAATGTCTACAAGCCTTGCTTTTATTTATGCTCGTTGGTGGTAATGGGATCGGTGCTCCGGGCCGTTGGGTCAACTAGGTAGGAGCCAAGAGTCTTTTCGGCTTGGTAATTACGCACGAACTCACGTAGGCGCTAAATTTACGTTTACAAAGTGAAGGTCCTTTGATGCAAAAGGGCTCGGTAAACAAAGCGGACATCTAGAGACGAACAGATGCGATGGCGTGGAGCAACAATGCGCTGTTCACCGTGGCTTACTTATATTATATACCGTAGACTGTACTACTTGGGCACTCTACTGATGCTTAAGGATAGATTTGGTAGACCAGCAACGCATGTCCGTCTCTCCGTAACCAATCGTTGCAACTTCTCCTGCATTTACTGCCACGGAGAAGGTCTTACTTACTCAAGCGAGGAACTTTCCCCGGAAGACTGGGATTTCTTCATAAGGGTGGCTACGGAACTTGGACTAAAACATTATAAGGTAACCGGTGGTGAGCCATTACTCTACGACAGAATCGTAGATGTCGTATCGTCAGTAAGAAGGTATGGTGGCATCCCATCTATAACTACGAATGGATACTTGCTGAAGGAGTTCGCAGAACCCTTGTCGAGAGCGGGTATAGACCACATTAATGTTTCACTTCATTCTTTAAAAAGAGACGTATTTGCAGCCCTAACTGGTTGTGATGCCTTAGATAGGGTGCTATCGGGAATACGAGAGGCTTTAAACTACGGAATTAAGCTCAAGATAAACTACCTAGCTCTAAAACCTAACTTAAACGAGATATGGAGCCTACTAGATTTTGCTTCAAGCAACGGTTTAGATGTTAACGTAATTGAACTAATTCCTCTTGGAGTAAGTAAGGAGCTATACGAATCTCTTCACGTGGACCTCGGTAGTATAGTAAGTCATCTCGAAACTGTAAGCATTAAGAAGCACGTGGAGCAGTTCCAGAATAGGACTGTCTACACCCTTCCGTCCGGAATCAAAGTATACGTCATAAGAGGCTATGGAAATCCCTTGATGTGTGCGGGTTGTTCAAGAATACGCGTTGGACCAGATGGAAAACTAAAGTTATGTATCTATAGAGAAGTGTATCTAGACCTGAAGCAATCGATTAAGGCGAGAAAAGAGTTTGAAGTTATGGAGACTTTGGTTAAAGCCGTTGAGGCGAGAGAACCGTACTTTAGATAGAAAACCCGGAGTGCTTTACATGCTACTTGCCCGCGTTAGCTTATGGTTGTTCGACGTTCACTACCTGATTATACTGTAACGTCTTGTTGGTAACGTACACTCTCCTATATGTGTTCCTGTTTGAACTCTACAAGTATACTGCTTCCCAAGTTGCCACTAGCCTATTTTAAGTATTACGAGAACCATTGGTGGGTAACCTAGGAGTGAATATGGTGTTCATAGCCGGGCCCGCGGGTTCGGGAAAATCCATGCTTACTTCGACATTAGCGTTGTGGTTTGAAAGGTTTGAGTATAGCGTGTGTAAAGTAAACCTAGACCCCGCTGCAGAGCTCTTACCCTACGTCCCAGATGTCGATGTGAGAAGGTATGTAAACGCTAGGGAGTTGATGCTCAAGCGAGGATTAGGTCCTAATGGCGCTTTACTAGCCAGCATGGATGAGTTACTCAACTATGTAGTAGACGTCAAAACTGAGATAGAGGACTGCCGATCAGACTACGTGTTGATCGACTTGCCCGGACAACTCGAAGTAATAGCGTTTAGATTGCTTGGTCCGAGATTACTGCACGAGCTATCCGAGGGAAGTAAGGCGGTGATGGTGTTCTTGGTGGACGCAAGACTCGTATCGAGAATGTACTCTGCTTATTCTCTTTTACTACTGGCTTTATCAACCATGTATCGACTTAATCTGCCTATGGTTTTGGCTATAAACAAGATAGACCTTGTTGTAGACTTAACTACTTATAGCGGTTCAAAGCTATACGAAAAACTTTACGAAACGATACCCATATATAGGCTTCTGTCAGAGTATAGTGAGTGCCCATCTTTAATCACCGGCGAGAGTTTTCTTGACGTATCAATATCACTACAACTCTGCGAGGTATTCAGACAGTTTATTAAACCACCTATACCCATTTCAGCGCGAGAGGCTATAGGTCTCGACAGTCTCATAGCTGAGATAGAAAATACTATAGCTACCTATAGAGAAGGGTGATGCATTTATCGAGTTTGGAGACAAAGCCCTCTTTAGCGAGAGGGTTAGTGGGAGTGGGCTAACATCAGAAGATTCTACCACTGTGGCAATTAAAATTAAAAGAAGTGAGCATAGCTGATCACGGTGCGAATTTGAGTAGTCGAGTGACGATTGGAATAGAGCCTCTCGACGTAGGTGCGCCCGAGGGAATTTTGCGCACATCGACTGTGCTAATAGCTGGTGAATCCGGTACAGGCAAGTCAGCACTTATCGCTCATATAGCAGCGAACTTCATGTTTAAAGGCGAGAAGTGCGTATATGTAGCTCTAGACGACTCTCCTGACTCCTTCGTCGAGCAATTAGAGAGCTTCGGGTGGCCGGGCCGAGATTTTTATACTAGAGAGCTATTGTACATAATTGATGGTTATACGTATACTACAGGCAAGTACCTAGCTTCAGCTTACTCTAAGAGAAGCGTTAACGTACAGAAGTTAGATGAACTAATCTACTCCATACTCAACTCTGTGGAGGAGCTCAAGCTGGACGGTTCTGGCGTTCTCATAGTGGACTCACTAAACGACCTACTGTATTTTCACGATATATCTAAGATAGTGATGCTGATAAAGTCCATTAGAGCTCATGTATCTAAGTTGAGAAAGGTACTTAGCTTCATGGTTCTTCATACAGATACCGAGGAGGTGATGGAGCTTGAAAAGAACATAGAGCACTTGTTTGATGGAGTTATATACACTAGAATAAACGAAGACCTGAGAAAGATAGGAATACCGCTTAAGGAGCTGCTAGTAAAAAAGCTACGGGGAGCTCCAACTAATCCCTTCTGGATACCGTATGCTGTAACTAGTTCAGGTGTCCGCCCAGTAGACCTCGAGAAACTCATGAATCTGATTAAATCCAAGCTTAAGGAGTACGAGAGGCTTAAGTAGTTTGAAGGTCGTAATCGAAGTCTCTGATTCCTGTAATGCGTGCGGTCTTTGCGCAGAGTATTGCCCAACGCGTGTTTTCCGAGTCGTTGGCACTCACGTAAGTGTAGACCAGGACGAATGTATTTACTGCAAAGGTTGCGAGGTCTTATGCCCAGTTAAGGCTATAAGTGTTCGTGCTCTAAACAATGACCTCCTCATTCTAAAGAGAAAAACGCTTATCTCAGTAAAGTAGTTTAACATTTTTCATTAATATTCATTAATAAATAAATAATAGCATTAATACGCTAAAAAGAGGAAACGTGCCGGGAACGCTGGGACTTCAAGAAATTTTAAGTTTTTATGAAGAATCTACCTTTACGTGTCTTGTAGTAGAGTCCAGGACTATGTATGTCTTAGCGGTCGTAGTGAGCTTAGTTGCAAGATACTTTGCCGGCACTGCAATAACGGGTTACGCCACAGCCACGGCGTTCAAGACCGTACGTAGTCTCTCCTACCACCATAATGCACGCCCCCGCTGTAGCCGTCTCTCCAGAGAAGGTTCGAGCAGCGTGGATACACATTGGACCTATCAGTAATTTAGGTTGGTCCTATACGCATGATCTTTAGTCTCTTTAAGCGATGGTTGGAGACTACCTACTATGAAGCTGTATCCGAATGCAGAGCTACTATCGCGGATAAACAAGCTCGTCCGAGCTGGCATACAGTGATCTTTACAACATCCTTCGAATTCATGAAGGAAACCTATGAGGCGGCTAAGAAGTATCCTAACGTAACGTTCTCCCACTGTAATGGCTATATAAGGTGGGACGAACGGGAATGTACTTCGTTGTCCTCTACCGGGTCTACTACTTAAACGGACTAATGGTGGAGACTTTTAACTAAAACTGAAGATAGGTCAAGCAGTAGCGTTCACCATACCTGAAGTAATAAGAAATAGGACACATTAATGCTTTTGCTAAAAGAAATGAGGGGCAGTTAGTAAGAACATCGAGATATACGTAGTGGAAATAGGAGCATGACTCGCTCCAGATAAAGCTGTTAACGCAGCTAGATACTTAGTTGATGTAATTGCGTTTACTGAGGACAGCTCAGCTATAGTCGAGTACGCGCAGGAGCGGTACAGAAGAGGAAAGAAGGTCCACGTCTTCAGTCACTACGGGCCTATGTACGAGCTTGGTCCTGACGTTGTGGTCTCAGGACGGCTTATCAGATGGGAGGTAATACATAACGTGATTATTAGTGAAATAGGATAAAAATGGAGCACACAACCCGCTAAACCTAAGAAACGTAGTCTGCCGGTATCTCCTTAATACGGGGCTGTAGGGCTTGAGGCCACATGTCGAGAACGTGACCGTTATGATGCTGAACCCAAAGTTTGTACCCAAGCTAAGGGAGGTGTAATAGTTAAAGATAGATTAATCCGGTGATAAGATGTCAGTGTTCGACCTTGTAATAAGAGGATGTGGACAAATGAGGCGAGCACCTATTCTTCAAACACCTCAGTTCTCAGCTTCGACTCGCGAACCAGAGAACTTAGTCTATGCAGATGTAGGAGGTAAAGAGAAGTTATACTCAGCTTCTACGGAGTTTGATTCGTTCATAGCGCCTCTAGATGGCTGATGTAAGTACACGGGAACTTACGCTTTTTACTGAATTCTGCGGGAAGTCAGATAGGGTGTCAATACCTGCTAGTGTAAGACTGGGCCAGCGGATCTTTGGAAACTGATTAGTTCGTAAGCTGGGTAAAAGTACCTGGGGAGGAGGTAAGGAGACTAGGTAATGATTTTTCGTCCGCGCAACCCGTTCTTCGTGTTACAGGTGTAACTAAGAGGTTCCCCGGAGTTCTGGCTTTAGACAGAGTATCCCTAGACCTCTATTTCGGTGAGATACACTCTCTACCTGGAGAAAATGGTTCAGGTAAATCAACTCTAACTAAAGTCATCGCAGGTATATACGTACCGGATGAAGGTAGCATCGAGGCATTAGGAAAGCCTCTCAAACCTATAAGTCCGCGGACGCCATTAATTATGGCATCTTTTTACTTGCCAGAGTTCTAACTTAATAGACAAGCTTACTGTGACTGAGAACGTGCTCTTAACACTAAGACCGTATGGTGTTCTTATCCATAGACGGAAGCCAAAGTAGGTAAGTTGAGCCACACTCAAAAGCAAAGTAGAGCTAATGAAGGTATCTTCGCTGGGCACTAGAATATTGCTTGTAACGAAGTAACAACACACCTGCCGAGCTCTGTTAGAGAGAAGTTTTTTATGTGTACCTGAAGAGACTAAAGAGTAAGGGCAAGTCAGCTCTTCTCATAACGCGCAAAATCCCCGAAGCAATCGAGGTAGCAGATAGAACTACGGTCGCACGGTCTGATAAGGCGCTCAAAACGTTGGAGAGGAAAGAGTTTGGCGTAGACCTAATCAGGAAACTGATGTTTGGAACTACAGTCTAAGCGTCTACACAGCTGAAGGGCTTTCGGTAGAACGTATCACTAAAGGCGAGAAGGCAGTAATCCAGTTAGATGATGTACGGGCTATAGACGAAAGCGGTAATTAACCTCCCATGGGCGCGTGTGTCAGTGTTAGAACTAGGGAGATTTTAAGAATAGTGCGGATCTCGGGCAGCGGTCAAAGGAGGTTGTCTGAAGTTTTAATCTGAAGTTTTAACAGGTCTCAGTTCTGTTGAGAGAGGTCGATGTTGCCTAAATGGAGATGACGTTACCGACGAAGGCTCTAAAGTGGTGAGAGCTGCTGGAGTTGGGTTCGTCTCTGAAGTTCCTCTCTACTATAGCCTACCTGGGGGTCTTAGCTTAACTGAAAGCACAGCACTATCGATTCGCGATGGCGACCTGCTTCTTTCACTAAAGTCTCTTTCAGCAAAGACTGGGGAGATTAATAGAAAAGCAGCATTACCTAAAACCCAAGCAAAGGTTCTCCGGTGGTAAAGTCGTGAGGTTTGTAGTAGCTAGAGAGCTAGAATTTGCTAGGAAAGCTCTTACTTTGAACCCTACTAGGTCCTTAGACGAGAGGTCTCTACTAAGCTTTATCGTGCGCGAATGGACGGACTTCGTGGTATACGTTAGTGTAAGCTTAGACGAGGTTCTTCAAGTAAGCGACACTATAGCCGTTATAAACAATGGTAGGATAACGGGAGTTTATGATAGGAGAACTGTTGAGAGGGAAGTTCTAGAGAAAATACTAATAGAGTCTCCTGCTGATCGGCCTAGTGATGTCTTACTTAATCATCTGAGCTTCCGTAGGTTTCGACTTGCTCAGCTTCTTCGCTACGTTCTATCAGACACTTAATGTCGTATACTGGGTCGCTAGAATCATCACCGTTTCTAACGGTCCTAAGTACAGCATATCTATAGCATTCCACCGGTCTTACTGGAACGTCGGTACTGAAGGTCACCACGTTTTAGGCATGCTTGATGCTGTATGCGTCGTGACGCCCTCTACTAAGTGTTTTTCATCGGGTAAGGAGCTCGTGAGTACGGCGGTTCTTAAGCTCGCTGCCATACTCTTGGGTGGAGCACTTGGTGCCTTGTGGTCACTAATACCCGGTCTCATTAAAGTATTGATTTATAAGTGAGATACCTATAATGCTGTTAACGAACTACATCGCTTACAGTTTCTCCGACTACCTGATGGCGGGACCATGGAAGGGTAGGTACACGTATGGTTACCCAGAACAGACGTTATAATATCCGGATCAACGAGGCTGACCATCATTCCTAGTTAGAGACTTTGAGGTACGGGTTAGTAATAGTAGCTATCTTAGTGCTTATTTCGATTTACTTAATCCTAGAACACACACTGCTGGGACCGAAGATCAAGTTCTTGGAGACAAACCCTACTGCTCTAAAGTCTTCCGGGTTTGATGAAAGGAAGGTTACAGTATCTGTAGCTACCATTAGTAGCTTTATTGCCGGTCTAGCCAGCACTATGAGGCTCTTGGGATACGACTACCGCTTGTCCTATAGTAAGACCATTAATAAGGTTTCATAGATGTCCTCAGTTAAGTAGTGTATGTTATGTTATATGCTCCCGCCAGGTCTGCGTTGAACACCTTGCTGTGTTTGTAGTACTTCAATAATCCTTCTGTATACGCTCTTGTGGCGGTTGCCCGTGCGCATTAACTAGGTTGTTTTATTTCTTGGTTTTCCTGGAAGCGGGTTCACTCCACTTAGTTAGCCCCGTTCTCCTCGTCTACGGCTTCAGGGGAACGCTGGATCCCCAGAGCCATCAGCGAAGAGTGGTTCATAAAGCCCCATCCCCACCAACGGTTCCCAGCTACTAAAACGCCTAATCATCTATGTATTTCTAGGTCGAACCCTGAAACCCATAGAAATACCCCAAATGACCAGGAAAAACTAAAGAATAAACAACCTGCGGACAATCTGCAACTACTTACATAAGGTTAAGCTATCTCCTCTACTTACATGAAGAATACTTTCTGCTGACCCGAGGTTTACAGCTAGTTCAGCAAGTTGAAAGCTGTTTTCATAGAGCACTAGCGTCCCCGGTGGTGCAACTGAAAATACTTTCTCCACTATAGCCGTGAATTCATGATCGCTGATAACTACTCTTACTTTATTCCCTATACCTACTCCAAGGAGTTCTATGATTCTTTTGAATTTCTCGGATAGTATTACGTTCCCAAACCTATCTACATGGATCACCCAGCTCTTTACGCAGTCTCCCGCTTTCTCCAGCCCAATGCGGAGTTTGGGTCTAGCTAAGTCACTAGGACTTACTGGCTCGCCCAGCAATCTAAAGTCGTAACCGCACGCTATTCGTGCGGCAACTGGTGCGAATATGTCTCTTCCATGAAATGACCTTGAGACCGGTTTCCAAAAGAGTTCCTCTCGTGTGAGAACTACAGCACTCTCCAACCCGTCTTCTTCGGCCGCCATCATCAAGATTCCGTTATCTGGTCCAACAAAGTAGTAGTTTTTACTCGCGATAGCTATAGGCTTTCTAGACGTACCCACGCCTGGGTCGACGACCGCCACAAAGACTGTTCCCGGTGGAAAGTACTTGTAAGTAGAAAACAGTATGTAAGAACCGTAGTCGACGTCAAACGGAGGGATTTCATGGGTGATATCTACTAGAGTTATATTTCGACAAACTCTCATAGCCACACCCTTCATTGATGCTACGTAGGGATCCGAAGCACCAAAGTCGGTAAGAAGAGCCAAAATCCCACAAGCTTCTATCATGCTCTCCTACACCTCGATCCTACCCACACATCATTATGCTATAAAAGTACTTATTCACTTAAGTTCACTTAAGGATAAGGATAGAGACGTGGTAGAGTAGGTGCGATATTTCATGGACCACTTCAATCCTTTAATCAGGGAGCTACGTAAAACCTCTCTATCTTTCTTCATGGCAGTATTTATGGTCTTTCCCCTAGTATATTTGGTGAGTAGTCGGTGAAGAAAGTTATTGTGGGCTCTGACGACCTATATCCATGTGCTAAATCAGCAGTTGAGTATCTCAAAGAAAAAGGTTACCAAGTCGAGTTAGCTGGCTCACTAAAAACAGGTAAGCCTGAGCCGTGGCCAGACGTAGCCTACTCCGTAGCAACTACCGTAGCTAAGGGTGAGGCTGATTGGGGAGTACTAGTCTGCTACACGGGTACAGGTGTCTCCATAGTCGCTAACAAGGTTTACGGCATTAGGGCAGCACTATGCAATGACCCACAGACCGCTCGTGGCGCTAGACTATGGAATGACGCTAACGTACTAGCAATGAGCGGAAGACTCGTAACTGAGATTATGGCTCGCGAGATTTTGGAGGCCTGGCTCTCTATAGAGAGTCCTGACGTAACCGAGTTAACTAACATCGAGAAACTCAAGGAGATAGACAGAGCTCATAGAAAGCAGTAAGCGGAGTTAACAGTGTTTGGTAGTAAGAAGACCGCACAGTCAAGAAGTTCTTTGGGTAATAGCATGGTCTGTAACACGAAGTCTCTAACTTGCTTGTGGGAGGTTGTAGTATGTTACTAAACCAACTTAATTGTTAGTTTTTATTAAAAGTTAAAAAAAGTTAAAATAATGAGGTATTTATAGTTAAGGCGTAAAGGCGAATGGTGGTACTTTGAAGGGTTGGTCTGGGAGATATCTCTACGTAGATCTATCTAATAAAAAGTTTCATTACGTAAGCCTTTCTGAGGATGTGCTGACGAGTTTCATAGGTGGTCGTGGTCTAGCCATCAAGTTACTGTGGGACCTTAATCCCGTGGGTGTGGACCCTCTATTGCCGGAGAATCACTTAATCCTTGCGGTAGGTCCCCTCACAGGTTATCCCCTACCATCTTCAGGTAAGATGGTGATAGCGTCTAAGTCCCCTCTTACAGGCGGATACGGTGATGGGAATATCGGGACTAGGGCGGCTGTAGAGCTCAGGAGACTGGGAGTAGATGCCGTAGTTATCAAGGGGAAAGCAGAGAAACCCACGGTTCTCTACTTAAGTTGCGATGGTGTTGAGTTTAAAGATGGGAGAGACTACTGGGGGCTCACGACTAAGGAAACTGAGGAGAAACTGAAGAAGGAGTTAGGTAAGGATGTATCAGTTTTAAGCATAGGTCCTGCTGGCGAACGATTAGTAAAGTATGCTACAGTAGTAAGCGAGTTCGGTAGGTCTGCCGGAAGACCCGGTATGGGTACCGTGATGGGGTCTAAGAATCTCAAGGCCATAGTCGTTAGAGGCTGTTCTCAGCCTGAGCCCGCTAACCGAGATGAGCTCTTAAAGTTGGGAGCGGAGGCATATAAGAAGATCAAGGAGTCTCCGTCTTACGAATTCTGGGTTAGACAGGGCACTATGGCCACTATCGAGTGGTCTCAGAAGAACTCTGTTCTTCCTACGCACAATTTCAGTGAGGGCGTGTTCGATTACTGGGAGGGGATCGACGGCTTCATTATGGAGTCTATGAAGATTAGGGTTAAAGCTTGCCCGAACTGCAATATGCCATGCGGCAACGTAGTTAAGTATGTAACTTCGACAGAGTCTGGTGAAGCAGAACTCGACTACGAGAATGTCGCAATGTTGGGTTCAAACATAGGCCTATCACCACTAAATAAGGTCGCCCACATAAATCTGCTAGCAGATCTCTATGGTATAGACACTATAAGCTTGGGGAACGTGATTGGTTACACCATGGAGTTAAGTGAGAAAGGCCTACTAAGAGAGAGGATCGAGTGGGGCGACTACGCTAAGGTCAAGGAGCTCACGCGGCAGATAGCTTATCGGGAGGGATTAGGAGACCTTTTAGCAGAAGGTGTTGCTACTATGGCCAACAAGATAGGAGGTGATGCTTGGAAGTACGCCGTTCATGTCAAGGGTCTAGAGGTATCAGCATATGATTGCCACGCCGCACCTGGTATGGCTTTAGCTTACGCCACATCACCGATAGGTGCTCACCACAAGGATGCCTGGTTTATTGCTACCGAGATCAGGATAGGTAGGTTTGATTATAGGACCGAGAAAGCTGAGAGACTAGTTTGGATGCAGAACGTTAGAGGAGGTATGTTCGAGTCTCTAGTGACGTGCAGACTTCCGTGGGTTGAAGTAGGCTTAGACCTGGATTACTACCCCAGGCTTCTAACTGCCGTAACCGGGTACACCTACACTTGGGATAAGGTGTTCGAAGTTGCGAACAGGATCTACACCCTAATTAGGTCGTTCTGGATAAGAGAGTTCGTGGCGTCAGGCTTAAAGTGGAGCTACGAGGTAGACCTACCTCCGATAAAGTGGTTTACTCAACCGCTCACTAAGGGTCCGCTAAAGGGCATGAAGCTAGATGTCGACGGCTACATGAAGATGCTTAATCACTACTACAGTGTCAGAGGGTGGGACGAGAGAGGGATTCCGAGGAGGTCCACTCTAGAGAACCTCGGGCTAAGTAGCGTAGCATCAGAACTCGAAAAACTGGGGGTAAGCTTGAAATAAAGCACACTAAAGCTTTATAAGCACAACCACTATTTTTACGTGAAGTAGGGTGCGGAATGGAGGGTAGGGGGAAGCTAAGCTTAGAGTCAATATGCGGTGGATTACCTGAGGAACTCTGCCTGCAGATAAGTTCTGAGCAACAAATCGTTAAGATAAGAGTAGAGAAAAGAAAGTTCGGTAAGGAAGTTACTGTAATAGAGGGACTAGATGGCAACGTTTATAACTTAAGGGAGGTGGCTTCAAGGTTGAAGACGAGGCTAGCAGTAGGTGGAACAGTTAAGGACAACCATATAGAGCTACAAGGGAATCAGAAAACTAGGGTTAGGCAGCTTCTGATCGAAGAGCTGGGTATCCCTCCGGAAAACATAATAACTATAGAATCCGAATAACCAGCTAGTTAAGTTAAATTTAATACACTATTTTAGCAACTCTTCCTCACTCTTCCGGTAGTTGTAGCTTCAGGCTTTTGACAAGCTCTCTGTATCTATTTCTAACCGTTACTTCGGTCACCCCAACGACGGCTGCTATGTCTTTCTGAGTCCTCTTTATTCCCAACATCTGGGCTGCTGCGTAGACTGCTGCAGCAGCTACTCCGGTCGGGTCTTTACCTGCCGTAATACCTAGCTTCTTCGCCTCTTCTAGTAGCTCTATGGCTTTCTTAGCAACTCTACCACTTAATCCGAGAGCTGAAACTATCCTCGGCACGTAATCCGCCGAATCCGTTGGTGGGACCCTTATCTCCAGCTCTTTAACCAATATTCTGTAGCACCTAGAGATTTCGCGCTTATCAGCCTTAGTAACACTCGAGATCTCGTCGAGCAGCCTAGGTATCTTATGGATTCTGCAGGCTATGTAGAGAGATGCTGCCGCCACGGCCTCCACCGACCTACCCCTTATAATACCCCTCTCAATGGCCTTTCTGTATATTGATACGGCCTCTTCCTTTATGGACTTTGGTAGTCCTAACTGGTCGGCTATTCTTTCGAGTTCAATAGCTGCCTGCGTGATATTTCTGTCTATAGAGCTCTGTATTCTCGTCCTAAGCTGCCATTTCCTCCACCTCATCGCCTCAAGCCTCTTTTTCATCTCGAGCTTCTTTCCTGTGGCATCCTTATCCCTCCAGTCAATTACAGACGTCAAACCGCCATCGTGTATCATAGGCGACAGGGGGGATCCAGCTCTAGACCTCTTACTCTCCTCGTCGGAGGTGAAAGCTCTCCACTCCGGTCCTTGGTCGACAACTCTTTCCTCTATCACCTCACCGGTCTCAGAGCACACGTACTGTCCGCGAGACTCGTCGAACACTATCTTATCTGGTGGACACTTCTCCTCTATTACCTCGTGCTCTAAGTTCTCAGAAACCATAAGACCCACCGAAAAGTTTATTTCCACACACCTTGAATCGCTACTACAGCATTCGAATCATAGCTTATAAGCTTTTTGCCTAACTTAAATTACTTGGGCCGCCGTAGCTCAGCCCGGTGGAGCGCCGGCCTTGTAAGCCGGTGGTCGCGGGTTCAAATCCCGCCGGCGGCTTCAGCTCCCATGGGAGCTGATTGCTTATAAACTCATCGTTTCATGGTCCTCCCTCGCAATCACGAAATGTTCCACTCAGAGTAACGGCTCTCAACGCGTTTAGCGGTAATTGGAATGTTTAAGTGGCCTGTAGCCCGAGAAAGTTCCGGGCACATATATTAACATGACTCCAGAAACTGCGTGGAAAGATCCTATCGTAAGGTCAGCACTAATAACTTCCTAGTCTTGACGGGTTCGACCTCGTGATACACAATCTCCAGGGGTTCGTTACCTGAGCTCCGGTAAGACTACTCTAGCCGTAAAAGGATGTAAGCCTGGTTAGAGCAAACCGTTATTGAGAGGAGGGCTTATATTAAGAGAGCTAAAACCTCTGGACCTGCGACGCCGGCAATACTATTACGAAAGATCCCCGCAGCTTTCCACTCTCTCCGCCTACGTCGGTCGCAAGGTACTGTCCCAGGAGTAAGCTGCGGGTTGGTAGCAATACTGGAGATTAGGTAGAAGCGGATCACGGACTATCGCCTACGAATGCTCGCATAGACCATTATTAATCAAAAAGAGCACGCAAGTAGCATGGCGGTCAGCATCATCAGCTAAACCGATACCAAGTTCACCCCAACCTTAGCCAGCCGCCTTCAGGCATTCTTTAATTGCGCCATCTTTCTGTCGCTCAACCCGCTCCGCGGACCACACTCACATTGTTGAACGTGTATAGAATGTCGATTAGTGTAAGTTTAGAGTTGCGGACCACAATGTGCAAGTAGTAAACGCGAATGAGCAACAGAAGTGGAAATATAGGTAATACCGCTAAGGCTTTTTGGTGGTGCGGCTTGAAGCATAATAGCTTCATTATGGTTTCCACTATACGCCAACATACGCTCATAGAATTTGTGGCACGTGGATTGGTGGCGGGTGGATGGTTTGAGAGTTTGCTGACAGAAGTGTTAGATTCGTGGAAGATCGTCTCGTTGGGGAGCTTATATTTGTAGGTTGGAAACGAGAATTTTGAATGGTCCCCCTCGAGATAGTCTCCAAAATATTTTTGATATCCTTAAGTAGAGTTGAGCTAATCGTTCAAATGTCAGAAACCGTGGAGCTGCTGGAAGGGTCGTTCTGGTGTGGATGCTATCGTCAGCTAAGCTGCTCTAACTGGCAGCGGAATTACTTAAAGAAAATTCAACTTCTATGCTGAGGTTAACGTAGCCTGCGCTCTCGATTTTGCTAGAGCTCTAGGAGGGTTGATTCCTTAGCGTATTCCTCTAGCTCCGCTATTTGCTCCGCTATTTGCGGTGGCTCCGTGAAGATCCCCGTGCCTAAAGACGGTCCTTACACCCTAAGTCCTCATGTGGAGCTTTTAAGGGGGTTTGACCCTAGTGCTGGCTTATGTTAAGCGACGTTATCACTTCATTTGCTTACCTCACATTTCGCCTTAGAGTTCTATGGGCTGGGGGGTATTTAAAGCGGCTTCAAAGGCGCCGTACACCTCGTGCGCTACAAACCAACACAAGACAAGAAGGGTTTTGCAGTACTTAAAGACGTAGTGCTGATGTATGGTCTATGCAGGTCATAGCGCCTGCTGCGGTGCATTGGATAGCATAGTCACTTGCTCACGGCAATAGCGATTGAAAGTGATTAAGCTTGAGTAGAGAAGCCATACACTAAGCACATATTGGTCCAGCAGTAAACTAGAGGAATCCGCAACTTAGAGCTTCTTTAAACTGATAGCCCTCTGGTTCGAGCTAGACTGAGGCGGGAGTATGTGGTTGCTTAGTTGCTCTTGCTAGAGTATAGACTAATGCTACGACGGGAAGGAAACCTACTCCAGACGCAAGGTAATGACCTTTAATTAGTGCCGCAATCCCGAGGAGGAAGGAAGTTGTTACGGCTATGTATTCTTCCAAGTATTCTCTATACCTTTCGCGGTCTTCAGATCCTTTAGGAGTTACTGGAGCTCTCAGCCGCTTGCCGAGAATACCCAAGAGCAGTCCCTTTATAACTACCGGTGCTACGGTCAAACCGATCGCTGAAGCTGTACCCAACAGCCTGAGTATTTTAGTGACTTTAGTTCCGGGCTTACTGAAAGTCTTAAGTACAGCTCCAACGTAGAAAGACGATACAGCACTAATAGCGAGCAACGGGAGATAGCCCAAGTCTGAGTTTGACACGATAGCTACGCTGGGCACTACCATCGAGGTTACTAATACTGATAGTCCAGGAACATATTGGAGAGTGTATAGCTTAGCTTCAATCGACTTAAGGACACCTATGTTCTTCTTGAGGTACTTAAAGCTATACTTTAAGCTTTCTACCGAGCCATAAGCCCACTTGAGCTGCTGTATCCTAAAGGCTCTATAGGATGAAGGAACTAAAACACGTAAAGTAGCTTTATCTGAATACCCGATTCTGAAGCCGAAACCGTAGAGCTTCATGCCTATAATAACGTCGTCTTGGACTGTCCCATCCTCCCAGCCCCCGACAGCCTTAAGAGATTCAACCCTGAAAAGGGTTCCGGAACCCAAAGGAAAGATGAGTAACCCAAGTTTTTGCCTACCTTTATAGAGAGCTGTAGCTACGAGCTCTGTCATAAAAGCTAGTGTCCTAGCTATTCTGGTGTCTTTTACCCAATACCCCTCCCAGTGTCCTACGCATGCATCGTAAAATTGAGCACAATGTATTAACTCCTCGAGAAATTTCTCGCTTGGTTTAGCGTCTATATCTAAGATTAGGAGTTTCTCGCTTTTCACGACTTCTTTGAGGGCGAAGTTTAAAGCCCCGACCCTTCCCCCTTGACTACTTCGTCTGACGACATTCACTGGAACCGGCGAGTTTATAGACCCCAACTTGTTCCTTAAGGTCTTAACATACTCTTCTTCGTCGTCTGACACTATGTTTACCTCTACGTACGTATTTGTACCGTTTCTCTTGATTTTCTCTATCAGCCTACTTAGGTAATTAACGCTCTCAAGGACTAGATCGATAGGTTCGTTCTTTATGGGTATAACGATGCTAATTCTCTCCTCCGTACTGAAGCTGAAGCTAGTCCTCCTCTCCGCTCTTCCGGACAATAGTAAGTACGTAGTGTGCAACGACAGAATCAGTACTAAAGGGGCCGTAGTAATCATAAATATCGTGTCCGTGATAACCAATGCAGACTCCCTACCATACTGCTAGAACTACTAAGTCGTTCACGTTCGTACCAGTGGGGCCGGTAATTATAGCTCTTCCCAGCTTGCTCAATAATGTGTACGTGTCATTATCGTTTAGGTACTTGTAAGGGTCTAGACCCGCATTTAGTGCTTCATCTACCAACAAACCGTCACATATTCCTCCAGCAGCTGGACTGTTACCATCTATTCCATCAGAACCTATGGACGCAAGTACGACGTTTTTTAATCCCCGAGCAGATAGCGAGAATCCCACACAAAGCTCTTGGTTTCTACCGCCGCGACCGTGACCTCGGACCGTTACCGTAGTTTCGCCACCTAGGAGTAACATTAGCTTTTCACCGGGTTGTTTGTACCTGGTGATATGACGTGCTATACTGCCGAGGAATCTGCCGACTTCTCTAGCTTCACCAATCATCATGGAAGTCAATATTGTCGCTTTATAGCCTAATTCTATAGCTCTCTTCTCCATGTTTCTAAGAGATATCATGTTACTGGCGACCACTATGTTTCTAACCTTGTTGAGAATCTGATCCCCAGGTTTTACCGTCTCAGGGATTTTGCCAGATAAGCCTCTTAACACCAGGTCTCTTACACTGTTTGGTAAAGTGTCCCATACCCCTCTCCTCAGTAGGATTTCATAAGTATCCCTATAGGTAGTGGTATCTGCTTCGGTGGGACCTGATGCGATGAACTCCACCGGGTCTCCGACTACATCGGAAATTATGAGAGAGATTATCCTGCTTGCTCTCCTGACAAAGTTTAGGAGTCTCCCGCCTTTAACCATGCTCAAGTGTTTGCGAACTGTATTAAGTTCGACTATGTCGGCACCGGCCTTCATTAGGGCGTTAGTGGTGACAGCTATATCGTCTAAAGTTAATGGTGGATAAGGAACTTCAAACAAAGCTGACCCACCACCGGAAATTAAGACTATCACTACGTCTCCTGTGTCCAACTTCTCTTCAACATACTTAATTAGTTTGCGGCTTGCCTGAGAAGTTTTCTCACCTGGTATCGGATGGTCTCCCTCAACAATCTCAATTTTCTTGGGCAATCTAAGAGGACTTCCCATAGAGGGAACTATGACAACACCTCCAGCTATTAAATCCCCCAACACACTTTCACACCCCAGAGACATACCTAAGCCAGCCTTACCGAATCCAATCACGTGAACTTTGCCGGTAACACTAAAGCACTCGCCCAGAACACACACTATATCTCCCTCCCGTGAGATAGCCCCGCGAACGGAAGACTCCGGGTCGGCAGCTCTTAGTCCTGCTTCTAGTACCTCCAGGACGTCAGCATGGAGCTCTGTTCTTACTAGAGACTCGCGATTCGCTATAAGTCTGGGCAAGGTGGTGTTGAACACACCTGCACCCACCATTAGGGGGAACTCAAGACTAAAAATTATGTAATTACCAGGAATTGCAATAAAAATCTCAATAGAGTAAAAGATACGTTTCCTCCTTTACTGAGTGACAGGGTCATAGGTTGCTTACGAAAATGTCGGAGGATAGGTGGGCATCGCTCTAATATGATGGTGCTAGTTGCTAAAGTAACCGATCTTTTTGAGTACCTCTATGGCTTTCTCGATGCCTTCGTCTACGCTATCAGCTCTGACATTCACTACTATGTTAGTGCCTTTTATTCTAAACCTGTATCTTTTTTCACCCCAGTAAACATACTCTTCAATCAAGTCTAATTCAACTGTTTTCTTGCTGCTCAGACTCTTCACCACATCGATATAGAGAGTCCCCATATAGTCTTTCGGCCGTAGTTTTAATATTCTTCTTAAACCTGGTCTTGCGAGTCGGGCTGGATAGCGTCTCCATTGGACTTAACTTTTGGATGACTGCGTCCTAATGAGTATAAAACTGCTAACTCCTTTAGTGCGAATGGAATCGGTGAAATGCATTTAAGACTTGCGAGAACGTGTAAGAATATCAGCAAGGAGGGCTTATCTATACTCTCCACCCTAGATGAAAATTTGAGCGTCTTTGAGTACGTACCTGAGGAATTAGTGTTCAAAAAAACTCGAATACCTGAGAAAACCTTCGCTAGAGAAATCTCTACGCTAAGAACGATGAAGTTAGTAGAAAGTCATCCAACGAGAGCAGCTTACCGACTAACGTATCTTGGTCTAGACTGTCTTGCTCTGCTAGAATTGGTTGAAAAAGGTGTAGTAACTCACGTAGGTCCTTCGATAGGTATGGGTAAGGAGAGCGTGCTATACTTAGCCAAGACCCCCACTAATGAGGTGGCCGTCATAAAGTTTTACAAGATAGGTAGGGTAAGCTTTAAAAAGGTAGTAAGGTACAGGGGGTATCTCACAGACCAACCATCCTGGTTGGAGGCTTCTAAATTAGCTGCTGAAAGAGAGTATAAGGCCCTCCTACTCCTATCGAAGTATACTAACTTGATTCCGAAAGTGTGGGGTTGGAGTAAGCACGCCGTGGTCATGGAGTTCATCGATGGAGAAGATCTTTATAAATATAAAAATGCTAGAGACCCTAAGGGTGTATTGAACCTCATACTCGCAACCATGAGGTCAGCATACCTGTATGCCGGCATAGTTCACGCAGACCTGAGTGAGTATAACATAGTGGTATCAGTGAAAGACTCCAATGAGATACCCTATATAATAGACTGGCCCCAATACGTCAGCAGAGAAGACCCTCTAGCTGAGAAATACTTGATGAGAGACTTAAGCAATATGCTTAAATTTTTTAAGCGTAAATATGGAGTTTCCTTGGACTTAGAGAAAGTGGTTGGATACGTTAAGGGGCTAGTTGATGGAATATAACGTACCCACATACTTTGGTGTAGACGTAGCTAGATCTGGAAATAAGTTAAGCGAGTTTATCTACGCGATAGCAGTACTGCGCGGTAGGACTCTGGTAAAAGTAGATGAAGTTACAGCAAGCCGACTGTTGAGAATGCTCTGGGACCTTAAACCCGAGGTTCTCGCCGTGGACAACGTCCTAGAGCTCGGTGGTTCGATTAGAAACTTCTACAACTTCGTGAAGTTGTTGCCTCCAGGAGTTAAAATCGTGCAAGTAAACATAGATGAAAAGAGCTTTAAAGACTTGCGCATGTTGGCTAAAGAGGCCGGTCTTGAGTTGCCTCATGGAAAGCTAGATTCAAAGCTCTCGGCTACAGTCATAGCTTTTTTAGCTAGTAGAGGATTCGGCAAAGAGATCGAGATCTTTAGCAAGAAAGTGAAAATACTCATCTATCGGGGAAGGTCGGGTAAAGCCGGCGGCTCAAGTACGAATAGGTTTAAGCGTAACCTGCGAGCATCGGTAGCACAAGTAGTTAAGAAAATAGAGGAAGCGCTTAGGTCAAATTCGATAGAGTACGACATCACTTTGAGGAGAAGTCGTGGTGGAGTAGAGTCGGCCGTAATAACGGCATATTGCGATAGGGAAAAGCTCTACGGGCTTGTACGAAATGCTGTAGGAAGAGACGTAGTAGTGCGGATAAAGCCGGTAATAAACATAGCGTCCATAAAGCACTTGTTCCTATCTCAAGAACAAGAGCAAAGATACCTAATAGTTGGTCTCGACCCGGGCATTGAAGTAGGTCTTGCGGTGCTCGACCTCAATGGACGTGTGATAGCATTAAACTCCGCCCGAGGACTAGATAAAGAAGACGTGATCTCGATGTTGCGAAATCTTGGAAAAGTTGTGATGGTTGCTACAGATAAGCGACAGCCTCCGGAATTCGTAAGGCGGGTAGCAGCGTCTTTGGGAGCTAAAGTGTATACGCCCGAACGCGATTTAGTTGCTTGTGAAAAAGAGTCTATTAGCAGAGAATATGCGGAGCTTTATGGTATAGAAGTTAAGGACACCCATATGAGAGACTCTCTCGCTGCCGCCGTAGAGGCTTATAGGTCAATAAAGGGAAAGATAAAGGAACTCGAAGATAAGCTAGCGGAGATGGGGTTAGATAGAGCGTCAATTAACTTGAATAAATACCTTGCGAAGATCATTGAGGGAACTCCGATAGTAACCATAATAGAGGAAATAATAGCTGAGGCTCTAAATAGTGAGGAACCCACCGAAAGAGTCCTAGAGGTGATCCGCGAAGCTAGAGCTTTAGCCGAATCGAATGAACTTATGAAAAAGAGAATTAAAGAGCTAGAGAAGACTATAGAGTCTCTTGAAATAGAGAAACAGCAACTTATAAACAAGTTAAGGAACCTCGAAGCAGAGCTCTCTAAACTAAGAACGACGATGGAAACGGAGTTAGCGAATATTTCTAAAAGCGTCTTGAGGGACCGTAAAGTTTATGAGTTAACCCAGAGGTTAATCAACATAGTAAGAGACTTGGACGATCTGAGGGCTGAGTATGAGAACATAAAGGAGCAGTACCTTAAGCTAGCAAGCGTTCTGTCGGAGATTGCTGAGGGCAAGTTCATCGTGGTGAGAAAAGTGTTGACAGCAGAACAACTGGAGAGTCTAGAGAATTTAAAGCAAGGTGAAATTATATTTGTCGAAAGTCCCACCTTGAGTGGCCTAGAGAAAATCGCTCCACTAGTAGAGAAATTAGGAATAGGGTTAATATTGCCCAATAGCTTTCCAGACGATACTCTATCTAAAATAGTCAATGAGTTGACCATACCAGCCATTAAGGAGGCAGACTACGGTACTCTAGATAAGGTAGCTATAATAAGCTCGGGGGCCATTAGCAAAATAGCTGAGGTAAGAAAGAAA
The DNA here is from genome assembly GCA_038832865.1 of Sulfolobales archaeon. GTDB lineage: Archaea > Thermoproteota > Thermoprotei_A > Sulfolobales > NBVN01 > DRZP01. The sequence continues at coordinate 163,021 of JAWBJE010000001.1, forward strand.
GCCGATGAAATTAGAAGGAGTAAAGAATTAAAAAGGAGAGAACTGTCTTTAAACGATCTCGAGAAAATAATTAGGGAGTATAGAGAGCTGAGAAAGAAGAGTGAGACAGCCGAAAGAGAGGCCAGCCGCGAATAACGAATGAAGAACTAGCTACTCTCCAGCTAGCCTAAAAATGCTCTCCATAGACCGTTCTTCTCAGTAAAGAACGGTCTATACCAAGACTTTTCCACTTCTCTGAGTTAAGCATAAAACATCCATAAACCATTAGGTCTACCGAACCCGATGATGAGTGCGATGCTGTCTTTGGAACTATACTCTCGTAGCCTAGTAACCAATCGGCGTAGCGAAATGAAATCGTGAAAACGCAGCCACAATCAGACTTATAAAAAGCTACCTATCATGAACCTGTTTCATAGGTAAGGGAAATGGCCCATAGGCGGTCCACCTTAGTCGATATGTCCCTAGGATTCGTGTTCTTAATGGTCGTACCAGGCTATTACCTACGAACGCTGGACGCTTGAGGAACCTGCTTACTGTTATCTTGCTTACTGTTATGGTCGTATCCTCAGGCGGTTTGTGTGTCGTATTTGTTCCCCGGATTGTTGAAAAGACGCTAAAACTCCTAAGATAGGGTGTTTGGTTAATTTGTTAAATGCTTTCTATTTGAGGCGCGTATAAACGTGTCTGCTCGAGTCTTCGAGGAGCGTGATCGGCCTCCTCATTCTCACCTCTTCGCACACATGCGAGTGTACGTGCGTTCTAGCTTTTCGGCCTCGTTTGAAGTTGAGTCTCTGAGGTAGCTCTCTAAAATTCGATTCCGCCAAGTGCTCCCGGAAGCGCTTTTTATGAACTGTTTAGCTCTACCTTCGAAACTTCTGAATTGACCCTCCAGGTAGCCGTCTATTTGACCTCGGAGAGCGCATCTATGCACGATTCTTCAAATCTCTCAGCATCGTACAACGTTTCATATCTTCTAACACCAGTTCCAGCTGTTCTGAAAACGGTCTTCGATAAGCTAAGGAAGAGTGGTTCTCTGGTCTAGTTAGTATGACTTAGAATTTCGTTACTCCTCTATTTTTTATCACTAGCGTTAAATCCTGCCTCTAAAGGAGCGTGGACCGCCAAAGTGTATTTCGACCTTAATGAAGGTGGCAAGCGATTTGTACCTTCTTCCAAGGTCATACATTAAAAATTTCCAAAAATTCGTTACTTCAAGCTTAATTTTCTCCCCAGTTCCCTAAAGTACCTGCTTATAGAGTCTTACAGCTTTACGATTTTTATACAACCATTAGGGCAGTATCAACTATGTGCTCACCAGACTTACGCGTCAAATCTTTGAGTTATTAATTGTATCATTTAGCTGGATCCTTATGAGAGGGAACTTAATCTCAGCAAGCTGTCCTGAACCAAGTTTAGTGCACCAGACATAAAACACATGAAGATCTTTCACTGGTGTTTGAATGAAGACTTTACAGTCGTATAAACCTTCAATTAAAATTACCATGAAGGATCGATCGTTGCAGAGAGATTATATCATTAACACTTCAAGACGTCCTGGAGGAAGTCTCTGAGGAGGTAGATCAGTATAGCTTTTTACCTGAGAACGATAACGCTCCCACTTTGGTGCTTTTCTTGGCATTCCTTATCACTATTTTACGCTTAACCTATACTTCTCTAGACTTTCGTTCCTTTCGGGCTAGCGGAACACGAACAGGCGCTCGTAGGAGATCAAGTGAAAGTACCTTCCTCTACCGTTCTTGCCTGCAACGTCTATGGGTTCTGTGAGATGGGTTTCGTAGTGATAGATTCCACAGCAAATAGTTTAAACAGCTCCTGCAACCTCAAGAATATCAGCTGTCTGTAGCTTCTTTCAAGTAGCTCAGCATAGTCTTAGGCGGAGAAGAGACATCGCAGCGGATTCTAGCTGCAAGCGAGATATCGCGACTAAAGAACTCTGAAGCCGTTTGCTACTCCAATTTCGGATGTGAACATGGGCCACATTCACGTGCTTGACCTAAAATAGCCGGTCTCTTCGATTCCTTGTCTTCCTAGATGAGAAGAACCTTATCAACTCGCGTAGAGCGGTGTTACTTCTCTCTATCACCTTTAGGTCTTCTCTGAAATAAAACTTCGATGTTTTACATCGTTAATTTCTTTGCCTCACTCGGTGTTATTAATTCGCAAGATTCTGGGCTTTTCTCCCTGAATTTGTTCCACTAATCGTAGACCTTCGTTATACGGTCGAGATTTTTAGAGCCTTGAGCCGATAGTGGGACGAAACTTTTTGTGACTGCTCTTCGCTTACGGTTTCGGAGAACACGGTATCCACAAAGCCATACGCGGGAACGAGCAATTAAATGGGTCCATACCTAGAAAAACGAACCAACTAAAGCAACCCGACAGACGGACATGGCCATCTCGCATTATATGCTCTCCAGGGCATGTCTTCATGGTGTTCAGACTTCACGGCTTCGTATTACAGGGAGGTATTCGATACCGCTATCAAGTCTTCCGATATTCCCGCAGGCACCTCAGTAGCTCCAGCAGCTCATTGGAGAGCTCGCAGGGCTTTCCGCCAGTTACTCTAGGTGGTATCTACGGAACTCCTTGAACCATCTGAGCGTTATTACCGTGTAGAGGTTTAACCGTTTCCAATCGTTCGCCCATGCTAACCTCTGTCAGGCTTTCGCAAGACCACTTCGAAGAAGCTTAATACTTCCTGGACCCTAGTCCTGTCAAGCTTCTCCAGTAGGCAAAGTGTCACCTTCTTCTCGGGGTATCTCACTTAAATCTGGGTTCTCGAACCACACCAACTATTATCAAACCTATAAAGAGTTATTGCTCTACATAAAAACGTTTCATGGTTGCGAGGGAGGACCATGAAACGATGAGTTTATAAGCAATCAGCTCCCATGGGAGCTGAA
>JAWBJE010000002.1:0-140958 GCA_038832865.1 Sulfolobales archaeon
TCGCGAAACACGTCTTGGATATATCGAACTGTATTAAAAACTTATGGGAAACTGAAGGTTTAAGCTCGAAGCTCTCGAAAATCTATGGTGTGGATAAGCTAGTAGTATACGATATGTTAATCGTAGCCGGCATTATACACGACATGGGTAAGACTCAAAGGGCTCTGCAGGAGGAGTGCTCTAAGAAGTGCACGAGCTTTAAGCGCCACTATATTACCTCGGCGCAGCTTGCTCTTAAACTGGGCTACGATATTCCTGAATTAGGCTTAAGCCCTGATAACATAGAAGCTAAACTTGAGGGTCTCCTTAGCAATAAAGAGATAAAGTTTTTAGACCACGGTGACTTGCACATTCTGATCGTTGTACTTCCGACACTACTGCACCACTACTCGCAGATAACGAGTGAGTCAAGCATCCTAAGCGGGCTGGACTCGCAAATTAAGGTTTTATGCATACATGAAGACTGCGTAAGAGATCTTACCTCAGCTATGAGTAATGCCAGCTGCCTGCTTAAGTCGGAATTAGGCTCTAAATTGCTTGAACGGTTAATGCAAGAGGTTAAGAAGGGGTCAGTAAACCTGGGGGTAATAATAGGCGGAGAAGCGTTTCGAAACGTGTCTGGCAATTATGAATACTCTCTAGGAAAGTTCATCGTTGAAGCAGCGATGGGCATTTTAAATCTCTGCGACGGTATGGTCGCATTTACCAATAGGCGCCCGATTACAACACGACGGGGAACTTCTAAGAATTTCTAGGTAACGTAACTTTAGTAAAAGACGTTCTACCTTATTTGCTTAAGGTCCTGTGCCACACTTCAGATAATAAACCTCCGAAGCATGAAGTGCTGAGTTGGTTTAAATTAGGTTGAGATTAGCGTTTTAACGTAGGTTAAACATTAGTAATTCCCTCAGGAAAATGTCGTTAGTACTTTTGTATAAGTGAAACATATCCGACACGAGTCTTAACCGGTTTTCCTCACTAGGGTTTACGAATAAGGCGGGTTTTAGTGAAACCCCCGCCATAAGATCTCTGTTTGTTTGTAAATAACGACACTTTGCGTTTTGCCATGGGCTGTATATCCGTTATCTAGCAGGTAGGGGAACGCGTTGGTGTCATTTCAGCGGAGGGTGGTGTCCAACTCTAGGTGCGGCTCAATGAGGAGGGCTACGATACCCATGTGGTAGAGATAGGTCACTTGGCCCCGAGGACCACTATTAGCAGGCCGCTAGATATTAGCCTTAAGATAGATAACTTATTGGTACGAGTTATGCGGGTCAGGAGTATTCTTAGCCCGAGGTATCCCACTTTAGGCAGGGACCACCTGCTTACTCACGCCAGGTCCTTGATGAGGGACCTGGGTCTGAGGATGGTCCCGGTAGTCGAGGGTGGTAGAGTCGTCGGGGTTCTAACCAGGGAGAGCGTGCTGGTGGTCACCTCGACTAGGTCTAACGTCCTCGTGAGGGACGTCATGGAGCCCCCTAGGGTGGTCTTCGGGCTCGACGAAGACCTCTGGACCGCTCTAAGGGTCATGCTTGAGCTCGACGAGTGGTACGCACCGGTGGTCTCCCCCACGGGTAGGTACGAGGGGGTCCTCGAGATCGACGGCTTCATTAAGAGTGCCCTCCTAGAGCTCTCGGAGAAGAGGAGCTTGGGGTCGGTTAGAGACTACATGTCGTCCGAGGTGGAGTACGTGACCCCGGAGGACTCTGTGGCAAAGCTGTGGAGGAGGATGGTCAAGACTAAGTACGCAGGGTTCCCGGTGGTGAGGGGCGAGAGGGACCGAAGAGTCGTGGGTATAGTGACTCAACACGACTTGCTGAAGAAGGGCTACACGAGGATAGAGCTCGAGTCGGAGTCGGGACCCAGGAGCCCTAAGGTCAGGGAGGCCATGACCTCCCCGGCTATAACGGTCGGGGAGGGTGGTGACCTGTACGCTGTGGCGGAGCTGATGGTCAGGAACAACATCGGTAGGGTCCCCGTGGTGGACGGTAGGGGCGGCCTGGTGGGTATAGTGGACAGGAGCGACGTATGTAGGGCGTACCTAAGGCTGAAGCGGGTGGGATGGTGAAGCTCCCGAACCCCAGGAGGATGTACGAGAGGGCGAGGTGGTTGAGGAGCGACGGAAAGCCTAGCTTCAAGACGGCTATCCACGAGAGGGAGCCTGAGATAAGGTCCCTACTGGTTACAGAGGTCCCGGTGGTGTCACCCCAGACTCCCCTCATAAGGTGCGTCGAAGAAATGAGCAGGGCTAGGTTTAGGGCGGCCGTAGTGGTCAAGGCCGGCGAGCTATCGGGCATAGTAACCTTCCACGATATCGCAGACTACCTGGGTGGAGGGTGGAGGCACAGGATAGTGGTCGAAAGATACGGGGACAACATCTACAAAGCGCTAGCGGTGCCGGTGCGAGAGCTGATGAGCGGGAGCGTCGTGTACGCAAGCACTAGCGATACCCTGAGCAGGGTCCTCGAGCTAATGGTGACCTACGGCTACGGGCTGATACCCGTGTTAGACTCCGGTGGGCGGCTAGCGGGGGCCGTAACCGAGGGGAGCGTGGTCAAGCTCTACTCGGGGAGGGTCGGCGTGAAGCCGGCGGGTGACTACATGACTAAAAACGTGATAACGGCAGGCGAAGAGAGTCCGCTGGTGGACGTACTCAAGCTGATGGTCTCGACAGGCGTGAGGAGGATCCCGCTGACAGCGAGTGATGGAAGGGTGAGGGGTGTGGTGACCTGGCGGAGCGTGATAGACTTCGTAGGGTCCCACAGGATATTCTCGGCCTCGAAGAGTGGGTCGGTGAGTGAGGCGCTCAGCGTGGAGGCGGTAAGCCTGGCGGATAGAGACGCTATAGTAGTCGAACCATCGACCCCCCTCGAGAGCTTAGTGAGAGAGATGCTCGAGAGGAACCTCGACTACGGGCTAGTAGCCGAGGGGGGAGTCTTGCGGGGGATAATAACGGAGAGAGATATAATGTACGCAGTACTCGGGTCTTAGGGGTGGTTGCATGAGGATAAAGGTAGAGCGCTACATGAGCCACCCGGTGGTAGTAGCACACCCGCAGGACAGCCTAGCGAGAGTTAGAAACCTCATGCTAAAGTACAAGGTGGGGCACATAGTAATATCGGTAGACGAGAGACCCCAGGGGATGATCAGTAGGAGCGACTTCGTCAAGCTGATGTACAACCGAAAGTGGCTGTATAAGCCGCTCACGGACATCAAGGCTCAAGACATCATGTCCAAGCCGGTTTACGCCATACTGCCAACGAGGAGCATCACGTACGCTGCGAGGAGGATGCTCGAGAAGAACGTAGGGTCTCTGGTTATAGTGAAGGATATAGCTACGATGAAGATAACGGGCATAATTACGCGCACCGACCTGGTTCGAGCCTACTCCGAAAACTTCGAGGGCCTGCACAAAGTGGGAGACTACATCGAAAAATACGTGCAGACGTGTAGCCCCGAGCACTCGGTTTTCTACGCCGTAGAGAAGGTGGTATCAGGGCAGCCGGTGATCGTAGTCGACAAGGGTAGAGTAGTAGGTGTAGTAACGGCGAGAGACCTAGCGTTCTTGAGCATAGCGGCTACGAGCGTCAAGAAGCCCCTGAGAGTCAGGGGGGTCTCACCTAGGGGGTTCGAGACTGCTATAAAGGTCTATCCGGCAGTCATGGTGTCCGAGGTCATGGATACCGACGTCGTAACCGTGAAGATGGAGGAAGACCTAGCTCTAGTCGCTCAGATAATGGTCCGAAACAACGTAGACGTCCTGCCGGTGACTAGCAACAGTGGAGAACTGGTTGGGATCGTCACTAAGTACACCGTGCTGAAGGCGCTCAGAGACTCTAGCTTAAAAAAGACCTAGAGGATCAATCGTAGGTAGACATGAAGCCGAGACTAGATAGGCCCTGGGTTCGTGTAGCCCTCTTCTGGAGGAAGCTGGAGGACAACAAGGTCAGGTGCGACCTGTGCTACAAGCGCTGCCCGATAGCCGACGGGGGGTTTGGTGCTTGTGGAGTTAGGTACAACGAGAAGGGGGTTCTCTACACTCTAGTATACGGACTACTGACGGCAGCTAACGTGGACCCGATAGAGAAGAAGCCGCTAATGCACTTCCACCCGGGCTCAGCGGTTTTCTCCATTTCTACTGCTGGATGCAACTTCATGTGCTCCTTCTGCCAGAACTGGATGTTGTCCCAATCGAGGAGAGACGAGGTATTCGGCGAATACGTTGACCCCGAGGAGCTAGTTAGGCTAGCTAAGAGGGCCGGAAGCGATGGTATTAGCTACACCTATAACGAGCCGACAGTATTCTACGAGTACATGTACGACGTAGCAAAGATAGCGAAGAGAGAGGGGTTGTTCAACACTATGGTGACTAACGGGTACATAAGCGAGGAGGCCCTCAGCGAGCTATCTAAGTACATGGACGCGGCTACCGTAGACTTCAAGGGTGGTGCTAACAAGGGGTTCTACCTAAAGTATATGGGCGTTCACGACCCGGAGCCGATCTTCAGCACTATATCGGAGATGAAGAAGAAAGGTATTTTCGTAGAGATAACAAACCTGGTGGTCCCGAGATACGGGGAGGACCCAGCCGACATAAGGAGGATAGCTAAGTGGATAGCCGACGAGCTGGGTGCTGAAACACCGTTCCACCTGCTGAGGTTCTACCCACACTACAAACTGAGCTACCTACCCCCAACCGATGTAGTAACCCTCGAAAAGCTCGCTCAAGTGGCTATCGGCGAGGGCCTAAAGCACGTCTACCTAGGCAACGTCCCGGGCCACAAACTAGAGAACACGTACTGCCCGAAGTGCGGGCACTTGGCAGTGAGAAGGTACGGTTTCTACATCATAGACTGGAACTTGAAGCAGGGAAATGCGTGCCCTAAGTGTGGCTATAGACTGAACATAGTTGGGGAATACAGGGGTAGAACAGTAGCGTACTTCTAGCGGTAGATAACCCTAGAGGGCAACCTTCGGCGAGCAATAATATTTGGCCTCCAGCTCTTTCTGTAGGTGGGCACTTGAAGGTCTACGTAATATCCGATACCCACGACAGGTTAGACGCCATCGAGAAGTTCCTCAAAGCCGTTAGAGCCTCCCCCGAGCCGGGGTACTTAATACACTTAGGCGACGTAGTGTCACCGTTTACACTAAGGTCTATAGTGACTGCCCTGCCGAAGGACCTCAGACTCAAGGTCGTGCTAGGTAATAACGACGCAGATAAGGTACTTCTCTGCAGGATTACTGAAGACGTGGAGGACCAGCCGACTGAAGTGGAAGTCTGCGGGATGAGAGCACTGCTTCTCCACGGGTTTAAATCTCCCGAGCTAACGGAGAGGATCGTCGATGGTGTAGCTTGCTCCAACTACTACAGTATAGTTATGTACGGACACACGCACAAGTACAGATTGAGCAAGAGGTGCTCGAGCTACGTACTTAACCCAGGAGCGCTTTCCGGCTACTTAGCCCGAGAGGCTACGTATGGAGTGCTGGACTGCGAGTCCCTAACGGCCTCAATAGTCGAGCTAGAGACCAACAGAGTAGTCCTGAACTCGCCAATCAAAGGATGAGTTACCCGACAGGCTTCACCGGTTGGGTAAAACTCTTCAAGCAGTAGCGAGAGGTTTTTAGCCGGAACTACTAGTACACTCTCTTTAATACACCTAAGTACTCGTCGGTCTTTGAGATGGATGCTCTAGCCTCTCTCTCGAGTTCTGTTATTGCCCTAATCGCATCTATGTTCTCTGGGATTACGTTGGACTCGTTCGGCGTCGCCCATATCAAGTAAACCTCCAACCCATCCCGCGATACTGAGACGCTATCCTTCCATACCGGTATTTCGTAGAGGTCCCCCCTAGGCCTCCCCAGGTCTCTCGACAGCTCGAATATAGCGTTGAGACCGTCGACACCGTCTTCACCACTTACGAATACGACTCTCGGTTCTTCTTCGATGACCTCTAGTACGTCCCCAACCGTAACCCTGCTCTTCACTTCGACCATGGCCATGTGTAGGTGGTACAGGTTGTGGCTCCCTTTAGCCGCCATAGTCACTATGTCTAAGTCTTTTATCACGGTTTGAGTGTCAGGACCGTGATGCGACGGAACCTGAAGCTCGGGGACTACGGTGTTCATGATGCCGGTCCTACTCGACTCCCACACGTCAACAGCTCTCCTAAATATTACTACCCTTGCCTTCTTAACACCGATCTTCTCGTGTATACCCCCAACCACTCTACATATGGCTGTAGTGTTACAGCTAACTACCCGAACGAACTGACGCCCTAGGGCTTCACTATAGTTTCTTTGAGCGACAAACGATACCCCAGCGACCTCATGCTTCTCACCTCCCTGGAAGACGGCCTTAACGCCGTATCTCTCGTAGAGTTCTCTGTTTCTAGCCCCTACCCTAGCTGGAGTACAGTCAACAACTACGTCTACAGCACCATTTCTGAGAAGCTCCTCTAGTGTACCGTACACCTTTAAGCCTTTCTTAGCCATCTCGGCGACCCTATCGGCGCTCGAAGCGTATACCGGTAGTCCTTTAGAGGCCGCTAGCTTGATCCTCCAGTCTGCTACTACGTCAGCGACACCGACCAGCCTCATGTCTGGTTGGCGGAGAACGGCGTCAGCGACTCTCTTGCCTATGACCCCGTAGCCGTTGACTACCACGCTCACCGAAGCTTTAACCACGTCGAGCACCAACTATAGCTACGAGCTAAGGTATTTATTTCCTCCCTTAACGATGGTTTGGTGCTCGTTTTGGAGCTGGAGGAGGTAGTTAGGTTGATCAGAAAGGTGGTTGCAGTCCCTAGATACAACCTAGTGGGAGTAACCAAGAGCGGTTACGTAATATTCGGCTCCACGGTAGAGGGCGTGTACAAGCTCTACAAGGTAGACCCAGTGTCTGGTGAGATAAGCAAACTCGTCGACCAGCCGGTTTACATGCTTGCGAAGACTTCAAGCACTTCCGATATCGTGCTATACACCGTTGATGTCGGCAGAGGCTACGAGAAGGCAGTCATTCATGGAGTAGACGCAAAGTCGGGTGAGTCGCGCGTTCTCTCAGATGGAGTCGAACCCCACAGGATAGTGGGCCTCGGTTACGACGGATTCAGAATCGCTTGGTCGGGTTCCTTCGGTCCTAAGGCCTACATATGCATGTCTACCGTCTCTAGCGGAATAGCTGAAGTGATGGTTGAGGTTAAAGGTAGGGAGTATGTTTCTGACGTTAGTGAAAAGTACATAGTTGGGTCGGGTCACCTCAGGGACGATCCCTTCAGTACCGAGCTCTTCGTTTTAGACGTACAGACTCGGCAGATGAAGGTGTTCACTCCGAGAGAGGGAAGTATTAACCGAGACCCGAAGATTTTTGGGTCTAAGATACTATTCGAGAGCAACTACGAAGACCTAGATACGTTCAAGCTCTACGTTTACGATGTAGAGACACAGGAGGTTCAGAGGCTTAAGACGAGCTACGACCACATGGACAAGTACGGGCCGGTCGAGTTCGTAGACTTTGGGTGGACGGCCGATGGTAGAGTTTGGGCTATAGGTAAGAAGAAGGGTAACTCGAAGCTGTTCGTAGATGGTGCTGAGGTGAAGACTCCTGAAGGCATGGTCTTGAACGCCGAAGTGAGCGGTAGATACGCCTACATAACCCACACGTCGATAAGGGAGCCGCCCAGAGTCCTTAGGGTAGACCTGGAGACTTCAGAGTACCGGCTGGTTGCTGGAGCAGAACCTCCGAGCGAGGTGCTGGAGTCTCTAGAGGAGGTACTATTCGTCGAGGTCGAGTCCGAAGGCGGTATTAAGGTTCCCACGTACGTGTTGGTAAGCTCGAGGAGCCCCAAGCCCGGACCTACCGTAGTATATCCTCACGGGGGTCCGTGGGCTGAAGTTTCTAACTCTTGGTCGCCTGTGCTGGCTCTACTTGTGGCTTTAGGCTACCATGTAGTCGCTCCAAACTTCAGGGGCTCGACCGGGTACGGCGAAAAGTTCAGGAGACTCGACCTAGGGGACCCGGGTGGTGGTGACCTCGCAGATGTAGTAAACGCCGCTACCTGGTCTGTGAATGCCGGTATCGCAGACGGCAAGAGGCTAGCCGTGTTTGGCTATAGCTATGGAGGTTACTTAAGCTTCATGGCTATGGTGAAGTACCCAGACCTATGGAGGTGTGGTGTAGCTGGCGCTGGAGTAACTGATTGGGTAGAGGATTACGAGCTCGCTGACGCCTTCTTCAAGAGATACGATGAAATACTGTTTGCCGGAAGGAAAGACCTCTTCCTAGAGAGGTCGCCAATAACGTACGTAGATAACATAAAGTCGCCATTGTGCATAATCCACCCGCAGAACGACTCTCGGTGTCCGCTCAGACCGATAATGAAGTTCGCATACAAACTCATGGAGCTGGGCAAGACTTTCGAGCTCCACGTGATCCCCGACATCGGACACGCCATAAGCTTAGACGTCAGAGCTATGGAAAAATACCTACTTTACTCCACTACATTTTTACGTACGTATCTCTCCTGACTATGGCCGAGTCTATGTCGGAGGATGAGTAACCGTTTGAGCTATGGTCTAGTACTGCTGGACCTGATAGGGTTGTTTGCTTTAAAGGAAGCTCCCGTTGAGAGAAACTGCGGGTGTGGGGGTGTCTGAAAGCGCTGTAGAGTCGCTAAAGTACCTAATAGTTAAGGTGCTGGCCGGGGACTTCGTTACTCTTCATGCCCTCAAGGAGTACCTGCTCGATGGAGAGTCTCCTTCTATATTAAGCCACAAGTACAGAATAGGGAAGTTTAAGCTGAGAGGATACATACAGAGAGTAATCGAAAAAGCGGGTAACTACAGAGTGGCCCAATACGTCATTAAGGTTTCGTATGGAACTCTATGTAGCTTGACCCCAATAGTGGTGAGGGTCCCCGGAGGTTACTACTGTACTGTCTGTGAGAAAGTCTTGACCATGAACCCCGAGAGGCACATTAGGCTGGAGCACAAAGACATCGTTAACAAGATCGCATCAGACTGCATTCGCTTAGCTAAGAGAAGCGGACCCTAGGGACCCGCCATGACTCTTTTAGACTTTCTTAAGGTCGCCCAAGACTATTCGACGAAGAGAAAGTTATTGCTCAAGAAGATTGGGAGAGTTCTGAGTTCTTGTAGTAAGCGTGAAGAATGCGTCGCAAAGTTGTTTAAGGTTCTGTCGAACTTCCTCGAGGAGGACCCAGAGGAAAACACTAAGATAGCTCTAAGTGTGGCCAGCTCTCTTCCTGCGGAATACGCTACCAGCGTCGTAAAGTTCATAGAGGCATTCAGCACTCGCGAGACTAATGTAAGGTACCCTAACCCGATTGGACACAGTCTAGACGACGTAGGAAGAGCTCTCACTGGGGGTATAGAGTGCTCAGACCTCGAGAACATCGTTTACGTAGCTAGCGAATCTAAGGACTTTATAGCGATAGCATTGACTCTAGCTATACTAGAGAGGGCGAGCGAGCTAAAGAGCTGCGACCGGGACCTCGCTCGCAGTCTATTAGCTCTCATAAGGAGGCTATACGAGCGCGGCAACAAGGACTTAGTCACTTCGATACTAAACAAGTACTCCGTTAAGATATACGTCCTGAAGAGCGGTGAAGAAATAAAGAGTGCCAAAGTAACTATAGGCAACGAGATATCTGTAGACCTGACGGAGGTTATGAGCTTGGTTTACTCGGACTTGAGCGTGATCCTGAATTCCGGAGGTACCAAAAGCTAGAGAGATGGCTAAGTGCAGCATTCACTACCCACCATCCGTTGCATTTGAGCTCTTCTAGCTATTTTCGAGACCTAAGTTCGAGAACAAAGTTCTAGTATGCGGTGATAAGCCCTGAATAACACGTTTGTACAAACTAAGCTCTTTGTTGATTGACCTACATACTACAGAGGCGGTAGTCCGCGTCCCCTAGCTAGGCCGCCTTTTCTCGTCTTTCGGGCGCGGTCTCGCCTCACAGCTCGCCCGTTCCCCACTTGCTGCTCGCAGGCCACTAACCGCTTGAACGCCTCGGCTCCCGCTTGCTTCATCGGTTCTCGGAATCCGTAGAGATAACCCGAGTGACCAGAAAGCCGAAAAGCAGGCAACCTACGGACAGCCTTACATGCTGTAGAGTGCGGTCTCGTGCGCTAGATTCTTCGATCGAAAGCGAAGGCAAGTAACGGTAAATAATAAAAATACACCTAGACATACCAATGAGGGGGTTAGTGTGAATGCTGATACCTTAATATCCGTTCGACTTCCCGGAGATGTCGTAGAGCTCATTGACCACTTAGTCAGGGTCGGCGTTGTTAGCTGCCGCAGTGAAGCGCTAAGGTTGGCTGTAATATATAAGTTGAAGAGATTGGGCTACAACGTAGATACAAGAGAATTAGACAACATGTTAAGCAGGCTAAAGCGCTTGGAGGGGTTAAGCGGATGAGCTACTGGGAGCCTCGTTGGGTAAGAAAGGAGTTCAGTTCCCACGGAATTACTGTTGTCACGTGTTTGGACCTCACTACGTCGTTGATGCTCTGCCCGATCTGTAGCACTATAAGCATCGAGGAGCTATGCCCCAGTGACCGCGAGGGCAACCTCCCGGTAGCCGACGTACCTCTCTTTTTCTCGGTAGACGACTTAATAAACCACATGAGAACCCACTGGCACGCCAAAAGGTATAAGAAGATTAGAGTACCGACTACGAGGGAAGTGAGTGAGGAGAGCGAAAAGGGTGTTCTTAGGAAATTCGCTAACAGCAAACCTTCTGGCAAGAGAGGGTGACGTAATAGTCGACTTCTGGGAAGGTGGTAGCGACCTATACGGGTGGAGCTTGGGTTCAACCTGCCTAGACCGTGTGCCCATATTTTTGCGCAGGAGTTGTTGCCAGCAGCTCTTCGGTGATGCCCTAAGAGACGTAGATGTAGAAGTCGTTTTTGAGGGTCCCGAAGACGTTGTAGTCGAGAAGCTAGGTGATATCAGCGAGTCATTTATGGGCTTCAGCGGGAGAATGCTTGTTCCAGAATACCCGGTGTGCACGTATTACAGAAGGCTTCTTTCGAGATCGAAAAGCACTAGGGTATTCTCACCTATTGCTAGAGTAGACTTACAGTCCAAACATATAAAAACGTATCACTACGAAGTAGAGTACGAAGAGCTCGTCAACACCCTACCCCTCCACTACCTTCTGTCTAAGAGCGGCTTAAGCGAGCTAGCGAATCGCTTAACGTACTCATCCGCATATGCTCTACTAACAATCTCCAACACAAAACTAGGAGAATACACTAAGGTGTTTGTCGGTCACAAGGGACACTCCTTAGGCTACGTAGTTGTCTACGGCAATCACCCGCTGGGCAAACTTATTTACGCCTTCATACCCCTAGAAAGGGGCTCCCTCAAGGCTGAACTAACGAACCGGGCCGTAGCTGAGCTCAAGAGGCTCAAGCTCATTGAGGGCCCAATCAAGCTCATGAGACAGTTCTTCATCAAGTACTTTAGGATGAGGGGAGACGTCAGCGATGTGTGTAGAGCTTTGAAGAACTACGGAGTCACCCTAGCCGGTAGGTACGGGGGCTGGACTGACATCTCTCTCTGCGATATATGTCCTTAGGATACGAGTGCTGCATCGGCTACCACAGGGTCCTCCAGAGACGCTAGAAGCTCGGCTCCATCGTCACCATCTTCAGAGTACATCGCTACTGAGAGTATCAGGTCTTCTAGTTCCGCTACGCTCGGAGGACTCTTAATGGCTACTCTCACGCCGTTTATGGATATGTATGGAACCCGAGAGTTTACTGCTACAGGCACTACGTAGACCTCCAGTCTATACTTTTTGAAAATCCTTTGAGCTGCCTCCCACACAATCCTAACGAGGTCTTCAGAGATTTCATCGCTGGCCACACCAACGACTACGTTCACAGCCATTGGCCGTCCAAGACACGTACTGGAAGAAGTTAACTTAAAAGGCAAGAGGCTTATCGACGAAAGTTAATACCGGCGGACGTAGACTGAGGACAACAGCAAACGCCGCCGAGAGCGACTAACTGCCAAGGACGACTCCAAAAGCTCTCTGCGCGAGATACGCTCGACCACCTCGAGTGCTCTAGGTAGCTTAGTACGGGAGTTTTGTGGGGAGATCGGAGTAAATAACGGCTACTACGAGGGTGTTACGTGAGGACCATGCTTCAAAAGCTGATTAACGGTGAAAGAACAGAATTGTGTGGTCTAGGTAGTCTGCCATGAGTAAGACATACAGCCTGCTACCACGCAAGTACGCGGAGTCCCTGCTGTACGTAGACTTAGTCGATCTGCTGTCCGTATATAGAAGATTCACTAAGTTAACTTCCTTGAGCCAGATCCTCGGTATTCGCGAAACCTCTTTGAGTAAGTATGCGAACGGAAGGATAAGGCCAAAAGCCTCTAAAAGCGTATCTCTAATCAAGACTCTGACTGACGTAAGGCTTGTGAGAAAAGTAGTAATGGAGTACTTGAGGAACGAGAGTTTGGTAGACCTCCTCATGGACTCGTCCTTCACGAAGCTCATAGCTTTATTAATACTCGAGAAGGTCGTCAGTATTTTTCACGGGAGCCGTGTTGAAACAATACTGACGTCGAGCGAAGCCGTGCTTATAGCCTCGCATGTTGCGCATAGACTTAAGTCATCTCTTTTAAACATACACGTAATGCGAAGTAGCTCTAGACTCAGGAACATCGGTAACTCTGTTATGGTCTTGGTTATGGCCGACGACGAAATAGTTAAGGAGCTTGCTAGAGTCAAAGCGGAAAGCAGAAAAGTAGACATAAAGTACGTGTTTTCGATGATATACTCAAGCGAAATAGCACGTCTCATCTCCCTATTTCCTAACGCAATCGTCGACTGTCTAATCGGATCACCTACATAAACCTAAACGTAGACCGCCGTCACCACTCAGTACGAATGTGGACTAAATGAGCTAAGAACGCCGTAGCCTCCAGCTAGATGTCGCTCATCGAGTAACTCCTCTTGTAGTAGAGCTATCTGCTACTAGCTCGAAAGAATCCGGACGACTTCTGGGATCACAGAATCGTGAGTGGGCCCGCGGGGATTTGAACCCCGGACCACGGGGATTTCCGCCGTGTGGAGAGAGGACCCGAACCCCGCATTCTGCCAAGCTAAACTACGGGCCCTCCACAATTCTGTTTGCTATCCTGGTTTTTAAGCCTCTTAGCACATCGGCCAAAGCACTAGGGTTCTTCAAAAGCTCCTCACCGACGGCTAGGTTGAGTTCCTCTCTAACTAGCTGGTGTAGTAGTTCCAGAAGGGTTTCCTCTACTAGGTACTTTCTTCTCTCTACTCTCTTTCTAACTCTCGCACCCTCTAAGTCTCTCTTCTTCAGTTCCGCCCTTATTGTCTCAACGAGTTCACTTACGTTCTTTCTGTATAATGCTGAGACCTTGACCACCGGCTTGTCTCTCACTAGAGACTTGACGTAGCTATACATTAGGTCCGCCTCGGGTACGTCGGCCTTATTCACCACGTAAATGTCTCCGATCTCCATTAAACCCGCCTTTATCACCTGGACTTCGTCTCCAAGTAGCGGCATCAATACTACCACGACCACATCGCTAACTCTCAGGATGCCGGTATTCACTTGTCCGGCACCAGGAGTCTCGACGAGTATGAAATCGTAGCCGGCAGACTCCAGTACCTCGAGTGAGGTTACTGCTCTAAGCGGAACAGACCTCTCGTCTTCAGCCCATATGCTCCTAGCGAAGGTATCTCTCGGTAGGTCAACCATCCTCAACCTGTTACCTAAGACAGCGCCCCCCGTAAAGGGGGAGGAAGGGTCTACCAGCAAGGCGGCAGTTCTATAGCCCTCATTACTCAGCTCTCTAATGAGGCATGAAATTATCGTCGACTTACCAACTCCTTGCGGACCAGTAATCCCGATTACAGCAGACCTAGGCTCTCTAACTAAGCAATCGGATAGCGATATCAGAGCCTTTAGTGAGTTGACTTCAGCTATAGACAGGACCTTCGATAGCGTAGCTCTATCGCCTAATTCCGCGCAGGACCTACTCAACATACCTACCGGACCTGCTTCATCTAAGCATAACTACGGTGTTTAAGCCTAAATATCGAGTGGTCTTACGCTACCCCGGCGGAAACGCCGAAGGCGACCGCCCGGCTCGAGCGCTACAATCAAGGCCCCCCATAGAGGTACCTATCGAGAAGCTCGTTAGGTACCGGCACGTACTTAAGTCCGCTGCCAGTTAGTGGAACGACTACCCTGCCACCTAGGTCTTTAGCGACGTATTTTGCTGCTGCGTAAACTGCCGCGCTACTCGGCTCTACGGGGAAGCCCATAGAGTAGAGCTCTTTGATAGCTCCCCCAATGCTTGCATCTCCCACTACGACTGCGTAAGGGGATACCCTCTTGGCTCGTTCAACAATTTGGTGAAGCCTAGGCACGATAGTTAACCTTAGTGCGTCGGCTAGGAGGCTTTTCTCACCTTCATCGCACGCTAGTGAAACTGTCCTTAAGTGCTGAGAGAGCTTGGCGTATCCGCAGGCTTCAACAGGTATTAGAGTAGGTACTTCGCTCACTACTCCCAGTTTGGTAAGCTCTTCGAAGCCTTTGTAGAGACCTAAAAACATGGTGCCTGATGCTACGGGTACTACGACCGCTTCAAACTCCTTCCCGGAGCGAGCGAGCTCCAGGGCTATGTCCTTTATGCCCTCGATGAAGAACGGCTCTACGACATGACCGACGTAAACACCACTTCGGTCTTCCAGAGCTGCTCTATGAGCTTCGTCTCTCGTTTTAACAGTCTCGAGCTCGGCCCCAAAGGCTCTTATGAGCCTGAGCTTACCCTGAGGCGCATCTGCCGGAACGTAGACCTTTGCCTTAATGCCCGCTCTAGCGGAATACGCTGCGGTAGCTATTCCAGCGTTGCCTGAGGAGTCCTCAATTACGGTTTTCCATCCGGCCATCAGCGCTCTAGATATAGTTAGGGCGGCACCCCTATCTTTGAACGAACCAGTAGGGTTTAAGAACTCCAGCTTGAGCAAAAACATTCCTTGCTCTACTAGTGGCGTCCTTCCCTCCCCTAGAGTCACTTTCTTGAGTTCTTCAGGCACCAAGCTTCTAATGCCTTCTCTAGTAACTAGCTCATCTAAGGTAACATCTAGGAAGAGGGGTTCGCGGCAGTTAGGACAAATACTGCTCGTAGATAAAGGGCTAACCTCCCGACCGCACTTAAGGCATTTAAGTCTGTACGTATGACCCCCGAAAGAACAAGGGTTCGCAAAGCTTTTAAAGTACTAACCTAAGTGTTTGAGGGTAATAGGAGCATGGAGTATATATACGCGTCGTTACTCCTGCACTCCGCCGGAAAGGAGATAAGCGAGGAGTCTCTGAAGAGAGTACTAGAGGCGGCCGGGATAACTGTAGATGAAGTTAGGGTGAAGATGATCGTCGCCGCACTAAGGGAAATAAACATAAATGACGTAATTCGCCAGGCAACAACCTTCGCGCCCGCCGTAGCTGTTCAGCCGGCTACTGCAGCACCGGTTCAAACGGCAACGAAGCCGCCTGAAGAGAAGAAGGAAGAGAAGAAGGAAGAAGTTGGAGAAGAAACTATTGCTGAAGGGATCGCGGCCTTATTCGGCTGACAAGGTCGGTAGGTCGTTTTGATAGACGACAAAGATAGAGCCATACTTGCTTTATTGGCGAAAAACGCTAGAGCGACTATCACCTCAATAGCAAACGTTATAAAGATATCAGATGTAGCAACAAAGAAGAGGTTGCAGAAGCTGGAGAGCAATAAGGTAGTCCTAGGCTATCGAGTGATAGTAGACCCGAGAGAACTCGGTTACGAGGCTGTAGCTTTAATAGGAATAAATGCCGAACCGGGCAAAGTCGTCGAGATAGCCGATATGCTATCCAGTAGGCAGGATACGACGTTTGTGGCTATAACTTCCGGAGACCACGAGATAATGGTTGAAGTATGGGCTAAGAGCACCAAAGACCTGCTGTCTAAGATAAAGGAAATAGAGGGGCTCAGCGGAGTCAAAGAACTATGTCCGGCTATTATAGTTAACGTCGTTAAGCAACACACATCGGTTCCAGAGGAGTTTCTGAGGGAGAGTCTAGAGAACATCAAGCCGAAGAATTAGCCTCCTAGTAACTATTGGACCGCCGACTTCAGGCCGCGAGCCCTGCTTGCATAGCATTGTATGCTAAGAAAGCCTTAGCCCGCCAGAGTCGCTACTCTCGAAGTGGCCTCCTGGTGTACGTACTCTAGTGAAGAGCCTTTTAAAGCGCCTCTGGAAACGTTGAGAGCGAAGACTTCTATGCTCAAAGTAACGACCTGCGAGTTATCGTTATATTGTGACTACCTCGCTAGTTGCGGGGATAGTTACTGGAAAAAGCTGTTGCCAAGATAGTTAAACTCGGGGGCTCGGTTGTCACTGTCAAGGATAAACTCAAGACTCTAAGAACGGATGTCGCTAAGAGACTCATTAGCGAGCTCGCTAGGTACTATAGGGAAAATAGTGGGAGCGTCAGTATTGTGGTTATACACGGAGGTGGAAGCTTCGGCCACCCAATAGTCAAAGACTGCGTCTCGAGGTATGGTTTTATCGATAGAGAGTGCTACGTCGAAACCGCCGACTCCATGGATACTCTCAACTACATCTTGAAGAAGTACGCGTTAGCTATCGGGCTACCTGTAGTGTCCCTACCCCCTAGAAGCTTCTGCGCTATTTCCTCTGAAAAACCTGTATGCTACGTTGAAGCTCTAGCTACCCTTCTCTACAGAGGGTTAGTGCCACTTACGTATGGTGACGTCATTGTTTCGAACAAGGGATTCGAAGTTATCTCGGGCGATACTTTAGCTTGGTATATCGCTAGAGAGTTGAAAATAGGTGAGATAGTGTTTGTAACGGATGTCGACGGTCTCTACGATAGCGATCCGAAGATAAACCCTAGTGCTAAAAAGATCTCGAAAGCCTCTATAGACGAAGTCTTGGGCTTCCTTTCCAGCAGTTCCTCTAAAGTAGACGTGACTGGCGGTATGGCGAGAAAGCTCTACGAGGGGAGGGTCCTCGGGTTGCGTGATGTTAAGGTCAAGATCGTGAGCGGCTTTATTGAGGACAATCTTTATAGTGCTCTCACCTCAGATAACTTCGTGGGTTCAATAGTATGTTACTGAAGGAGACCGAAAGCGAGAAGACAGCTAAGAGGAAGCTAGAGCATATCGAGATAGTGCTCACGAAGCCGGTCGAGGGACCTATGACGACTTGGTTTGAGTACGTCTTTCTGCCTCAGAGAGCACTACCAGTCGTAGACCCAGAGAGAGTATCGGTTAACGTCGATTTCCTAGGGAAAGAGATTTCCGCCCCACTAATGATAACTGGAATGACAGGGGGAGCTCCCGGAACCGAAGTAATAAACAGGTCTCTCGCTGAGGCTGCGTGCAAGTTCAAAATAGCTCTAGGCCTTGGGAGTCAGAGGGCAGCTCTCGAGTCGAGGGACCTTGTCTATACGTACAGAGTTGTTAGAGACGTATGTACAGAGGTTCCGATAGTTGGTAATCTAGGCATTAGCGAGTTGATCAGATACGGACCCACCGTAATTCACTCTCTAATATCAATCGTAGAAGTTGATGCTGTAGCAATCCACTTGAACTACTTCCAAGAGGTAGTCCAACCGGAGGGGCTAGCTGGTCTATCGCAGGGGCTCGAGGTTCTTTCTAAGACCATCGAAATAAGTCCGGTGCCGATAATTGTAAAAGAAGTGGGGTTCGGTATTAGCAAAGAGTTTGCTGCCGAACTATACTCCAGTGGGGTAAGATACGTTGATGTAGCCGGTTGTGGTGGCACTAATTGGGTCCTCGTAGAGCTATACAGGGCTATGTCCTTGAACAACGTCGTCAATCAGTACATTGCCGATGGAATAAAGGACGTTGGGATACCCACAGCGGCCTCAATAGTAGAGGTGAGGAGCGTGTCCAAGGACATCACTATAATTGGGAGCGGTGGGATAAGGAGCCCCTACGATGCCGTAAAAGCTATAAGACTGGGGGCTAACCTCGTAGGTTTAGCTAGACCTGTACTAGTTGCTTACTCAAAAAGACAACTCAACGAGTTCTTGGAGGGATTTATAGTGGGTATGAAATCTATTATAGCTTCCTTAGGTGCGAGAAACTTGGATGACGTAAAGCGGAGCCCGGTCGTCGTCGTCGGCCTGCTTAGAGACTGGATTACCTCAAGAGGCCTTCAACTGACTTAAGCCTAGGTCGTACGAGGCTTGTAAGTTAAGGTCTGTCAACGCGACTAGTCTGCTCTAAAGTTTTGCCCCAAGGGCCGCGAGGAAGTCGGTGGTTCAGCTAAGTCAAGCTACATCACGTGTTGGAAATATCAGTTCCCGGATTCTTCAACATCCGCTACTGTTTACCACCATATGTTATACTTTAGCTTTCTTATATATAGCTGGGGCTTAGCTCCCGCGTCTGTCGGTTTCGCCGCCTCGGCGTTCGGTCCGAGGCTCGGTCTCCCCCCGAGGGGCTCTCGTCCCCGCCGAGGTGGCTCCAGAGTGCCGCGCAGAGCACCCAGCGCGCCCACCCGCATCAGCGAGGCGGAGTAGGTGCGAAGACCGAGGCGGCCGCATGAGGCTTTTCTACCCGTTTAATGGCACGTTCCCTGGTACTTGTGTTATGCCGCAACTAGCTGTTCTATTGCCCCAAGAGAGTCTGGGTTGGACGGCGACGCCTTTGAGTCGCGCTTAATACCAGCAAGCAGCTAGAGATTCTGGAAAGCAGGTATTGAGAGCTATAAAGATACCCCTGTGGTGGTGCTCTAACTGCAACATACCCCTTAGAGAGCCTCGGTGTTCGAGGTGCGGTAGTGCTGGAACAAGAGTGAATCTAACGGATCCTGGTGACATTCGCCCAGCCTTCGAGGGGGATTTAGCCTTTATAAGCGAGGCTCTACTCAACGAGTTCGGCGATTCAAGCATCGAGAAGTTGCTGGGGATCTCGGAGGGTTCGACGTTCCTTAACAAGGTCCCGTTTATAGACGACATGAAGGAAGTTATCGTAGGAGGCGTTATTGTTGGTAGACTCTTCTTCGACATTAAGAGTATGAAGTGGAGGTGGAGGCTTTCAGAATCCTCTGCTCAAGTACTCGTCGATAACGGAAAAGTAGACTACGTGGTGAGAGACAGGGTCAAGCCCTTAGAAGTGATCAAATGTGGAGGCCCGGAGGGCTCGCAACTACCGGTCGTAGACGGCAGGGGCAAACCCATAGCTTTAGCGGTATGTCGTGGAGGGTTCTTCAGGGTTCAGAAGGTCTTTAGGGGGACCCCATGCTATCCAATAACTAAGCCGAGAGCGTCGCTTGCGGACGTCCTTAAGGGTAATGAGTATAGGCTGAGAAGACTCGTCTCGTTAGCGGCGTCTAAGGCGTATTCTCTATCTGAAAAGCTGCGGAAACCTTTGGTGGCCTCTTACTCAGGTGGGAAAGATTCCTTAGTCTCTCTGCATGTATGCTTAGAGGTCGGTTTTGAACCAAGAATCCTCTTCAACGATACCGGGCTCGAGTTACCGGATACTTTGAGTAACGTTAAGGAAGTATCGAAACTATTCAGTCTCGAGCTCGACTACGTTAGTTCCGGCGATGCCTTTTGGCGAGCGCTAGACACTTTCGGACCTCCAGCTAAAGACTACAGGTGGTGCTGTAAGGTAATTAAACTCGCACCTATAGCAAAGTACTACAGAGAGAACTACCCCTCCGGAGCTCTCGTCATCGTTGGCCAAAGAGCTTACGAGTCCCTGCATAGGTTTAGGTCCGGGTATCTCTGGAGAAATAAATGGCTTCCGTCAGTGCTCAATATGTCTCCAATACAAGAGTGGGACCAACTGACCGAGTGGCTCTACATATTCGAACGACAGCTCCCCTACAACACACTCTATAAGAGAGGGTTCGATAGACTCGGGTGCTATCTTTGTCCCGCCGCTAACATAGCTGAGTACTGCCTGATAGAAAAACTCTATCCAGACTTATGGGATACCTGGGTCCACGAGCTCCTGAAATGGCAGAGCGCCACCGGGCAGACGTACGAGTGGGTTAAGTACCATTTGTGGAGGTGGCTTGGGAGAAACTCTCCAGGGAGGCAGAGGATAACAAGGTACCTCAACTTATCCGGCATAGTGGAGGGAACACCAGCTGATGCTGTTATACCGCTGAGGGGGAGTAGGCTGGGGATCACGGTGAAACCTCTCGAGAAGTCTCTAACACTGGAGTCAGCATTCTACGACATAACCACGCCAATAATCTCGCAGAAATCCGTACTGGGACTGGTTATAAGCAAGACAAACCATGGTGACGCTATCCTACTAGTCAAACCAGCGAAAAATTCTGCCACCAAGGTCCTGCTCCACAAAAACGGAAAGAGCGCCGTAATCGAGGGTGTCGAGGTCGCCGATGTGGCGTACAACTTGGTCAAGCTAGTCTCTAGATGGTATAAATGCGTTAAGTGCGGGAACTGTAGCTTTTGGTGTCCGAGTAACGCTGTGACCGTAGCTGAGGGTAGGCCTAAAGTAGACCAGAGGAAGTGTTCTTCGTGTAGAATATGCCTGGAGGTATGCCCGATAGCGTCAGTCTATGTAGACAAACTAGAACGCTACAAGCTAGGCTACGTTTTTGAGCCTAAGAAGAAGAAAGAAGTCCGCTTTGTTCTCGAGCTATACAAGGCGATAACCATGAAAAACGTTTTGAAGACTAGTAGTGAAGTTAGTTACGATAGTAATTTAGAGACTCTTAATCTCTTTCTCGAACTCGAGTAGTGCCACCCTAGACAGACTAACGAGTTCGGAAATAACCTCGTTACTGACTTCACCTAGGTTCTTCATGACGATGAAGAACCTTTTATCTACAACACTATCATCTCTCCACTCGATATCGTAGCTAACTATGTATACATCTACATCTCCGTACTCGACGAGCTCCGGCTTAATATCCAGTAACCTCTCTCTCGTGACTACTAGGTCGGACCTTCTTGGGTCCCACAGGTTTAAGACCTCAAAGAGCAAGTTTCTTACAACATCTTCAACGGAGCTCTCAACAAGCCTCTTTTCTCTTAGTTCACCGAGTTCTACGTGTGCTACTATGGTACTCAAGGCGGGCACCTGAAGTCCCTGATCGAACCACCAAGCCTGACTACTTCCTCTACTAATCTGTTGCATACCTCCTTAACTATGGCTCTCGCGCTAGCTTCGCTCGTAGACGTCACTGAAACGTATATCTCAACGATAGGGTCCGATAGCTCATAGCCTCGAGGGTGGGACTTGATGTATGCGGAACTATGTGTTTCATAGACCCTTCTAAGTACCGGGGCTAGCACAGCCTCAGGGACTCCAACGGATACGAAAGAGCCTTCAGCCATGAAGACCTCGATCGTGTCTCTAATTATGTTTTCGACATGTGTCCACATTTCCTCCATTTCGCGCGGAACACCTGGAAGGCAAACTATAGTAGTGTTCTCATGCTTAATTAGGGCTCCCGGAGCCGTGCCGACAGAGTTGGGAAGAGGAGTCGCTCCCTCGGGCATATAGGCCATCTTAATTCTCTCTTTAGTAAGCTCGTAACCTTTGGAAGCTAGCTTCTCCTTCAGCATCTCTAGAGCTTCATTATTGAGCACCAAAGGTCTGCTTAGAGCTTCTGCCACCACCTCAAGAGTTATATCGTCGTGGGTTGGTCCCAGACCGCCTGTTGTTACGATAAGCTCTGGCTTGTACTCACTCAAGACGTACTTGAGGAAGCGCGAGGCGAGTTCTTTATCGTCGATTAAAGAGATAACCCCCTCGACTGTAAACCCTAGTTGAGAAAGCCTCCTCCCGAGAAAAGCGGCGTTAGTGTTAATGACCAGCCCTCTAACAACCTCGGTTCCTAAAGTAAATACCCACGCCCTTCGCTTATTCACTTACCACACCAGTAGACTAAATCCATTCACAGTTTTAGCTGTAGCAACGATACGGGAAGCTCCTCGGATTTTCCTCACTGTTGCTTCCGCTCAACGTCTTTAGAGCACGCCCGCACTCCGCGCTACTCGAGTTTAGAAAACCACGAGACTATATTCATCCGCATAGCTTGGGGATAGTCTTCTTGGTGTCCCGAGGAGGCGTTCGTGAGCATCGTCCCTACTCCTCTTGCTATGAGCCTGTGTTGAGATGGTCCAAGCTGTCTGAGCTCGAGCCTAGCGAGAATGCGCACTATTTAGCTCGACGGTCACCCACAAACCCACACAGATATCCAAAGCCCGCGTGGAGGAGGTAGAAGTCCCGAGGTAAAAAGAACGCGAACAAAAGCGACATCCGAGATAAACGGACTTAGGGGAAGAGCCGGACCGCTGACCGTAGCGGGACCGGACATCAACCGATGGGGGGCTAAGCGAGAGTGATTTCTGCAGGTAGATGCTTAGCTATCAGGAAGAGGAGTTTGGAGTTATTACTTCTGAAAGACGCTGCACTATGGTTATGATAAAGCGGAGAGACGTGGTATCTATTAGTAAGTGGGTCGACGAGGTTACCATAGAGGAAGGCTCTATTAGCCGCCGAAGGCATAGCACTAGCGTTTTAAGCGTTAGGCAGTTACTTGGCGGATGCTGGTTTACCAGTACGTGCGTGAATTGTTCTGACGTAGCGGAACTTAGCGTTGAGCTGGAGTCTATCATTAAGGTAGCTGACTTGGAGTCCTGCACTGTTCCAGATAGTTTCGAAGTAGAGTTCTATGCCGGTAAGCTAACCTTGGGATCCCGAACTGAGAGCCCGGATGTCATCGATAGCTCTCTCAGCCTCTTGAAGGAGTACAAGGTGCCTGGGTACGAACCAACATTAGCCATCAGGAGATTGAGGACTATTAAAACTATTAGAGCAGACGACTCTACTGAAGCATACGAAGAGAAAAACCTAGTTGAGGTAGAGGCGAGCTTGAGGTATAGGGAAGGGTTAACTCGGGCCGTTGCCGTCAGTAGAGTATTAGTTCAAGGTCTTGATAAGGGGGTCGAGAGCGCTGTTGAGGAAGCGATCAGGCTGGCTCGACATAGGGCTAAAGCTATGAGTTTAGCTAAGAGGCCCAGTATAACCGAAGTTGGGAAATCCGAAGTCATTCTGACTAGAGAGGCGTCACCAGCATTCTTTCACCAATTGTCACACTTACTAGTCGGACCCCGAGCTCGCGAGATAGTGGGTAGAAGGCTATTCGAAATTAGCGAGATGAGAATCTACGATTCGCCTGGAGACCTACGCAAGCCGACGGCAAGGTTCTTCGACGATGAAGGAGTGGTGGCTAGAAGGAGGTGGCTAGTCGAAGGATTCTCCATAATCGATGCTCATCACAACATTAGAACCGCCTATGAGGCCGGCTCGTCACCAGGTTCCGCGCACGGCATTCTAGGTGGGATTAGACTGCTTCACACGTCTTTAGTCGTCGAAAGCGGCGATTGGAAAGACGATGAACTCTTTGAAGAGACGAAGCGCGGGTTTGTTATTGACAGCGTTAACTCTGTCCTGTTAGAACCGGGGAGCGTGAGACTCATTCCACAGTCAGCAGTACGGTTAGAGCGAGGGGACCTAGGAGAGCCGGTCTTCATCAAGGCTGTTAAAATACCTATCACTAGGCCGATTAGAGTCCTGGGGGTCGGAAGAACAAGCTACACGACCTACTCGAGAGAATCGGAAGATATCATAGTATCAGAGACGTCTCCACCGATTAAGATCGAAGCATTTATTGAAATATAGAGGTCGTAGCTACGAGCTATTTGCGGACCGCTCCGGGCAATTGAAATATAATGAGTGGCTGAAACATAAACTATAAAAAGGGTCTAGAGGAACCTTGGAGCCTAAATCGATATGATTTTACTTAATCTGTTGAGGACCTCTGCTCTACCTTTCCCGACCACTACCATGTTTTCTACTCTAACACCGTACTTTCCAACAACATAGACTCCCGGCTCAATAGTTACAACCATACCCTCCTTTAAAACGTCCTTAGAACCCTGAGCGATTCGCGGCTTTTCGTGTACCTCTATCCCCACTCCGTGTCCTAGTGAGTGAACGAAGTATTTCCCTAGGCCCGCCCGCCTCAGTACGCCTCTCGCCTTAGCATCAACTTCTTCAGCAGTGACACCATCGTAAACAGAGTCTATGGCGACGTCGACAGCCTCGGTTACCACTTCAACAGACCTCCTAACTTCGCTGCTAACCTTACCCACTAGAATAGTCCTTGTCAGGTCCGACGAATAGCTCTCTACTTGTGCTCCAACGTCGATTACGACAGGGTCTCCATCTTTTAGAGGCCTATCGGTAACCACGGCGTGAGGATACGCAGCGTTATCCCCGAAGGCCACTATGCTTTCAAAAGCCAGGCCATCAGCACCTGAGAGCCTCATGTAGTACTCGATCGTGGCTGCTATAATCCTTTCTGGAACCCCTGGTTTGAGTTCACTTAGAGCTTTCTCTACGGCCCCCTCGGTAATAGAGAGGGCCTTCTTCATCAACTCTAACTCTTCATGGGTCTTGATAGCTCTTAAATCCGCTATAGGCTCAGAGAAATCGACCACTCTAATGCCCAAGTTCTTCTCGATCTCGTAGGCCACCCTTCCGTACGGGTTGTCCACCGCCACTCTAAGTAGACCCCTCTCCTTCAGCATTTTGGGGATGTATGAGTGAGGTACTTCAGACAGCCTTAAGTCTACATCCGGTAGTTGATAGGTGGCGTAAGGCTCGACGATCAGCTCGCTCAGTTTTGATGTATTGACTACTCTACAGTAGTCTAAAGCTGGGACTAAGGCCGTAACACTCCCGCCCTTCTCGATGATGAGCACCGTACCTGAAGACCTCGGGACCCCGGTGAGGTAGGTAACGTTAGGAGGTTGTGTGAAGATGAGTACATCGATATTGTTTAATTCCATAACATCTAAGACCCTTTTTAACTTCCACTTCATGCTTTACTTCACCACGATAAGGTTTACAAGAGTAGTAATTATTCGAATCATGTATCATTCGGTCATACATTAACCACTTGAGAGCGGAAAACTTGCGTCTTCACGGGGTTCGGTTCTCGCGCGGGCTTACGCCGGTCGCCGCCGTCCGCCCTCCCACCGCACTGGGGTCGCGCCACGCCACCCGGGGTTTCGGAGCCCCGGACCCCGGGCCTCTCGGGGCTTCGACTCCCCGCTGAGACGCCCCCGCGCGGTGACTGCGAGGCCTCCGCCAGCGCCAACCGGCGGGGGCCGACGAGAAACCCGAGGCGACTACACGAGGCATTTAGTAAAACATTTAGAAGATTTAGGTAGATAACAATTATCGGGACGGTGTTTGGAGTTGCTAAGCTTGGTCAGAAAGAAGTTAAGAACGGCTTCCACTCTCCTTGCCAAACACGTAGCGCACTTAGACCCTAATGCTCTAACAGTGCTTGGCCTGATTTTATCGGTGTTGACACCGATAGTAGCGTACCTGACGAAGAACTCTCTGGTCGTCGCAGCCATCGCCTCACTAGCTATGCTAATGGACGCTCTAGACGGGTCGGTTGCGAGGCTTCGTGGTGGGACGACGGCTTTTGGAGCTTTTCTTGATTCCCTGAGCGATAGGCTTAGTGACGCGCTGTTGGTGTTGGCCTTTTACCCACTGGGTTGTGACTACCTACTTGTATACCTAGTGACGACTTTTTCGATGATTACTAGCTACATTAGAGCTAGGGCAGAGTCTCTCGGGCTTAAAGGTCTTGCCGACGTGGGCTTAATGACTAGGGAGTTCAGGAGTTTCGGGGTACTTGTCGCATACCTAGTCCATTACCTCTTCGGAATTAAAGCTGCTAATTACGCTCTGTCGATACTACTCATAGGACTCTGTGTCACAGTGATTCAAAGGAGTCACTACGTAATCAAGTCTCTAAGAGGAGGGGTCCACGAGGTCGAGAGAGTATAGGTTACACGTAAGCTTAAGGTGCTAAAACCTGTTCTCAAGAGAACTTAAGCTTGTCTTCCGTAGGCGCGTATACTTACGCCCAATAAAAGCGCGGTCCGGCCCTAACGCTCTCTATAGTTAGACATCGATAGTAAGACACTTCGCAGGGTAAACGACAGTTATGCCCCGTGGGAGACTACTTAGGTCGATTCTCGGCTCCTCGAGCCCAAAATGCAGTGGTACCACGAGTCTGTTTTTAGCTTTTACACCTACGCGCAAGCAGTCTGAAACTGTAGAATGACCTAGAGACAGCGCTAAGGACTCCTCAGAATCCGAAAACGAGGCCTCATGCATGAGCAAGTCGCAACCTTCAGCTAGCCTCACTAGTTCCTCACTATACGATGTATCACCAGAATACGCAAGGCACTTCCCGGTTCCACTATCTTCGACCCTAACAGCGATACTGGGGATAGTGTGAGGCACTTCAGCGAATTTCAACCTCATCCCTGCGACCTCGACTACGTCGCCGTGCTTCACCGGCACGAATTCGAGGCAGCACTCGTAATTCGAGATCGACGTAGCTCTCAGTATCTCTACGAGAGAAGCGAGCGTTTTTTCGAGTCCTATAACGAGTAGCCTAACATTGAAGACCTTGGCGAACTGAACTATCGTGGGTAGACCGAGGATATGGTCTCCATGGCCGTGCGTAAGTACGACTGCCTTGATTCGTCTGAGGTCGGAGTATCCACACTCAAACAGGTCTCTGAAGACTCCCTCGCCAGCGTCCAGAAGTACGGATCCGTTCTCGCTTGAGACTAGTAGGGATGTGTGACCATAGGTAGGGTTAGATATCCAGCCGCCGTATCCCAGAACTACGACTTTCACTTTTTAATCCCCGAGAGGTAGACCAATACCTTGTGGGCAGAAAACCTGCCCTTCTTGAGGAGGATTTCAGCAACCTCTTTCGCAGCTTCAACCAAGTCGTCAGTTAGTCTGCTTGCGTATTTCTCGACTAACAGAGCGAGGTCGTGGTCGCTAGGTTCGGTATAAAGTATGTCTCCTTCGTCAAAATGTCGCCCGACCATGACATTTCCCCGGATGGATATGGCAACTCTATCTCCTTTCTTAGCTTCAGCAACGGGCTTACCCATGCTCTGTATCTGCATTATCTCGCCAACAGTTTTACCATCGCTTCTCATTAGCCTGCTCCCCGGTCTTAGGGTACCAGATAATACTTCTATACCTACGATAGCTGGTTCACTCCTCCTAAAGACATACCCTGGGAGAACCCTTAGCTTTGCTGGGAGTACGAGCCTGGAGTACTCTCTCTCGGCTTCCTTGCTTTTCTCCTCTTTAACCCACTTCTCATAAGCCTCGATAAGCTTATACATTATTCTCTCTCTAAAAATCGGTACGTTCTCGGAGATGGCTATCTCCTCGGCATCCGGCAACACACCAACGTTGAAGAGTAGTACTACACCGAGGTACTTGTCTTCCCTACTGACGAGTGTGGCCTCTAGAACCTCCCTCTTCGTTAGAGGACCGACGTCGGCTAGTCTAACTGGTATTCCCCTCCGCTCTAGAGCTAGAACTAGGGCTTCAAGAGTTCCGAGCGTGTCGGCCTTTACTACAACTCCGTTTATGTTCTTCGAGAACCTAACTAAGCTCACTTCTTCTCTGACTTTACTCACTAAGTGATTAACTTCTTCCTGGGACCTAGCAACATAGACGGGTGCTCCCGCAACGACATTCTCTAAGTTGGGAGAAACTATGCGTACACCTGCGGCCGCTACCACCTCATCCACGGAGACGAACTCGGCACCGGAGACCCTTATCTCCTCTAGGGGTTTAGGCATTAGAAGAGCTCTTACGTGAGTTACTATAGGGTCAGGGACCCCCCCGACTACGATTATATCGCCTTTACTAATTACACCATCGTATATGATTACGTCAATACATTTTCCAACTCCCGTTAACTCTTTTACTTCTAGAACGACTCCTTTTGCCGGACCTTCTGCGAGCAGTATCTTTTTGACTAGGTATCTCTGAATCAACCCAGCTAGAACAGCTAAGAGCTCAGCTATCCCTTCACCAGTTTTAGCAGATAACGGAACTATGGCTATAGACTTCGTGAAGTCCTTTATTCGGTCGAACCTATCAGACGGTATGTTAAGCGAGAGTAGCTGCCCGGAGAGCCTATAGATAAGCCTATCGAGCTCCTCCAACACTTTTTGGCTCTGAGTTCGGGCGGATTCAAGAAAAGAGAGAGTATTCGAGCTCTTCCAGCCCGGAATTCTATCGATCTTATTGGCGGCTACAAGGAAAGGTACTTTCCTGCTCATAAGAATCTCGATGCTCTCGACTGTTTGAGGCATGACGCCTTCTACTACGTCAACAACCACTATAGCAAAGTCTGCTACAGCACCACCCCTTCTTCTTAGGTTAGCAAAGATCTCGTGGCCGGGAGTGTCTATGAATAGCAAGCCCGGGATAGTGAGTTTTATTGGGAAACTCTTTTTTAGAGGTTTAACTATGTCTTCTATAACCGATAGAGGTACAAAGGAGGCACCCACGTGCTGTGTCATTTCACCAGGTTCCTTTCTAATGACTGCTGTACCTCTGATTCTATCTAGAAGAGTAGTTTTCCCGTGATCAACGTGCCCTAGCACGGTTACTATAGGTGACCTGATCTTAGCTTTTTCTGACACTCTAACCACCTTAGTACAGCATATATTGCGAAACTAATAACGGCCTAAGCCATGTTTCACTTTCACTATTAAACTAGTTTTTTGACTAATCTCTCGTAGAACTTCGCGTAAACGACTAGAACCAGAAGACCCCTTACGTAGACGTCTATGGCCATAGCGATCCAAGCCCCTACTACACCGAGGTAGCGAACTAGAGCGAAAGAAGGAGCAACTCTGATTAAATAGAGACAGGCAGCGTTGATTACTAGCGGTACAACAGTGTTTCCAGCCCCTCTTATGGCTCCTCCTAATACCATCGATAAAGCTAGTCCTGGCTCGCTTAATCCAGCCAGCACGAGATATATCGCAGCTAGATCGAGCACCTCTTCATCGCTGGAGAAGGGGTATGCTAGATTACGGGAGAACAGCGCTACAGCTACTCCGAGTAGGGTCATGTATATCAGTGCCACTTTAGATACCTCATAGCCTACTCTTTTTGCGAGTGAGTACTTACCAGCTCCTACGGATCGTCCGACCAATGAAGAAGCGGCTATGGAGAAGGCAAAACCCGGCATGAAGATCAAGCTTTCAATTCTAATACCGACTTGGTGAGCCGCCATAGCGGTAGCTCCGCATCTAGCTATCACTGCGATGTAGAAAGTGTTTCCGATGGAGAATATGAGCCTCTCCACGAACACCGGGACCCCGACTGTAACTAGGCGAAGCAATATCTCTTTGTCAAATCTAAGTATAGGTAGGAGGTTCAACCGTTTAAGAAATAGCAAAGTTATAGGTATAGTGTAAGCTATGGATAGCACAGTCGCGAGAGCGGCTCCGGCAACACCCATCCTCGGGAAACCCAAAAGACCGAAGATCATTATAGGGTCCAAGACCACGTTAAGTAAGGCGCTAGTTACCATAGCTACCATAGAGTACTTCGTAGCACCAACGGCTCTAAGCGAGGCATCGAAACATATAGCTACGGCCATTATAGGCAATCCGATGACCCTAATCCCAAGGTACAGCGCCCCCTCTCTTACGACTTCAAGCTCTTTTTCACCTGCGAGCAAAGATATTAAGGTTTCTGACCTTAGAATAACCAAGATGGCCGTAGGAATCGTTACTAGTAGAGTAACCGGGAGTACAGTTCCAAGAGCAGTACGTGCTTTTTCAATTTTCCCAGCTCCATAGGCTTGAGCAACATAGATTAGAGAACCTACTGAAAACAGAGAAGTTAGACCAAAGAGTAACCACGATAAGTGAGTAGCGACTCCGACTCCTGCTAGAGACTCCTTGCCAAGTTTAGAAACAAAAAAGGTATCAGCAAGCGAGTAAAGGCTTTCCGTTAACTCACTAACGATCATCGGCCACGAAACCTTTAAAATCAGCTTCCTTATTTCTCTGACATCACTCGATCGTTATCCCGGTTGAAATAAAGACGATGGGAAATAAAGATTGAAGTGGAGTTACATACATAGATAGTTGGTATTAGAGAAGCAAGGCGGTGACAGACCCTACTTGAGGCTACTAGAGGATTCCCTCGCTAAACTACTTCTCTTTGCCTAACTCTTCTAGAACTGCTCTAAGCCTCCGCTTTGGTAGAGCTAGAGTCGGCTTTTCGGGGATTATTCCCTGAGGCCTGAAGAGCACTACTGCCACTATCACTAGCCCGATCATTATGTACTCTAGCCACTCGGGGTCTATAGGTATGATAGCACTGATGCTTCCCTTATAGAGAATTATAGCCGTCCTCGAGATCGTGTACAGAAAGACCCCCACGAGTATCCCGAGATTGTTCCCAACGCCTCCCAGCATCATAAACGCCCACGGCCAGAAAGTCCAGGTCAACCTAGTGTAGGTTGCCGCCTTCATACTACCAGTGAAGAACGCCCACAGGGCACCAGCTATAGCTAAGATAGTGTGGCTACGAGGGATAAGGTGGGTTATACCCGTATGGAGAGGCGACACCTGGGGAGATGGTTTAGCCAAGTACACCTTAGACTACTTCAAGGAGATATGTAAGGCTAGTGGAGAAAGTTGTGGTGTTCTAGAGGAATACGCGATAAGGTACGACCCCAAGGCTACGGAGTTCTCAGTAGAGGCGGCAAGACTCAACGATGCTGTTAGTAGAGCTGTTGCTACTTACGGTAAGGACAAGGTCGGCATACTACTTATAAGCTTCGAGGAAGCCGCTGCTGTATTTGCTGCCGCAAAGGCCTACCAGATACTGTGGGAAGTCAAGTGGATGGGTTCGGATGGAACAGCTGCTATAGAGCCACTACGGGACCCCGCTATTGCTGATATGGTCGTAAAGGTCGGATTCTACAACACTATGACCTCTCCGGGAGTCTCACCTCACGGTGAGAAGATACGAAAAGAGGTGAGGTCTAAGCTGGGCATGGAGCCAATGGGTTACACGTACTTCGTATACGATATTGCTTGGTCTGTAGCACTGGCTCTTGACGCGGTTAACTCCTACGACCCAGTGGAGGTTATGAGAATTTTACCCATGGTTTTAAAGAGATACCTGGGTGCTTCTGGGTACATATGTGTTAGATGAAAACGGAGATAGATCCGTTGGTGACTACGATATATGGGCTATAGTTAAAGTCGATGCGGTTTACGAGTGGAAAATCATCGGGATTTACAAGGGTTTGACAGAAACAATTGAGTGGTACACCTCTTAGATAAATACACCTTTTTAATCTGCTGAGTTCTCTCATCTGTGACTGTGGGGTGATAACACGTCTTACATACTCGAAACATTCGGTCTAGTGAAGAGGTTCGGCGGACTAGTTGCTGTTAACTGTGTAAACATCAAAGGTGAAGAGAAACAGTATAACGATGCTCATAGGACCTAACGGAGCTGGTAAGACTACTTTCGTAAATGTATGTACAGGAGTTTTAAAGCCAGATGAGGGTAGAGTGATATTTAATC
Source organism: Sulfolobales archaeon (assembly GCA_038832865.1). Taxonomy (GTDB): domain Archaea; phylum Thermoproteota; class Thermoprotei_A; order Sulfolobales; family NBVN01; genus DRZP01. The sequence goes on from JAWBJE010000002.1 coordinate 31,574, forward strand.
CGGCAAACGATGAGAGTGAAAAGCTAGATATAACTGGCTGGCCGCCTCATAAAGTCTGCAAATCGGGATTTGTAAGAACTTTTCGATACCTTAACCGTTTCTAGCTCTAACGATTCTCGAGAACATTCTTGTGGCCTTGGGAGGAAAGGGTGAGAACCCGGTAATAGCCCCTCTTAGGCATCTATGGGTTAAGGAGGAGGAAGAGAGAGTGAAGAGGGCCTTCGAAATCATGAGAAAAGTAGGGTTAGAAGACTATTGGGACCGGGAGGCTTATAGGTTGGGAGCCGGTCAATTGAAGATGCTCGAAGTAGCTAGGGCTCTGGCTGCCGGTGCTAAGCTAGTGGCCCTCGACGAGCCGATAGGGGGTACCGACCCGGCGTATGCTCATGAGATCTTTAAACACATCCAAAGCCTGACCAGGTCTACAGACGTAAGCTTCCTCGTAATAGAGCACAGGATCGATATAGCTCTACCCTTTGCGGACTACGTGTACGTTATGGACCGTGGAGCAGTCATATCGGAAGGTCCTCCAGACAAGGTAGCTAGTGGCCCTAAGGTCATCGAGGTATACATAGGTGGGTAAAAATGATTAGACTACGTGAACTAACCTCAGGGTACGGGAAGCTAAAGGTATTGTTTAACATAAACATGGTGGCCGAGTCCGGAAAGATAACTGTCGTAGTTGGACCCAATGGAGCCGGTAAGACTACTTTACTCAATAGCATCGCAGGACTAGCCACAATATACAGCGGAAGAGTGTATTTTCAAGACGTAGATATAACCGGTTTACCACCGCATAAAGTTTCGAGACTCGGTTTATCGTATGTACCGCAAATGGGCAACGTGTTCTCCAATCTAACCGTCGAGGAAAACTTAAGAGTTGCTAGATACATGCTCGACCAAAAAGAGTTGCTGGACAGATTGGAGCTAGTATTCGGCATGTTCCCGGCGCTAAAGAACTTCATAGCTAGGAGAGCTGGAACTCTGAGTGGTGGAGAGAGAAGGATGTTGGCTATAGGAATAGGGTTAATGAAGAAACCTAAGGTAATGCTACTAGACGAAGTTACGACAGACCTAGCCCCAATCTACGTTAAAAAAGTGCTCAAAAAGGTTACTGAACTCAGGGACGAGTTGAAGATCTCCGTCATCCTCGTAGAACAGTACGCTATTAAAGCACTCCAGATAGCAGACAAAGCGTACCTATTGGTTAGTGGAACATCAGATACGAAGGAAATCCTCAAGACCTACTAAGTCACCGAGAGTTCTCGAAGTTATACTTGGGTATATCCTAGACTAACTTACGACCTTCATAATTAAGAGTCCAAGCGGTTTCATCTCTAATAACTCTGAAAGAGCGTCGAGAAAACTTCAAGGCGCTACAGCTCAACCTTGTTCAGCACTACTGGAAGTTCAACTTATTTTACTTATTTTATGGTGTGAGTGTAAGTGTATCTAGGTGTAGTGGAGTATGGCATTCGGACCACCAGCTTTAGGATACGATAGAGCTATTACGGTGTTTTCACCTGATGGAAAGCTGTATCAAGTGGAGTACGCATCTGAAAACATTAGGAAAGGGTGGACGACTATAGCCGTGAAAACAAGCAAGGGGGGTGTTATAGTAGCTGAAAAGAGAAAGATCGCTCCCTTAATAGACATGAGGTCTGTAGAGAAGGTATACGTGATAGACACACACATCGGGGCCTCCTTCGCTGGTCTAGCTGCCGATGGGAGAGTACTTATAGATTATGCTAGACAGGTAGCTATGAACTACAGGTTTATATACGACGAACAGATAGACGTAGAGCTACTGACGAGGTATGTCTGCGACATAAAGCAGTTATATACGCAACACGCTGGCGTGAGGCCCTTCGGGGTCTCTCTAATATTCTTAGGTGTAGATAGGAGAGGCGTTAGGCTTTTTAGAACGGAGATAAATGGTTACTACTTCGGGTACCATGCCCTCGCCGTAGGAATGGGTGAGCAGGCAGCGACTCAGTATCTTGAAAAGAACTATAACGAGAATATGGACGTTAGAGAGCAGATAGCTTTAGCACTTCGCGCCTTGAGGGCCAGTAGTGAGGGCCCGCTAGACCCCTATTACGTCGAGATAGGCTACGTAGACCCGAAGGAGGCTGTATTCAGAAAGCTAACGCCTGAGGAGATACAGTCTGCTATCTCGGAGGCCGGTGTAGATAGATGAGTAAAAGCAGAGAATACGTTATAGCGCGCTACGAGTTTAAGGGTCACAAGTTCGAGATTCTCGTCGACCCAGATAAAGCCTTAGAGTACCGCGATGGCAAAAACCTAGACCTCGATGAAGTATTAAAGGGAGACTATGTCTACAAGGATGTCCGAAAAGGTGATAAAGCCTCTCCAGAAGAGCTAGTTAAGGTCTTTGGTACTGATGACGTGAAGACGATTGCGGATACGATAATAAGGAAGGGGGAGCTACAGCTAACTGTCGAGCAAAGAAGGAGAATGCTTGAAAACAAAAGAAAGCAGATAGTGAACTACATAGCTAAATCTGCCGTAGACCCTAAGACCAAGACTCCCATACCACCACAGAGAATAGAGAAAGCTATGGAGGAAGCAAAAGTGTCCGTAGACCTCTACAAGAGCGTAGAGGAGCAGGCCGCAGCCATAGTAAGGGCTATCTCGAAGATCTTACCCATCAAGATAGCTAAGGCTAGGTTTAGCATTAAGGTACCTCCAGATATAGCAGCCAGAGCAGCTCAAGACCTAAGAAGGCTGGGTGAGCTTAAGGTAGAGGAATGGGGTAAAGACGGTAGCTATAAGTTAGAATTCGAAGTTCCCGCCGGTCTCCAGCATGAAGTCATAGATAAGATAAACAGGATCACCAAGGGTCGGTCAGAAGTCAAGATCGAGGTGTTCTAATGGAGCTTCAAGAAGTACGGAGAACTCTCGTAGTTCCTGGGGAGACGTTTGCCGAGGGTGAATACAAGATACTGACTCCTAGTTACGTGATTAAACTAGACAAGAGGTACGTGGCGACGGTCGTAGGGCTGGCGCAAGTCAATGATAATGCCAAGGAGGTCAGTATAATACCTCTGGAGGGTTGCTACATGCCGCAACCTGATGACGTAGTTATCGGCTACGTAGTTGACGTCGGTATTACGTCGTGGGAGTTAGACATTAGAGCGCCCTTTACAGCAACCCTCTACGCCGTGGACTTTCTGGGGAGACCGGTAAACCCAGCTAGGGAGGACTTGAGTAAGTATCTAACTACCGGTGACACCATCTTAGCCAAAGTAGAAGCGTTCGATAGGAACCGAGGACCTATAGTAACAACAAAGGGTAAGGGTCTCGGCAAAGTCGTCCGCGGGACAGTGATCGAAATAAGCCCGGTAAAGGTTGCTAGAGTCATCGGTCGCAAAGGTTCGATGCACCAGATCCTAGAGGGAGAGACCGGCTGCGAGGTTATTGTAGCTAGAAACGGTAGAATACTCGTAAATTGTCCAAATAGGGAACTGGAGGATATACTAATAATGGCGATAATTAAAATAGAGCGAGAAGCACACATACCTGGGTTAACGGACAGAGTTAAAGAGTTTATTATACGGGAAAAAGTTAAGAGGGGTCTAATAGGTGGAGAAACCAAAACTAATTAGAGAAAACGGTCTAAGGCACGACGGACGTAGACCAGATGAGCTCAGACCCATTAGGATGTCCGTCGGCATATTGAATAAAGCGTCTGGCTCAGCCTTAGTAGAGTATGGTGAAACCAAGGTTTTGGCAGCGGTTCACGGACCAAGGGAGATACCACAAAGACACCTGTTGCTTCCAGATAGAGCAATAATTAGATGCCGTTACCACATGCTATCGTTCTCGACGCACGAAAGGAAGTCACCCGTTCCTACCAGAAGGGAGATTGAGCTGTCTAAGGTTATAAGAGAGGCGCTAGAACCCGTGGTTATGTCGGAGACCTTCCCGAGGACGGCTATTGATATCTTTATCGAGATAATAAACGCAGACGGGGGTACCAGAACCGCCGCAGTGACGGCAGCATCTCTGGCTATAGCCGATGCCGGAATTCCTATGAAGGATATAGTGGTTGGAGTCGCTGTCGGTAAAGTTGATGGAGTGTTAGTTCTAGACATAGATGAAGTAGAAGATACGTTTGGAGAAGCTGATATGCCGGTGGCTATAGCTCCGTCTCTAGGTATGGTCACCCTCCTTCAGCTTAATGGAGTTCTAACCAGAGAGGAGTTCAGCGAGGCCTTGAAGCTGGCTTTAGCTGGAGTCAAACTTATCTACGAAAAAGCGAGAGAAGCACTTAGAGATAGATACATGAAGGTGAGGATTGAGGAGTAATGTCTCACACACCATCCCCCGGGCTTATAACACCGAAGCTCAAGGCAAGCACTATAGTTAACATGCTCAAGAAAGGTATAAGAAGCTCCGGAAGGGGTCTGATGGAGTATAGACAAGTAGAGATAATTCCGGGCTACGTGCGCAATGCGGATGGATCCGCCCTAGTTAGGCTTGGCAATACCGTAGTTGTAGCGGGAGTTAAACTAGAAATCGGGTCGCCGTACCCTGACACTCCCAACGAGGGAGCTCTAGTAGTAAACGCGGAGTTCATGCCCACGGCCTCACCCACTTTCGAACCGGGACCTCCAGATGAGAACGCTATAGAGCTGGCGAGAATCATAGATAGGTCACTAAGAGAGCTAAAGGTCATAGACATGAGTAAACTAGCTATAATCCCAGGCAAAAAGGTTTGGGTGGTCTATATCGACATATACGTCTTAGACCACGATGGAAACCTCGTGGATGCCTCATCTATAGCTACTCTTGCCGCGCTAATGAATACGTATATACCTAAAGTCGAGGTAGAGGAAACTGGAAACATAAAGGTAGATAGAAGCGTCAGGCTGGCACCTCTTCCCATAAACAGTAAAGTCGTTACAGTAACCGTAGCTAAAGCTGAAAACGTTCTGTTCGTTGACCCCGACCTCGACGAAGAAAGCGTGGCTGAGACTAAGTTGATAGTAGCCGTATCTGATGACAAGAGGATTGCCGGACTTCAAAAATCAGGTGTCGGCGGACTGACGGAGTCCGAGATTATGCAAGCTATAGACATAGCACTGAAGACTGGGAGTAGCATTATAGAAATGGTAATATCGAAGGTCACTTCATGAAGTAGCTCAAACCTTGGCGGTAATATACTATAGCTTCAGCTATCTCTCTTAAGTGCTCGCTACTAGACGTCTTGGACTAAGGTCTTTGTTAATAGTGCTTCAATAAGCCGTGAGGTATTCTAAGCGTATAGGAGCGACCTAACAGTACGGTGTTGCTCTTGATTCGAGAAAAGCGCCGGGGGCGGGATTCGAACCCGCGTGGGGCGAAGCCCCAGTGGGTCTCACATGATGCTGGAACTCGAGCCCACCGCCTTAGACCGCTCGGCCACCCCGGCCAACTAAGATCTAGCACAAAGAGGTTTATAGACTTTGCTATTGGGGCTTTCTAGTGGAGTAATTAGCGTTTAAAACTCTTGGTAGCTCTTCGCTGTAGCCACAGTGCTTATTTGCACGGCGAAGCTGATGCTGCTTTTAAGGTGTGGACAGGAAATTAACCTAAGGTGAGGCAAGTGATAGAGAAAGGACAAATAGCTGTAATTGAGTACTCGCTTTACGTAAAAGACACTGGAGAGCTTGTTGATACCACATCTGAAGCTGAAGCAAAACTATACAAAAAGTATGTTGAAGGAGCCGTATACGAACCGGAAGTAGTGGTAGTTGGAGAGGGAAGGTTTTTTCAGGGCTTTGAGGAGTCACTAGAGAACTGTGATGTTGGAGTAGAAAAAGAGTTTGAAATACCTCCTGAAAAAGGATACGGTTTCAGAGACCCGACTAAGGTGAAGACTTTCCCGAGGAGAGTTTTTGAGAAACAGAACATTAGACCTGAAGTAGGTAAGGAAGTAAGGATCAACAACGATATTGGGAGGATTCTAGCTGTAGAAGGTGGGAGAGTTATCGTAGACTTCAACCACCCGCTCGCGGGAAAGGTTTTAAAACTGAAGATTCGCGTCGTTAAAGTAATTAACGACCCTGCTGAAGCCGTAAAGTACTTAGTTAAGAGAAGGGTTAAAGGCTTGAAGCCCGACGAAATCAAGGTTAGGATAGAGGAAGAGCAAGGTAGGGCCATCGTGGAGCTACCCCGAGAGTTCAGAGTAGGAAGGGATGTGCAGTACGCGAAAGCCTTAGCTGCTTACGACGTACTCAAGTACGTTAAAAACCTGAGAGAGGTAGTATTTCTAGACAGGTTTACTAGAGACGAACTGCGAGGGTAACCTATGGAGGCAAAGCTTAGGCAACCTGAGATAAACATTGGTGTCGTAGGTCACGTAGACCACGGTAAAACGACACTGGTGCAGGCTATCACAGGTATTTGGACGTCTAGACACTCCGAAGAGCTACTTAGGTCTATGACTATAAAGTTAGGATACGCTGATGCGGACGTCTACGAGTGTCCAGATAGACCGGTATACGAGAGATACGTTACAGACCCTCTCGAATGTCCGAATGCAGTTTACAGGAGAAGCATATCTTTTGTAGACTCGCCTGGACACGAAGTTCTGATGGCCAACATGCTTTCTGGTGCTGCTATAATGGATAGCGCTCTTCTTGTGATAGCCGCTAACGAGCCGTGTCCGCAACCTCAGACAAGAGAACACTTTATGGCTCTGGAGGTGATAGGTGTAAAAAACGTCATAGTGGTACAAAACAAAGTCGATGTAGTTAGTAGAGAGCAGGCTAGAAAGAACTACGAAGAAATCAAAGCATTTCTCTCAGGTACATTTGCGGAGAAAGCTCCGATAATTCCTATTAGCGCCCTTCACGGAGTGAATATTGACGTATTGTTGTCAGCAATAGAGCACTTCTTTAAAACCCCCGAGCGTGATGTGACAGCCAAACCACTAATGTTCGTAGCAAGGTCTTTCGACGTTAATAAACCAGGCACCCCTCCGGAGAAGCTAGTGGGCGGAGTTATAGGAGGGTCTGTAGTAAAAGGGGTCTTTAGAGTAGGAGACGAAATCGAGATAAGTCCCGGAGTGAAGGTGGTGGAAGGAGGTAAAACTGTTTATAGGAAGCTCTATACGAAAATAGAAAGCATAAGATTTGGTGAAAGATCGTACGAGAAAGCTGGACCTGGTGGGTTAGTAGCTATGGGGACTACTCTCGACCCATCTTTAACTAAAGCCGATAAACTGGTGGGGTCTGTTGTAGGACTAGCAGACCAACTACCGCAACCGAGATCTCACTTCTCAGCGGATTACTCTCTATTCGAGAGAGTAGTTGGAACAAAGGAGCTTCAGAAAGTCCCGCCTCTAAGAACAGGTGAGAGACTCATAATAACTGCTGGAACGGCCATAGCTATGGCCGTCATAAAGAGGCTCTCAAGCGACTGGTTCGAAGTTGAGCTCGTAGATAAGCCTGTCATAGTGTGGAAAGGGATGAAGATCGCTATTAGCAGAAACGTTATGAACAGATGGAGGCTCGTCGGTTGGGGCGTTGTCAGAGACTAGTTTGGTACGACGCACGTGTGAACTAGTTCTAGACACAAGCGCTCTCCTATTAATTGCTGCTGGAGTAGACCCTATATCTGAGGCGATAGGGGTCCTTAGGAATTATTGCTCAGACACTCGGGTTTCGCTACCAGTAAACGTTGTTCGAGAGCTGAATAAACTAGCTAAGAGCAGGGGACGTAGGGGAGTAGCCGCTCGTCTGGCTTTAGCTAGATTAGACAGGCGAGACATAGCTATAGGTATAATTGAGCTCTCGGGTTGCTTTAAAACTGATGAGTGCATCCTGAACTACTCTCGAACTGCTAAGGGTTTCGAGGTAGTTGTAGTAACAACCGATAAGAAGCTCGCTAAGACCCTAAAAGAGTGCGGGGTGAAGTATATTACGTGGTGGAGAAGCAGGCGAAAGTTCATTATGGAACCCCCCATATGGGACTCATAAGTAAACTCACGACCGCTCCCGCGACATGAAAAGCCTTAATGCCTTCGGGTCCGAAGCCGGTAAGGCTTTAATTACGTACACCTCTCCGAAACCGGTAATAACCCTATAAAATCCGGAGAGCTCCCTATCCACTTCAACGTCGCCGCTGTCTATGAGCAAATACCTGATTTGGCTCAATTTACTCCTCGAGCTGACCACTATTATCCTGTCTTTACCTAGCGACTTTAGTATTTCGGGCGTCAACTGCTGGTTTCCTCGGCCTATGAGGTAACCCTGACCGCCTATGACTGAGAGGACCACATAAACATCCTTAAAAGCTGCTATGAGCTTTTTTATATCGCTTTCCGACAAATCCTTGCCGATAACTTTACCGTTAAAAACTGCGTCGAAACCCAAGAGAGTTTTCTCTATGCCCAACTTTGAGGCGATGGCTTTCGTAGTAGAGCCGGGTCCGATTATGTAGAGAACCTCCGGTTTATACACCTCCGACACGAAATACTCGGCGAGGCCTTCGATATCTTCAGATACTCCAAACTCTTTAGTATGGACTCTTAAGTTCCCGGAGGATAGTGTAGGCATTCTTCCGAAAGGTTTTAGTACTAAGACATCTCTCTGTATAGCTTCCTCGTTTACATCCACCACATCACCTACATCGATATATCCCTCACCTCGACAGTAGTCTGAGACGATATCAGCTGCTGCCTCAGGTGAGACGGCAAAGACCGAAGAGTACACCTTAACTCCCGAGGGAACTCCGATGGCTGGCAGCGAGCCGTTACTAGCTTCTAAGACGTCGCGAGCTGTACCATCCCCGCCAACAAAAGCTATGGCGCTTACTCCAAGTCGGAGAAACTCCCTTACCACGAACATCGTGTCTTCTCTTGTCGTCTTATCTGAAGAGGGTACATCTAGGCATGTATACTTGTCTAAGCCAACTCTAGAAGCATAATCGCAGCCCATAATGCCACCAGCTAGTAGCAACTCTACAGAGCTAGAGCAAACTTCTTTGAGCCTAGCTAGAAATCTCATAGCTCTAGCTGGAGCGACCGGCTTGGCCCCCCTCGCTAATGCCTCGTGATATAACCTTCCATCCGTTCCCTTAAGACCAACAGCTCCACCCATACCAGCGATAGGGTTCACTAAGAACCCTATTCTACAACTACTGGGTATGTGGTCCATGTCTCTATCCTAAACTAAAGCTTTGGCTTAGTGGTATAAACCTTATCTTGTGAGGCTTCATGGAATCAGCGAGCGCCAGATAACCAGCTACACCAATGACTGGTACACCTCCGCAGTACGTTATAGTAGGCTTGGGCGAATGACCAACGAAAACCACTGACGGCTTTATCGTTTCTATCAGGATACGTATGGACTTGAGCCCCGAGGGTATGTAGAGTGGAGGTACTCTATCCGAGCATCCGTATGGTGGAAAATGCGTTAGTAGAACGTCTACATTTCCTGCGTTAGACATTAATGTAGTGTAATCTAGAAAAGTGTTGATCGTTCCTACGCCACCAACTCTAACGCCAGCCACCTCTACCACTTTGCCATCTAGGAGAACGTTGTACTTCTTAGCTAGTTTGACGACGTGAATGTCGTCTTCGTCACCAGAAACCATCAAGAAGTTAACGCGAGAAAACTCCCTTACAAAGCTCTCGTTTATACTAACATCACCGCAGAGCAGTAGCGCGTCGACTTCGGTATACTTAGCGATTTTAATGATGTAGTCTAGGTGGTACGGGTGGGCAACTCTTGAAGTAGCTAATATCATGTTATAGTCCCCACTCAACCCTCAAGAGAACTAAGGCTATAGACGACGCCACTAAGTCTGAAATTGAACCGAGGTTCACACCGACCTTATTGACTAGCACATCACGTGCTTCATAAGAGCTCGGTGTATATTTAGAAGCTACCTCCCGCACCAGCCTAGAGAGCATTATGCCTCCGGACTTGAACGATATACTGTCGAAGTACTTACTCGCGGCGTATCTATAAAGCTCACTAGTGTACCTCAATAGCTCGCCAACGGTAGCTGATTTAGCGAAATTATAGAGGTCTAGGGTTATAGAAAACTTATTTACTATGTTATAGGCTACAAGATCCCAAATGGATGATTCGAGCAGTAATTCAAAGACGTTACTTAAGAGTTTAGGCGAATAGTATTGCCCGTGGTAACTTGGGCTAGCTAACTCTATAGACTTCACTAAGTCGCCCGTAGACTCATTCGTCAAACAGTACTTAAATTCGTCGTATCCTCTTAAAACACACTCCTCGATGGAGTCGCACTCATTAGCTCTAAGAGAATAGAGGATCGTTGAAGCTAGTGACAACGCCACTAATCCGTAGCCTAAGCAAGTATTAGTGCCGATGACCGGGTTTTTTAAGATGTCGTCCATAATGTTAAGTAGGCTTTCCCCGAGTGGTACGCAACCTTCGTAGGAGAGCATGCTCTTTATGGTGCTATATATGTAGAAGGAAGTATGAACGAACTGCGCGGGGGTTAAGTTTTTTACGGATTCCAAAGCCGTTACTCCACTTATCTTTGGTGAAATCATTTCGATAACGAAAGCTGATCCGAAGGACCTCGCAACTGAGTGCCACGACCTGCGCAATTTCATTAGTCCGTTTCCTCAATATCCAGTACAGTGACAACCTTACTTAAGTACTCTTTTAGAGTCTCGCGCCATTTCTGTCCGATCGATATTGGTGAGAATACCCCGGTTAGCACGCCCCCAACGCTCTTTATTAGCCTTATAAGAGTTGCTGTAGTCCTACCGGTTCTAATTATGTCGTCGACTATCAGTACTTTCTCACCTTTTTTCAGCCCAGATGAAGGTACGTACAGTCTTACTATAGAGGGTGGGTCTCGAGAAACGTATTCGGCTTCGTAGATAGCGTCCGATGTAAAGGGTACTCCCTTGCGTGAAATGGTTAGCTTCGATTTAAAAAGGTCGGCAACTAGGGTAGCGATTGGGACTCCATCTAGCTCTACAGTGAGAACGGTATCGACATAGCTAAAGCTGTAAAAAGCTACGTAAGCAAGTATTTTAAGTAACAAAATGTTATCGAGAATCCCGCTCGTATCGACAGCTCCATCTCTAAATCTGATGTACTTTCGGAGAACGTTCGAGACTACGTCCCTAGAGGTAAGCAGTCTAACGATACTTTCTGCTCTTTCATAGCTTGGGACAATCTTAAGAGTGATGTACCTCCATATAGCAGGAGGAGGAAGCCCCACGAGTTCGGAGATCTCTCGGTACTTCATCAATCCTTTGTATAGTCTTAGAAGCTCTACTGAGTGATACCTGAGATCTTTATTAGCTATGGAGAATCCTGGCCCCGCTATATCCTGCTCCCAATTAACATATCTGAATTAACGATATTTAAGCACGCTACTCTAGATCATACTCTCTCAGGTAGTAGTCTCTTGACATCAAGGATCGCCTCCCCGCTTTAGGTAGGCCGGTGTTCAGCATTTCTGCCGACTCCTCCGCGTTTATTTTTGCTAGATCCTCAGCGATTTCGCATCAGCCTCGTGCAACCGCATTGGATTTCGTAAACTTGTATTAGGTAGCATTTACCCCTCTGGTACGACTGATGCGTAGCCCAAGGAGTTCTGACTCTATGGCCCTAACCTGAACCGGCATAAGAGTTTCGATGCCCGGTACACTCTCAAAGTCCTACAAAGTAACGGAGTACTGAAAGCATCCGTTACTGTTGAGGTAGGTATTGGGGGCTCAATATGACACCTACGTACTCTAATTAGTACAGCGTTTGGTTTAGTTCTCAAATTCCTATTCCCACTAATAAGTCTGCCAGCAGTATGCGTAGTGCTAGTTTAGCAAGCACCACACCCTCTCCTCTCACAAGCTGTGGTAAGCAAACAACAAGCGGAGACCTAATTCTTAGGGCATGGAGTGGTGCAGATAGGCGTACGCTAAGGTGAATTTAAGAGTGGAATCCCGCTTACAGCATAGCTTTTAAACTTCTAAGCACCATAAACTTGGGTGCCCACGATCGTAGATATTTCGACGATCGCTCTAATCCTTGCTACTTTATTCATAGTTTTACCGCTCTTAGCGTCGAGTATAAAGGTTCTTAAGGAATACGAGAGAGGCGTGCTCTTCAGACTGGGTAGGCTAGTGGGAGCTAGAGGTCCTGGGCTGTTTTTTGTAGTACCATTTGTGGACTCCATAGCCAAAGTAGACCTTAGAATAATGACCATCGACGTTCCGAAGCAGGAGATAATAACTCGAGATAACGTCAGCGTTAAGGTTGATGCCGTAGTATACTTTAGAGTAGATGACCCGATAAAGGCCGTTACCAAGGTCACTAACTACATGTACGCAGTATCTTTGCTTGCTCAAACAATACTTCGAGATGTCGTAGGACAGGTTGAGCTTGACGACCTCCTAACGAAGAGGGATGAGATCAACAAGAAGATCCAGGGAATCATAGACGAGCTCACCGGTCCTTGGGGTATTAAGGTAGTCTCAGTCACTTTGAAGTCCGTCGAGTTACCGGAGAGCATGATTAGAGCTATGGCGACTCAGGCCGAGGCTGAAAGATTGAGGAGAGCCAGGATAATTCAGGCTGAGGCTGAAAGACAGGCTGCTAGAATACTAAGCGAAGCTGCTCAGACGTACGAAGAAAATCCGAAGGCTTTAAGACTCAGGGAACTACAGACTCTGGTAGAAATAGCCAGAGAAAAGAACTTAATCATAGTAACCGAATCCTCCTCGGTAATCGGAGCCTCAATATCAGCAGCCGCAGCAATAACGCGCCAGGCTACTCAGGCGGGTAAATGATGCGTTTAAGTGTAATATCTTTCTTCACTCTAGTGCTACTTATGTTCTCTGGGCTCGCTATCATAGCGGAGGTTAGTGTTACCACTATAAACGCTCTCGTCCATGTTAGAGTTACCCCGCCTTGGGATATGATCGATGCCGGTATTGCTGAGTGCATTGTGGGCGCTATTAACTACGCCGAGTCGAGGAGGCTCGGTGTCCTAGTGGAACTCGAAACCTATGGTGGATACTTGGATGCCGCACTCACCATTGGGGACAGAATAGCTACGGCATCAACTCCAGTAATAGTCTTTGTCTCCGGAGGGAAGGCTTTCAGCGCTGGTACCCTAATATCCCTTCCGGCACATATAATCATTCTCTCACCTATTGCGACCATAGGTGCCATGCAGCCGGTTACGATAAATCCCGTGACTGGAAGGTACGAGCCGATAAACGACTCTAAAGTGATAAACCCTATAATAGAGAAAGCGGTATACTACGCCAGACTTAGGAATAGGAATACCACTGCTGTTGAAATGTTTGTGACAAGAAACTTGGTCTTAACAGCGGAAGAAGCCGTGAAATACGGTGTAGCTGATTACGTAGCAAGAGATATTAACGACGCCCTCAAGTACATTAGCGGGAAAAAAGTTATCGCTGGTAGCGTCGAGTACGTGCTGTCTGACTTTCTCAGAGTAGAGGAGTATTCATGCGGAATCAGGTCACGCTTCCTGTCTATACTCTCCAACACCCTCCTTTCGAGCGTATTAATCACTATAGGTATAATGGCGACCATCTTCTCTATTTCTTCGGGAAGACTTGAAGCTCTACCTTTAGCACTGGTTTTCTTGTTTCTCGGCCTAGTGGGCTCGGGCTTCAATCCCAACCTTATATCTCTCTTCCTAATCCTAGTGGGAGCAGCGCTTCTGTCAATAGAGCTGTTTTTAACGCCCGGCTTCGGGATACTCGGAATAAGTGGTATAATAATGTTAAGCACAGGATTCGCTCTTCTGCCTACTGGGGGACCCACATACATAGCTCCTGATGCTACCTTTGCCTTGGTGTCGAGATACGCGGCTCTAGGAATAGGAGTAGGGCTGGGGTCCTTAACAGCCTTTGTGCTGTACAAAGTGTTGCAGGCTAAAAGACGCAAGGTAACTCTCTTTGAACTTAGAGGGAAAGTTGGGAGAGCCGTAGACAGAATATCGGCGGGTGGCGAGGGATTCGTTATAGTCGAAGGAGAGTACTGGAAGGCCTATTCCGATGAAGAGATAGAACCTAACTCTTTAGTAATAGTAGTAGACAGAAGAGAGAATGTGTTGATCGTGAAAAAACATGTGGGGGGTAGCCGACCTACCACTACATAGAGGTCACGTTCCTCCCTGGCTCTACAATATTATGAAGAGGATGGCTAAAGCCATAGTTAAGCTTCTCGTTTTCGAATATGGCCCATCCCACTTATTGAGAAGGTTGTCGAATCCTTTATGGTTTCAAGCGCTTAACAACGCTATAGGAATGGATTGGGATAGCAGCGGCTCAACTACAGTCACTACGGCAATTTTACGAGAAGTGTTAAATGAGGAAAACCTAGGAGTTTGGGCAGTTGGAGGTAAGGGAGTTAAATCTATTGAAGTGCCTAAAGAAGTGAGTGCGCTAGTCGACAAGGGTCTCATAGGGTCTAATATTGGAAGTGAGTTAATACGAATATCGAGGCTTACTGCCAAGACGGATTCCGCTCTTCTTCAAGATGGTTTTTCTCTTTATCACCACATCATAGTGTTTGACGAGAAAGGTAATTGGATAGTCATACAGCAGGGCATGAACTCTAGTGAGAGAATAGCTAGAAGATATCACCTTTCATGGGAGAAAGTAGACTCTGACGACGTAACTATAGAGCCTCATACCGGGGCGTTGTGTGAAAAAACTACGGTACCACTAAACCTGAGTGCTAGAGAATCCCTTAAGAGTCGTAAAGCTATTCTGGACCTAATACACGAAAGACCAGCGAAGATAGCTAAGTACATACATATCGTCAATGCTATCATCAAAGGCTATAAACCTCTATTTGGGGGGCTGCCCCGACCTATAACAACAGGGATCCCCTACTATAGGCCTATTAAACTTACTGAGAGACTTCTTAAGGTACTGAACGAGGCATATGAGGTCAGTCCATCGAGTTTTCCAGAACTCCTGTTGAAGACGAGAGCTGGTCCGGAAACACTCAGAGCGCTATCCCTCGTTTCTGAGTTAATATACAGAGAACCCCCGCCTCTAAAGGATATCGAGGTGTACAGTCCATTTAAGTACGCATATGCCATAGGTGGTAAAGACGGGGTTCCTTATCCAGTTAAGAAACAGCTTGCTGAAGAAGTACTTAATGAATTATACGAGATAATAAGGAGGGCTGAGCTAGGCTATAAAGATAAGCTCAGGGCTTTCAGGTCTTTATCTAGTTTAGCTCCACCCGATATTGCGCCCATTTAAACTCTCTCGACTTCAATTTCTATATATGGTACATACTTAAATCCTCTTTTCTCGCTCCCTATTCTAACGTTCGTCAGTTTAATGCCGTCTCCAAGCCTCGACTTGAGAGCGTTGTATAATGCTATAGCTCTATGTATGTTATCACCGCAACCTCTTATCACAACCGTTTTAACCCCTTGGTTGAATATTATGGCTATCGATGCCATGTAATCATTGATAGCCCTTTTTCCGACACTGACTTTATATGATTTCGTTTCGCTCATCAAAGCCTCCTTATAGCACTCAACTAAGGTTAAATAAGTTTAATATAAGCAGACATAGGGCAGTAGCATTCAATGCCATAAATCTATGCTAAGCCAATTCATGCTTACACATCCTACTACTAGCTACATATAATCTTGTGTAGATTGTTATGGAAAGTATCGAATCTTCTCTTAATTAATCCTGATTTTTCGGCAACTATTCTGTTCGCTCTTTGATGGCTTATCACTATAACGTTACTCTCTCTAAGGAGCACTATTTCTCTAGCTAAACCCTCTTGCCGCAGCCACTGTCCCCATACTTTTCCTTTACCCATCATTTTGACTAATCTGCTCTTTACGAATTCGGGGATAGCTCTCGGTGAGGCGAAAGATAGGGGGGTTCCAGGAAGAGGTATGAATGCGTGACAATGTATTCTTCCGCCGAGTTGTATCACCTTCTCTATCTGTCTCATTGTGCTCTCCAAGTCTTGAGAGTCCTCCCAGGGTAGACCGAAGATGTAGTCGACGTCGACTCCAAAGCCATGTCTGCTGGCAACCACAACAGCATTTAATACGTCGTCGGCACTGTGTCCTCTATGTAGCAACTTAAGGAGTCTCTCCGACCCCGTTTGAGCCCCGATATTCAGCCTCTTATTATCCACGTAAGCTTTAATGGTGCGTAAGGTCTCCTCGGTTACGTGCTCAGGTCTAACCTCACTTGGGAAAGTTCCTAAGTAAACTCTTCCACCGAGACTCCTGACCTCTCTATCGAGGGCCTCTAGTAAGTTGCTTAGGGCGCCTAAATTGAGGTTCTTAGAGCACATGTACTCAAACCCACTTGGGGATACGAACCTTATGTCTCGAATACCTCTATTGAGAAGTTCCTTAGCGAACGAAACTACGTTTTCAGCACTTCTAAACCTGGGAGAGGTACCGAACAAATAGCTTACTTGACAGTAGCGACAAGCATGCGGACACCCTCTCATAATCTCTATGGGGTTAAAGAGACCAAGCTCGCTGCAGAAAGGGGGTACTAGGTCCAAATTCTGTACTCTCGGTTTATTGCTATAACTTATCTTAATTCCGTCTTCGCTTATGGCAGTTACTCCACTCACCGACAGAGGGTCTCCACCTTGAGCTAGCCTTATTGTAAACTCGGCGAAGCTTTCTTCAGCCTCCCCGATGAAAGCTATGTCGAACCCTAAGCTCAAAATCGTACCGTAAGGGTCTCCGGTAGCGTGAGGTCCTCCAGCCACGGAGATCCCTCCCAGACGTCGTGACAACTCCAGAACGCTCTGGACCCTACTATAGAGGCTGGGGACCTGTGTCGTCAAGAGAGACGCTGCTAGGACGTGGGGCCGATTGAGTGAGCTGAGAACCTCCGAGACGTCGGCCCAATTTGTTAAAATAAACCTGAAGCGGTCATCTAGCCTTTCCTCCCTTAAGCGCTTTAATAGGTAGCCTAAGAGAACGCTTACGCTATACTTGTTTTCCTTTTCTACTGCTACTACTACCGGAATTTTCGGCAATACTACCACCGCAAAAGTGGGCCCGCGGGGATTCGAACCCCGGACCTCCCGGTTATCAGCCGGGCGCTCTAACCAGGCTAAGCTACGGGCCCCGTAAAACTATGCGTTAACACTTAAAACTTTTAGCTGGGGACAGCTGCCCGATACCCCAAAAGCTTTTATTCTAATGGCGTACGCAATTGTGGTGCTACGATATTGGATATCTCCATGTTGCTTCCGGGATTGGCTCTGGGAGACCCCGTCGAATTAGGCATAAGAGCTACGTTCATAGCTTGGGGAGCTCTACTGGTGTTTCTGGCGGTGAAAAAAAGCGTCGAGCCACTGCTGTTGATACCTATAGGGTTCGGAATGATCCTGGCTAACGTGCCTGGTCTTCATCTAGCTAAGTACGTGTGCCAGGACTTAGACGGCCAGCTACCGGAGCTGTTAAAAGGGATTGAGGGGTTAGTAAACGTAATAAACGTCGGGAACTATACGAGAGTATGCTCCCCGGAGCCAACGTCTCTCCTAGGCTGGATCTACCATCTTGTAGTCAGAAGTGAGATAGGTCCCATACTCATATTTGCGGGTATAGGAGCACTATCGGACTTTCGCCCACTAATATCGTTTCCGATAGGCGCTCTCATAGGCTCGGCTGCGCAATTGGGGATAACTGTAGTAACTTTCATGGCTTTAACTCTCGGATTTCGCTTAAACGAGGCTATGGCCATAGGGGTAGTTGGAGGTGCCGACGGACCTACTACAATATATACCGCGGTAAATATAGCACCTCACCTAGTGGGGCCTCTAACTATTGCCGTATACAGCTATATAGCTCTCGTCCCCGTAATACAGCCACCCATCATTAGAGCTCTTGTGCCAAAGAGATATAGAGCTATCGAAATGCCAAGTCCTAAGGAGGTAACTTTAGGTCACATACTCACGTTTTGGTTTATCTGTCTCCTAGTAATTGGCGCTCTAGTTCCAGCAGCATTTCCGCTCGTGATAGCAATAGCTATGGGAAACATCGTGAAGGAGCTCTCAACGAAAGTAGGCGAGCTTGAAAGGTACTTTAAGACTCTAGCGGACCCACTACTCGATATTGCGACAATACTTACGATGATAGGTGTTGGTGCGACTATGTCCTACGACTTCTTGTCGCAGTACGTAGCTGAGGCTTCACCAGCAGCATTCTTTAGCTTCATTGTTAGGGCCTTCATGATACTGGCGCTAGGTTTAGTAGCGTTTGTCGTATCTACAACAGGAGGGTTGCTATTTGCTTGGGCTCTCTACTTCTTAACTAAGGGTAAGGTAAACCCAGTTATAGGCTGTGCCGGCGTCTCGGCTGTTCCAATAGCTGCTCGAGTAGCTCAGAGAGAAGCGCAACTCGCCAAACCGGGACTATACGTACTATTTCACGCTCTAGGACCTAACGTAGCAGGAGTTATCGGTACTGCCATAGTAGCTGGCTTCTATATATCGTACATAAAGCACTTCTGGGCTCCGTGAAGAGTGGGGCGTTCCTCAATGCTTCACTCAAAGTATTTGTTTACGTACACCCCTTTGTACTCCCTACAAGTTAGCAAATTGGTTTAAAACGGTTGAAAAGTGGTCGCAGTTTATCGAAGAGTCCGAACAGGGTCAGTCGCAACCTCCACACTATCTTTAGAGATTGTGGGATGACCCTCATACTACGCGGCCGGCGTGGTGCTTTTAGTTCTATTCTCTTACCATCGAAATTGAGCTGAGATAAACGCGGGGTGTGCGGCCCCCGCCTTGCTCGGGGCACCCCACCCCAGGACCCTGCGCACCGTCCTCCGCCCGGTGACCCATGAACGCTGACGTCGGAGGTTAGGTTGCTCCCTTCCGGGCCTGGCCAGGTTCCCTCCGCAAAGGTGGTAGGTCCTCCCCTCCAGGAGGACCTCCACCACCGCCAGCCCCATGGGGCGGGCTTCACCGCTGGTGCGCAGCCCTTAAAGCGGGATGCCACCGAGCAGGCTAGGTTTCTGGCCCCGCTTTACGCCTTCGGTTACGGGAGGCGGCGAACTCCCGGCCCTACCCGCACACCCCAATTAGGTGTTCATAGTTCAAACCTTTTATGTTTTAAAGCTGGGGTCAGAACCTATTGGAGCTAAATAAGAAGCAAATCTTAAGAAGTTGCTAGATGCTTACCCCTTTTCGTTGCTTGAGCTATAGCGTAATTTTACTTACGTAGTATAAACCAATGAGTGTATAGAGCGGTAAGAACTCTATCCTACCTAAGTACATGGCGACCATAAGAAGAGCCTTAGTTACTGCCGGAGCCGACGAACTCGTTATACCAGACGAGAGTCCTACGCAGGAGAGAGCTGACGCAGTCTCGAAGAGAGAGTCTATGTAGCTGAAGTTGGTGAACCCGGAAGATAGTAGCGACAGGTGTAGAAGAATTGAGATAATTACCAGTATAAGCGCATAAAGAGCTACATAGGAGTAAACCGAGATCAGTTCTTCTTCTTTAACTACTTCACCGCCAATTCTTCTAACCACAACCACAGACTTCGGAATGAAGATCTTGCCCGGCTCCCATAGTAATGACTTCGCTAAAACTATCGCTCGCTTTATTTTGATACCGCCGGCCGTTGAGAATGTAGAACCTCCGACTACCATCGAGAGCACTAGAATAACCTTCACAACGTCCGGATGGTCTCCAATGGGAGCAATGGAGAAACCTGTTGTAGTAAGTCCTGACAGCATGTGGAAAGTCCATATCCAGAAGGACGACTCTGTTGAATTCGTAACTATAGCTGAGGCTCCCAGAAGGGCAAGAAAGACCAGAAAAATGGTCGCGAATCCTCTGACTTCTACCGACTTCACGAACTCGCGAAGGCGCCCGAGGCTTAGGTTGTAGAGATCCATAAAGTTCAGTGCCCCGAGTGTCATCACTATAGATGCTGATACCACTACAAGGTTGTTTCCTGCTTTAAACCAATAACCTAAGTTCTCGGAGTTAGTCGACATACCTCCAGTCGCTATAGCTGTCATCGAGTGAGCTATCGAGTCTAAAAGAGGCATGCCTGAAAGAACGAAGAGCAACGCCCCAATAATGGTGTATGCCACGTACAAAGTGAAGAGCTTTCTAGCGGTTGATATTATTGTAGGGGCTAGCCTACCTCCTCTCTCTGCTACGTAGATGCTTCTGATGGACCTATGTAGAAAAGGTAGTAAAACCCCCGAGATTACAACAACTCCAAGCTCCCCGACCCACTGTGTTAGAGCTCTCCAGATGAGGATAACTCGAGGTAGAGATTCCGGCTTATTTATAACGGTAAGGCCGGTTCCAGAGAAACCACTGACAGATTCGAAGAGAGCATCAAGAAACGGCATGTGAGTTGTATAACTGTACAAAGTTGCTGAAAACAGGGGAGCTAGTATCCAGAAAATCGAGACCACTAAGAAAGCGTCGACTAACTCGACCACTAAGTGCTTTCTACATAGAGCGAAAATCGCTACGGAAACGGCGTCGAAGACCAAGGCTATTTCAATGACCTTTAAGCTAATTTCTCTCTCGACAGCTTCGCTAAATGCAAGAAGACCCGCCAAACCGGTAATGATTGCTAATGTAGAGACTGTTATCATCAGGATAGCTAAACTGGATGCGACCCCCTTAGCTCTAGCGAGCGTAATCTCTCCTCTCACCTCCACATGCTACATACATATCGCGATTACATACGAACGCTTTTAACATTTCTAAACCTCGCACAGGAGAATCTACGCGTTCAGACAACTCCTCTTAGGTAAGCTATGTCGGCGACCGACATCACATCAAGAACCCCGGGTATGATTTCATAATAACGACTACCTTAGACTCGTCGTTGTGGGCGCAGGGTGGTAGATAAAAACCCAGCAGAGCATTTAGCCCGGATGGATTATGGGTTGTCGAAACGGTGTTTCTGAGTTCATCGAGAGCCACGGAATTTCGGCACGCGTAGAGAAGTCCAACGTTGAGGTTAGCGCAGTTAGTGAGGCCGTTAGAGCGGCCGAGAGCCCTCCATCGGAAATAGTTAAAACATTGATAGTCGGAGTTGGCAACGACTACGCGGCCGTAGTTTTAACTGGTAACAGAAAGGTATCCCTCTCGAAAGTAGCTAAAGTACCGAAGTCCAAGACTTTGAGACTTGCCGGCTGTGATGAGGTCAGGAGGATAACCGGCTTTAAAGTCAGTGGGATGTCGTCCCTATCTGACTACGCGGAGCCTTCGCGTGCCATCTTTAACCGTAAGGTCTTAGAGAAGAACTGGGTATGGTGCGGGGATGAAGGTTTATCGACGCTGGTATACGTCTCTGTTCAAGATCTTAGGAGAGTTCTGCAACCGATGGTGGCAGACGTCTCTAAGGATTGGGTGGCTTGAGTGTCAAAGGGCAGTAGGTCTAGGGGATATAGAGCTGAGAGAGAGCTCGTTGCCCTATTATGGAGGAGAGGCTTCGCAGTTATGAGGGCTCCAGCTAGTGGTTCTAAGGTAAAAAAAGCTATGTACCCAGACGTTGTTGCCATTAAGAATGGTCGCGTAGCTGTATTCGAAGTCAAATCTAGGTCGAGAGAAGAGACTATATACGTGGATAAAGAGCAGGTGACGAAAATTGTTGAGTTTGCTGAGAGAGCTGGCGGAAGCGCGTATATAGCCATCAGGGTTCCAGGAAAAGATTGGGTTTTCATTCCGATAGAACGATTAGAGCCGACGGGCTCGGGTTATAGAGTTGGAAAGGACGTCATAGCCAAGGGTTTGAACATAGAACAGCTTGAGATAGCCCTCGGTTTGCGAGAAACACTATTAAAGTACGTTAGACCGAACCTGAAATCGGACGTCGAAGCAGCACATCACGACCGTAAGTAGCAACCGCGGCCACGGTATTTTATCTCGGAAGTTGAAAGTCCGTTCCATCATTTGAGCTGAACCCCGAGGCGGGTAGGAATCGGTACACTCAAGTAACAAGGTCTGCCCTAATACCCACTAACGATAGAGTGGGAATAATGTGCGGGAGATACGTTGTAAAAACCCGATTTAAAAAGCACCTGCTAGAATTTGAGAATATCTCCCGCGGGAGGATTTCTGTTTTCCGAAATCTGTACTCTACATTAGAACTACACCAACGAGAGCCTGGGATACGGCCGAAGTTAGAAGCACTAGCGTAGAAGTACAGAAGCTCGTAGAATAAGCCGATAGACTTACGGACTTAGATTCTGGAGCTCGATTGCCCGTCTTTAGCGGAGATAGACTTGGGTGTACTTATATTATGAGAAGAGCTAATACTAAAGGAGGACTGACGTATGAAGATTGCGGTGCTAGAGACTGTAGTAGGAGCTGTAGCAATGCGCGATGACGGTACTTTAGTGTGCAATATGGTACCCAAAGACCTGGGATACATCATCGAGAGGGCGTTAAAAATAGAGAGCGGCGAATTAAGTCAGGAGTTTATTGATTTGATTGACAGGGTCTCTACTCCGGACGCCGTCTTTATAGTTGCGTCCGAATTGGAATCGGCTCTCCTTGCCCAAAGGGGCTTAAATCATACGATTAACCCCAGAGAGGAGTTGATCATGAAGCTGCGAGAGATTCTTCCGAGCATTGCTATCAAGGAGGGCTTAGTTAAGAACGAGGAGGAGTTTGATGCATTAATCTATGAGATAGCAGTCGGTATTACGAGGTCAAAATTAAGGCGCGAGGCTTTAAAGAGAGACTTGATGGCTATCCAGGCGATTAGGGCTATAGATGATATTGACAAAACGATAAATCTCTTCGCTTCGAGGCTTAGGGAGTGGTATAGTATCCACTTCCCGGAGCTGGATGACCTAGTGAAAGAGCATGAGGAGTACGCCAAGTTAGTAACCGAGCTCGGGTCTAGGCAGCAGTATACTGCGGAAAACCTCTCAAAACTCGGTATCAAGGGCGGGAGAGCGGAGAGAATAGCGAGAGCAGCAAGAGAAAGCATTGGAGCCGATATCTCGGAGCTCGACATGAGTAAAATAAAGTCGTTTAGCGAACTTATTCTAACGCTATATGAAATGAGAAAGGACTTCTCTGAATACCTTGAGCAAGTCATGAAGGAGGTAGCTCCTAACGTAACCGAGCTAGTAGGCCCTCTATTAGGAGCGCGTCTGCTTAGTCTCGCCGGAAGCCTTGAAGATTTGGCAAAACTTCCTGCTAGCACGATACAAGTACTAGGCGCGGAAAAGGCTCTTTTCAGAGCCCTTAGAACCGGAGGCAGGCCACCCAAGCATGGTGTGATCTTTCAATATCCGGAGATACATAAGGCACCTAGGTGGCAGAGAGGTAAGATAGCAAGAGCTTTGGCTACAAAGCTCGCTATAGCGTCTAGAGCGGACTTCTATACAGGACGCCTCATCGCTTCGAGATTAAAGAAGCTCCTCGAGGATAGGATCGAGGAGATAAAGTCTCTCTACGCAAAGCCTCCTCCCAAGGCACCACCTAAGCCGCCGAAACCCGCGAAGCATGGGAAAAAGTAGATTATAAGCCCTTCAAACTTACCTATAGAGGTGGGACTGTGGTCGAAGTAGTTTCGGTCAAAGAACACCCGAACTATAAGGGAGTTTACGTAGTGGAACTGGAGGACGGGTCCGTTAGACTAGCGACTAAAAACCTTACCCCGGGTCGTAGAGTCTATGGAGAGTGGCTCTTCAACTACGAAAACGTAGAGTACAGAGAGTGGAACCATATAAGAAGCAAGCTGGCCGCATCTCTCTATAAAGGAATAAGGGAGCTAGTCATATCCAGCGGTAGCAAGGTACTTTACCTGGGCGCTGGCAGCGGAACGACCGCTAGCCATATATCCGATATTATCGGGCACAAGGGAAGAATTTATGCTATAGAGTTCGCACCTAGAGTCATGAGAGAGCTAGTTACCGTAGCCGACTACAGGAAGAACATAGTGCCAATACTTGCTGACGCTAGATTCCCCGAGAGGTACTCTATGATAGTACCTCAGGTAGAAGTTATCTACGCTGATATAGCTCAACCTGAGCAGGCAAGTATAGTTGTAGCTAACGCTAAAATGTTTCTTAAGAGCGGGGGATACCTCTACCTAGCAATAAAGGCTAGGAGTATTGATGTTACTAAGGAGCCCGATGTAGTATACGTAAGAGAAATAAAAACTCTTGAGAAGGGGAACTTCGAGATTCTAGATGTAGTTCACTTAGACCCGTACGATAAGGACCATGCCATGGTTTTTGCCGTCTATAAGTAAGTTCCATAGAGTACTCGACTCTAATCTGCTGTTTCAGGTTCCATCGGGTCACAGGTTGGTGCTATATAGTTCAGAAGAAAAACCTATGGTAATTTCCTATCTAGCAAGTGCGATGATAGAAAGAACTTTTTGTTCGAAGAGGGAGTGCTGGCACCCTTAAATATCGGGCTTGGTGGGCTACTGAACTTACAGAGATAAAAACAGAGGAGTTCGTCTTTCGCGTTATATGCAGGTCAATCTTATCTCTTCATCCCCTTTCTTCAACGTTTTGTCTGATTCGGATTCTCATCAGACCGGCCAAGAAGTGTTCGAGGCATCCTGGGTACCTAGCATCTCGGCACACTCTTGGAGTGAGTCCGCACTCCATCCACATGACTCTAACTCCTCGTTGAACGACCTCTACGTGCCAATAAAGTATCATAGACTAGCACGAAACCTGGAGCAGCTGCTTGAGCCACTAAACTCTGGAGGGACTCTGAGGTTAGACTTTTGGGTGTTCTACATCGTTTCAAAACTGTGTGAGTTAGTGCTAATATGTTTCCGAAAACAAGCTATACTCTAGGTGAGTGGGTGCTAGCATCACCTGAGGCTTATATAGCACTTGTTAGAGCCCATAGACTTCTGAGTAGCGTGAGAACTCTCGTTCTTCATGACCTTGGTGCTGTTGTAGTAGATAAGGAGAGGGTTACTGTGAGGAGAGGTGATGAGGTTAGTCTACCGCTGTGGTTGGCTTTAGAGCTACAACATCACGGTTACGCAGAGGTACGTGATATCTCGCTTAGAGATGTCGATCTACTGAAGTATCTTCACATGGAGAGAACTTCTAAGGGGAGAAAACTGGCTGAGCTAAGAGAAGATCTATACTTCTCGGCCGCGATGACTGCGAGTAAGATGAGTGCTGAAAAAACTTCTGAGGCTCTGCCTAGAGCTGAGAAGTTCAGAGGGGTCTTAAACAGTCTGCTAGACCTAAGGTTAAGTAAGTTGGTAAATGCGGCGATCAACCTGGATGTTAAGCAGGCCAGTGAGGTGAGCAAGATCCTTGAGGAGATCGTTTTGTACAAGTTGCTTAAAAAAGTTCTCGAGTTATGGAGGGACTCGGTGCTGAGATATGTTGAGTAACAGGTCAACGGACACGGCAGAGATAGAGCTAGACTACGTATCGGCATTTCAGGACTTTCTTCAGAGTTACGTTGATGAGTATGGCGAAAGGAAGTACATTAAAAGGATTAAGGAAATGATCTTTTATGAGAAAAAATCTGTACCAATAGAGTACGAAGACATAGCGAAATATGACGACAGACTTCTCCTACTCCTAGACAAGGACCCCCAACTAGCATTAGACTCTTTGTCGGGAGCTATCAAGACTATAGTAGAGAGCGTAGACGAGTCCTACGCTAAGAGAGTGCGTAAGTTTTACGGTAGACTTACAGGCTGGGTTAAATCGACACCTATCAGGGAAATACGAAGCGATTTGCTAAATAAGTTGGTAATGCTCGAAGGAGTCGTAGTGAGATCTACTCCACCAAAAGAGAAGTTAATAAAAGCAACGTACGTTCACATACTACCTGACGGTACACAACACGAGTTTAGTTGGCCTCCAGATGATAGGGAACTAGATGAAGTGGAGAGACCCTCCTACTGCCCCAAGTGCGTGACCGAGCTTCCCGAAGAAGGGGGCTCTTACCGTCGAGGTACCTATAGGCTAGTTCTAGAGAAGTCTAGTTTCATGGATTGGCAATTCCTAACTTTACAAGAAAAGCCGGAGGATATTCCCCCCGGGCAGCTTCCTAGGTCTATAGACGTAGTGCTCTCAGAGGATATAGTAGATACCGTAAGGCCTGGGGATAGAGTTGTCTTGATAGGGATAGTGAAGCTCTTCAGGGGGAGTAGAAAGCTGTCGTCAGTTTACGATTTCTATATTGAGGCTAATAACATAATACCGGCACAAAGGCTTCTTGAGGAAGTCAACATTAGTCCGGAGGATGAGGCTAAAATACTGGAACTATCCCGAGACCCTATGGTCAGGAGGAAGATTATAGCAAGTATAGCGCCCGCCATTCATGGATACTGGGACCTAAAGGAAGCAATAGCTCTACTGCTTTTTGGCGGGGTACCGAAGGTTCTGGCCGATGGTACTAGAATAAGAGGTGAGATACACGTCCTCATAATCGGAGACCCGGGAACAGCTAAGAGTCAGCTACTTCAGTATGCGTCGAGGATAGCTCCCAGAGGCCTATATACGACAGGCAAGGGTTCTTCAGCAGCCGGTTTAACGGCAGCCGTAATAAGAGATAAGCAAAGTGGGGAATTTTTCCTCGAGGCTGGTGCTATGGTGCTTGCGGACGGAGGTATTGTAGCCGTGGATGAAATAGACAAGATGAGAGAAGAGGATAGAGTAGCTATCCATGAAGCCATGGAGCAGGGAACTGTAACTATATCTAAAGCGGGTATTCACGCTAGGCTTAGCGCTAGAGCTTCCGTTCTTGCTGCAGGTAATCCGAAGCGTGGTAGGTATGTTGATAGTCTCGGGCTTTCCGGAAACATAAACTTGCCCGTAACGATATTATCTAGATTCGACTTGATATTCGTAATTAAAGATATAGCTGAAATAGATAGAGATAAGCAAATAGTTAGGCACGTACTCGAAGTCCACAGCACCGAGGGGGCTAGAGCTGAAATACCTCCTGACTTACTGAGGAAGTATATTGCGTATGCGAGAAAATACGTCAAACCGAAACTAACGGATGAAGCCAAAAGGATCATAGAGAATTACTACATCGAACTGAGGAAGAGGAGTGCCGCAGACCCTAACGCACCTTTAGCGATCACCACCAGGCAGCTTGAGGCCCTAATAAGGTTATCAGAAGCGCACGCTAAAATGGCCTTAAAGAACGAAGTCGAGGCTGAGGACGCGCTAGAGGCGGTAAGACTCATGAACGCTGTTCTAGAGAAGGTGGGCATGGACGTAGAGACTGGGATGCTGGACATAGATATATTGATGTCGGGAAAGGCTAAAAGCTTTAGAGATAAGGAGATAATAATACTCGAGCGCATAAGAGAGCGTAGTAAGAAGGAGGAGTGCACCAAGTACTCAGAACTCGAAAGAATAGCTGAAGCTCTCGGCATAGACCGCGGGACTCTAGAGAAGATAATACACAACTTGAAGAGGTCTGGAGACATATACGAGCCGCGAACCGGGTGCTACATGTTACAAAGTTAGGACATGTGTACCACCGGTTTACTTACGTAGCCACCCAGCTTCAACTTAAGTGAGTTGTTCGCGCGGTACACTCTATACTCTCGGAATTCGTCTGAAGAATAATGAGTACTATGAAGTATTAACCGGTATCCGCCTAATATAAATTGGATATAGTCATGTGCTAGAGCTAGATTTTTAAGTTTCGTAGAGCTACCTATCTCGGAGCCGGGGTGGCCGAGCGGCCTAAGGCGGCGGGCTGCAGTGGTGTAGAGACCCGCTCTTTCGCGGGTTCGAATCCCGCCCCCGGCTCCAGAGCGTGAAGCTGATTCTTACCTTGTCTGATGGCTTAGCTCCCGCGTCTGTCGGTTTCGCCGCCTTGGCGTTCGGTCCGAGGCTCGGTCTCCCCCCGAGGGGTTCTCGTCCCCGCCGAGGTGGCTCCAGAGTGCCGCGCAAAGCACCCAGCGCGCCCACCCGCATCAGCGAGGCGGAGTAGGTGCGAAGACCGAAACGGTTACACAAAGCCGTCTCACCGCGTCTTAGCTACGCGAATTCTCTCGAGCTCAGACACCACTCTCTCCAGAGCCCTATGCGGCGACAGAGCTACAACTTGTACCCCAGAATTCCTCAGTAGCTTTATGTTTTTGATCTCTCGAAGAACGATATTGTACCGCAAGACTCTGTATATAGCGTCGTTCAACTTGCTTGTGGTACTAAAGAAGGCTATTAGTGGAGCAACTACTATAACTCTAGCACCACTCTCCTGCGCTCGCCTAGCTAGCTTTAAGATGTCATACGCTCTTTGACTGCTGAGAACCGGAGAGAAAATTACTAAGGCGGATACATCTTTAAGCGACTTGCCTATAGAGTCTGCGTATAGACTTTCATGCGGTAATTCGACTCTTGGAGCTGGACCGAATTCAGGCCATCTTATATTAGAAAGAACGTTGAGGATCTCCACGAGACCTTTATAGCTTCTCGCTTCACCACTATATTTAACTCCATCTTCCGTAATGGCGATAAGCTCCAACCTATCCCCACGCTTTACGAGGTAACTTGACAGCGCTACTGCCAGGTCAGCGCAGTGTTCAAAAAGAGATCTAGGGCTACCGATGAACGTGTACTTTTGTGCGTCGAGTATTATTACCACTCTGAGAGGTGTTTCTACTTCAAATACTTTAACGTGGAGCTTTCCCAGCCTAGCTGTCGCCTTCCAGTCGATATGACGAGGTTCATCTTCGGGTCTATATTCCCTCGTACTATGGTATTCAACTCCCAAGCCCGGGCTGAGAGTTCTCGAAC
This sequence comes from Sulfolobales archaeon, assembly GCA_038832865.1. Taxonomy (GTDB): domain Archaea; phylum Thermoproteota; class Thermoprotei_A; order Sulfolobales; family NBVN01; genus DRZP01. The sequence continues at coordinate 60,319 of JAWBJE010000002.1, forward strand.
CAATAGATGAACGTACGATGCCATACCACTTGGCTACCGGTGCTAAACTCACCTTAGGTGGGATCCTGACCGCTATGGACTCCAAGTAATATATTGGAGCTTCGAAGACTCCGAGGAAGTCGGTAATCGTCACCTTCAGTGGTCCCACTACGTGAAGGCCTGTACGCCTAGGTAGCATAAGCGAAAACCTTACGTGCCCGGGTTTTAAGACAATTCGCCTAGAGTATGTATAGCGGACACCCAGGCGCGAGAATTGTGGGGGCAGATCGAGGTATAGCTTAAGATAAGCGAAACCTCCTTTAGAGGCAATACTTAGGTCTAGACTGAGAACTACGTCTGCATCCTCTAGTTTTATCTCAACCTTGTTTAAACGGCACGTAGTAAGTCTACCTGTGAGTCTGAGATGGGAGTAGCTCACCATGAGATACGTTATGAAGTATGTTGCTATGCATAGAGCTCCGAGAGCTACGTTTAGAAGAGCTAGAGCTATTGACGCTATTACGATAGCTGAACACAGGTAAATAAGTCTTTGCGTCTTTAGGACTTCACTGTAACTAAACACGTCTCTCACTCGTAAAGCTTTCTTCAAGTACTTTAAGCAACTTCTCGGAGTGCTTTAAAGCTATACTAATCATAATCCTCCACATGGGTAAAAACGAAAAAGCTTTTCGATTGAGGAAGAGTTTCGAGAACTTCATGAACCTAGTGAGCGCCTTAGAATACCCGGGCTCACATCCCGCTTTCTCGAGGCAGCGCGCTAACCCCGGACCAGGATGGGGATCGCATCCAAGTAGAACTAATATCTCAGCTATAGTGTCGTACACCCTCTTAAAGTCCTCTCTCCCCCGCCAGACAAAGCTTCTTAATGTTTTAGTTAGCTCTGCCCTCCCACTACCAAGCTTAACCGAGATAACCACTGTAACCAATAACGTAGCTGTGGCCGCAACCTCCTCTCTTAAGCCTTCTAGAGGATCTTTCTCGAGAGAATTCCGCACAGACGTCAAACTATATATTACGTTATTTAAGAAGACCAGAAAAGAGGATTCGTCGCCATGACTGTAAAGCCTTGAGAACAAGTCTCTGTTAGACAGGTACTTCCCCGCCTCAACTAGTACGACACAGTCGTACCCACACCACTTCCTCATCTCTAATGCTAAGAACTTAGCTAGCTCTCTATAGGTGCCACCTAGCTGGAGTGCTTGGTTTGTGAGTAGAGAACCGTCGCCAAGTATTAGAACGGCCACGTTATTCACGTGTTCAAGGCATGCGACTGGCTTTAGCTCAGCAGTTGAAGTAAGGTAATCGTGGGACTCGGCAACTCCAATTATACTACTACAGTTAAGTATTTCAGACGCTTTATCCAGCCTTAGAACTATCTCTCTGTTCTCTAAATAAAATGTAGCTCTCGGATAAAAGTCCTTGTGTTCGTCAAGCAATCTGTTACCATGTATCCTAGCTCGAACGCCAAGAAACTCAAGTATGCTGTTCGCAATGGTCGTCTCATCTGCGACTACTAAGACTCCTCCAGAAGATTTTAGCACCCTAGCTATATTCTCGACTTCGCTTTGGGTGTAGCCATATTCGGGAGAAATGAGTAGTACGCACACTCTCTCCCCCGGTCTAGGTGTACGCACGTAACTCCAGTTGGATACGTAACTCACCCGCAAGCCGTAGCCTTTCAGCAACTCCATAAACATCGATGTCCCAAATTGCCCCGGATTAATTGGTGAAGAACCTGCGGGGTACGGCGTTGGTAAGTCTACGTACTCATGAAGGGCGACCATAGCTATCGTTAGTAGAAGAACCGTTACTGCTACAGTCCTTAAAGCGTTCAGGAAGACTGTTTGCATGCCTCTTTACCTAACACTAAGTTGATTAAGCGCACGCCGGCTGAGAGCATGGCGAGCCCGGAAGTTAGAGCCACAAGAGAGGTAGCAACCAACGAAAATAGCATCAGAACTACGGAGAGAACTAGGAGGGATATTGATGACACTGTTACGGCAATAGCTAGCGTTTTAAGCGTGCTTAGCATTATGCGACACCTAACTCCTTCAACAGCATCTCGATATTAAGGACCAATTTGACTAGATCAGCGAGTGATTCACTAACTATGCCTGCCATACTGAAAGTAGCTACGACTAAGACCCCGATGATTAAGTAGCCGATAGCTATAATTAGCTTATTCCTCTCCTCTGAGAACAGAAGTAAAATCGGTATGGAGATGATGAGTGACAGCGCAAGAGAGGCTGAGACAGGGCACTTGTGGACTACTTTGAATGCGCTCGATGCTACGGGGTATAAAATGAGCGCCAAAGAAGCTAAGAAGAGAACTGTATGTAGCTCTTCTATGAGTGAGGAGTCGGCCATCATCCCTTCACGAGTTGCTGGAGATATAGCATTCCTGGTAATGTGGTAAGCGCAGGAAACTATAGTCAAAGCCAAGATGGCGTTTCCCGGAGTGGTATAGAGTAGAAACCTAGAGATGATTTCCCCCTTCGAGGCGCCAAGATAAAAGTAGCCGAGGAGGAACAGCATTATGATAGCTGGAAGTGCGACAACAGTTAAGGCTTTTCTAGTAGTCGGCAGTCTGACTCTCAACTTTACATCACTAAGAATGTTTTGGCTATAGACAATTTAATTCGACTTCCTCCCTTTTAAATCATTCTAAGCGCTCAGTTTCAGTGAGCTCCCCCCAAGTAAACCGATTACCCAAAACATCATATCGGTCGCCAAGCATAAGCTTAGTGGTGTGATTAGTGCGTGTAATAACGTTCAAGCTGGACGAAGAGACTGTATCAGAGCTTAACAAGGTGGCGAGCAAGCTCGGTATATCGAGGTCTGAGGTTATCAGGGCAGCGATACTTAACTATGTAAACGACTATATAAACAAGGAAACCAACAGAAAAACTGGGACTCGAAGGATATTACTTAAGTAAGTGGATTCGCACGACAACTCTCAGGACGGTATTAAGATAACCTTCATTTACACTTAAGAGTATTTAATAAACCCTAGTTTAACTATGTAATACGAATCAGATATCACTGGTGAACTATTTGCCCGTAGTATATCGATGTGGTTCTTGTCGCCACGTTCTCTACGAGTTCCTCAAGGTAGGACAGGATTCCTACGGGTTGCCAACACCATCAGAACTGATAGCGAAAATAGGTGATCATTGTCCTAACTGTGGTAAGAAGCTACGACTGCCAACCATGGAGAACATTAGGATAGCACCTTACAGGTTGAAGAAAGCTCCTTCACCGGGACCGACCGAGTACAAAACCAAGAGCCAGGCAATCTAGCTGGCTTAAAGTGGTTAAGCTGCAACTTTAGCCCACTTCCATCTGCTCCCTTTTGCGATCCTTCTACGCGAGCTGCTTTCTAGGGGACCTGTGCCGTTAGGATGCCCGTCAACTAAGTCCAGGAAACTTCCGCTACAACTATGGAACCCGCTTTTAAGATGTATAGGTGCAGGTTATAGGGGTTGAGCGTTGAGCGAGCCGAGCATTACTAAGGGCCAGATAAACGAAATGAAGTTGAATCAGGTTATTACTATGCTTAATAGAATCATAGTTGATTCAGGTATTCCCAGAAACATAAGGAGGGCTGCTTTCGAAGCGTTGAAGATGCTTAATGACAGGTCTTTATCGCCAGGTGTTAGAGCAGCTAACGCGGCTAGTGTTCTAGACGAAATAAGTCAGGACCCCAATATGCCTTCATACGCTAGAACGGCCATATGGAACATAATAGCGATACTATCAAGCATTAGAGACTGAGGGCTGAAGCTTTGGACATAAAGGTTAGAGTGCGCGGGATTTACGCTACCGCCATCTCCAAGATACTCCGCGACGAAGGATACACTCTAGTGGACGTTAGCGACGTTCTAGTAGAAAGACTACAAGTACCTTCAAATAGAGGCATTCCAGCGGATGTGACGGTTAAGACGGACAATGATGATGCATCAAAACTGCTGATAATAGGTCACTCCGAGTATGCTGAAACCGTGGCTAAGACGTTAATGGAGCATATACCGGCAGTAATTACGTATACTCCACCAATGGGTCTATACTCTACCTTAGTAGCCGTAGTTAAAGGCATGAAAGACGGCTACTGCATTGTAGAGACACCGTACGGACAAGCTGAACTTGTTGAATACCGAGAGTGCAAGGAGGGTGCTCTCCTCCCTGTATCAATTATCAAAGTACCTACGCACCCCGGAGACAGAATTGTCGTAGTTCCTGGAGTCAGGGTCGTTGGAGACTTTGCGGTAGTTTGGAGAGGTTCTAAAGTGCTCTTTAGTCCGCACCTGAAGAATAAGACCAGAGTTTCCGAGCTTCTGAGTATCTCGTCTCAGTACGTAAGGAGGGGAATAAGTATTAAGTGGAGAAGTAATGCTGATGAGGCAGACCTGGGGGCAATAAATGCTGAGCTCCCGCGGTTAGTAAGCCAACTCGAAGTAGTTGAAGAAAAGGCCAATAACCTAAGGGAGGTCTCAATAGTCACTAAAGGAGAGAGACTGATACTCATGTATCTCACGTACGATTCTAAGATGCACCTCGATACTGTAAGAAGGTCTGTTACCCCAACAGCGGACTACCACCACCTAATAAAGACCTCTAAAGGCCTGTACCGAGATATAGCAGAGATATTAGACGAAGTCTCCGTGTACATCGATAACGTGGCTCTGAGAAAGATTACAAGGAAGTTTATGGCGAAAACTATTGGAGATGTCGGCGAGCTCACAATAAGCCACAAGAAACTCGACGGCACGAACATAAAGCTAGGCACAGCAAACCTCGTGGAATTCTATAATGATGATATATTCGAGCTGGTATTGGAGAGAAAGGTTAAAGGTAGTGGTGTGTATGACGGCATTAGGGTCAAGAAAGAATTCGGCGATATGATCAGGACTATTGTAACTGAGGGAACACCGTACATAGTTCACTACTATTACAGTAGTGAAAGTGAGTTGAAGGGGGTTTATGTAAGCATTAACACTAAGCCTGAGCTAGTAATTCCCAACACCGTGGAGTACGTAGACTTAGCTATAGACCTGGTGCGAGCTAAGAACAAGCCTTGCGAGCTAGTAGACCAGGAAGAGCTTAGGTCCTACTTGATGAATCAGTATGTGATTGTAAGCCAGGAAGTATACGAGTATGTTGCCAGAGGCTTGGGTAAAGCACTGAGCGAATATTGTTCATGAAAAGCATTCTCGTAAATCTAGACCGAGCTTTTCGTTGACCACTTCAATTACTTTTTCGATTACTAACGGTAGCTCCAGTGATGCGTTAACTAAAGTGAGCTCTCCCTTTGAAGTCATACTTAAGTAGATCTCGCGAGCCTTCTCAATTCTCTCCACGTTCTCAAAATACGTGAGCGTCCTTTCCTTACTCTCCGATTTTCTCTTGAGACCTTCCACTGGGTCTATGTCTAAGTAAATTGCGACATCGGGATCCGGCAGGTACTTCTGTATCTCTCTCAACCACTCAAGGGGGAGGCCGAGAGCCCCCTGGTACGCTATTGTAGAGTACTTATATCTATCGAGAATTACTATGCTCCCCTTTTCTAGCTCCCTTCTAACTACCCTACTAATGTGCGAATACCTATCGGCGACTAACAGCAGGGCTTCGGACTCAGGTGTTAAATCCATGCCCTTGTTTTCGAAGATCTTCCGTATGGAGTCATAATAAGGCTCATAAGTGTACACAGCTCTATATTCGCACTTTCTAAAGATTTCGAGCAGGTGCTTAGATACCGTAGTTTTTCCAGCACCGTCTATACCCTCTATGGCGATTAAAGCTCCTCGAGGCTTAAGCTTACGTCCTTCGATGCATACTAGAACCGACCCTTCTTCACTTAACTTCTCGATATCCGATATTCTGTCCACCTTAAATAGTGGGATACCGGAGATCACCGCCGAAGTCACGGCGTTCACGTCCACCTGTTCAACGATTAGCGCTTTGGGTGCCAAGCCTCGCTTCTTAAGTGAGTATATAATGTAGGGTCCAACAGTACTACCCGTAAAGCCTTTAACAGCCACTATCCTGTTCCTGAGAGCAAAAGTGTTCTTCAGGCGTCCGGTAGTAGCGTCTATATCTCCAAGCGGAGATATCAGCCTAGCATAGGTTATTAGCCCACCGCATATTCTCGTTGCGGTATCCTCTGTGACAGGGTGGAGAAGTATCTCAGTCAGCTCTTGTCACCATCTTGAGTAACTCGCTCCTTCTAACTAAAAAAGCTCTAACACCGGCGAGTTTAGGTAAGTACGTTAAAGCTTTAGCCGAGTCGGTTATCACGCAGTCTACTCCCAACAGGTCTAGCCTCGTGGTGACGGCGCACCCCCCAGTGGAGATCTTAACATTGCGCTTGCTCTCGATATTCGCTATCCAGCCGTAGTGGTCTCCCACGGTAAGCCAAAGCTCTCCTCTCCTAACGCTTTCTATCTTGCCTAGAATATCGGTTAGTTCCTCAAAGGATAGGTGGGGGCAGCCCAATAAGTATAGCGGCGAGTTGCAAGCCTCGGCTTCGGAATATAGCTTGAGTATATCGGATTTACTAAAAACCAGTCTTTCAGCTCTTGATGTATCAACCTCACGGTATCCAGGTGTTATACCGTGAAGTACTGCTAAGTATGTCGGAGAGATAGTTGCGAAAGCTGCTAAAAACTCCTTGAGGTAAGACTCGGGACAGTTCTTCAATCCGCTTACCAGCGGTATTGAGTTCTCCAAGGACTCGGCGACGAGTAGTCCGTAAGCCCCAGCTTCGGATGGGTCTTCCGGCCTCTCTATTTCTACTACGTATCTAACTTCATGAGGTATACCTCTGTGTGCGTCTCCTAAATAGGTTTTACCAATGATCCCGGATAAGAGCGCCACTATCCCGGTTTCCCTATTTGTCATAGCTCCCAGTACACTGTTAGCGTAGAGTACGGCACTACTCTCAGCCCAGGCAAGGTGTTCGCCTGGCGATGGTTTTCTTACGTAGTAAGGAGTGCAAGTGAAACTCTTTACGCCCATCTGTCTTAAGGCATTGACTACCCTCAGCTGTCTATCGACTACCCAGCTATCGAAACCTCTAGACCTATAGCCTAGTAGAGTTGCGTAAGGGTTAGCCGTAGTAAAGACAGAAAACCTTGCTCTACTAGCCAGAAGGTCCTCGATAAACTCTAGGCCGAAGTCTCCTATGTTGAAGTAAGATACTCCAGATACATGAGCATGGCTAACTTCGATAAGCCTAGGGGCACCTAAAGCTTCACCTACTTTCACTATGACGTTGATGGCTTTAGCTATCACTTCACCCATTTCACCGGATAACATCCTTTCTTCTTCTCTATTTAGATACATAAAAACACCTCATTAGCCCTCAGGTCTCACAAACATCTCCCTGCGACGAATTGGCGCAGTAGCGTCGACGCCAACTTTGTCTGTCAAACCATCATCAGAGCTTGGGTCTAGAGTGGACCCTCGGGCATCCCTTATTATGACTAGTCCTCTGCTGGCCTGAAACCTAGTAGCAATAGCCCACTCAACTTCCTGTGGGTTATCGGGATCAATGTCTTCATCGACTACAACAACGTGCTTTAAGCTCGGGTGAGCCGCAAAAGCAGCCATTATAGCTGTCTTACCGTCACCTTCGGTCTCCTTGGAGATCGATATGACGGCGTGGAGCCACATACCTCCGCCTTTCGTCAGTCTAACTTTTTTAACGCCGGGTAAGACCCTTTTAACGGCTTCCCATATTGCCGCTTCTCGAGGAAATCCCATCAACATAAGGTGGTCCCCACCTCCTGGAAGTATGACGTGGAAAAGCTCTTTATTTCTGGAAATGTATATTTGGTCAACCACTAGGACAGGCTGGTCGCGAATTCTATCTGGGAGCCTGAGTATGTCTACAAAGGGTCCTTCTTTCACCAGCTTCTCCGTGATCCTTCCCTCAATAACCACAGATGCGTAAGCAGGAACGGGGAGTCCGTACCTAGGTGTATACACTATCTCAAGAGGGTTGCCACCAAGTTGCTCTACTAGCTCGAGTTCAAAGACTCCGTACGGAGGGGACATAGATGATGCGAGCTCGACTAGAGGATGAGCCCCGATTACGACTGCTACTTTAGTGTCTTCACCCATTTTTCTGTTTAACTCATATATTCGATACAGATGTCTAGGCACGATCCGTATGGCAACACTGCGTTCGTCTATAACCATAAGCCTATGTATCGAAGCATTATATGAATCGACATCGGGGTTTTTAGCTATTACTATAGACGACGTTATGTATCTTCCACCATCGACCTTGTAAAACTTTATGGCAGGAAGAGAGTAGAGAGTTCCATCAAATGGCTTAAACTGCTCTCTGAAGTCTAAAGTTTTAAAATTAGGTGAAGTCCTTTTGCTGAGAGCATTTGTAAGCTTGGTGTAGGCTTCTTCATCACTATTTGCTCTGAGCAGCTCATACAGCTTCTTTCTAGTGTTGACAACTCCACCGACACAATCTAAATCGGAGTTGCTGACTCTAAAAAGAATTGTAGCTCCTTCTTCATCCGCTCTAACTAGGTACTTGGTCGCTTCAAGATCAGGGCTTAACCTATCCTCCACTCTCTTGACGTACCCTTTACTAGCCTGTTCTCCTACGACTTTAGCTAGAGAGTACATCGAGTCACCCTCCCGGCTTCTTCAAGGTTCTCGTTTAGCTTTATTTTACCAACAATTAAGCCCTTGATATCGCCCTCCCAGGGTGTTAAAATAGCTAGTTCTTGAGTACTTAGGTCCAAGTCTGTAATTACGCCAACGCCTACTTCACGCATGCGCTCTCCTAGTAACCCAACAAGCGTTCCTCTAATGTCTTTAGGGGTGATTACTACGACTCTCACAACGCTTTCAGAGCTCAGTGCAAGGTTTATAGGTTCCCTGGATATGATGTAAAGAGTATCTCCTACTTTAGTTGAGTACAGGAGCTTGTTTAACTCGCTGTCTGGGATTTTGAATGCCTCCAGCAGCTTCTCTTTAGATACTATACGTCCAGAGATAGCGCAGGCGCTGAGTATTCCCACACTATCTAGCTTAACCTTCCTAACCCTACCCCTGCTGAAGTATCTCTTGTAGGCTTGGGTTCTCAACTCGCGCCTTTCTTCCTTGCTTCTCTGCCTTACTATAGTCGGTCTTGGAGCGTGAATAACGTTAGTTAAGCTGCTAGCGCATTTAAGCAGGTAGTTATAGACTTCCTTATCCATAGCAACCACGATATCCGGCTTGACCCATCTGATAATGGTTAGCTTGTGCTCTATTCCTGAGGCAGTGTTGACCCAGCCGTCTGTATTTATTAGTATTGCTCTTAGTCCAAGCCCGCTACCCTCGTCGGCCAACTCCTTAATCGCTAAAATGCTCTCAGAATAGCAGTACTGAGGTGATGTACATCCTACAAACCTAAATAGAGTTGGTTCGAGCTCTCTTAGCCATAGAATAGGCTTTGAAACTTCCGCTAGAGCTATGGTTGTGGGGACAAGTATATCCTCCTGACCCACATCACCCTCTATTACGCCTACCCTAACTCCAGATTCTCTGAGGTAATTAGCTAAAAACGCTGTGAATGTCGACTTCCCCGACTCCGGGGGCCCTACTACGAGAACTCTGCACTCTTTCTCCAGACATGTTTTTAGCACACGCTCGGATACCTTTAGCCACTCGTCAACAACCTCTTCACCATCCTTAGCTATCTCCACTTGGGATCCTTCACCTAAAGCGAACCTGAGCTTAGCTGGAGAGAGAGCTTTAACTCCGTAGGACCTGAGCTTGTGAACAACGAATGATGAGCCCGCCGAGTACTTCGAACCGACGACTAAAACCGTGCCTGCCGCAACATCAGCTCTCGCGGGACCAAATACTCTGAGTACTTGACCCTCGCTCAAAGATATCTCAACTATAGAGTTCAACCGCTTAGCCCGAGATAGTGTACGCGTTTAAACTCTTTTACTCGCCTCTCAAGTAGTGACTGGCGAGTCGTCGGATGAAGTTCTCTAGAGAGTGCCTCGAGCTTAGAGACCTACTAAAGTTAGCTAAGGGGTTTAAACCGTCTAAAAAGCTGGGACAACACTTTTTGGTCGACTGCAATCTGGCTTTAGAAGTGCTAGGAAAGCTTGAGGAAATCTGTCCGAAGAGAGAGTGTTGCGTATATGAGCTCGGTTCGGGTCTCGGCTCACTTACCCTATTTCTTAAGAGCCGCTTCGACTACGTTATGTGCTCCGAAATAGACGTGAGGTTCGCTGATTACTTAAAGAAAAAGTTTGCGGACGACTTAATTGATGTTGTGGCATCAGACGGTATCCCCCTGATCTCAGCGCTCAGAGAAAATTGCATTCTGGTATCCAACACCCCTTACGTAGTTTCGTCCCAGATAGTTGTAGCCACAGTCAAATCGAGTGTTAAAAGTGCTGTACTTGTGCTACAAGAAGAAGTAGCTAGAAAGCTTGCCGCCAAACCCGGAGCACCTAACTACGGAAGAATAACGGCTTTCACTCAAACGTTTATGAGCGTTGAACTTGGGGGTAGTTATCCTCCCGAGTCCTTCAGACCTAAACCTATGGTTTGGTCTACTGTAGTAGTACTCAAGAGAAGGCGCGAGTGGAACGAAACCATGCGTGGCTATGAGGAGTTCCTTAAGTGTCTTTTCAATCAACGCAAGCGCGTTTTAGCGAGGAGACTTAAGGAATGTTTGGGGATAGCTCCAAGCAATGAGCTATCAAAGATGCGAGTATTCAACGCCGGACCTGAGCATCTCTTCCAGCTTTATATGAGTTCCGTTGGGGAGGCCAAAGTCTAAACAATAAATGTCCGACGAGTTGCGGGAGACTCCTCATTTTAGTAAACTATAGTTCCATGGGAGTTAAGCTGAAAACATCATTCACGTATGTTCCTAGCATGCGGGAGTCGTATCTATTCAGCCAACTCGGTCTTTAGTAAGTTAAAGCATAACTACAACTTCTAGCTACGCTATTTACGTCGAGCTCATTTGCCGTTCAGCAGTTCGTAAACTAAAACATGAACCAAAAAAATTACAGTATTCATAAGTACTTCTCAACCTCAGGGGCGTATTGAAATACTATGGGGCTACCACCAGTGTGTATGAATATTACAGAACTCCCCTTCTTTATTATTCCCCTTTGAACGAGGTCTATTAGTCCATACATAGCCTTCGCTGTGTATACCGGGTCGAGGAGCACGCCCTCAGTCCTCGCTACATACTTAATCGTGTTCACTACTTCCGAAGTTATTACTCCGTAGCCACCAAACGAGTACTCGTCGTAAACTGTGAAATCGCTCTCGGAAGCCTTAATATCTACGCCAAGCATTTTCGCCGTCGAGTTAAAGAGATCGACTAGTCTTTTGGTGAGCTCAGATGCTTTCCTACCGTTCGATATACCCAAAACCTTTACGTCGTTAGCCCCAAGTAGCCTGAGGCCGAGCGTTAAACCGGCCTGAGTGGCTCCAGTACCCGTAGCGTGGACTATGAAATCCGGTTTTACTCCTAGAGAGAGGGACTGCTGGAGGATCTCTAGAGCTCCTAAAACATATCCGAGTACCCCTAATTCCGAGGCTCCACCAGCCGGGATAACGTATGGTTTTCTTCCCGCTGACTTAAGCTTCTCGGCCAGCTTCTCCATAGCCTCATCCGCTTCCTCCGCTTTGCTTACAGGTACGAGTTTAACATCAAGGAGTCTGTCTAAGAGTACGTTTCCCTGAGTTTCCAAACTCCCGGGCGGTGTAATAACAGCGTAAACGTCTAGACCAGCTTTTTTAGCCGCGGCCGCTGTAAGTCTCACGTGGTTTGAGTGAGTAGCACCACGAGTTATAAGGACGTCACACCCCTTCTTAAGGGCGTCAGCTATTATGAACTCGAGTTTTCGAACTTTATTGCCACCCAAGCAGAGCTCCATAACGTCGTCTCTCTTTATGAGTAGCTCTACTCCTAACTCTTTGCTAAGCCTAGTTGCTCTCTCTATTGGCGTGGGTAGAGAAGTCAACCTATATCTCGGATACGAGAGCACCTTCCAAATCATTAAGTACCCCCAAGAACTTAGTTGCTTATCAGTTAAATCAATCGAGTTTAAGATATCGGAAAACCTATCTGAGAAGCCGCAAAGTGCTGGCACAGCTCGTTAATGGGGCACTCTAGGCAGCGCGGCTTTTTAGGTTTGCACACCAGTGAACCAAGGTCTATCAAGGCAACGTTGATGGCGGTGAGGTCTTCACTAGTGAAAGCTTTCTCTAGAATCTGCGCCGCTTCCGTAGCGCTCAATGGTTTGCCTGAAAACCTAGACAGTATTCGGATTACGTTTGAGTCTGCAAAGGCGTAGTGTTCACCACACACTCTGGAAAGAAGGACTCTAGCAATGTAGTCACCTACACCCGGCAACTCCCTCAATTTTCTGTAGTCGCACGGTATCTCCCCACCGTACTTACCCAGGATACTGCAGACTGCTTCGATAAGTCTTTCAGCTCTAGCGGGAAGACCTATTTTCTTGAAGTACCCCATGATATCCTTGGGGTTCGAAGAACAGATGAGTTCAGGCTTCGGGTAAAAGCGAATGAACTCTTGAAACAACTTCTCAGCGACTTCAGACCTTGTTCTAATCAGCATGAATTCGGCGACTAAGACACCGTACCAACCTATCTCCCCTCTCCACGGAAACCTTCTCCCATGTTTTTTAAACCAGCTTAAAATCTTCTCACGCAACCTCCCGAGCCTCTCAGAGGCTAGACCCACGGTATCAGAACTAAATGATTCCACCCCCTATGTCTGTGAGGAAACCAATAATAACTCTCAAGTTCTCCCGTTGTTGTTTGCTTAATGCCGCTTCGTATAAAGTAGAGCTGGATCTAGCTGCCGTGGGTGGATGTTTCGAGTTTCGCACCGGTCGGTGCCGGCGGAAGCCCTGCGGGCACACGCACGAGGCTGCGCGCTGGAGCCGCCTCGGCGGGGTCTGAGCCCGCGGCTCTCCCGCACCCGATGCCGAGGTCCGAGGAGCCTAGACCTGGGTCGGGCCGAGCTGGGGCGGCACCGACCGATGCGAGCCGTAGAAAGCCGAACCCCTACTTACTCAACCTATTTACTCAGCTTGAGATATCTAAGGTCACATCACACTAAGATCCCGTAAGCTGGAATTGAGAGGGGAGATGATGTAGCAGCACTAAATTACAGGCTCTAGGTCCTCTGTGTGAAAGCTAAGCTTTAGCCCTATTGCACTATGCAACCTTATTTGCTTATCTTCAGGTGTTAGTTGTATACGACGATATCCTTCGACTTCTGGGGTCGCAGAATCTCTCTACCCGAACTACAGTTAAGGAGCTACTGGGCGTCTTGGAAAGCTTTAAAGCTTATGAGGATCTACTACTGGGGCCCGTCGTCTAGCTGGCTAGGACGCCGCCCTCACGCGGCGGAGGTCCGGGGTTCGAATCCCCGCGGGCCCATTCGCCAGCTCTTTACATGAACGTACATAGATGAGCTCCTTGTCGTTGGAGTAAGTGACTTTGTAGAAGCGATAGCGTCTTAAACCCTCGTCACAGTGTAGGGCAGGTTGTTACCCGCGGTTATTACTGGTCAAGCCTACATGCCCTCAGCCAAACCCCTAAAATTCCCTTCGGTAGAGTAGAATCGGTAATAGACAGCGTCTGAACCGCTCTGTGGCGATAGGTGAAAGCTGTGGATATGCGTACAGCATGCGTGTTTGCAACAGTCTTCGCTTTAATGTTGCTTACAGTAAACGTAGTCTACGTCACCGGTTACACAGCACCAATGATCGAACTGTCTAGAAACTTTTGTAGAGGGGTTATGTACCTCGAGCGAGTGGAGTGGTTTTATACGGACGTTATCAAAGTAGGTAACAGATACGCTTTCGCGGGTCCAATAGGCATCCCACTTTTTCTCTCGCCAATAGCCTGCTTATTGGATAGCACTAGAGCTATGCTTCTAGCTGGAGGTGCACTGATGAGTTTCAGCGTACTGATGTCTATGGTTTTCTCGTACTTAGTCCTCAAGGAGCTCTTTCCATCGCAATATGCCTACCGAGCTACATCCATAGTAACAACAGTACTGTGCTCCCTACCGTGGATATATTCCTCACATCTCTTTCCGCAGGCTGTCTTAACTATGTGCTATTCAGCTTTACTATACCTCTCCGCTAAGTTAGTTCTCAGTGAAGACGTTAGTTTAAATACAGTCATGTTACACGCGGTGATTTCCTCAATAGCATTCCTAGCAGACCCTTCTTCTGTAGCTCTTGTAGTTACCGTAGCTACAATAGTTTTAATAGACAAGAGAAGCCTCTTAAAGAGGCGTAAAGGGATGTTAGCGATTTCGGTAGCTTCGTGGATGTCTATCTTTATTCTGGTATCTCTCCCGCAATTTTACTACAACTACGCTACTACTGGTGATCCCCTCCTATTTCCTGAACTCATTTACTCTCAATTGAGGGGGCTTGGTACCGGATTTGACGTTCTTCGCATTCCTGTCGGGATGGTAATACAGCTCCTCGATCTGAGAAAGAGCCTCTTAAGCTTATATCCGCTGTCGTTTATATCGCTTCTATACACCCCATATGCGTTAAGGTATATTAAGAAAAGGTCTCTAGCCGTACTTTACGTTTCTATGATATTTGTACCTATTGCGGTCTACTCCTCATGGCATGATTTTCACGGAGGTCTCTCCTTCGGCCCAAGGTTCCTCACTCCCGTAGCTCAGCTTCTATCTCTTTCACTTTTTTTACTACTTAATCTAAGAGGCAGAGTATCAAGAATAGTGCTCCCAATCGGCATGTATTCCGCTTTCGTGAACTCGATAGTGTTGATTTCAACCCCATACCCATGCGCTATCCAGCACCTTGATGCTCTGGAAAACCAGTTCTACGAGTGTTCTCTGAAAAGCTTCTTAAGTGGAACTAGGTCTGCACTCATCGCGGAACTCATTAGCAGAGTACCGTCAATAGAAGCACTAGCGAGTAACATAATATCAGCTGGACTAGTTTTCGGTATAGCTACATCGGTCATTCTTCTGTCGTACATAAAGAAGATTTGATTTTTGCTGAAATGCGCGCTTAAACAGGCACTTATGTTGAAGGCTAATACTATTGGCAGTAAAACAACGGACTAGAATCGAACCTACGCGTAACTAGGGTTCCAAGGTTTTCTGAACAGAACTCCCTTTTGACAAGCCCTTAATTTGCTCGTTAAGCTTTTTGATGTATCCCCCGTAACCGTAGGCTATCTTAGTGACATCGATTACGTACTCGTTACTTGGAGCTCCACCGCTAAGCCCAAGTGCTATTGCGAGGGCCTTCTTCTTCATTTCAAGGTCCATCCTGCTTCTGATCTCGCTAGAAACGATCTTACTTCCGATTACTACAGCTATAAAGAACTTAACCATCCTACCAAATCTGTCCGAAAACTCGGGATATGCTTTAATGAGATTACTGACTGACCTCAATGCTTCGTTTTCATCGATGAGGTCCAAGTAGTACTCAGTCGTAATATACCTAATGATCTTGCTGAGGGAGACCTCGTCAACGCTTCCTAGGTAATTGTCGATCGTGGCCCTTACTTCAGAGGGGTCTTTGTGCTTCTTGATCGCTGTGACAACTTTGCCGAGACTGATCTCGTTTGAGAAAATGTCTTCAAGCGCCCTCCCGAACCTTTTAATAGGTAGCCTCAGTATGCGTGTAGCTACAATGTATAGACTGATCAGCTCTTTCTCGTATATTTCACTGGAATACCGTATACCTCTGAACGGCTCCACCTGGACCTCTTCGAGAGCTTTCTTAAGCTCTCGAATAACCCATTCTCTGTTTACGTTGTTGCCGGCCACCAGCTCTGCCATGAGGTCAGCGATCACGTTGATGTACGCTCTAAGCCTCAAGCGCTTGAGCGGCGCTTCAGACATCCTTTTAACCGGTTTAGACTTTGTACTAAGGTTTTTATTCCTAAATAAGTGAAGTAGGATTGGTGAAGCTCATAGAGATAGACTTCGTAATTACAACGGATAGAAGCATGATGACGAATCACCATGGCCGCGAGTTTTTGGGTTTTGTTGCCACCGGTCCTCCGATATTTCTCCCAGAGTTTATATGGTCTTACATATGCTGCCCTAAGCCAAAGGTGGATAAATGGGGGAGACCTAGGGAGGCCCCCTACGGACTTAGAAAAATCGAGGCTTCACTAGTTGAAGCCGGATTTAAAGCGTCTGTAATAGACCCGGACTACGTCTTTCGGTACCTCAGTAAAGCTAAAGCCGTGCTCATAGGCCACCATGACTACTTCGCGTACGGTCCACCGTCCTCCGAATGGTGGCTCATAACCGGAAAGGTGCCAACAAACAGAAGGATGTTTACGAAGTTCATGAGTCGCTTAGCCGAATACAAAAAGAGGTACGGCTTTAAGATTGTTGTTGGAGGGCCCGGTGCTTGGCAGTGGCAATGGGAAGACGACAAGATCGACCTCTGGGGAGTCGACACTATCGTTGAAGGTGAAGCAGACCTCGTAATCAAAGACTTAGCCCAGAAGATAGTAGACGGAGAAACATTACCGAGGTACATTCAGGTGGGTGTGGACGATTCGCCTAAAGTTAGTCAGATACCAGTAATAAAAGGAGCTAGCGTTAACGGTCTCGTTGAAGTAATGAGGGGTTGTCCCAGGGGTTGCTCTTTCTGTAGTGTAACACTAAGGCCTCTTCGCCACATACCCATAGAGACCATCGAGAAGGAAATAGAGGTTAATGTATCGAATGGCGTATCGGGGGGGATCTTTCACTCAGAAGACGTTCTCCTCTACGGGTCATCAAGCGTCATTCCGAGTGAAGAACCCCTAAGGAAGCTACATGAAGTAGCCGTTAAACACTTAAAGAGCATAGCGTGGGCTCACGTTTCTCTTGCTGCTGTTGTCGCAGCAGAACGTCAGGGAAGACTACTGAGTAAAATAACGGACATGATCTACTCAAGAATGGACCAAAGGTACATAGGAGTTGAGGTCGGTATCGAAACAGGCTCTCCAAGGTTAGCGAAGAAGGTGATGCCGGGCAAGACGGCACCTTTCCCCATAGAGAAGTATCCTGAAGTGGTGGAGGAAGCTTTCTCTATAATGCACGAGCTTAACATAGTACCGGCGGCTACGTTCATACTCAACTTTCCCGGAGAGACTGCCGATGATGTAGTCAAAACCATCGAACTCATCGAGAGACTGAGGGGTTACAGGTCGATCATAGTGCCGATGATATTCGTACCAATGGGCAAAATGAGAGGGGCCCGTGATGTAATAGCCTCGGTCAAAATCACTCGCGAGCACGTTGAAGCTATGAAAGTGGCTTTAGACCACACCTTGATATGGGCTGAAAGAATAATGAGCGAGTTTTACCTCAGGGACAGCTTCGTGCTAAGAGCACTACTGAAGTACTTTATTAAGTTTGTTCGTTGGAGGGCCAACAGCATTTATCGCAGCTTGGGAGATTTTGTAGAAAGGGAGCTCGTCATACCTAAGTTATAATACGACTAACCGTCTGCAATTACGTAAAGCGGTGCTTTAACAATTCACATCGTATCCTGCAGAATTGTTGGGAGCTCGTCCAGCTTCCTGACAGTCGGCACTAACTCTAGGCAAATCCTACTGGGTTCCGCTCTCCTTAGATGGAGCAGTCCAACATAATACACAGCCCGCATTCCGTACCCGAGCGCGCCAAGTACATCTTCGAAGCACGAGTCCCCTACGTGAACTATCTCTGCTGGTTTATCGCCCACAGATCTAACTAGCTCTTGAAATATAGACCTATGCGGCTTAACCGATCCAACCTCAGAGGATGACACTATTACGTCTACATAGTCTGAGATACCTACGTTCTTCAGGAGAGCTCTAACACCTCTCTTACTAAAGCTCGTATTGCTGACTATAGCTACTTTTAGGCCCATCCTCTTTAACTGCGGCAATACCTCCAGAGCTTCCGGGTTTTCCCTAGGCTTAAACTTTTCTGTAGACAGTTCGTACGCCTCTGCAATCTCGTAAACAAGACCTTCATCAACCCTTAACCCCAGACCCGCTAGAATGATCGATGCTACATCGTAGCTACTCATAAACATCCTGGACGGTCCAAGCCCTGAGTATAACTCTCGAACTCTGGTGATAGATACATCGTAACCCCTCGACTTGAGTACGTTAAGAATAGATTCTACTCTCATGCTACTGTATGCTTCTTCGTCTTCTGGATGTTTCTCCCAAATTAAGGTAAACCAAAGGTCGAACGAGACCGTCTTTATCATATCCTTTCGCGACCCTACATAGGTACTACACCTATGCTTTTAAGACCGTCAACATGCGCTGGGGGAATACAGCCGCGGGAATTCGGACACCTTTTGCTCAAAAAATTTAAATATCTCTTCGTTGCTCTTGGTTTAGGTAGTGGAGGGTGTCGTTCAGGCATATAGTGAGAATAGCTGGCGTAGATATCGAGGGTGAGTTGCCACTAGCCTTTGGGCTAACGAAAATCAAGGGAGTGGGACCAAGACTGGCAAGAGCTTGCGCAATTAAACTCGGGTTAGACCCCAGGATGAAGGTGGGATACCTTAGCGATGAGGATGTCGAGAAGATCGAGAGCTTATTGGCGGACCCGCTCAAGTTTGGCATACCAGCGTGGATGGTTAACAGGAGAAAAGATTACGAATCCGGCCTAGATAAACACCTCATAGGTTCGGACTTAATTTTGGTGGCTAGGCAGGACATCGAGAGAGAGATAAGAATTAGGTCTTGGAGGGGGGTAAGGCATTCACTTGGCCTCAAAGTTCGGGGACAGCGGACTCATACTACAGGTAGAGTCGGTCCTGTGGTGGGTGTCACAAAAAGTAAGACAAAGCAGCAGTAGGTGAGCGCGGGTGGGAGACCCTAAGAAGTCTAGGAAGACATGGGAGAGACCCGGTCACCCATGGATAAAGGAGAGGCTAGTAGAGGAGATGGAGCTTGTGGGGCAGTATGGCTTGAGAAATAAGAGAGAGCTTTGGAAAGCGCAAACCATATTAAGGACTATTAGGTCTAAAGCAAAAGCTCTTCTCTCCCTATCAGAAGTCGAGAGAGAAATAAGGGAGAGGGCGCTAGCAAAGAAGCTTTACGATATGGGTTTACTAAGTAGCGATAAGGCAACTATCGATGATATTCTAGGATTAACGGTCAGAGACATTTTGGAGAGAAGACTGCAGACGATAGTGTATAAGAAGGGTTTAGCTAAAACTATCCATGAAGCTAGGCAAATGATAGTCCACGGTCACATAGCTATAGCAGGACGTAGGGTTAGGTCTCCAGGTAGAATAGTGACGAGAAGTGAGGAAAATCTGGTGGATTACTCACCCACCTCACCTTACTACAAGAGGAGAGCGTCTAGTAGTAGTCTAAGTAGTCTAGCTAGGTGAGTAAAATGGGGATGTCGCTACGAGAGCTCAAGTGGGGTGTAGTTCACATATTCAGCTCGTTTAACAACACTATCGTACACGTAACAGACCTCAGTGGTGCTGAGACGGTCTCACGTTGGTCTGGCGGTATGGTAGTAAAAGCCGATAGAGAGAAACCCTCGCCCTATACAGCAATGATGATAGCCTATAGGGCTTCTCAAGATGCTATCGATAAAGGGATCTCAGCCGTTCACATAAAGGTCCGAGGTGTAGGAGGACATGGACCGAAGATACCTGGTCCAGGAGCTCAAGCAGCTATAAGAGCTATTGCTAGATCGGGTCTCATAATAGGGAGGATAGAAGATGTGACCCCCATACCGCACGATACTACCAGGAGACCCGGAGGTCGTCGCGGTAGGAGAGTGTAGGGAGATGGTATGGTCGACATAGAGATATTGGAGAAAAACGATACAGAAATAGTCTTGATTTTCAGAGGCGTGCCGCTGGAATACGTTAACGCCATAAGGCGGGCAGCTATTGAGGAGGTCCCAACGATGGCTATAGACTATGTCGTCTTCTACGACAATACGTCGGCCTTGAGTGATGAGATAATATCGCACCGCCTGGCTATGATCCCGCTAAAGTCCGAGCTCGCACTCGAGCGCTATAAGCAACCCGAAGAGTGTAGGGGTAGTACCTTAACGGACGGGTGTTATACTAGTCTCTACCTCGAAGCTGAGAGTGGTCCACAAGAAGAGCTAGTCGTATACTCTAGAGACCTAAAGCCCCAAGACGACCCTGAGATAGTTCCTGTGTACGGGGGGATTCCCATACTCAAGCTAGGTCCTCAGCAGAGGGTAATTCTCGAAGCATGGGCTAGGCTAGGCAGAGGGAAAGAGCACATTAAGTGGTCGCCGGCAACGATCTCCGTACTCACGTATATACCCAAAGTGGTTATCTCTACCGATAGATGCACCATGTGTAGGTTATGCGTTGAGTACTGCCCGACAAAGGCTATAACTATTAGAGCTGGGGAAATCGTTGTTGATGAAAATAGGTGTAATCTCTGCAAACAATGCGTTAAGGTTTGCGAGTCTGAAGCTATAGACCTTAGCTGGCGTAAAGACGAATATAAGCTGCGTATAGAGTCGTCCGGCGCTCTAAGCCCTGAGAGAATAGTCATCGAAGCGATGCTCCAGATAAGGAAAAAACTAGTGGAATTACGTGAACAACTCGATAGAGTTTTCTCTACCAAGGGTGCTAGTACATGA
Organism: Sulfolobales archaeon; assembly: GCA_038832865.1. Taxonomy (GTDB): domain Archaea; phylum Thermoproteota; class Thermoprotei_A; order Sulfolobales; family NBVN01; genus DRZP01. The sequence goes on from JAWBJE010000002.1 coordinate 80,993, forward strand.
AGCGCACTGGACCAACAAACATTATCATAAGGAAGCTAGTTAGAGAGCTAAGAAAAGCCTCCAACCGGTACGGTGTTAGAGTATGGGATTACGTAGCTGACTTGCTGGAGAAACCCTCCAGAAAACGTGTAGCAGTTAACCTAAGTAAGGTAAACAGATTCTCAAGTCATGGAGAGTACATTGTGGTACCTGGGAAGGTCCTTGGAGCAGGAACCTTAAAGAAGCCAGTAACCATAGCGGCCGTATCGTTTTCAAGGAAGGCCCTGGAGAAGATCCGCAGTGCTGGAGGCTCGGCTATCCCAATTGCTGAGCTTCTAAGAATGAACCCCAAAGGCTCTAACGTGAGGGTGATAATATGAGCTACAATAAGGAGATTATGATAAATGCTGAAGGTCTTATCCTAGGTAGATTAGCCTCAGTGGTAGCTAAGCTCCTTAAGTACGGGTATAGGGTTTACATAGTCAACGCAGAAAAGGCTGTAGTAAGTGGAGACCCGCATATGGTTAAAGAGTCATACGCGCTGTGGTTTGAAATCAGAACGCTGAGAAACCCAAGCAAGTGGTCACCACACAGACCTAGAACTCCTGTGTCTATAGTAAAATATGCTGTTAGGGGAATGCTCCCAAAGGATCCATTTAAAAAGATCACGTTACTCAAGAAGCTAAAGGTTTACGTAGGTTACCCGGAGGAGATAAAGAAAATGAAGTTGACCACCATCGAAATACCTGAGGCTAGAGCTAGTAAGCTTAAGCACAAATACGTTACAGTAGGTGAGGTGGCCAAGTATTTAGGCTGGAGGGATAAGGCATGAGTTCAAGTACCGCATTCAGAACGGATGCTTCGAAAAGCAGGCAGTTAAAGGTTGTAGTAGAAATCGGCAAAAGAAAGACAGCAGTAGCGAGGGCCATAATAACGTCGGGTTCCGGTAGGGTTTGGATAAATGGTATTCCAATTGAGATATTTCCCATAGAGCTGGCTAGAATGAAAATGATGGAACCTCTCCTACTAGCTGGTGACAACATAAGGAGGTCCGTAGATATTAGCGTTAAAGTTTCCGGGGGAGGATATATGGCCCAGGCCGAAGCCGTCAGGATGGCTATCGCTAGGGGGTTGGTTAGATTTACGGGTAGCGAGGAGCTTAAGCAGATATTTAAAGAATATTCTAGATATATGTTGTCCGGCGACCCTAGGCAAACAGAGCCGGAGAAGTGGATGAGGTACAGTGCTAGGAGGTGGAGACAGAAGTCCTATAGGTAGATTGTCATGATAATTCCGGTAAGGTGTTTTACTTGCGGTAAGGTTATCGGACACCTCTGGGATGAGTATGCCAGGAGAGTAGCAAGTGGTGAAGACCCGGGGAAAGTACTTGACGAGCTTGGAGTAAAAAGATACTGCTGTAGGAGAATGTTCCTGTCGCATGTAGATTTAATAAACGAGGTCATTGTATATGGGAGAAAGGTGTAGAACTTGAGCACGCAGAAGCGATATTTAGATGAGGCTCCTAAGCTGGTCTCAGATCTGCTGGCTCCACCAGAGCTTTACCTAGAGGCAGGAGTACACATCGGGACGTACATCTGCACTAAGTATATGAAGAGATTTGTTTACAGAACTAGGCCTGATGGTCCCTACATACTCGATATTAGGAAGATAGACGAGAGGCTCAGAATAGCTGCTAAATTTATTTCGTCATTCGAACCTCGCTCTGTACTAGCCGTCTCCTCGAGACCTTACGGATTTACACCTGTCCAAAAGTTTGCTGAGTTTACTGGTGCTAGGTTTGCTACCGGTAGATTCATCCCCGGTACGATAACTAATCCGTACTTAGACATTCACATTGATGCTGAGGTCCTAATAGCTTCAGACCCTAGGGTGGATGAGCAGGCTATCGAAGAAGCCTCCAAGGTAGGGATACCTGTCGTTGCTATAGCAAGTACGGACGCTAAGTTGAACAACGTGGACCTAGTTATCCCCGGAAATAATAAAGGAAGGAAGTCCCTTGCGTTGATCTATTGGTTGCTCGCAAGGCAGGTGCTGAGAGAAAGGGGTGTTCTTCAGCCCGACGCTAACCTACCGGTGAGCTACGAGACATTTGAGACTAAGGTGTCAGCTATTGAGCGTTAGAAGACCCGCAGTCTCGGGACAGTTTTATGAGAACCGTCCAGACGCATTAGTAAGGCAGATTGAGTGGTGCTTTCTACACAACTTAGGTCCGCAAGCTACTCCTAAAGCTGAAGGATCTCCGGAAAGAATCAGTCTCGGCTTCGTAGTCCCCCATGCTGGTTACATGTACAGCGGTCCGGCTGCGGCACACGCGTACTACGCATTATCTATGGAGAGAAAGCCTAAGACTATTGTATTAATAGGGCCCAATCATACTGGAGTAGGGCCCTCTGTATCTGTTTATCCGGAAGGATATTGGGAAACGCCACTAGGGAGAGTGCCCATAGACTCAGAGCTGGCTAAACTTATCGTCGATAGTAGTAGGTTCGCTAGACTTGACACTACAGCACACGAGCATGAGCACTCTATCGAGGTACAGATACCGTTCCTACAATACGTCCTCAAAGAGGATTTCACTATAGTACCGATCACTATTCTGAATCAAACGCCCAAGGTGGCCGAAGACCTAGCTAAGTCGATACTATCGGCTATCCAGCTGTCTAAGAGAGATCCCCACGATATTGTCGTAATAGCTTCAACAGACCTAACTCACTACGAACCTCATGATATAGCGTATAGGAAAGATAGGTTCGTGATTGAAAAAATAGTCCAACTAGATCCGGATGGCTTATTTAAAGTGGTTGTAGAGAGGGACATCAGCATGTGCGGACCAGGGAGTACTATGACGCTCATCTACTTTGCTAAAGCGCTAAACTCCAGAGGAGCCCGCCTCCTGAAGTACTTTACCTCAGGAGACATAACTGGCGAGAAAAGCTGGGTAGTAGGGTACGCTGCCGTGCAAGTGCTGCGATAGTTTAACGCCTAACACAAGTTGTGTATGAGGTTGTTATTCTAGCGTTTTACACTATGCCAAAAGGCCGTTTGAGACACAGTCGTCCTCAGCTTGAAGATTGAATGAGATTGCTGACTTAATTAGTGACCAGCTGTCGATAATTGATACGGTTGAAACAGTAGTTCTATTTCGTAGATTGATTAACGGAATTCAGAGGTACGGCGTTATGGCGTCAAGCCCGTTTAAGTGTCCGTAAATCACTTCTTCTAAAATCGAAGATCTCAACAGTCTACTGCCTAGAGCAATGTATGCCCGTTTTTCTCGGGTATTTAGTCCAAGAAGAACGTATACCTGTAGAGACTCTAGCGGTGGCTCCGGAAAGCACAGCAGTTTAAGTATGGTTCTGAAAATGTCCGCGACCATGGCTCTCGCTCTAGCGTCTTGCGGTTTTAGCACGAGGTTCTCAATCGCATCTGTCTTTAGAGAGGAGTCAACGGTATTCAGTACCTTCTGATAGTACAGAAGGTTACACCCGCTAGAGAAAACTACTGGATAATTTATTGGAGCGGATGTTTCTATTCTCACTTTCTTCACCCTTCTCGACAGTAGAACCATTATAACGTCTTTGCTTAGTGTAGATGAGAAGAAGCAGTCTAATAAAACCATGTCCTTTCGACAGGCCGGCTTTATTAGTAGGTGCGGTACCCACAAGTACCTGAGATTCTTCGGTAACCTGTTAGCAGAAACGTCAATAAACATGTCTTTCAGCTCCAAATGGCTTTTCCTGGAAGGTCATGAAAGCGTTACTTAGCCGTCAGCTTTCTAGCCTCTCTTTCGGTTTCTCTAAGTATTATTATGTCACCCACTCTAACGGGACCTTTAACGTTCCTAGTTATTACCCTTCCTTTATCTCTGCCATCCAGAACTCTAACTCTAACTTGAGTTATCTCCCCAGTAACCCCGGTCCTACCGACTATCTGAAGTACTTCGGCTGGAAAACCGAACTCCTCTACTACGTTAACATCGGGTTGAGTTAGATCGACTTTCTTGACCTCGCTCACCTCCAGCACCTTCTCTACTCTGCACGCAAACTTTAAAGCTTTAAAGCAAAGTTCAGCATTGTACGGGGGAGTACTGCGTGCCCAAGGTGTATACGTGCAGTTTCTGCGGTAAGCGGATAGAGCCAGGCTCCGGGCTGACTTACGTACTTAAGAGCGGAGTGATACTTCATTTCTGCTCTAGTAAGTGCTTTAAGAACTTCAAGCTACGTAGAGACCCCAAGAAGACTCCTTGGAGTGCCTACTATGTAAAAACAAAGTGATCCCAGTTGACCCAGAAAAGAGAGTTCCTACTGATCAAGCCAGATGGAGTTAAGAGAGGCTTGGTTGGAGAAGTAATAAGGAGGCTTGAGATGAAGGGTTTTAGGATAATTAAGCTCAAAATGCTTCAGCTGACGCGCGAGTGCGCTGAGAAGCTATACGACGTGCACAAGGGGAAAAGCTTCTATGATGAACTGATAAAGTTCATGACCTCGGGTCCTGTAGTTGCTCTGCTAGTTGAAGGAGAAGAAGCTGTAGACGTAATTAGAACTATGATAGGACCGACAGATGGTAGAAAGGCGCCTCCTGGGACTATAAGAGGGGACTTCTCAACTTCCATATTAGAGAACATCGTTCACGCTGCTGATAGCGAGGAGAGAGCCCGATACGAGGCGTCAATAGTATTTAACCCAGATTGTTCTCTAGACGAAGACCCGTGGTAAGCTTTTCTAAAGTGCTAACAGAAACACAACAAACCTAACGCAGCTGTTTTGGTTTTCATATTGGTTTATACCGCTTGTTGCTATTCTTCTGCTATGATCTGTGTGTAGACTTCTTTTCCGTGGAGGTGTTTTATCTTCTCCTTGTCTTTTCCTAGTGGGTAGAGAACGTAGTCTCCTCTCCTATACTTTATAACACTACATCTAACCAGCTCGACTCTAGCCATATACATCCATCTATAAAGATATGGAGAGAAAAGACTGTAAGCTCTACTCTATAGCTCTAGATGCGGTGAGCTACTCGGTGAGGGGTGGAGAGCTCGTCGAGACTCTTAGGATGAGGGCTCTCCCCGAGGGTAGCGATGACCATGATGCATTAATTGAGTTTCTGAAGCTCTATCGTGATGCTGTCCAACTAGTGGTAGACAGAGTTTGGAGTCTAGATGAGGTACCATCAATTAAAACCCTGAAGGATGTTCTATAGCAAGTTTAGGGAGCTTGGTTTCAGGGCACGCCACATGAAGCGATCTACATCTACGCTAGAGCAGTCGCTAGATCCAGTAAGCGGAACGGTAGAAAGCCGGTTCTAAGGAGGTTAACAGCTAGAGTAAATAAGTACGACTGCAAGCCTGACCTAGGGAGAGCAAAGAAGTGCGGTGAGTGGAGTAACTACGAGCTAGCTGTGAAGGTAGTTGAAGACGGAGTCTATATATCGGTTAAACCGAGGAAAACCAGAACCGTTGTGGCTATCGACGTTAACTTCGACAACATAACTCTAGCCGTATTCACACCCAGCGGGATGATAGCTAGGCTCAAACGTCTTGAAGTACCTCTTAGGAGGATACCAACTCGTAGAATACGGATCGAAAGGATTCAGAGAAGGTACTCTAAACCGTGGGAGTTCGTTAAAGGGGTTAAGGAAGCCGTCGAGAGACAAGGTATGCGATGAACACAACTTAACCATAGTCCTCGAAAACTAAACAGGCTCAGAATAATAATGTAGAGAAAGATGGAACATTTAACAAAAAGCTATCCCTGTGATTCCACAGAAAGATACGGTTCACCATAGGATACTAAGCGCTCGAGAGAAGTCTAGAAGTTAATTGTTAATCTAAGGAGGACGTCGCCCACGCACCCAAGGTGCGGAAGCCGGCTCAGAGACGACGGAGATAGAGTATGATAAAGTACTGAAGTACACTAAGTGCGGACTCACAGGAGACGGAGATGTAATCACGTACATTAACTTATTCCTAGGGTACTCAAGATGTGGGCACTAGCATTGTTTAGCTAATAAAGAGAATTCGTCGTCTTGAAATTTTATACCGAGTAAACGCTCTTATTAAGGTCTTTAAAGCCTGGGCCCTGGTGGGGCTATGTCTTGTGGCGGGCCCGCCGGGATTTGAACCCGGGACCTACGGGTTAAAAGCCCGCCGCTCTACCTGGCTGAGCTACGGGCCCCTCTCTATTAGTACATCAAGGAGTATTTAAGCTTCTGCAACTGAGGTTGCTTCGCAGCCATGCTCACAAACCTCTACTTAAGCTTAAGGTGCTCTAAGAGGTGTGGAGATATCGTAATCGTTCGCAGCTTGAGTCGACTCCACCATAAATAGTCGAATAGTTGGAATTACAAAACAGCGCGAAGAAGAGGCAAGATTATAAGCTTTTAGACTCTTGTTGAAGTGGTGGCTGGTAGCAGAAGAACCAGCGAGGGTGCCGCAGCATGGTACTAAGACACGACGGAGGAATAAAGTGCCCCGTATGTGATGGAAGAGCGGCGATCATAGCCGAAAAGTCTACGTCGAACGGTAGCTCAATAGTTCGATATCTCTTAAAGTGCTCCTCCTGTGGTTATCGCAACGTGTTACAGGAAGTAATGATAACTAAATCCGAAAGCGGATTGAAATTGAGGATAGGTACCTTTGGTGTGCCAAACAAAGGAACGAAGCTGTGAGCTTGCTTAAAACTATAAAACGGTTTTAGGTTTAATACCGGTATAAGTCTTTTAAAATACGACTGCCCGTTCTAGCCTTTACTTCTGGCGATTATGTTGCGTCTCGAGGCTGTATCGATTTCGAGGGATGCGCAAAGATCTTCGGCTAGCCAGCTTACGTCGAGACCAAGTACTGAGAACACCTCGCAGGAGCATATGGCATATTTTTCTTTAATTACCTTGTTGTAGGTTTTATTAGGATGCTGAGAATGAGTACTTCGCGAGAGTTGAAACTGCCCCCCAGGCTTTACGCTATCGCTAAGTCTATCTTAAGTCTTAGAAAGGCTACAGTAACTGAGATAGCTAGAGCCGTTGGTAGGCGCGAGCAAGATATAATGCGTGACATTGCGGAATTAGAGAGACGAGGGCTTGTCACCGTCTCTAGGAGGACCTACTTTAAAGTCGAGCTCAGCGAGAGAGGTAAAAGCTATCTTAGCGGCAGCTTACCAGAGGAAATAGTCTTAAGGGAACTCACTAAAAGCAGAAGGGTTCATGTAGCTACCCTGAAAGAGCTAGGTCTTAGCGACGACGAAATCGAAGTTGCTCTGGGAATTTTAAGAACACTTGGTGTTATAAAGATACGAGAAGGGGTCGTAGATTTAGATGCAACTAAAATCCAGAAAATTCAAGAATATATCCAGAACGTTAAGAGAGAACTGGAGAGATACTCTCTTCCACGAACTCTAGCGGAGCTACCGGATTCTATACGCGAGGTTAGAAGGAGGGGCTTGGTCCTCGTTCGCGAGCACAAGGAGATAGTTGTAGAAGCGACAAACCTCCTAACTAGCTACCACGATAAGCTGACTCCAGGTGATATTGTAACAGTCGTTACCCCTGAAATAATAAACCTCGAGACCTGGGACTCTATAGAGTTCAAGCCGTTTGATCTAACCATAGAACCACCTAGGTGTCCAATCGCTAGAAAGCACTTCTTCGCGGAAGTCATAAACTATATGAGAGATTTAATGCTCTCTTTGGGATTCGAGGAAGTTAAAGGACCCCATGTTGAGCTTGAGTTATGGAATTTCGACGCTCTCTTTGTTCCACAGTACCATCCATCCCGAAGACCGACTGACGTATACATAGTTAACACAGCAACAAAGGAACCTCCAAAAGTAGAGCAGCTAGTTTCCACTATCGGCAGCTACCATAAGGAGTTTAGAGGCTACGAGTGGAACCCGTCGAGGGCATTGAGGCTTATTCTCAGGACTCATTGTACTTCCGTATCCGTTAGGACTATTTGGGAGAGGGGTCCGGGCGATTACAGGGTGTTTACGATAGACAGAGTATTTAGACCAGATACTCCTGACCCAACGCACTTAATGGAGTTCCATCAACTCGACGGAATCATAGTTGGGGAGAGAATATCTTTCAAGGACTTACTTCAGTTCTTCCGAGAGTTTGCTCGCGGTCTAGGGCTAGGAGAGGTTAGGTTTAAGCCTGCTTACTTCCCGTTTACAGAGCCAAGCGTCGAGGGATATGTTAAGCACCCAAAGCTTGGATGGATAGAGGTGTTGCCTGGAGGTATGTTCAGGAGACAGGTACTTGAACCACTTGGACTTAAGGGATATAATGTGGCGGCTTGGGGTATAGGTGTAGATAGGGTTGCCATGATCTTATTAGGGATCAGTGATATTAGAGACCTCTATACTGATGATGTGAAAGAAGTAGAGAAAGCGGTTCTCCCCAAGGTGATTCTTGGTGCCAGTAGTATCGGTTAAACTGTGGGATATAGCCCGCTTATTAGGAGTACACTTAGACCAAGACTCTCTCTTGAGCTTCTTCGACAATTTTAAGCTAGAAGTAAAGAAGTTTGAAGACGATGCACTCACTTACGATGCACCCCACGATAGGCTAGACCTCTACTCGGCTGAAGGCCTGGCGAGAGCCATATCTTATTATGCCGGCTTTAGGAGACCGACTAAATACTCGATATCCAGAAGCGACGTCTTCGTAGACGCTAGCGGGGCACCGGACTACAGACCTTACGTCTTAATGACTATCGTTCGAGGAGTGAGGCTCGATGATGAAGCAATTAGCCAGTTGTTTCAGTTACAGGAGAAACTGCACCTGAGTCACTGTGGTAACAGAGAGCTTGTTTCCATAGGTTTATACGACTTAGATGTCCTGAGGTTCCCGGTTTACTATCGGGAGGTCGACACAGTAACCTTTAGGCCTCTGGGATACGAGAGAGACATGAGTGTGCGTGAAATACTAGCGGAAACAGAGAAAGGTAGAGAATATAGACATCTAGTTAAAGAGGGTCGATACCCGCTACTCGTAGACTCGAATGGGGTCGTCCTCTCACTTCCACCGATCATAAACTCTGAAGATACTAAGGTTACGGAAAAAACTAGAAACGTGTTGATAGACGTTACGGGAACGGAGCCTTACTTAATGGCTTCCATACTTGCCGTTATGACCTTGGCCGCTTACGAACGAGGTGCTTCAGGTATAGAGGTAGTCCCAGTTGTTCATGGAGCGACTACCGAGAAGTTAATCATCGAAGTACTAATGGGAAGAAAACTAGTTGTTCGAGCTGAAAGAGTATTAAACCTAATAGGAGTAGGCGTAAACTTCCGAGAAGCGTTAAAGCATTTGGAAAGATACGGGTATGTCATTGAATCTGCGAGTGAGAGCTCGGCTACTGTTTGGGTACCACCTTATAGAGTCGACGTGATCGATGAAGACGATATCATCGAGGACATAGCCATCTTCATGGATTACAATAAGATAGTCGGGAAAATGGAGCCTCCAACTAATCGCGGTATAGAGCATCCTCTTGAAACTATATCCAAGTACCTGCGGGACATATTGGTCGGTTTGGGGTTCACCGAAGTTTTGAACTTCATGCTAACTGATCCAGATCATCTTATAGCTTTAGGTTTCACCAAGTTTATTGATGTTAAAAACCCGAAGATGAGAATGTACTCCGCACTAAGGCCTTCATTATTACCTGGAATTCTAAAGAGCTTATCTAGGAACGTAAAGAAGTACGGATTTCAAAATCTCAAGATATTTGAGGTCGGGGACATTGTCGACCCAAGAACTCTAGACTCTCTGAGAGCTGCAGCTGGGGCGATATACGGGCCGGGTATTACGCTAACCGACGGGTTAGCAGCAATTAAAACGATCCTCGAAGTATTTGGACTAAGACCACAGTTCGTAAGGTTTGAGGAGATAGGGCTAACTATAGATGAGAGAACTGCCGCTGTAGAAATCGGCGGGGTTCTCATAGGTATTGTTGGTGAGGTTCATCCAAAGCATCTAAAGTACCTAGAACTAAAAGCTCCTGTCGCAGTATTCGAAATCTTTGTCAACAAGCTAGCTGAAGTTCTTGGGGTCAAGGTTTTAGGAGATAGAAACCGTGGTATGCTTCATTCGCCTACTCGTTCAAGCTTTCAATAATTCCTACCGTTGCCTCGTGCGACTGCTCCGAGCTTCTTACTACTTGCGTATCGTATCGTTTGACGCGGGGTGGAAGTGCTTGCACAGCAGTGCACAGGAGTGGCCCGAGAAGCGGGTCGAAAGCCGCGGACCCCGAGACACCTGGGGTACGGGGTCTAGAAGTGTCCCAAGAGCCCCCAAGGGCAGTGCAGACTTGAGACCAGTGCGGAGGACCCCGGTGAGATGGCAACGCCAACCAACGCAAACCTACACGAGAGTTGTGCGCCAAGAGTGTCTAGAAGGTATAATCACCAACCGAAAAGGAGTGTTACGTACCAGTTTATTGCACTTTAGTGTACATCCAGACGCTGTGCTTATAACTTGCTACAAGAACAACTACAGTAGGTTGGAGCGCGTTTGAGCAGTAAAAGAGTGAGGGCAGAGGAGAAAATACTGGAGCATGAGTTAGTCCCCAAGCACGAGCTCTTAACCAAGGAAGAAGCTATTAGAGTGCTTAGGGAGCTAGGAGTACGCCCTGAGCAACTTCCTTGGATAAGAGCATCCGATCCGATAGCTAAACTGCTGAACGCCAAGCCCGGCGACATCATAAGAGTTATAAGAAAGTCTCCGACAGCAGGAACCTCTATAGCTTATAGGTTTGTTGTAGTAGGTTAGGGGGTAAGAATGGTAAGTGAGGGTAGTTATTTAGTGCCGGAGGTTAGGTGGCAAATATACAAGGACTTCCTCCAGAGGGTAGGGTTAGTAAAGCATCACGTGGACTCCTTTAATAACTTCATAGATAGAGGGCTTAAGGAAATTGTAACAAGTCTTGGAGTAATCGAGGTACCTACTAGAGATCCTTCCCTCAAGGGTCTAACGATAGAGTTCGTTGATGTCAGTATTGGGGCGCCGAAGTTTTACGAGGTCGAGGGCAACGTAGTAGATGTAACACCGATGATGGCGCGCCTCAGAAATCTCACGTACAGTGCCCCAGTTAACGCCAAAGTAGTAATTAAGAAAGACGGGAGTATCTTGTACGAAGACGAAGTGCCGGTATGCTCGCTTCCCGTAATGGTGAGATCAAAAATCGACCCGACCTCTAAGATGAGCAAGAAGGAGCTTATCGAAATTGGTGAGGACTGGAGAGACCCCGGGGGTTACTTCATAATAAACGGATCTGAGAGGGTTATAGTAGCACAGGAAGACCTAGCTCCAAATAGGGTGTTCGTAGAGAAAGCGGAGGCCGGAGCCAACATAACGCATTCAGCTAAGATGATATCAGTTTCAGCAGGTCTTAGGGTACCAACGATTGTTGATAGACTAAAGGATGGAACTTTTGTGATAAACTTCCCGCCGTTGCTAGCTAAAGTTCCGGTAGTTATAGTAATGAAAGCCTTGGGGTTAACTACGGATAAAGAAATAGTTTACGCCGTATCTCACGACCCTGATGTACAACAAGAGCTTCTACCATCTCTCCTCCAGGTTCAAGAAATAAAGACCCGTGAAGAAGCACTAGACTATATTGGTGCTAGAATTGCTGCTGGACAGATAGCAGAAGCTAGGAGAAAGAGAGCAGAAGAAGTCTTAGATAGGTATCTGTTCCCCCATATTGGAACGGATTCGTCGGCGTCCACAAGACTGAGGAAGGCCCTCTACCTTGGGCAGATGATAAACAGGCTAATAGAGCTCGTTTTGGGTAGACGTGAGCCGGACGACAGGGATCATTACGGAAACAGAAGACTAAGGCTTGCCGGTGACCTATTAGCTCAATTGTTTAGGGTCGCTTTCAGACAATATATCGAGGAGCTAAAAAGCGCTCTAGAAAGAATAACGATAAGGTCAGGGCGAATCAACATCAAGGCTTTCGCTAGACCCGACATCGTTACCGAGAGGATACGGCACGCACTGGCTACGGGTAACTGGGTGGGTGGGAAAACTGGAGTAAGCCAAATGTTGGATAGAACAAACTGGATATCTACACTTAGCCACCTAAGGAGGAGTGTGTCACCACTGAGTAGAGGTCAGCCGCACTTTGAAGCGCGAGATGTCCACGGGACTCAGTTCGGCAGAATTTGTCTATTTGAAACACCGGAAGGACCGAACTGTGGCTTAGTTAAGAACTTAGCTCTCTATGTGAAGATATCGGCTGGTGTTAACCCTGAGGAGGTAATATCGATTGTAAAGAAGCTAGGCGTTATTCCGGCCGAGGATGTATTTAAGAGACTCGTCAACCAGGGTCCTGAAGCTATTGAGGGTATAAGCTCGTACGCAAAAGTCTTCGTTAATGGAACTCTGATAGGTTATTACGCCGGGAGTGCGGAGTCTTTAGTAAGGGCTCTCATCCATCTGAGGAGAAAAGGTAGACTACACCCCGAGATTAACGTTAAGTATTTAAGAACCGAGTACCTCAACGAAGTCTATATAAATACTGACGAGGGTAGAACTCTCAGACCTCTAATAGTCGTCGAGAACGGGAAGCCCAAGCTCACTCAAGAGTTGGTAAATGAGTACCTATCGGGGAAGATAACCTTTGATGACCTAGTTAAGAGGGGAATTATAGAGTTCTTGGACCCAGACGAAGAAGAAAATGCGTATATTGCACTAAACCCAGAAGACTTGACCCCAGAGCACACTCATCTAGAGCTATGGCCTCCGGCAATAGTTGGCGTAGCGGCTGCGACAATACCATTCTTAGAGCACAACCAATCTCCCAGAAACACGTATCAAGCTGCTATGGCTAAACAAGCCCTTGGACTATACGCCTCAAACTACAACCTAAGATTTGATAGCAGAGCACACGTACTCCACTACCCGCAAAAGCCCATAGTTCAGACAAAGTTTTTGGACGTAATAGGGTACAACGATAGACCGGCCGGTCAGAACTTCATTATCGCGGTGCTTTCATATACTGGTTATAACATGGAGGACGCTGTGATTCTCAATAAGTCCTCTGTAGATAGGGGTCTAGCACGTAGTACATTCTACAGGGAGTACATAACGGAAGAACTTAGGTACGCTGGAGGACAGATGGACAAGATCGAGATACCAGAACCGTCCGTAAGAGGGTATAGAGGTCGAGAGAACTACTCCCTGCTAGATGACGACGGTATCGTGAGTCCGGAAGCAAAGGTATCATCCGGGAATGTTTTGGTAGGAAAGACTTCGCCCCCGAGGTTTATGGAGGAGTACAAGGAGTTGGGTATAATTAGTACGACGCGAAGGGATACTTCGGTGACTTTACGACATGGAGATAGGGGTATAGTAGATTCTGTTTTGATAACCGTATCGGCCGATGGCAACAAGCTTGTTAGAGTAAAAGTTAGAGACTTGAGGATTCCAGAAATAGGGGATAAGTTTGCTTCTAGACATGGGCAAAAGGGTGTTGTGGGACTTTTACTCCCGCAGTACGATATGCCGTATACGCCGGACGGTATTACACCAGACATAATAATAAATCCACACGCGCTTCCGTCTAGAATGACTGTTGGTCAGCTGATCGAGACTATAGCTGGTAAGGTTGGGGCGCTGGAGGGTAGGTTAGTGGATGGAACCCCATTCTACGGTGAGAAGCCGGAGGACCTGAAGGCTAGACTACTCCTCAGAGGGTATCCTAGAGATGGTACTGAACCTATTTACGATGGAAGAACGGGAGAACTTCTGTCTAACCCGGTGTTTATCGGCATAGTTTATTATCAGAGGTTGCACCATATGGTAGCTGACAAAATCCACGCGAGAGCTAGAGGACCTGTTCAGCTACTTACACGTCAGCCGACGGAGGGAAGGGCTCGTGAAGGAGGTCTTAGGTTCGGTGAAATGGAGAGAGATTGTCTTATCGGTCATGGAGCGGCCTTACTTCTCCAGGAGAGAATGCTAGAAAGCTCGGATAAGGTGTTAATATACGTTTGCTCAGATTGTGGTTTAATCGGGTGGTTTGATAGAAAGAAGAATAAGTACGTCTGCCCATTACACGGGGATAAGGGAAGACTTTACCCCGTTAAAGTGAGCTATGCATTTAAGTTACTGCTCCAGGAGTTAATGTCCATGATGATTTACCCGAAGCTTGTCCTAGGCGATAGATACGAGATAGCTAGGGGTGAGTTTCAATGATAGAGTCCGAGAAAGTAATTAAAGGCATAAAGTTTGGGATTCTGTCGCCGGAAATGATAAGAAAGATTTCAGTTACTGCTGTAGTGACCCCGGAGGTATACGACGAAAACGGGATACCGATAGAAGGCGGCGTAATGGACCCGCGTCTGGGAGTAATAGAGCCCGGTCAAAGATGTGCTACATGTGGGAACACTTTAGCGCAGTGTCCGGGTCATTTTGGTCATTTGGAGCTAGCAAAACCTGTAATACACATAGGGTTCGTTAGGCACATTTTCATGCTCTTGAAAGCTACCTGTCATTCTTGTAACCGTGTTAAGATACCTGAAGACGATGTGATTAGATATCGAGACCTCTATCGAAGGCTTAAAGATAGGTGGCCTCAGCTCGCCAATAGCTTAGTGGAGTTCGTAAGGCAGAAGGCATCGAAGGCGTTAGAGTGTCCGCACTGCAAAGCGCGGCAGTTTAAAATTAGGCTGGAGAAGCCTGCGACCTTTATCGAAGAAGGCGGTCGTGGTAAGCTTTACCCGGATGTAATAAAGCAGTGGCTAAGTAATATTCCAAGTAGCGACTTAGAGGTCCTCGGTCTCGACCCGGAGACTTCGAGACCTGAGTGGATGGTGATCAACGTTCTTCCGATACCTCCTATCGCGGTTAGACCGTCGATCGTTCTTGAGACCGGCATGAGAGCTGAAGATGACCTAACGCATAAGCTAGTCGATATAATCAGAGCTAATGAGAAGTTGAAGGAGGCCTTAAACTCGGGTGCTCCCGAGATTATAGTAGAGGACCTCTGGGACCTACTTCAGTATCACGTAATGACGTATATCGATAATGAGCTACCCGGAATCCCGGTGGCTAAGAGGAGGTCTGGAATGCCCCTTAAGACCTTATCGCAGAGACTTAGAGGCAAAGAGGGTAGGTTTAGAGGCAACTTATCCGGTAAGAGAGTAGACTACTCGGCTCGAACTGTAATAAGCCCAGACCCTAACCTAGACATAAACGAAGTGGGGGTGCCTTACGAAGTCGCTATGACGCTAACAGTTCCCGAGTACGTAACCTCGTGGAATATAGACAAAATGCGCGAGTACGTACTCAATGGTCCCTATAAGTGGCCTGGAGCTAACTACGTAATAGACCCGGCTGGGCGCAGACTCGACTTAAGGTATGTTAAGGACTTGAAGGCTTTGGCCGAGAGCCTCAAACCAGGGTACATCGTGGAGAGACACTTAGTGAACGGCGATATAGTTCTCTTTAATAGGCAACCATCGCTCCACAAAATGTCGATTATGGCGCATAGAGTTCGTGTTCTTCCAGGTAAGACCTTCAGGCTACACCTCGCTGTTTGTCCACCGTATAACGCTGATTTCGATGGTGACGAGATGAATCTCCATGTTCCGCAAACGATTGAAGCGAGAGCTGAGGCGGAGGAGCTTCTGCTAGTAGAAGAGCACATACTCACTCCAAGATATGGAGGACCGATAATCGGTGGAATTCAAGACTACATAAGCGGAGGGTTCCTCTTAACCCTTAAGTCAACACTGTTGACTAAGGAGCAAGTTTCTGACCTTTTAGCCACGATCGATTACTCAGGCGAGATTCCCGAGCCAGCAATTATGTCACCAGTCGAGGCCTGGACCGGTAAGCAAATTTTCAGCCTCCTAATCCCGGAGGACTTCAACTTTATAGGTGAAACTAGGCTCTCCTCGGGGAACTTAAAGTGCACCTCAGATGAGTGTTTCTGGGATACTATACTAATAGTGAAGAAGGGTAAGCTTCTCGCTGGAGTAGTGGATAAGACTGTGATCGGGTCACAGCAACCAAAGTCCCTAATGCACTACTTGATTTCTGAGAAGGGTGTTAGGTTCGGCGCTAACTTCATGAACAAAGCCTTCAAGCTGTTCTTAAGGTACATCGAAATGGTAGGCTTTACTATGACTTTGGACGACATCAAGCCCGATGAGAGAGCCCTAAAAGAAGCCGAAGAAGTAGTAAAGGACTCGTATAATGAAGTTCGTAAACTAATAGAGATGTTTAGAGCTGGACAGCTGGAGCCGGTTCCGGGCAGGACGCTTAGCGAGACTCTAGAGATAAGAATACTGGATGTACTAGCTAGAGCCCGTGATGATGCCGGTTCGGCCTCTATACGGTACATGAACCTAATGAACCCGACCTACATAATGGCTCGAACCGGTGCTAGAGGTGGTAACTTGAACATAACGCAAATGTCGGTAATGCTAGGACAGCAGTCCGTCAGGGGTGAGAGAATATGGCGCGGGTTCAGAGGTAGAGTTCTTCCCCACTTTAAATACGGGGACCTGTCTCCTGAGGCAAGAGGATTCGTTCAAAGCTCGTTCTATAAAGGCTTATCTCCACTGGAGGTATTCTTCCACTCGGCTGGTGGAAGAGAGGGCTTGGTCGACACAGCTGTAAGAACTTCTCAGAGTGGTTACATGCAGAGGAGATTAATAAACGCGCTACAGGATCTTTACGTAGAGTATGATATGTCCGTTAGAAGTTCTTATGGAGAGCTCGTTCAATTCAAGTACGGTGAAGACTCGGTAAACCCGAAGAAAACAGCTTTTGGTAAAGCAGTAGATATTGAGAGGATTATCGTAAAGAACATAGGGTGGAGGATGAGCCTATGAGTAAGAACCCTAGGAGGGGTAAGAAAGCTAAACCCGCAGAACAGACTCCTAAGGAAGTCAAACCAAGCACTTTAGAAGAAGTCCGTAGGGCTGTTGCGGAACCCGCTGAGCTGGTAACTAGGTTGATAGAAGAGTATAAACTTCATCAGAAGTTGCCACCGGTTTTAATTAACACTATCAGGTCGATAATTCTCAGTAAGTATGGTGCAAAACCCGATGAGAGTAAGATAAGACAGGAGTTCGAACTACTTGTAAATCTGTCTCACAAAATATACACTAACATAGAGCCGATACGTGACACCCTCCCACAAGCTATAATAGATGAAGTACTCTCTAAGCTGGTAGAAGTCGCTCATAAGTACTCTTTAACAGAAGAAGAATTAGCTAAAATAAGAGAAGACGTAGTGCAGTCCTACTTACGGGCACTAGTCGAACCCGGCGAGCCCGTGGGAACTGTAGCAGCGCAATCTATTGGTGAGCCTAGTACGCAAATGACCTTGAGGACTTTCCACTTTGCTGGTGTCAGAGAACTTAATGTTACTTTAGGGCTACCCAGGTTGATAGAGCTTGTAGACGCTAAGCGGAGACCTGAGACTCCGATAATGGAGATCTACCTTAAGGACGAGTACAAGCACGACCTAAATACAGCTCTTGAAATAGCGAGAAAGCTGGAGTACACTAGCCTGGAAGCTATTACTGAGTCAGCAGAGGTAGACCTAATAACTGAGAGCATAATAGTGCGACTAGACAAGGACATGCTCGAGGACAAAGGTCTGAAAGTCGATGACGTAATAAAAGCCCTCTCCAAGGTGAAGGTTCTAGCGGGTAGAATGAGAGTAGATGAGCGAGACCCTCTAACTTTAGTTATCGAGGTTCCAAAGCAGTATGCGCACATTTCTAAAATACTCAAGTTCAGGGAGAGGTTGCTTAAGACGAAAATAAAAGGAGTTAAAGGGATCAGGAAAGTCATATTGCAAAGGAGGTATAATCCGTCTACCGGTAAGCACGAGTACGTTCTGCTAACCGAGGGGTCTAATCTAGCAGAAGTTCTAGGAATACCGCAGGTAGACCATAGGAGGACTAAAACTAACGATATACACGAAATAGAGAGAGTATTGGGTATAGAAGCTGCTAGACAGGCTTTGATAAATGAAATGATGAACACTCTTCGAGAGCAGGGTCTTGAAGTAGATGTACGACACGTAATGCTCGTGGCAGACCTCATGACTTGGTCGGGTGTCGTTAGGCAAATCGGAAGACACGGTGTCGTAGGCGAGAAGAGAAGTGTTCTGGCCAGAGCCGCTTTTGAGATCACTACGAAGCAGCTTTTTGATGCAAGTGCTTCGGGCGAATTCGATCCTCTGCGAGGAGTAGCTGAAAACATAATCGTGGGTCAGCTAATTCCCTTCGGAACCAACATAGTGGAGCTTAAAACCAGTCCACAACAATTAGCTAGGGGTGGAAATACTCAGTGGGCGAGCTAACCAGACCAGAGCTAGAGAAAGAGATAAAGAACGTAATTAGGACGGGTAAATACATACTAGGAAGCAGGAGGAGCCTAAAGGCGGTATTGACCGGTAAAGCTAAGGCGGTAGTCATCGCCAGTAAGATCCTACCAACTATTGAGGCAGACATACTTCACTACGCAACCCTCGGTAGGATACCCGTTATAAGGTATCCAGGCACAAGTTACGAATTAGGCTTAACATGTGGAAAACAGTTTCCGGTCTCGGTGATGGCCATTCTAGATTTCGGGGAATCTAGGTTCGCAGAGGTGGTAGGTTCTGTCTGAAATAAAGCTGAGCAACGAAGAGCTAAGGTATATGGCTCTATTCAGCGACGTTACCGGGGTTGACGTGAAGGACTGCATAATAGATTCCGATAGTGGCGCTATAGTGTTCATAGTCCCACCGGGTAAAGCCGGTCTAGCTATCGGAAGTAGAGGATCGAACGTTAAGAGGCTATCCAAAATACTCGGCAAGCGGATAGAAGTAGTTGAGTGGGCAGATAACCTAGAGGACTTCGTTAAGAATTTGTTCCTGCCAGCGAGAGTTCTTGGAACAAGCTTAATGAAGCTCAAAGACGGCAAGAAAGTTCTGTACGTTAGAGTAAACCCGGAGGACAAAGGTCTCGCTATAGGTAAAGGAGGTAAGAACGTAAATAAAGCTAAGACGATACTTAAAAGGTACTTCGATATCGACGTAGTTTCGATTATTTAGGCTTATAAGGTAATGGTGCTCTGACAGCTTGAGGTGTAGACCGTGCCAGGCTCAAAAGCGCCTAAGGGTCTTTACGCTGCTAGAAAACTGAGGTTAAAGAGGCTGAAGTTCAGGTGGTCGCAGAGAGAGTTTAGAGTGAGGATGATGAAGCTTAAAGAGAAATACGACCCACTTGAGGGAGCACCTATGGCTAGAGGTATCGTTATAGAGAAGGTAGGAATAGAGTCTAGACAGCCTAACTCGGCTTTAAGAAAGTGCGTTAGGGTACAGTTAGTTAAGAACGGGAAGGTTGTAACAGCATTTGTACCGTGGGATGGTGGAATAACCTTCATAGATGAACATGATGAAGTAATCATAGAGGGTATAGGTGGCACTAGAGGAAGGTCTATGGGCGACTTACCTGGAGTTAGGTACAAAGTAGTTGCCGTAAACGGAGTATCACTAAAGGAATTATTAAGGGGTAAAAAGCAAAAACCGATGAGGTAGAGCGAAGGAAAGAGAAGCTTTGAGAATCGTAGTTACTCACACAGACCTGGACGGCATAGCGTCAGCAGCCATCATAACTCGTAGCCTGAGTAAAGTCGATAAGTACGTATTCACTCAACCTCATACCCTACATAGAGTCCTCTCTAGAATCAGGTGTTCCGAAGATTGCGAAATCTACATATGTGACCTCAGCCCAAATCATAGTAACATTAGCTCTATCTTGAGTACCATTAAGAAGCTAGCCGAAAACGGCGCTAAGGTCTGGTGGTTCGACCACCACGTCTGGGACCCTTCGTGGATTGTAAGCGCTCTCAACGCGGGCATTAAACTCAGTCAGGATACATCTACTTGTTCGGCGGGAATAGTATATAGGCAACTCGGGTTTGGAGATAGCGTATCAGAGTACATAGCTAGAGCAGCGTGCTCTTTAGACCTTTGGATCTTTGACGAGTGGTTGGGGAACTTCCTAGCTAGGTATGTCGGCTACAGTAAAAGCGAGGATTGGAGGAGAAAGGTTGCTATTAGGCTATCTAAGGGTGTGTTGCTTGATGAAGAAGTGCTGAAGGTAGTCGAGGAAAGTATGGACCGAGAACTCGAGATCCTATCCGAGTCTCTCAGAAAGGGTGGCGTAAGCGATATCTGCGGAATTAGGGTAGCCTACTACTATAAGTCTGTAAAAGACCACGTCACTTCCTACGTAGCGGCATTACTAATGTCGAGGTTCGATGCCGACATGGCTGTTATATGTAGGAGAGGGTCCGTCAGCTTAAGGAGTCGGGGGAAAGTCGACGTTAGGGAAATCGCAAAAAGGCTGGGAGGCGGGGGACACCCAAATGCGGCTGGTTTTTCCCTACGTCCGCCATGGCTGTACAGGATCCTTTTACTGATGAATATATCTAGACCCTACGTTAAGTGGTGTGTGTCTAGGATTAAGACAGTACTATGTGAGAAAACCACTCACGGTGGCAACAGCACTCCTGTAATGAGTTGAAAATGACCTTAAGCGGTTGTGATTAACTTAACGGCTTTATTAGGTATATTTTGCCGTCTTCGGCGCTAATAGTTAGTAGACAATCCCTTCTCACGTAGCAGTACGCTACGAGAGCCGATACTATCGCGTCACGGATGTCCCTGCTTAGTGCCTTCCATCTGTATATACCTAGATTTAACCCAAGTCTTTCCGCTAACGCGAAGCAGTCGCTAAGCCCGGAGCTTATTAACGCGCTTCGTGGGTGGGTCTCTATGACCTCGACTCCCTCCTTCGATAGTCTCTCGTATAGAGTCCAGCCTCTTAAGGTGAGCTTCCTCATGTACCCAAGGCTGGGCGGCAGTACTCTAAATCCTCTTCTTATAGCTTCTCTGTCTATGCGCCTAAACACAGGTTCTCTAGCTAAGGGGGAGTCTATGCTAACCAATCTCACCCGGTCTGCTAATATGTTGTTTACTATCTCTTCGTCACTGTAGAGGCAAACTGCTCTAACTAGAGTCATAGTATCTAGGTCTATAACGGCGTATCCGCTACAATTGCGGCTTTCTGCCGCTAAGTCGAGTCCGGAAACCTTCATACGTAAACGCCTCCACCTGAACCCTTGGTTGGCATACTAGCGAGCACTTAAGTGTCCAGCTTTTATGCGACAGTAAACATATATCAAAGTAACGTGGTTCACCCTTGCTTTTATCTACGTTAAGCTAGGTGAAACGTTTGAGAAGAGTAGGTATGGCATGTATGGATTTGAGGAGTTGAAGGAGGTTCTACTCGGCCGATTAAGAGTAGTTGCATAAGTTAGGGCCAGCTTTCGCACCAGTGCGTGTGTTCGTCTGCGTAGGTTAGCGTCATCGCCTTACCTCGTCCCGCGTCCCATTCCGGAATTAAGCACTAGAGTTGATTTAAAAGCTCGGTTACTGAGGAGAGTCCAGCGTTTGATGCACCATAGCTACCTAAAGTTTGGCTCTCCGAGTAAAACCTCACAACTTTGAGGTTTTAAAGCCCGGTAAGTTCAGCTCTCATACGTCGATAGATTTGCGTTACTTTAACTCATCAGTCTCCCAAATAAAGCTCGGAACCTCTTGAACATTTATTATTGGAACATTTATTACTCCTGCCTTAAATCCCTTACTTAACTCTATGTGTTCACCGGTTTCATCAGATCTCACTACAGCATAGTTCCTGTCCATCGGCATTTTACAGCCATCGTCAGACCAGTAATATATGAGCGGAATTCCGTAATACCTGTAGAAGTCCTTGAATACCGCCATAATTCCATAGACACACACGTTCCCTTTCGAAACAAACCTCAATATGTAAGTGGGCTGACCCATCATTATACCCGAAGCGGCTAGCCTTACGAGATCAGCAAAGTCCTTCACTCTGATCTTCACAACCTTACTCCCTAGACCCTCCAATCTAAACCCCACAGTTAGGGTAACGTACGCTTAAAAGAGGTTATCTATGTAGAGCGTCTCCTACAGTACCGTACGTAGAATCTCACATGTTTCTTAAAGTCATCACTGGTATTCTGGAATTCTAACACATCACGTTCGTCACTACCAAGGGGGGACCCTATAGTCGTGGTCTCATTTTTCTATTCCCTCTCCTCTATCTCCCGTTTCTAATTGGTACCTGAGGTAGCCCCCTAGGGGGTATTTTTACTACTGATTCGTTCTTAGCTGCCTTCAGACTCTCTCCGTATATTACTCCTCAAGCGCTTTAGTGTCTCTCCTCCTATTACTGCTAGATTCCTTCACTACCCACGCTCTCATCCTCTAAGTACCCCATCGTATCAACGTGTTTGAATGCGATAGACCTGCTCACGGAATTCTCGCTCTGTACATTCTGTTATTCTCGTACCAATAGTATCATCAATAGTATCGATACGTATCAACGTACATAGTCGCTACGACCTTAGAAGGACTTTTAGTGAACTTGAAAATCTTCTTGAATCCTTCTCTCTTCTTACTGTTTTGTTTTCGTGAATATACAACATGAATATACTATTTGCTTCGGGTTCGTTGCACGCTATTCTTTAATTGCTCTCCAACGTGCTTGCTTATAAAGTTTTCCTAGACATTAGGGTTGATCATATATGAGGAAAGCTCAGCAGCTAGTACCAGCAGTAGTCATTCTAGAGACCGTTGCAAGAGCGGGTGGTACGATGGCCGGCGAAGCCCTCTTTGCGGAGCTTAGAAAAGCTGGCGATATCTCGTTTGGCGAGTTCCTTAGGTTGTTGATGGTCTTAGAGCTAAGGGGGTTGATTAGAGTAACAACCACTACGGAAGAAAAGTTTTTCGTACACATAACTGAAAAAGCTTTAAAAATCTTAACAACAAGAGAGGAGCCTAAAAGTGACTAGCTTTAATAGAGAGAAACTGCTTAAAAGCTTTTAGCGCGAACTAACCCGTATTTAACGCTTTAACCCGCAGACGACATGTCCGCGCATTTCTAGACGATAAGGCGTCTATAAAAGTTCTGTTTCCATAAGCTTGATATATGGATGCTGCACAGTGGTCAAAATCGTCGTGGACAGTATGCTAGGTAATTTAGCTCGCTGGCTGAGAGTGTTAGGTTACGATACTGAGTATTCCAGAAAAATGCAAGACAGAGATATCCTCAGTTTGGCTATACGCGATAGTAGGGTCATAATCACTAGAGACTTGGGGTTGCACAGGAGAGCGATAAAAAAGAACCTGATGTCTGTATACATTCCTCCAGAGCTGACGGAGATAGCTGACATGCTTACACTAGTAGCAGAAAAATTGGGTTTAAGCATAGACTTTGATAAAGGTAATACCAGATGTCCTCTTTGCAACAATAGACTCTCGATAGTGCCTAAAGCTCAAATAGCCTCTCTTGTGCCACCCGAAGTGCTGAATAGGTACGATACATTTTGGTACTGTAGCAGATGCCATAAAGTGTACTGGCAGGGAAACCACTGGAAGACCATAAGCGATACGCTCGGGACCGTGAAGAGTAGGCTAAATAGAAAGACCAGTGGAACGTCTTCTGAATCCAGGGTTTAACTAATTAAGTGAACGACGACATTAAGTGTAAAAAAAACACTAAGCCACGTGGTTAAGGACTTACGGACCTTAAAGGAATTCTCTTACCATTTCCAATAACCCAGAAGGCCCCATCCTCCCTCACCTCAATCTTCCAGATCGCTGTCTCGCTTTTCACTCTTTCGATTACTTCCCGCAGTGCTTCGATAGCGCTCTTCCTCCCCTGACTAACGACTCCCGCGGCAAAGACTACGTCCCCCGGTTTAAACGCACCTATACTGTGGTGTACTATGACATACCTCACGCCCTCGATTTTTGAAGCTTCTAAAACGATTCTTTCAAGAGCCTTCTCCGTATAGTCTTTGTGGTACTCATACCTGAGCTCTTTAACTTTACTGCCCTCCACCTCACCCTTAACTACACCAAAGTATACTGCCACAGCACCATCTTCTGGAGTTAGTTTACTTAAGAGGTAGCGTAAGAAGGCTTCAGCATTTACGGACTGTTCGAATAGAATACGGGCTTCGGTTGATCTCTCGCCACCAGCAGAAGGAGGAACCAGGTCTACAGCGGGATCCGAACATATATCAAGTTCGTGGTCTAGCTCTTTGATTACGTTCCCTCCGTGTATTAACAGAACGAGCCCTCCGGAAACAAGCTCGGATAGCTCTGGATGTCTATGGGCTACCACTTCTAAAATCCCTCTAGCAGTCACATGACAAGAATCAAAGAACAGTTCCTCACTACTTTTTCCAACTATTTCTCTTAATACTGCGAAGTATCTTGCTACAACCTTCATGAAAGCCCTATCGTAAAATTCTAGCAAGCTAAAAAGCTAAATAGCGATACGGCAGGAGTACTCCACCACGTGGGTTCATCGAGCATCCAACTAAAATGGTTGACTTTCACCGTAATCTGAGATAAACAGTCCCTCAGTACTATGAAGAGATCGTATAAGCTTCCGTATAACGTTAATCTGCAGTTCTAACTTAACTAACGGTAGTACAGACTTAGCCGAAGGTGCTTAGTGTTTCGCTCCATACATTTCAAGCAGAAGGTTGAGAATAGCTAGAGATGCTACTAGCGCTTCATACGTCCTAACAGTTAACGTCCCCTGGTTTGGGATAAAGTTCAATATGAGGTCCATCCTCACATTTCTTCCGGCGAGTTCGTCAAAGTCCTTCCTTGGATTGCCAAACAGCAAGCAAATAGTTTTAGCATTACCTATCCTGTCGAGGGTTTCTCTATCCTTGAGGACGTTATGGATGCTTACTCCGGCCTTGCTAGTGTTTATAACCAAGTCGTAATGCTTAAGAAATTCGGTAAGGCTGTCTCTATTCGGTAAATCTACGACTCTATAGCCAGTGTAGATAGGGGGGTCGACGACTTCTCGGCACAATGGTGGCTCTGTGCTTTCTAATTTAACTAGCTTTATGTCACCAGGTCTGGCGTAGTATATGTCGAGTAGTCTACAAGGCTTCTCCCAACCTATGTCCACTAACCCATGCTCGCTAAGTACTAACCCCAACCTAACGTCTCCGATGGATATCCGCCTGCCTTCTGGGTTATGAGGGTAAATGTTCAGCGGAGGCAATACCCCGGCAAACCGAAGGTCTTCACTCAGCGCCTCAGTTTTGATACGTAAATAAGGTGGTACAAGCATGTACCTCGATATTTTTATAAAGAGGTTAAAGTCCTCAATAGTGGAGTCAGGGTCTTTAAATACGGCGAGAGTCGAAACCCTGAACACGGCTAGAGCTCTGGCGTAGTCTCCGATTATTCTCGTTTTTAGCCTCAGGTCTTTGTATAGAGAGATATTTGATGAAGGTATGACTACAGCTACAGAATGAAGTCCTCTCGGAGGAGGCCATCCAGACACTAGTATCCCGATTACTTACTCTTCTTCTCTTTCTCTCTAGCAGACTGCTTCCTACTTTCGCCCTTCGCTTTCTCAGCTTCTTTAGAGCCTCCGCTCTCACCTATTCCCATGAAGAGAGTAGTCCTCTGTCTACCACCCACTTCACACACCGAGCGTTGTATACTCTTCCGTAGTTTTTAAGTATTTGAGCCGATCAGTAAGTGGATGATGTGAAAGCCGAGTACTGAGTTGTGAGGTATCTCCCGAAGCCTGACCTTCCAACCCGCGTTAATACCGACGGTTTCGATGGTGAGAGCTTATAGTGGATACACAATCAAAAAGCTTTAAAGTTGAACGCTAGTAGTGAGGTAGGCAAGGCGGTAACGGTGGCACGAAGAAAGCAGTCAGCTCCGCGTAGGGGTAGTTTAGGGGTAAGACCGCGGAAGAGGACACGGAGACTACTTCCGAGGGTTAGATCGTGGCCTGAAGTAGACCTAGTTAGTCCAAAGCCTCTAGCTTTTGTGGGCTATAAAGCTGGAATGACTCACGTAGTTATAATAGACAACAGACCAGGTTCTATGACATATGGTCAAGAGATCGTGGTCCCGGTTACAGTAATAGAAGCTCCACCAATGGTTTCGGTAGGTGCGAGATTCTACACCTACGGAAGCATGGGTGATCTTAAAACGTTAACTGAGGTATGGGCGGAACCACCGAGGGAGTTAGAGCTGTGGCGCAAAATATCGACACTGTCTGTGGACCCGCAAAAGAACGAATGGAGAGCCAAGATAGTTCTAAGTAACATAGACAAAATAGCGGACGTATCAATAATAGCGGCAACTCAGCCTAGGCTAACTGGAGGCTTGAGTAAGAAGGTCCCAGACATCTTAGAGATTAGGATTGGAGGTGGAAGCATATACGATAGAGTGAACTTCGCGCTATCAGCTCTCGGGAAACCATTCGATGTCTCCAGCGTCTTCTCTGCGGGTCAGTATGTCGACGTAATAGGTGTTACTAAGGGTAAGGGCTTTCAGGGAGTTATTAAGAGGTTCGGTGTTAGAGAGCTTCCTAGATGGCATAAACATAGGAAAGGGAGCAGAAGAGTAGGGGCTCGTTCCCCCGCCATCGGTTCTCTCAGCACAGTACCACAAGCCGGTCAGATGGGTTATCATAGAAGAACAGACTTTAATAAATGGATACTCGATATAGGTAACGATGGATACAAGATCACACCATCCGGGGGGTTTCCCCATTACGGTATAGTTAGATCTACCTACGTTCTGCTTCTAGGCAGTGTTTTTGGCCCACCTAGGAGGCCTATAGTGCTTCGATGGCCTATAAGACCGCCAGCAAAAGCTATATTAGAGCCTCCTAAAATTGTATACGTTAGCTTGGAAAGCAAGCAGTAGGTGAGACGGGCGTGATGACAATAGTGTTACCAGTAAGAGTTACACCGAAGAAAGTACCGCTCTACGGTCTTGATGGAAGCATCGTAAAAGAGATAGAGCTGCCACCGGTCTTTTCCGTCCCGGTAAGGAAGGACGTAATAAGGAGGGCGTATCTATCAGCTTTGACGGCGCGCGTGCAGCCTAAGGGTAGGGACGAGCTAGCGGGCAAGAGAAGAGTTGGTGAATCGTGGGGGATAAACTACTCAATGGCTAGAGTCCCCAGACTTGACAACGGTAGAGCCGTATTCGCTCCCCAAGTCAGAGGTGGGCGACTAGCCTTCCCACCAACTACAGCTAAGGTGATACACGAGAGAGTAAATAAGAAAGAGAGGTTGCTCGCTCTAGCGTCGGCGTTAGCTGCTACCTCCGATATAGAGCTCGTTAGGCTAAGGGGCCACGAGTTCTCAGCGCCCATCCTACCAGTAGTTGTTATAGACGATCTAGAGAACATAGTCAAGACATCGGCATTAAAGAAAGTTCTACAGGCCCTCAAGGTGTGGGACGACGTTGTAAGGGCTTATAGAGGAACGAAGATTAGGGCCGGTAAAGGTAAGATGAGAGGAAGAAGATATTACGAGCCGAAATCTCTGCTAATAGTCGTTTCGGACACAAAGAGCCAAGTCATTAAAGCTGGTAGAGCCCTACCTGGTGTTGAGGTGGTCTCTGCGGATCTGCTTAGTGTTATGCACCTAGCTCCTGGGGGGCATCCCGGCAGGCTTATGGTAATTACAGCTGGTGCCCTCAATAAGCTAGGAGAAAAGTTCGAGGTGATAACGCTATGAGCGAGCTACATAGAGTAATAAAAGCAGCCGTCTCAAGCGAGAAGGCGATAACCTATATGGAGAGATACAATACACTGACCTTCATAGTTGACCTAAAGGCAACCAAGCACGAGATTAAGAGGGCGGTTGAGGAGCTATTCGGTGTTAAAGTACTAAGAGTTCGAACTTTAATTACACCTAAAGGAGAGAAGAAGGCTTACGTTAGGCTAGCTCAAGAATATAAGGCATCTGACGTAGCTACAAAGTTAGGCATAGTGTAACAGGTGGTCTAAGTGGGTAAGAGGATACTATCACAGAGAGCTGGAAGGGGGACTTCGGTATTCAGAAGTCCATCCCATCTGAGAGTAGCACCAGCTAGATATCCTGCTCTCACTGAGAGCACCAAGAGGGGGGTCGTAGTAGAGCTGCTTCACGACCCCGGGCGTTGGGTCCCTTTAGCGCGAATAGTACTGGAGGATGGGTCGGAGTTTTACACTCCAGCAGCTGAAGGCGTTTACGAGGGGCAAGTAGTCTACATAGGACCTCAGTCTCCAATAGCCATTGGAAACATTCTTCCACTAAGCAAAATACCTGAGGGCACAAAGGTCTTTAACATAGAGCTAAGACCGGGCGACGGTGGTAAACTCGCTAGACAAGCCGGAAGCTATTCCGTGGTACTGGGTAAGTCCGGGAACTACGTAATAGTGCTTCTACCGAGCGGTGAGCAGAAGACGCTCTTAGGAAGCTGTAGAGCCACTATAGGCGTCCCAGCAGGTGCTGGTAGACCGGAGAAACCGCTACTAAAAGCTGGGCTATCGTATTACAAGTGGAAGGTTAAAGCGAGAAAATGGCCGAGGGTTAGGGGAGTAGCGATGAACGCCGTATCTCATCCGCATGGCGGTGGCTCCCATCAGAGCGTTTCGAGGTCTTCGACAGTATCTAGAAACGCTCCACCAGGGCGTAAGGTAGGTCACATAGCTGCTAAAAGAACGGGGAGAACAAAGAGGTAGCTTATTAAGCTGATAGCTAGGGTATAGGTGGATGGAATATGCCTGAAGCAAGGATCGAGTTGCCGCCTGAGTGGGCTAAGTTCAGGTATAGGGGTAGGTCGCTAGAGGAGCTCATGAACATGCCTATGGACGAGCTAGTAAAACTTCTGCCGGCTAGAGCTAGAAGAAGCCTCTTGAGGATGTCCGACCCGGAGATAAGGGCCAGAATGGTCGAATACGGTATGCTGAAGTCCGAGAGAGACGAACCAGAGAGACTAAAACTGCTTAGGAAGGTCCTTAAAGCTAGAGAGATGCTAGCTCGCGGGAAAAACGTAGTAATAAAGACTCACGTAAGAGACGCCATAGTGCTTCCAGTGATGGTCGGTTTAACCATAGCCGTGTACAATGGTAAAGAGTATGTTCCAGTGAGGATCACGCCGGAGATGATAGGGCACTACTTAGGAGAATTTGCTATAACAACAAAGAAGGTGGAACACGGCGAGCCTGGTCTCAAGGCGACTAGATCTACATTGTTTGTGGCAATGAAGTGATACTGATTACAAGATCCCTTACAATTTAGGCGTAATTCGATTCTAACTCGGATTTCCGAGTAGCATCAAGCTATCTTCATCCTTTATTAATTGTATTCGGAAGTCCTAGGAGGGAGATGCTTCGGGTAGTAATGGTAAAGTGTCAATCAATGCGGGCAGCAGTAAGGAAGCCAGCCTAGAGTGCTTAAGCAAGTTCTTTAAAGGCCTTGTACCCTTAGAGACTCTTAAGACGATCCTGGTAGAAGCCGAGGAGTATGTTGCCAACACTATAAGAATGAGGTTTAATTTTAGTTGTAGCAAGAGTCTCTTGAGAGACGTAACAGTATCCATACTCTATACCCCACCAAGCGTCAGCGCTATTGTCGTCGAGCTATTTCTATCGTCCCAGATTAACGCACGCGACTTTGTAACACGGATCTATCAATCTCTTGTCTCAAAGTCCTGTTACGTTGAGGTATCCGCAGAGGGTATTTACGTGGCTAGGAAAGTTAGTTGCCTCAAAGCTCTAGAGGCAGAGTTCGTGGAAATCGTCAGTAGCATCTTAAGTGAAGTTAGTGAGAACTGCGTTATGAGCTTTTCAGGGTCTTACGAGCTACATTGGTATACAGACGTCTTGTGGTGAAGTATGAAGCGTAGAGTTATTAGCATCAGAGGCACCTAGTATACTGGTGGAGGTAATGTTTGAAGAGGTCGCATACAGGGGACCCCCTCCCAAGGTATCCATAAGGAGGATAGATGAGTATACGTGGGAGATCCCCAGGGACTACAAGAACTGCATGAAGGTTCCCGCGATTATATTCGCCGATGATTACCTTATTAACAAGATGAGAGAGGACCTAACTCTAGTTCAAGCAGCAAATGTTGCTTGCTTAAACGGAATAGTTTCGGCGTCCTACGTTATGCCGGACGGTCACCAGGGGTATGGTTTCCCGATAGGTGGAGTAGCTGGAATGGACTACGAGGAAGGAGTTATATCCCCTGGTGGAGTGGGTTACGACATTAACTGTGGAGTCAGGTTGCTGAGAACGAACTTAAGTTTAGACGATGTTAGACCAAAGCTTAAGGAACTTATTGATACTATATTCCACAATGTTCCATCAGGTGTTGGAAGTACTGGGAAGGTTAAACTCACTTTATCCGAACTAGATAAGGTTTTGCACGACGGTGTGGAGTGGGCTATAGGTAAAGGGTTCGGGTGGCCCGAAGACCCGGAGTACATAGAAGAAAGAGGCGCTATGCGCGGAGCAGACCCAAGTAAGGTTAGCAAAGTAGCTAAAGAACGCGGAGCCCCTCAGTTGGGCACTTTGGGAGCCGGTAATCACTTCCTTGAGGTTCAAGTGGTAGACAAGATCTATGATGCTGACGTGGCCAAGGTGCTTGGAATAGAACACGAAGGACAGGTCATGGTGATGATACACACAGGATCCCGCGGACTGGGTCACCAGGTGGCCAGCGACTACTTGGTAATAATGGAGAGGGCCATGAGGAAGTACGGTATAACGCCTCCGGATAGAGAGCTTGCTTCAGTGCCAGTAAAGACTAAGGAAGGAGAAGACTATTTTGCTGCTATGGCAGCGGCAGCCAACTATGCGTGGACTAATAGGCAGCTCATAACCCACTGGGTTAGAGAGTCTTTTGGAAAGGTGTTCAATGTAGATCCGGATAAGCTGGGTCTCCAAATAGTTTATGACGTAGCACACAACATAGCTAAAATCGAGGAGCACGTTGTAGATGGAAAGCGTCTGAAATTAGTTGTTCACAGAAAGGGGGCCACTAGAGCTTTCCCACCGGGTCACCCGGATATACCCAGAGCGCATCAGTCCATAGGTCAGGTAGTGCTGATACCTGGCTCCATGGGAACTTCAAGTTACGTTATGGTGGGTATACCAGAGGGTAGTAGAACTTTTTACTCGGCGGCACATGGTGCTGGAAGATGGATGTCGAGAGAAGCAGCCGTTAGAACCTACAAACCTCAGAGCGTTACTCAAGAACTCAGTTCGAAGGGAATTTATATAAGAGCAGCGACATCGAGGGTCGTGTCTGAAGAGGCGCCTGGAGCGTATAAAGACGTCGATAGAGTAGCTATAGTTAGCCACAAAGTAAAGATAGCCAAGCTAGTGGCACGCTTAAGACCCATTGGTGTAGCAAAGGGTTGAAAAAGGTCAGGGTTTTATACAGGAGTGGTAGATTTCTAGTACCAGCCACCGTATTACTGAATGAGAATAGAGTTGCTGAAGTATTTCTTGATACGTGGGTCTCAGAAGCATACAAAACCAAAGGTTCACTATCACCACGAGAGATTAGTAGCATT
This sequence comes from Sulfolobales archaeon, assembly GCA_038832865.1. Classification (GTDB taxonomy): domain Archaea; phylum Thermoproteota; class Thermoprotei_A; order Sulfolobales; family NBVN01; genus DRZP01. The sequence goes on from JAWBJE010000002.1 coordinate 112,453, forward strand.
GTACCAAGGTACGTGAGGCTTATCCTTGATGAAGGCCGATGCTGGTTTTCTATAAGAAAGAGCAGTAGGAAAATAGAGGTACTAGATAAGAGTGAAGGTAGGCTACTCAAGTACATAGGGATAAGCCCCAATGAGTCTATAAAAAGTGGAGAGAGATTCTACAGTGAGACCTACGTAATCAAGATAAGAAGTGGTGACTCCGACCATACCTTAATAGCTAACAAGAGGTCCACCGCTGTTTTAGAAAACTATCTTGGTAAGTACTGCGAACGAGAAAGCGCTTCCTAAAGGTATACAGCTTAGCATTTTAGAGCTATAGAGCATCTCACATCCCCATAGGCTGTTGTGATGTAACACCAGTATCGGCGTAAGTTTTGAGATCACTATGTGTAACTAGTGGAGCAAGTACTTCCCCACGCAATACAGAAGCTTATAAGGCTTAGTCCAAACTCTAAGGTTTGGTCTGGAGTATGCCTGTATGGAGCTACTCGCTAAGGCTGCGAGATGAGTCGCGGATAGCGAAGGCTATGATCTGGGACGCACCTATATCTAGGAAGGAGGCTTACGAGATACTCAAAATATTAAGAGGCATGAAACTTAGCGAGGCCAAGAAGTTCCTCGAGGACGTGATTGCAATGAAGAGGGCCGTACCTTACGTTAGGTACAAGCTTTCAATAGCGCATAAGCCCGGTCTTCCGAATAGCTTTCCTAAGTGGGGTACACCTATTGGGAGGTATCCTGTGAAAGCAGCAAAGTATATTCTCAGACTCCTTAACAATCTAGAGAATAACGCAGAATCAAAGGGATTGGATCCAGAGAGGTTGGTAATCATACACGCAGCAGCGCATAGAGGCCCTTACTTAAAGAGGTGGATGCCGAGAGCCTTTGGAAGAGCGACACCTAAGTTCAGGTCGCTGACTCACATTGAAGCTATAGTAAAAGAGGTGTAAGCCGTGGTAGACATAAAGAAGTACTTTCTTGAAATGAACGTTACCAGACTAAAGATCGACGAGTATCTTGCTAAAACTCTCTCTAAAGCCGGATATGCAGGCGTTGACCTCTTTAGAACCCCCCTTGGTGATAGAGTAATCATATATGCGGATAGGCCTGCCGTAGTCATAGGCAGAAGAGGTCAGCAAATAAAGAGGCTGGCTGACCTTCTTTCTAAGTACTTCAAGCTAGAAAATCCCCAGATTACTGTAACTGGTCTCGAAGTTCCAGAGCTTAATGCTAGAGTTATGGCGTCTAGGATAGCATTAGCCCTTGAGAAGGGTTACCACTTTAGGCGCGCGGCGTTTGTCGCCCTCAGGAGGATAATGGCTGCTGGAGCCATTGGCTGCGAGATAGTGATTAGTGGTAAGTTGACTTCCGAGAGAGCAAGGTACGAAAAGGTCAAGGCCGGAAAAGTGTATAAGACCGGGGGGCACTCCAACAGGCTTGTCGATAGAGCTGTGTCGAGCGTTCTCCTGAAGCCCGGTGTTTACGGCATCGAGGTCATCATAGTCAAACCAGGCGCTCCCGACGACCTCGTTGCCATTAAAGCGCAAGCACAGGAGGCTTTGCAGCAAGCACCCCAAGTGGCTGGGGGTAGTGTCAAGTGAGTTTGTCAGCTAAAGAAATACGGGAAATGAGCCCAGAAGATAGGGTTAAGCTACTCAGAGAGCTTAGAATGGAGCTACTGAAACTGAGGACCCAAGCTAGAGTAGGCACGCTGACGAATACTGCAAGAATAAGGATAGTAAGAAAAAACATAGCCCGCATCCTTACGGTCCTTAACGAGGAGCGCAAGAGGGTGTGATTAGGTGAAGTATTCAAGAAGCAACCTTAAATGTCATGAGCTAATAGGACTGGAGGTAAGCGTATTGGAGCATAGCGACAAGAAGCTCGAAGGGCTTAGTGGAATAGTAGTATGGGAGACCAAGAACATGCTCTTTGTTGAGACTTCGGGTCGCGAAATCAAGGTTCCAAAGAGCTACGGAAAATTTTCTTTTAAGCTACCAGGTTCTGGTAGCTTAGTGATAGTTAAGGGCGAGGAGATCCTTAATGCCCCCGAGGAGAGGATTAAGATGTGTTGGTGAAGGAAATGGGCGAGAAAGTCAAACTAAACAATATTGGGATAAGCTATAAGGGACTAAATCCTCCGCAAGAAGTGTGTTCGGATCCGAAATGTCCGTGGCATGGTCATCTGAAAGTTCGTGGTAATTTATTAGAAGGCAAAGTTTACAAGGCAAGAGCGTCGAAGATGGTTGTTGTTGAGAGGGACTACTTAGTATACGTTAGAAAATTCCGTAGATACGAGAGGCGTAGATCTAGAATACATGCTTTCTTACCTCCCTGTATAAAGGTGTCTCCGGGAGACACGGTCTTAATAGGTGAAACGAGACCCCTAGCCAAGTCTGTAGCCTGGGTCGTTCTGGGGGTAATCCGTAGGGGTGGTACTGAATGAGCTCAGTAAAGTCTACAGCTAGGTTTAGTAGACTAGGAAGGTCCCCGGGTATCATTATTGGAACTAGACTTAATGTGGCGGACAACAGTGGTGCTAAAGAAGTGATGATGATTGGCGTAAAGGGGGTTAAAACTAGGTTGCGGAGGGTTCCCTTTGCTACTGTGGGGGACCTAATCGTAGTAACAGTTAAACGGGGTAAAACAGAGCTGATAGGTCAGGTAATGCAGGCAGTAGTTATTAGGCAGCGTAAGCCGTATAGGAGACCCGATGGAAGCTGGATAGCGTTTGAGGACAACGCTTGCGTTATAGTTACACCCGAGGGTAACCCCAAGGGTAGTGAAATAAGGGGACCGGTCTCGCGAGAGGCTGCTGAGAGATGGCCGGGGATAGCCAACTTAGCAACACTCGTGGTTTAGGGTAGTCGTTATGGTAGCACGAGAGGTTAGTAAACAACCCCGCAGGCAGAGGTTAGCTTTCTTTAGGGCCCACTTACACTCTAGACATAAATACTTTAACGCTCCTCTCTCCGAAGACCTCCAGAGGGAATACGGAGTCAAGAGGTTGCCAGTCAGAAAGGACGACGTAGTTAGAGTCGTTAGAGGTGACTGGGCTGGACACGAAGGAAAGGTCTTAAGAGTTGATCTCAAGAGGGTTAGGCTGTATATTGAGGGAGTAACGGTAAAAAAAGCTGACGGTACTCCTGTGCCTTATCCCATCCATCCATCTAAGGTGGTCATAGTTAAGCTAGGTAAGGTGGATAAAGTAAGGGAGAAGATCATTGCTAGAAGAAAGACGGCTTCGGGGGGTGGCAAGTAATGGGTAAAATGGGAGGTAGTAGGCACTTAAAGAGATTGGTTGCTCCAAGATTCTGGCCTCTACTAAGAAAGGGGGCTGTGTGGACTGTCAAACCATCCCCTGGTCCACACCCAATAAGCAGGTCTCTCCCACTTTTAATCATCGTCAGGGACATCATCGGATACGCTAAGACCTATAGAGAAGCCAGGAGGCTAATAGCTGAGGGTCACTTTAAGGTCGATGGACGCGTTAGACGTGATTACAAGTTTCCAGTAGGTTTAATGGACGTTCTCGAGATAGTAGACACTGGAGAGCTATTTAGAGTAGTCCCGGTTCCCGTGAAAGTTTTAGCTCTTATTCCGATATCTAAGGAGGAAGCGTCGTTCAAGTTGTGTAGAATCGAAAACAAGACTACACTTAAAGGAGGAAAGATCCAGTTGAACCTGCATGACGGTAGAAACGTGGAGGTCTCTGCCGAAGAGGCAAAGAAGTATACCACGATGTCTGTACTAAAGATCTCAATCCCTGACTGCAAGTTGCTGGACTATATACCTATAGGAAAGGGGGTTCTTGCGACAGTCATAGGCGGTATAAACGTGGGCAGAGTCGGTAGGGTGATAAGTGTGGGCGCGGGAATGCGACACTATAGGAAGCTAGTCCTTCTAGAGGACATCTCTGGCGGTAACTTCTATACATCGCTAGATAAAGTTTTCGTGGTAGGCACTGAAAGACCAGAAATTACTCTGCCAGTAACTGTAAAACCGGTGAAATAAGATGTCGTCAGTAGAGATAGTGGAGGAGAAGATTAAGGAGTTTACTAGCAAATGGGCTTCCAATAAAATGCTTGAGCCTAGGGTGGCTAAGGTCGTCGTCAACATAGGTGTTGGAGCATCTGGTGAGAAGCTAGAGAAGGCTGCAAAACTGCTCGAGCAACTTACTGGACAGAAGCCGTCTCTTAGGAGAGCTAAGAGAACTATCAAAGAGTTCAATATAAAGAAGGGGGAACCTATAGCAGTTGCTGTCACACTGCGTGGTCCTAGGGCTTTGGAATTCCTCAATAGGGCGCTAGCCGCTATAGGTCGTAGAATTAAGTATTCGAGTTTCGATGATTACGGTAACGTTTCTTTTGGTATAAAGGAGCATATAATGCTTCCCGGAGCAAAGTACGATCCGAATATAGGGATTTTTGGAATGGATGTAACGGTGAAGTTAGAGAGACCTGGTTACAGGGTCATGAGGAGGAGAAGGTGCAGGTCTAGTGTACCTAAAAGGCACAGGGTAAGTAAGGAAGAGGCGGCGGTATTCTTCGTGACTAAGCTAGGTGTTAAGGTGATCGGGTTTGGGTAAGTACCGAAGGCCGATAATTAGGAAATACGGAAGGGGGGTCCAGGTGTGTCGTAGGTGTGGCAGTAGAGATGCTGTAATACAAAAGTACGATCTCTACTTGTGTAGACAGTGCTTTAGGGAGGTAGCAATGCAGCTCGGGTTCAGGAAGTACATGTAGGGTGAGACTATGGTATCGGTGGACACTCTCGCAAACGCCTTATCAACAATATACAACAATGAGATGAGAGGCAAAAGGGAAGCTCTGCTAATGCCGTCTTCGAAACTGGTAGCGTCAGTCCTTAGGGTGATGCAGAGGTATGGTTACGTTGGAGAATTCGAGCACATCGACGATGGAAGGTGGGGAAAGCTTAAGGTGCAGCTCTTAGGTAGAATAAACAAGTGTGGGGCCATTAAGCCAAGGTATTCGGTTAAGTACGTTGATCTGCTGAGGATGCCGGATTGGCTAAAGAGCTACTTACCGTCTCGTGACATAGGTATACTAGTGCTCTCTACTTCCCAGGGAGTGATGTCACACATAGAAGCTATAGAGAAAAAAATCGGCGGTGTGCTCTTGGCGTATGTCTATTAGGGGGTGCCAATGGCTCGGGCTGTCAGGCTAAGAGAAGAGATAACTATTCCAACAGGAGTTAGTGTGGAACTCGAGGGGAAGAAAATAAGAGTCAGGGGACCTAAGGGAGTAGTCGAGAGGGACTTTAGCTATGCTAGAGGAATAGCTATGAGTGTTGATGAAGGAATTGTGGTTCTCGAGACCTACTTTGCTGACAGGAAGCGGAAAGCACTATTTTATTCAATAGTGTCGCACATCAAGAATATGATAGATGGTGTTACAAAAGGCTACAGATACAAGCTTAAAATAGTGTACTCCCACTTCCCAGTAGCAGTTAGGGTAGAGGGTGATAGGGTGTACATCGAAAACTTCATTGGAGAGAAAGCACCTAGAGTCGCTAAAATAGTTGGAAACGTGAGAGTTACAGTAAGCAAAACTGACGTTATCGTTGAAGGATGCGACCTCGAGGCAGTAGCTCAAACAGCTGCTAACATAGAGCAAGCGACTAAGATTAGAGAGTTTGATAGAAGAGTTTTTGTGGACGGGATCTACATTTACGAAAGAGGTTATGCTGATTGAGGTGGTGATGGTGGGCAGTCAGATAAGTCCGGAGGAGGCCAAGAAGCTCATTAAAAAGAAGCTGAAGGTGCGTTTCTATAGGAATAAGTGGTGGAAGTTCTCGAAGTTCAGAAAAGATCCGAAGTGGAGAAAGCCGAGGGGTAAGGATAACCCAATGAGGCTGAGACTCAAAGGTCATCCTCCGATAGCATCAGCTGGATATGGTACACCGTCAGCTATTAGGGGTCTTCATCCGTCCGGCCTTAAGCCGGTGGTGATCAGTAGTTTGAGAGACCTCAGTAGCTTAGATCCGTCGAGGAACGTGATCTATATTAGCTCTGCTGTAGGACTGAGGAAAAGACTGGAAATAGTCAGAAAAGCTCAAGAGATGGGGTTCCGAATAGCTAATCCAGGTGGTGTATAATGGCGGACCTGACACTACAGAGGAGACTGGCCGCTGAGATACTAAATGTGGGAGAAAACAGGATTAGGTTTGACCCCGAGAGAGTCGCTGATATAGAGTCAGCTTTGACTAAGGAAGATGTGAGAAAGTTGATTAAAGAGGGTGCGATATGGGTTGAACCCTCGGGAAGAAACTCGAGAGGAAGGTGGAAGGAGAGACATGAAAAAAAGAAGAGAGGACGTAGAAGAGGTCCCGGCAAAAGAAAGGGAGCCAGGGGTGCGAGGGAAGATCCGCATGAAAGGTGGGTTAAGACTATAAGAAAGATTAGAAGGTTTATTAAGTGGCTTAGAGATAACGATGTCATAGACACTGCCACCTACCGGAGGCTTTACAGGCTAGCCAAGGGAGGTGCCTTTAAGAACTTGTCTGACCTCAAGAGGCACTTAGTGGCCATGGGCATACAGGTGAGGTAATATGGCTAGAGGTGCTAACTACAAGGTCCCTCTAAGAAGAAGGAGAGAGGGTAAAACCAATTACTACAGAAGGTATAGGATGGTTAAGTCCGGACAAAAAGTTAGGGCTGTCGTAAGAAAGACTAACAACTACGTGATAGTGCAAATAATAGAATTCGCACCCAAGGGAGATCTGACGAAGGTAGCTGTGCACAGTAGGATTCTATCCAAGTTCGGTTGGAAGGGGGACTATAATAACACCCCTGCTGCTTACTTAACTGGTCTCATCGCTGGACTCAGAGCTGTTAAGACAGGTATTACCAAAGCCATTCTCAACATCGGGCTACATAGACCCGTCAGAGGTTGTCGCATATTTGCCGCAGTAAAAGGGTTGAGAGACGCCGGTGTCGACGTTCCGGTGTCTGATGAAGTACTACCTTCAGATGATAGAATACGGGGTGAGCACATAGCAAGGTATGCCGAAGCGCTAATCGCTAAAAGCGAGGATAGATTCAGAACGCTCTTTTCTAAGTACCTTGAGAGAGGGCTCGACCCACGTGATTTGCCAAAGCACTTCGATGAAGTTAAAGCAAACATACTTAAAGCCTTTTCTGGTGGTTAACAGTGTCTGAATCCGTCTCAGGCCTGGAGTCGTGGGTACCGAGGACGAAGCTTGGGGTAATGGTTAAGGAAGGCAAGGTTGTCAGCATTAGAGAGATATTCGATAACAACTGGCTTATACAGGAGCCCGAGATCGTGGACTACCTACTTCCAGGTCTAAAACATGAAGTCATCAACGTATCAATAGTTCAAAAGCAGACTGATGCTGGTGAAGTGTCAAGGTTCCGCGTTATGGTAGTAGTCGGGAACTTCGATGGTTACGTTGGTGTAGGTATCGGTAAAGCCAAACAGCTAAGGCAGGCTATAGACAAAGCCATAAGGGAAGCGAAGCTAAACATAGTCCCAGTAAGAAGGGGTTGCGGTAGCTGGGAGTGCTCTTGCAAGGAGCCTCATAGTGTTCCGTTTACCGTAAGCGGGAAAGCTGGAAGTGTTAGAATAGTCCTCAAGCCTGCTCCTAAGGGTACCGGTTTAGTCTCTGGAGATGTTGCTAAAGTAGTTCTGAGGTACGCTGGTATTAAAGACGTTTGGACGTGGTCTAAGGGTGAGACGAGGACCTCACTTAACTTTGCTTTAGCAACCTACGACGCTTTAAGAAAGACCTACAAATTTATGGCTCCTACCGACTGGCGAAGAGGTGTCTGAGGTAGTGGTGCTATACGCTATCGTGAGGATAAGAGGAACAGCTGACGTGCCACCAGATGTTGAGTATACCCTACGCTTATTGAGGCTTGTGAGACCTTTCCACGCAGTGATCTACCCGAAGTCAGATAGTCTTGAGGGAATGCTGAAGGTGGTCAAGGACTGGGTGACGTGGGGCGAGATCAATAAAGAGGTGCTGAAGCTACTGATCTCAAAGAGAGGTAGAGTTGTAGGAGGTAAGCAGATAAGTGAAGAAGACATTAGAAGAGTGTTTAAAGTGAGCAGTCTCGACGAACTGGTAAACGAGCTATACGAAGGAAGAATACTGTGGCACAAGTATGAAGACTTTGTGAAGCCGGTCTTCAGACTCCATCCACCGCGTGGAGGCTTTAAAGGAAGCATTAAGAAGCCTTATGGGTCCGGAGGCGAGCTCGGATATAGAGGGGCGGAGATAAATAGTCTTCTCATCAGACTCATATAGCAGGCGATTTACATGGTAGTAAGAAGAAGAAAGAAGAGTAGGTCGATGCGCGGTATAAGGACTCACGGCTACGGTAGTATAGGTCAGCACAGGAAGAGCGGTAGCAGAGGCGGTAGGGGGGCTGCTGGCATGCATAAACATAAGTGGTCTTGGGTAATTAAATACTTCCCCAATTGGTACGGAAAGGAGGGATTTACTTATCCAATCAAGATCAAGGAAAAATATAGAACCATAAACGTCGGCGAACTAAGCGAATTAGTGAAATACCTAGAATCTAGGGGTGAGATACAGAGAGAGGGAGAGCACTACGTTCTCAACTTAGCAACGCTCGGGTATAACAAGCTTCTTGGCCAAGGAGAAGTAGACCTGAAGCTCAAGGTGGTCGTATATAAAGCGACGAAAGAAGCTATAGAAAAAATACGCAAAGCCGGTGGAGAAGTGACGATACTCTCGAAGCAATCGGGGAAGTAGACAACCGGCTTTACCATCCTTCCTTACGTTCCCCACATATACGCTGTTGCTGTAGTTAAACCAAGCTAGTAAGCAACCTTCGCGTAAGTTGAGCACGCGCCATAGTGTATAGCCAGGTTCGCTGGCACTCCGGTCAACCGTATCACACTATTTACGATGGTGAAGTTTCTTAGTGAATAGCTAGAACGCCATGTTCTCCCTTCTAGTCTCTGGACAGTTTTTAAGCTATCAGTTCACTGATTTCTAGGCAAGAAATAGGGATGGTGTGACGTAAATGGGAGTGCTAGACTTCCTTGCACGGCTAGGTGAAATGGTCCCGTCAGCTCCGAAACCGTCCAGAAGGCCTGACCTAAGGTACAGACTCCTGTTTACTCTAGCAGCTGTAATCATATACTATGCGATGGCCTCAGTAACTGTATATCCTGCGATTGCTGCTACCGGACCTCAGCTACCTGGTGTAATGCAGGTAGTATTCGCAGCTACTACTGGGACTCTAGCTCAGTTAGGTATAGGACCGATAGTGACGGCGGGTCTTATAATTCAGGTGTTAGTAGGCGGCAAGCTTATAGAGTTGGACCTAACTAATCCAGATGATAGAAAGAAGTTTACCCAATCGGAGAAAGGACTAGCTCTCATAATAGCGATAGTAGAGGCCGCCGGGTTTGCCCTGGCTTACAGACAGAACGTATTTGTAACTGTCTCTATCGCTCTACAGTTCTTCATCGGAGCCCTAATACTGATGATGCTTGACGAGTCTATACAGAAGGGGTACGGTATTGGCTCGGGTGTGAGTCTATTTATACTTGCCGGAGTCGCTAGGACCATCGTCTGGGATATATTCGCTCCAGTTAGCGTCCAGGTATATGCTCTAGATGGTTCCGCTAAGACGTATCGCTATGGAGTAGTCCCGTACATTATAAACGGGCTTGTGGGTGGAGAAATAGATACCGTGAGATTGCTTTACGGTCATGTGCCTGGGTACCTAGCTGGAGGTGAAGCGGCAGTGCTACCATCGCTAACTGGCATGATAGCAACGTTTATGCTGCTAGTAATCGTAGTATACCTACAGGGGATGAAAATTAACGTTCCCGTCACAGTTCAGAGGGTCCCTGGAATTCGCGGCAGAGTCCCACTAAACTTTCTCTACGTGTCTAACATACCGGTTCTTCTAGTCGGCATAGTCATATCCAACATACTGTTGATAAGAAACATGGTCGAAGCTTACTTACCCCAGCTGCCGTGGCTAAGCGGGGCTCTTAACAGTATCCTAATGTACTTGAGCCCTCCTAGAGGGCTCCTTGAGGTGATATACGACCCGGTGAGGTCAATGATATATGCCATCGTGCTCATCGGTCTAGCCGTGCTCTTCGGGTTGATGTGGGTAGAGGTGGGAGGACTGAGTCCGGCAAGCCAAGCCGAAAACCTGGTGAAGTCCGGGATAAGCATCCCAGGAATGAGGTCTAATCCCAAGGTTCTAGAGTCCGTGCTCGCTAGGTACGTATACCCTCTAGCTGTGCTTAGCTCCATTATAGTGGCTTCGCTAGCTATCGTAGCAGATATTTTCAACGCCTATGGTGGAGGTATAGGTCTCCTACTCGCCGCTGGAATACTTCAACAGATCTATACTGCTCTAACATACGAGCAAGCCCTCGAAATGTACCCGGTGCTTAGGAGACTCGTGGGAGAGTAGCCATGTTGAAAGTCGTTATAGTGGTTGGCGTCCCGGGAGTAGGGAAGAGTACTGTTTTAGCTGTAGCCACTAAAAAGCTGTCCGAAAGAGGGTATACTGTGAGGCTAGTAAACTTTGGTGACTACATGCTAGAGTACCTCAGAAAGTCTGGAGTGGTTAAGAGTCGAGACGAAATAAGGAGTCTACGCCTAACCACTCAGCTAGAAGCCCAGGAGGCAGCTGCCAGGAGTATCCGTAATGAGCTTGAGACCCTGTCTGGAGATAGAGTGATCGGTATAGTTGACACTCATGCCGTGATTAAAACTCAGCTAGGCTACTGGCCGGGCCTGCCTCTAGCTGTCTTGCGTGAGCTCAGACCCAGCGTTATAGCGGTTATCGAGGCTAGTCCAAGCGAAATACTGTCGAGGCAACTAAGGGATTCGGGTAGGTACAGAGCTGATCTATCATCTAGGGAAACCATAGAGGAGCTCCTCCAAATAAACCGGTACTATGCTATCGCGAGCTCGGTGATATCCGGGGCAGCTCTTCGTTTCATACAAAATAGCGAAGGGTGCGTCGAAAGAGCGGCTGAAGAACTCGTTAAAGTGGTAGAGGAAATATAGCCATGGTCGCAAGCATAGCTCTAGTCGCTTTCAGTCTCGCAGTCCATATAGTTCTTCCCTTAGTTTGTCTTCTACCTGTTACGTTCCTCATCAGAGCCTACATAAGGAAGGTTAAGCTAGACAAGGTACTTCGAGAACTCGAGTACGTCGCTACAAAACTTCGTGAAACTTCACCAAGCAAGCGGAAGAGATGGAGGGCGATTAAGGCTAAGTACGATAGTCTCTATAAGAGCATAAGGGGGCTGATGTGGATAAACCTTATCGCACTATGGGTAGGAGTCTTAGTCATGATCTATGTGACCCGCTACGTGTCGTACCTCCTCGGGGTCCCTCCACCGTATTCTCCGTTAAGGCTGAGTTGGACTCCCTTTACTATAATAGGTATAGCAGGAGAAGACGATTGGTATGTAGTTGACCTTTTTCTATATTTGGCAATAATAGGGGTATTCAACACGATGCACCTCAGGGTATCCGGCCTGAAGTCTCTATATGAAGTTTAAACAAACAGGTATTGAGGTGTCAAATTTGAAGATCGTTAAAGAAGACCTTAAACACGGCGCTATTGAAGTTCGAGTGGAGTGTGAAGATGACTTATGGATTCTGAAGAACGTGATCTCCAAAGAGGACGTGGTAATAGCGAAGACCCTGCGCGATGTCAAAGTAGATGGAGAAGGTAAGAGGCGTCTACCGATGGTTTTAGCCATCAAGGTTCAAAACGTATACTTCCAGCCTTTCGGTGGCAGGCTGAGAGTACACGGGAGAATACTAGAGGGTCCGGAGGAATACGGCTTGAAGGGCTCCCACCACACACTGAACATTGACATAGGGTCCGAGATAACCATAGTTAAACCTAAATGGACTCAAGAGCAGATTAATAGACTAAAAAAAGCTTCAGCAAGGAGAGTAAAAGCTCTACTAGCAGCGTTTGATTTCGACGAAATAGCTGTGGCTCTCGTTCAAGAGCAGGGGATTAAATATGTTACCGAAAGGAACCTCCCCGGTCTACGGGATGACGGTCCGTCGGTCGAAGAGCTTGCTGAAATAATATCGGAAGTGGTCGTTAGCTCTGCCTTGCGCGAGAACCCGGATGTCATTATTGTGGCTTCTCCAGCTTTCCTAAAGGACTACGTAATAGATTCTCTCCGCAGAAGACTCGGTAAGCCGGTTTTTGCGGACTCTGTCAGTACTGGAGGAAGGCCAGGTATAGTAGAGCTAATGAAGCGAGATACCTTTAAGAACGTACTTCAAACTCACAACATCTTAGTTATCGAAACGGTTTTCGAGGAGTTTATGAAGTACCTCTCCACCGGAAGCAGTAGAGTAGCATATGGAATTAATGTTTTAAAAATGCTAGCTGATTCGGGTGCGATATTGAAGTTGCTCGTTAATGAGGACGTGCTTTATGGTGAGCATGCGGAGTTAGTAAACGAAATCATGGAGAAAACGGAGGCCAGCGGGGGTGAAGTTAGGATAGTCCCTGAGGAAACACACGTGTTCAGTAAGGTAAAAGCGTTCGGCGGAGTGGTTGCTATACTTAAGTACCCGATAGACACGTACGGATTGATGGAAAAGTGAGTAGTTAGGTCGCGTGTAGCTTTAGCGTAGCAATTGGGGTATACTACTGCATACCACGGCTTTTAGGTTTGAGTGTTCGCTATTTATCTAATGTTGCAAGTAATTGATTCTAGGGATGTTATTCGCATTTTAATGCTATATAATACTAAGAGCGTTATTAAGTTACACCGCCCAGAAGAGTTTCGAGGAAAAAAAGTAAGATGGAGGAGGATAGGATAGTAGGTAAGCACGTGTTCGGGGAAATATACGGATTTAGAGAGCGTACTCCGGAAGAGTTAAGGAACATACTTCTTGATGCTGCCAGCGTAGCTAACATGCACGTGGTTGAAGCCATAACTTACGAAAAGCCGACAGTGTATGGTGCTATAGTGCTCGTTAAAGAATCTCATTTAGCTATTCATGTTTACAGAGGATACTCCTACGGTATTATAGATATCTACACGTGTGGCGAAAAGAGTAAACCCGAACTGGCTTACGATTTTGTACTAGAAAAGTTGAAACCTCTCAAATACACTAAGAGCTACGCAGATAGGTCGTCTGCGTAGAATTACGCTTTTCGAATAATTATCCTTTTTCCGTCTTTACTCTTACCCCCTCGGAACCGAGGGAAGTCTTCATAGTGAAGTCGCTCAAGAACTTCATGACTGTCTCAACGGTTTCTAGATTCTCTGGCTGACTTAAGGCTATGACACATCCTCCTCCACCAGCACCGGTAAGCTTTGCGCCAAGCGCTCCAGAGCTTCTAGCAGCATAAACAACTTCGTTTAGTTTTCTAGTAGAAACCCCAAGAGAGTCAAGAAGACCGTGGTTCAAGTTCATCAGGTGCCCTAGCTCGTGTAGGTCACGTTTCATTAGTGCTTTTTCTGCTGCTCTGGTTACCTCCCCTATTAACTCAATTATTTTTCCATAGAGTTGTGGATACTTTAATAGCCTTTCACGCACCATCAAAACCATGTCCCTAGTCTTGAACTCTCTTTCCACGTAAGCTATAACTATCGGGAGGTCGCCGTTCACGTTCAAGCTCTCCCGCCTCACTCTATCGCCGCTGTACTCTATCTTCATAAACCCTCCATAAGTAGTTATCGAGGTGTCCATAGGTGATGCAACTCCCTGAACGGCTCTTTCGACTTCCCATCCCAGTCTAGCTATCTCATCCATAGAGAGTTCGTAACCGCCACTATACGCATAAGCAGCTATCGTTGCTACAGCAACAGCTGCTGAGGTCCCCAGTCCAGCGCCAACCGGCATTTCGGAGCGAACGACTAACTTGACGCCATGCCTACTACCGAGGTACTTAGAGGTTATTTCTATGGCTTTATTGAGATACGATATAGCTGGTAATACTAGGCCGTAATCCGTTTCAACCGTTACTTCACCCTCTTTGTAGGTAACAATCACACCGGGGACCCTAAGGTCACGGGCTTCAATAGTTATAGTACCATCAGATTTGGGCTCAGCAATAACATGGACCCTTTTGTCTATGGAAGCCACTATAGCCGGTTGTCCATAGACGACGGCGTGTTCACCAAACAAAGTGACTTTCCCGGGAGCCGTCACGTAAACTCTCACTGGAAGTACCCATAGAAAACTCTAGTTAGTCATGGTTTTAAGTGTTTTCGAATCGGAATGAGGCGGGCTGTGTCCGGTAGCTATGAAAAGGTTATATCTCTAGCTAACATCCTTACACACATGGTCCAGTAGGATGCGCTCTGTATACGTAGGATGCTGCGGCTACTGCATGAGTAAGTCTAAGTACTACTCTACGTTTAAAACAGTAGAAATCCAGGAAACCTTCTACGACCTACCCGCCGTGGACAGAATGAAGCTCCTCCGCGAAGAGTCCCCACGAGGCTTCGTGTTCAACATGAAAGCTTACCAGGGGGTTACACATGATCTTGATTCGCCGACGTGGAGAAGGGCTAAGAGAAAGCCAAGTGAGACCCTGAGAGGCAGTATAGGGCTTCTTAAACCAACACGAGAGAACCTAGAACTATGGGAAGAGACGGTGAAGAGAGCTAAAGCTTTAGAAGCCAAGGTCATAGTAGTTCAGACTCCACCTTCTTTTGGCTATTCGGACGAGAATCTTAGGAACTCTCTAGACTTCTTCTCTGCCGCAACGCAAAAAGGGTTTGTAGTTGGTTGGGAACCAAGGGGTACTTGGGTGAACCACCCTCAAGCAGTTAAAAGAATTATAGAGTCGCAGGATAACCTCATACATGTGGTGGATCCGTTCAGGTCTAAGCCCGTCGTGGTCAAGGAGATTAGTTACTTTAGGCTTCATGGGATAGGTGGAAAGGACGTTAATTATAGTTACAAGTACACGGATGCGGACCTTAAGACCCTATGCGATTCACTAAGGGAGATAGCCATGGGTTCAAAGGAGATTTACGTCATGTTTAACAACGTCTCGATGGCTCAGGACGCCCAAAGGTTTATCTCAATCTGCGCAGAGGCGATATCGCGGTGAGCTGCGACTACATCAAGTTTCTTGAACATACAGCAGACGCTTACATTGAGGTGTGTGGTGAAAGCTTAGAGAGAGCTTTCGAGCTAGCTGGTTTAGCCCTCTTCGAAGTAATGACTGATACTAGTAAGGTTGAGCCTAGAGTGGCCCGCGTTATAGAGGATAGGGGCTTCGACTTGGAGAACTCTCTCTATAGATGGCTCGAGGACCTCTTAATAGAGTACGGTAGGTCAAATCTCGTCTTCAGTCAAATCAGAGTTGAGTACATCACGAAGGAAGAGGATGAGTATGTATTTAGGGCACTGTGCTTTGGTGATTATTTTGATCCGAAAAAACATGAGGTAAGAACGGAAGTAAAAGCCGTTACTTACTCACTGATGGAGATAATACAGTCCGATGGCAGATGGATACTCAGGTTTGTGCTAGACATCTAATTCCGAGTAGGCAGTATGAGTGGTCCCGAGGCGGTCTACTCGTAACACGAAGCTCGCTAGGACAACAGAGAACCGAATACGTGACGCTTTTTGCGGGTTCTGGCGGGGTCTATGTGCAATGTGACGGCCTTTTTTCGCGCAAGAGCTATGAGAGATTCTTTGTTGCTCAAAACTTCGTACAGGATACCAAGATGGTCGTCGTAGCTAACCCCGCGGCTCCATATTTCAAGTCGTAGACCCTCTACGCCGACTGCTTCAGCTACCCTTATCACGGTTTGAACCGCTTTCGCTAAGAAGTACTGCTTTTTTAGTTCCTTACTTAGTAGTCTTACTTCTCTTAAGAGGTTATATTTTTGTGATACAAACGGACCAACGAATCTTGAAACAAGCGATATCGCGTATAAACCACCACCACTCAGGCTCTTGACCATAGACACACAATCACCTATTCCCATGGCTTTTTTACTATATGGTCTTATAGGATAGCCTCTAAGAACGATTCCCCCGAACGGTTTAGAGGAGAGTTTGACTCCTCCGGTCATTCTTGATATCACGGATAGCAATAATCTTAGACACTTTACCGACTCAATCACGTTAGGCGCCGTAGCGCAACCGGCTAATAAAGCTCTCACTCCCGTTGGTACAACCCAGGCAAATCCACCACCAAATTGCTTAGACAGTATAACCAAGACGGTATCTTCATCGATGATGTTTAATCTGCTACTAGTCTCTAGTTCTACTTGCACACCGGACATCTTTTCCATCTTGCACGATAGTCCAGCGGACTTGACCAGCCTGACGTTATATCCTGAGGCTAGAACTAGGAGATCGTATTCGCCCGTATGGCGCCTAGAGTGGACGTTCCACCTACTCCCCTGGTCGGATATCGCGAGAACCGGATCGCTAAGAGAGACCTCCACCCCGAGGGATAAAAGCTCTTGGTATAAAGTGTTCTCCAACTTAACTCTATCTATCCTAATGATGCCGCAGTCTTCAAAAGCTATATTGACTTCAGCTCTAAGTTCCGGAACCATGATCCTCACTGACGAGTACTTGTGTAATACGTGCCTTCTAGCAAAAGGTATTCTACTAGTGGTCTCCTCAGATACGAGACCCGTACAGTGCGGTCTCCCGATGCTGTGCCTGGCTTCGTAAACCCTGAGGCGTGAGCACTCCGGTCTTTTCGCAGCGTAATACGCAGATAGAAGTCCGGATATTCCAGCACCTACGATAGCAACGGCGTTCATCTGTAAACCTTCCCGGCATCTAGCATCCGAGGTAAACCTTTAAAGGTTTAGCTTAATCCCACTGTGTGGTGTCAGCCGTGGGTGTTAGAGCGTATATTCTCGTTACAACCTCAATAGGAAGCGAATACGAGGTCTTGAACGACCTGATGAAAATGGCAGAAGCAGACATTAAAATTGAGGCTGACGTGGTTTATGGAGAGTATGATCTGGTCGTGATTCTTGAAACAGCAGATTTGAGCTCTCTCGATAAAGTGGTCACGCGGATGAGAAAACACCCTAAGATAGTGAAGACCACTACGTTAATCTCTTCGAGAGCTAGGTAATCGTCTGGGGTTAGAAGATTACTTTTATAGTTCGTTCTGTAATTAGTAACCGAGGGAGCTGAATGGGGGTCTACAGAGACCTCGGGCGGGATTTTGACGAGTGGTTTGATTGGATACTGCGTGAAGCTGAGATCTACGACTACGGGAGGTACCCTATTAAAGGCATGGGCGTTTGGCTACCGTACGGCTTCAAAATTAGGAAATACGTCATAGAGCTGATGCGAAATCTACTAGATTCCACAGGCCATGAAGAAATACTTCTTCCTATACTCATACCGGATAATATACTGGCCAAGGAGTCCGAGCATATCCGAGGATTCGAAAATCAGGTCTACTGGGTCACACACGGTGGTCTCACTCCATTAGACGTGAAGTTAGCGTTAAGACCAACTAGTGAGACCTCTCTTTCTTACCTAGAATCCTTGTGGATCAAGAGCTACAAGCAATTGCCAAAGAAGTACTACCAAGTAGTAAGCATATTTAGGTATGAAACTGCGGCAACTAGAGCAATGATAAGAGTTCGCGAAGTTACAACCTTTAAGGAAGCACACACTCTTCACTCAACTTACGAAGATTCGGAGAGGCAGGTCGCTGAAGCTGTTGAGGTCTACAGTACTTTCTTTAAGGAGCTTGGGATACCTTTCGTTGTCTCCAAGAGGCCTGAGTGGGACAAGTTTCCTGGAGCAATCTATACTATAGCCTTTGATACCCTAATGCCCGATGGTAAGACTCTGCAGATCGGGACTGTCCACAATTTAGGCAGGTCCTTCACAATAGCGTTTAATGTGTGGATTCACATGCCTGACGGATCGATGGATTTCGGCTGGCAAACTAGCTATGGAATCTCTGAGAGGGTTATAGCATCTTTAATATCAGTTCATGGTGATGAGACCGGGCTAAGGCTACCCTTCAAGTACGCACCAGTTCAGGTCGTGATAGTGCCTATACCAGCTGGACCGGCAGAAGTGCGTGAAAGAATAATGAATTTGTGTAGTAAGGTCGCAGAAATGCTCCGCGCAGGAGGATTGAGGTCCGTAGTAGACGATAGAGAAGATATGACTCCGGGAGATAAGTTTTACTATTGGGAAAGAAGAGGAGTTCCTCTTAGAATTGAAATAGGACCTAAGGAGCTACAGAAAGAGGACGTGACTGTGGTCAGAAGAGACACAAGGTCAAGATGCTCAGTAAGAATCAGCGAACTCGTCGAGGAAGTCAAGAGGATTGGTATGGAATACGATGAGGCTATCAAGTCCGAGGCTCTGCGAGGATTTGCTAGCCACGTGATTAAAGCAACCAGCGTAGAGGAAGCTGAGAAAGCCGTTTCTAGCGGTAACATAGTTGAGCTTCCTTGGTGTGGTAGAGTGTCTTGTGCTACCGAGCTAGAAGCTAGAGTAGGTGGAAAAGCGCTTGGAACTCCTCTGAAAGTCGGGGAATCCGAGATCAAGGGGTTAAAGTGTCCTTTGTGCGGTGATGAAGCTAGGACGCTGATGAGGTACTCTAGAAGGTACTAATGGAGCTTAGAGCTATGGTTACTAACCTACCGGCGGAAGCTAGAGTCAAGTGGGTTAAATACCTAGAAGCGCGGACCATTGAGGAGAAGATAAGAGCTCTAGAGGAGTTTCTCTCCGCAGTTCCCAAGCATAAGGGGACCGAGAACTTAGTTGCTTGGGTTAGGAGGAAGCTCTCCGAGCTCAGAGATGAACTCGAGGAGTGTAAGCGTAGGAGAGGTGGTCCGTCGTTCTTTATCGAGAAGCATGGAGTAGCTCAGGTCGTTCTACTCGGGTATACACTTTCCGGTAAGAGTTCCATATTTAACGCTTTGACTAACGCTAAGTCCAAGGTAACAGGCATGCCTTTCACCACCATGTATCCAGTTCCAGGGATGATGTTGTTTGAGGACGTGCAGATTCAGCTTGTTGATTCTCCCCCTTTCGTACCCGAAGCTACATCGGGAAAGGTAAGTTGGAGAGCTAAGTTATTCGGTTTAGCGCGAAACGCCGATGCCCTTGCTATAGTTCTTGACTCTTCTGCGGACCCCGTAGGTCAGTACAGAACCTTGCTGAAGGAATTGGAGGACGCTGGTATAGTGCTTAGGAGGCCTAGAGGTAGAGTTCAGATAGAGAGAAGTAAGGCGTACTCGGGTATTAGGCTCGTGAGAATGGGAAAGATTCTAGATGGAACGGAGGATGACGTGAGAAAGCTTCTGGAGTCGTATAGAGTTTTCAACGCTCTTGTTAAGATCTATGGTGAGGTTTCTATAGACGACGTAGAGAAAGCCCTCTTTGAGACCGTAGTCTACAAGCCCTCCGTTGTACTGCTAAACAAGGTAGACCTAGTGAGCTACGACGTGGTAGAAAAACATGTGAGGGAACTTAGCGTCCTCACACCTCACGTCCAGATCGTTCCGGTATCAGCTATTACGAAGCAGGGAATCGACCTGGTCCCCAAGTCGGTATTCAACGTGTTAGAACTGATTAGGGTGTACACCAAGGAGCCAAACTCTAGGGAGCCGTCAAAAGACCCCCTAGTGCTACCGAAGGGTTCTACGGTTGAAGACGTCATTAAGCATATACGTGAGGACTTCCTCAAGCACTTTAAGTATGCGAGAATTTGGGGACCCTCGGCTAAATACCCGGGAGAGAAGGTTGGTTTAGACCACGTTCTGTCAGATGGAGATGTGATTGAGATAAGAACTCATATCAGAGGTATCTAATGTGTCACAACAGCAGATAATCCGACAGCATCTTATCTGTATGGATTCGCAACTAACGTCGGTGTCCTCCCAACCTAAAGTGAGGTTTACGGCTACAGCTAGCAGTAAGCGAGGTCAAACGATTGTATCCTCAGGTAACTGATTAACGTCTCGTGTTGAGTTATGTTGATTTGCTGATGCGTGAAATCTGCCGGTATGGAGAGAGCTAGGTGGGAGTGCTGATTCTACCAAAGCTAAACCAGGATGTAGAACATTCATGGCTACTCTGAGCGCCATAGAGCCCGACGAGAGCCAAATGAGATATAAAGAGGGGACTAGGCAGTGGGCTCAACTCGTATAAGTCTGCCTGAGAGCTGGCCTGAGCGTCTATCGCCCAAACACGTAAAAAGCTCATGGAGGCTGCCCAGGAGAATGATAATGTCACAGGTTATTTTTAGCGTCTTCTTCTATATGATTGGTGGGTAAAGTGATGGTCAATGTAGATACAGCGCATTGGGTTCTCGAGGAGACATTAAAGAGAGGCGCTGAACACTCTATTGTCAGACTTCAGGATAGAATTTACGAGACTGTAGTGTACGATACCGGAATTTTGAGAAGCTACACTGTAAGTAGAGTCGTTGGTCTTGGAGTTAGAGCAGTAATTAAGGGAGGTACAGGTTATTCTTATACTACATCTGTGGATCGTGAAAGCATTCTCAAGGCGGTCGATAAGGCAATCGCTCTAGCTAAAGTAGCGAGTCAGTACGGTAAGAAATCGTTCACTCCGGCAACCCCCGTTAAGGACAGGTATAAAGTAGAATTTAAGATAGACCCCCACGCTGTCGAGCCCAAGCTAAAAGTAGACTTGGTGAGAGAGGTAAACACGAACAGCGTTAAGCGCGAAGGAATAGTGTCGGCTGTAACACGCCTTGGGTTAGAGAGAGATAGAAGGGTTATAGTAACTAGCGAAGGTACGGTAGTTGAAGTGGACGTAGTAGGTGTAGGTCTCGCCCACATGGCTGTCGCTAAATACGGGGTGGTCATAGAGAGAGTAAGTGATAGAGAATCGTATATCGGAGGATACGAGCATATCGAGAAAAGAGATTGGAACTCATTCGCAGAAGAAATAGACAAACTAGCCATTAAGGCTTCGCAATCCAAGACTCCGCCGCCGGGAACGTACGTAGCAGTGATGGATAACGAAGTAGTGGGACTCTTGCTACACGAGGCTTTTGGACACGCTAGTGAGGGTGATGGAGTAGTGGCTGGAGCGTCGATACTTAAGAACAGGATAGGTGAGAAAGTCGCTAGCGAGTTGATCACGATAGTGGATGCCGGCTTAGTTGAAGGTGGCTATCCCGTTCCCTACGATGATGAAGGGGTGCAAAAGAGGAAGACCATCGTGGTAGATAAGGGCATACTCAAGGAGTACCTCACAAGCCGTGACACTTCCCAAGAATTAAACCTTAAGCCGACTGGGAACGCAAGGGCTCAGGATATATCGTTCGACACTCTCGTCAGACAGACAAACTATTACGCCGAACCTGGAGAGTGGAAAGTCGAAGAGCTGTTCGAGGGCGTTTCCCACGGCATTTATCTAAGGGGCAAAGGCGCTATGGGAGGTCAAGTCAATCCATCCGTAGGAACGTTTACGTTCAGCATAGGTCCTTCCTACATAATACGAAACGGTGAACCCGTAGAGCTCGTGAGGGGTGTTGTGGTCAGCGGTAATATTCTCGAAACTTTAAAAGAGGTTGATGCCGTAGCTAACGACCTTAAGGTAACGACTAGCGTCTTTGGCGGATGCGGTAAGGGAGGTCAGACTGTTAGAGTCGGAGATGGAGGACCGCATATGCGGACGAGAAAAATAGTTGTTGGTGGTGGGTAGAATGATTGAGAACATTGTGGAACGAGGGATTAAGGTTGGCACGAAGCTTGGCGTAGACGAGGTAGAAGTATACGTTATCAGAAGGATTAGAACAGACATAGTTGGAACTACTAGAGGTATTGAGAGGCTGTCCTCGGGAGAGAGAATAGATGTCGGGGTCAGAGTAATAATCGGCAAGAAAGTGTCTGTACAGGGAGGGATGATCTCGCGAGCTGAGGACTTAGACTCGATAGTCGAGACTGCCGTAAAGATCGCTAAAACCCTTCCCGAAGACCCGTTATGGGTCTCCCTACCTAAAGGGCTAGGTAAGTCTCATGTAGAGGAAACTCTAGACCCCAAAATCGTGGAGCCGGAGACCGACTACTTTATAGAGATAACTCGGTTCCTTCTGAAGAAATCGAGTGAAATAGACAGAAGGGCTTTTACAAGCTCGGCTAGTATCCACCTAAGTACGATTGAGAGAGCTATAGGTAATAACTATGGAGAGATTCAGCGAGAAGACTCCACCGAGCTTAACGTGTTTGTCAGCGTTAAAGCCACCGAAGCTGGAGAGGAATCAGGTTATTACGAGGCGTACGTCGCACCGACTCTAGCTAGGTTCAATCCAGACGAGATTATCAGTAAGGCAACAGAAGTAGCAGTTAAAACTCTTGGTGCTAAGAGAGTAGACACTGGTAACTACGAGCTAGTCTTTATACCGAAGGTTTTTGCTGGTGTCATACAGTCGCTCATTGTGCCAGCTGTTTGCGCTGACTCAGTGCAGAAAGGTAGGTCGCCACTCAAGGGTAAGGTCGGTCACCAGGTGTTATCCGAGAACTTAACCCTCGTCGACGACGGCACGTATCCCGGCCTTATGGGTACTAAGGGCTTCGACGACGAAGGTGTTCCAACTAAGAGAAAAGTAGTTTTCGACAAAGGGGTTCTAAACGGATTCCTATACGATACATATACTGCCCTCGCGGAAGGCAAGAGCTCGACAGGTAACGCTTTTAGGAACGTACCGTACTCTACTCCAACACCATGGATATCGAACTTACTCGTTGAGCCCGGAAGCGGTGATTTGAGCGACTTAGTCAAGGACGTTAAGAAGGGTGTCGTAGTATATGCGACTATAGGGGAGTGGCTTTCAAACCCCGTCAGCGGGTTACTTAACGCGACGATAACAAACGGTATGTACGTAGAAAGTGGAGAAGAGAAATTCCCAATTAAGGGAGTCGTGCTGTCGGGTAACATCTACGAAGTTCTAAAACCGGCTGAGGTTAGGATTTCAGGAAGTCTCGAGAGATTCGGGAGATTCTCTCTTCCAGCCATCTATATACCTAGAATTACCTTGGCGGGTAAGTAGTGTTAAAAGCACGTATTTTTAGAAGCACTTAATTTAACGTTCTCTTTATTAAATTTTTGCGAACGAGATGCGAAACGTTATAGGCTAGCAGGATGGCGAATCCTGAAGAGGAAATCCCGAGCGAAATCTTCAGAGAACCTAGGTACGTACCGCCTAGAGCTATCGCTAATGGAGGTCCAATCACATTTCCGACGTCAAACATTGCTGTATAGACTCCGGAGCCTAATCCTCTACTCCTAGCTTTAATGTTGAGTAAGGCTAATACTTGTAGAGACGGGATTAGGAGGCCTCCGCCGACCCCGGCTATAACCGCATATATCATTAAATACGGAGACGTTGTGTTAAGGATTATAAAGGTTATCCCGAGAAGAGCTAGACCGAACCCTAGCGCCGCAGTAAGCGAGTATTTAACTCTATTCATCACTATCGAGAGTACCATTCTAGAGGCGAAGTTCGATATTGAGATTGTAGTAAACAATACGGTAGTTATGGTCACATCCATGCCTAAAGCGCTATGATGGGCGGGAAGAAATAGTAAAAAACAGTTATATAGGATGCTATATGCTACAATAGCAAAAGAAGAAATAAGAAAGTCTTTGCTTAAGAGGTCTTCTAACCACCCACCGTCTCTCGTTCTCTCAGGGGTTTTCAGCTTCCTTAGAGCTAAGGAGTTCAGTAATCCCGATATTAGTAAGTACACGAGGGATGTGGTAAATAGGGTTCTGTAGCCGTAGGTACTCACTATAAAGCCTCCGATCGCTGGTCCAAGAGCCATTGAGAGCCCTATCATAGTGGATCTCCATGCTAGTGAGCTAGCCGCATTTCTACCAGTTAAGGTAGCTGAGTATACTGAGGCCGGTACAAAGAGAGCTATTCCCATGCCTTGAAGCCCTCTTCCGATATATAGAAGAGTAACGCTGAAAGTAACGCTGTAGAGAGCTTGCGCAGCCATAGCTAGACCTACTCCCAAAATCATCAGTTGACGCAATAAGCCCCTGTCGATAAGTGACCCGCTGAGTGGTCTGAGCGTTATAGCTATCAGTGAAAGCGTGGGGCCTAGCATGGCTACTTCGTACTCACTCGCGCCGAGAGATACAGCATACCTAGATATGTAAGGTGCTATAGAGTGAAGTGAAAGAAAGTAGAGGAGAGTTCCAAGATTTAGAGCTATCTCGTAAATGCCGCTTTCTTTAGTCATCGGTACCGCATGATAACAGTTAGCGAACGATAAAATAAAAGCTCTATGAGCTTAAGAAAGGGTTTAACTCCGGTATAGGTTAGTATAGGAGGTTAGTATAGGTTTATGTTAGTTGAACTTGTAACTTCATTCTCGCTCCGCCGTGTCCCGCTAAGGTTCTCATCGGACTCGGAAGCATTCAAGGTAACCCCCAGCATCCCACATCTCCCGTGCTTAGGGGAGAGCCGCATCATACACGGGTTCTAGCTTCTTCGTTGAGTTGTCTCCACGTGTTTAGCCACGCAAAGTCGCTTACGAACGTTTCCACCACATTCACCGAGTAACATAAATTGATGCAAAACCTGAAGCAGCTCCGAGAGGCTTCATCCCTTGGTCCATATAACTAGGTAATATACGGTACCTGCCGCCAGAGCTAGAAGTACCGAGGGTAGGAGATACCTATAGGTACCTATCAAATTTGCTTTAAAGTACTTTACCGTGTATAGAAGACAAAGATGCGTAGGCGATGCTACATAGCCTAAGAAGGAGTACGTATAGACAAGAAGTACTGAGCCAACGCTTTCCGTACCTAGTGATGAGAGAATAGGTAAGCTAACGAAGAGCCCGGTCATGACTGAACCCGTAGCTATAGATACTAGGGTAGATAGCATAGCTATAGCTATCTCTACTCGAATAAAGCCGCTAACGACTTCCTGTAGTTCTCTAGGTACACTACTTAATGATATTACCTCCCTAAGCACTACTACTGCCACGACAGCTAAGATGATATCACCTACTCGCTCGGAGATAAGAGCATGTGGTAGTAGCTTTAAAGCCTTTCTAAGTTTAACGAGAACGAGGATAGCAACCGAAGTACCTAGTGGAATAGCCCAATTTCCAACGAGTAACACTAGGGGTATTAAGAGGGCTACGGCTACTCCCAAGGGTATTAACGCTTTAATGTTCTCCTTATGGTATCTCCTAGTTTGCTCTGGAGGTGTCACCTTAGCTTTCAAGAGAGTTGCTGCCCCGATAGCGGCCATTAGTATTGTCATAGGTAAGGTAGTCACCATTAGGGTTAAAATCGGGATCCCCGTTAGCTGAGAAAGGACGACTATTAGCTGAGAAAATGGGTACGAGTAAATAAGCACGTGCCTGAACCACACGTTTATGTAAGCTAGTGCTTCCGCTGAGAATCCGACAGGAGCCCCGAGAGACCCGACCACTGGAGCTGAGAGTAGGGCTCCGCCGGCAATCGGCATGAGGCCGACTACCGCGGGTATGACAGCGAGTCCCAATCTCGGGTCTCTCAAAGCGCTGGATAGTCCTTGACCGAGCTCTTCCACAGCTTTCGTGATTCTATAGAGTTCGGCCAGAGTGGCTATAGTCAATGCTGAGAGAACTAGCATCCAGGTATCTTCGTTTAAAAGGGCTACTACTAACGCTCTCTGGAGGTTGCCCATAAACAGGCCTAAACCTATAGTTGTTAAAGTAATGGATAGCCCCAGACTTAAACCAATCTTCAGACCACCTATGATAGCCGTCACAACAGCTACTAGGGCTAATAGTCCCAGCACCCTGATGTACCACCATCACTTAGTCCACCCCCGAGAATTTGAGCTTTAGACCACCGCACGTAGCATCAGGTGGAGCCTAGCTTGTCACTTTCACGAAAATCCGACTTATCTACTAGGTCTATGAGGGTTTCAACGACTAGCTTAAGCTCAACTAGAATCTCAATAATCTTCTCCTTGCTCAACCCAGATGCTTCAAGCATACCGATGGCCTGCTTTTTTATTCTTTCATTAACCTCCTCTGGGTCGACACCTCGCGATAGAAGATATCGTCTAAGCCTAAGCATCGAGAGGACAGCTCCTTCAACATATCTAATAACCTTATCGCTCACTACTTTAGGCATTTAACCACCGTTAGTCTCTAATTTGATCCTTAGCAAGCACTGTAATAAGCAATCGTTGTTAACAACGTTCTCGAGGATTTGATTTTAAAAGAGCTACTGAGTCGGTGCTTCGCAGTTCTCATAGCATTTCAACTTTAAAAAAAGGCTATATTCCGGTGTGGCGAAGAGTCTCGACAACGAATATTTATGTCTCAAACTTAAGGTTAATTTTGAGGTAGTAAGCCATGTCTAGGAAAACTGCTACTGAAAGAAAATTCATAGCTGCTGCTGCGGTCATCTAGTTTATGCTATCAGCTATTCTACCAGTAGTCAATAGGCCCGACGTTCATGTTGTCGGCATACCGCTACTGTGGTTCTGGGTGCTAATATGGGTTTTCGCTGTCCCTATACTGTTAACTGTAGCTTATTACGTGCTCGAGGTGAGACCATGATAGAAGCAACAATAGCTACTTTAATCATCGCCACTATCCTGGCGGTAACCTTCATTATAGGTATCTTAGCGTATAAACTGAGAATTAAAGTCCTTAGAGTCGATACGTATATGGTTGCTGGTAGAACTCTAGGCTTCGTAGTAAGCTTTCTGAACATGGCAGCTGTCATCTACAGCGGTTTCGCCTTTCTTGGAGCCTCGGGTTGGGCCTACGCCTTCGGTGCGCCAGTTCTCTATATATGGATCTACGGAGCTTTAGCATACACTTTCGCGTTCTTTTTCGCGCCGAGGATTTGGGAGATAGCTAAGGGTCAAGGACTCCTTACACAAGCGGATTTCTTTATGTAGAGATATGGCAGTAAACTACTAATGGTTCTCACAGCACTAGTGGGGATAACCTTTAACATACCTTACGGTCAGCTTCAGATTCTAACTACTAAGTACGTACTAGATCTTTCCACCTATGGCGTCCTACCTACCCTGCACGTCGCCGTGATATCATTTGTGGTAGTGATGATATACGTCTTCCTCGGTGGCATGGTTAGTGTAGCAATAACTAACGTTTTTCTAGGCGCGATAATGCTTGCAGCAATGCTGGGTGGGGGGCTCTCACTGATTTTCTACTACTTCGGTGGACTACCCGGATTATTTGCTGCAGTAGAATCAGCGTCCCCGAAACACACATATCTTTGGGCAGCAGTGGGTAGAAACTCTATTCAATGGGTTATAACAGCTGCTGTAGGCTGCGGGCTAGGGTTCTGGGTTTGGCCACAGCTAGCGCAGATAGTGTTTCCCGCAAAAGACGCTAAGGTTCTGAGGAGGAGTATAACTATGACCTCTTGGTATCATGTCTTAGGGATCATCTGGGCATCTCTAACGGGGCTTGTGGCTCTCGGCTTAGGCATGAAGCTGGCAGTAGCTGATCACGCCTTCCTAGCTCTTATAAGAGATACCTTCGGTCCAGTAGCCTTAGGTTTCATAGGTGCTGCTGGAATGGCTGCAGCACTGTCGTCAGCAGCAGGCATAATATTGACTCAAGCTAGTCTGTTATCTAGAAACATATACCAGGGGTGGATAAAGCCTGGAGCTAGTGAGAATGAAGTGATACTAGTTAGCAGGTTGGGGATAGTCGTATTCACTATTATAAGTGTTATCCTAGCCTACACAGCACCAGCATACATTGTTTACTTACTGCTGGTCGGGTACACTGGAATAACTCAGATGTTCCCTGGATGGGTTCTGGGGAGCATATGGAAATGGATTACTCGAGAGGGTGTTCTAGCAGGTCTCATAGTTGGTCTAGTGGTAGGTGTCTTAACTTGCTTTGTTTGGCCGGACTACTTAGGGATACACTCAATAATTTGGGGTCTACTCTTCAACCTGCCTATTACCTTAGTAGTATCTAAACTTACGTACAGAGGTGATTGAGTTGGGTGAAGCAGATCGTATAGCAAAAAACACTGAGTGGGGTCTAGAAGTTCTAAAGGACATGGTGTCCATACCGACAGTCAACCCACCAGGTGAAAAATACGGTGAATTCGCTAGGCTATCGAGAGAAGTGCTTGAAAACCTCGGCTTCGAGGTCTCCGTTTTCGAGGTTCCTCGAGATTACGTTGAAAGATACTACCCAGACTACTCTCAGTATCCTAGGTATATCGTGCTAGCAAAGTACGGTACCGGTAAACCAGTTCTGCAGTTCAACGGGCACTACGACGTGGTTCCTCCTGGGAGCGGTTGGAGTAAGAACCCCTTTGAGCCCATCATCGAGGGGGGAAGACTGTATGGCAGGGGTTCTTCGGATATGAAGGGCGGTATTGCGGCATTTATCGCTGCCGCTAAGACCTTAGTTGAGTCTGTAGGTAAGGTTAGGGGTACCTTAGAGTTAGCTCTAGTACCAGACGAGGAGATCGGTGGTGAGACCGGTACTGGGTACTTAGTAAGAGAGATAGGCTCCAGACCTG
>JAWBJE010000003.1:0-97984 GCA_038832865.1 Sulfolobales archaeon
TTATAAATATGGTAACTGGGGGGATAGTCGCAACGTTTGAAAACGTTATCCAGAAAGTAGCTCTACTTGCAGCCTTCATGCCCATGTTGGCGGATAATTCGGGTAACGTAGGTTCGCAAGCAACAGCGTTAATTTTGAGGGGTCTTGTTACAGGAGAGATTAGACTATCTAGAAGCGATATAGCTAGGGTTGTACTCAAAGAGTTTGCGACGACGACATTTATGCTCATGTTTCTAGCGCCTTTAGCATTTTTGATAGGATTCGTAATACCGTACATTAGCACAACAAACTTAATGTATTCTCTGAGAATAGCATCTGTTGTCTCGGTAGCTCTAGCAGTATCTTGTTATATAGCCGATATTGTAGGAGCGCTACTGCCGATAATACTGGCTAAAATGAAGATAGATCCCGCAATAGCCTCAGCACCAGTAGTGACAAGTATAGGAGATATTGCTACCGTGTCAACGTACTTCTTAATAGCTACAGCACTAATCTAGTACCGGTTTCCGATTCACTGCTTCGAGTCAAAGATTAATGATGATTAATGATTCTCGTCGTGTATACTGTTGCATCCTATACTCCTGATCGCTGAGAAGTCCGCCGATTATCTATTACTATCTATTACATGGTGTAGTCGTTGTGCGTACTCTATGTAGACTTCTTCTGGAAGCTTGTTGCGAATTATCCGCGCTTCACACTCTCTGCTATAACTGTTGATTATAATCTATGGAGCTCTCCACAACCTCGCACTGTTGCGTACCCTCTCCGTAACTCTCCACGACAGCCACACACTTCCTATCATGGTAATAGGCTTTGAGACCTTTACGTCTTCGAGCATTAAGGAGACTAAGTAGACCTCGTCGAGGTAGAGCTTGGCTATCTCCTCCTTTATCCTTAGAGGACGTTCTCGGTCTCGGGGTTGTAGTTACCGAGGATCAGCACTACACCGACCTCCTGGATCCTGCGACGTATCCTGACTCGACCAGCTTCTTCAGGTGGAAGGCCAGAGTGTTGGGGTTCAGTGGCCCGACCAGCTTGCTGAGCCCCTTCATGAGGGCGGTTCACGACGGCCTCCCGTGCGCCAGTAGCAGGGCCAGTATCAGGACCCTGAGGGGATGGCTGAAGGGTTCGTACTTGCGGGCCACAGACTCCGCCATCGATAGAGCAGTTGAACTGGAGTTAACCGCACTCTTGTAAGTTAAATAGAAGTTAACCGGCAAGCCGCTAGAGGCTCTCCCCACTCTCTCGCAACACAGCTGTAGGTAACCACTTAAAAAGCCTCTCCCCAGTCTTCGGGGGCTTTAGTGGACATCTGGGAGTTGGTCTCGCGGGGTCTTTGGCTGGCATCCACATGGAGCTTGGCCGTTCCTGTACAGAGTAACCCTAAGGGTGCTGGGGGAAGAGGGGTGCCCGAAGTTCGTGATGGAGGGTGTAGCCCCACTGCCCGTCACCGCTTTCGGCTGAAGATTGGCCTAGTCCCTTTACGGTGATGCGCTCTCCTCACTACCGTACGGCTGAGTACTCATCGCTGTGGTCGGGATCCCGCTGTAACGGAAGCCGTATGCCCGATACTCGAGACGAGAATGTACTTATGGTGTCCACACCGAATCATGCTCCGAGACTTAAGTACCATGTCTCAATATAGCTAAAGACTCGGATCCCGCCTCCTCACGTTTTAACCGCTTTAACGCTTTACATCAATAGGCAAACCATCCCTCAGCGTCGGTACACAGATAAAGCTGTGATCCTACCGCAACTCCGCCAGCTAGGGAAGAGTTCTTCCCATCCGCTATCCCCCTGATATCATCGTGCAGTAGTGTCAGTAGTGTCGTCTGACCGTTTCACGGTGTATGGGAGCGGTGTGAAACAACGACTTATAAACCATCGCCTCCCGTGGGTGTGGCGGGCCCGCCGGGATTTGAACCCGGGACCACCGGCTTAGAAGGCCGGCACCCTATCCTGGCTGGGCCACGGGCCCATTACTCCTCTTAAGCTTTACTGTCGGGCTTTAAATCTCTTTATGCCCGAGCTCTAGGCATTATCTTTACTACCGTAGGTGCATTTATCTCGCCGCCGTGCTCTACGCTCACTCCGAGCATGTTCTTTACTAGCCACACGTTTGTGAATGCATGAAGTGTTAGCTTGGAGATACCGATCGTGCTAGGTCCTTCGGCTAGAGCTAGGTAGGGTACAATGATGTCGGCCATGTGTCTATCGTAAGCCATCCCGGTCGAGAGGTCTTCGAGGAGCTTAGATGCGGCCTCTCTGCCGACCGCTTCAGCTGGCTTCCCTCTCTCGCCTAGGGAGTCACCACCCAAGATACTGTTCTCGGTTGTAGCCCACAGAACAACTCCGGACCCCGGACCCAAGTGGGGATCTCTCTCTGGGTCGTACCACTCCACCTCTATGTCTACACTAGCTCCGATGCCGGACTTGCAGAGCTCTTCTTCAGCTGCTCTAGCCTGCCTCTCGGCTACGTGCTTAGGTAGTTTAACGCAGTGCGAAACCCCACCTATACTGAGGACCCTGCCGGAGTTTACCCTGTTCACGGGTTTGAAGGACTTCGGGGGTTTATCGACTCTTACTCTAACTAGCCCACCTCCTCTTGGGTAGTGCCCCCTTCTCACCAGCTCGACTACGAAGTCATAGCCTACTCCCTGGAGGTGGGGTCTTACTACGTACCTAAAGTAGTCGATCGGTGGTGACCACGGTACGTCAGTACCTCCCCTCACCTCTATGGAGACCGGGGAGTCCGCAAAGGCGATTATAGGCAGTAGCGTCTGCAGTACTAGAGTAACTGAGCCGGCGGTCCCTACATCGAAGGTATAGCTACCACCACGAATGGCGCCCGGCTTAAACACTACCTCGGTAGACCCTACCGAAGCCCCCTCTACTACAGCACCGCATATCTTTGCTGCCGCTAGTATGCCGGTCAAGTGCTGCCTCTTAAGCCCGGGCTCGGGCCTCTTAGCTCTTATGTTTACGACCTTTACGTCTATACCAGTTATTGCCGATAGAGCTACGGCTGTTCTAAGTATCTGACCGCCGCCTTCACCGAAAGATCCGTCTATAACGAGCAATGGCGACCCCTAGTCCGAACCCAGGAGCTCCTTAATCCTCCTAACTCCGTCTATTTCGTCAATGAACCTAGCTACCGAAGACGGTACGTAAGACCTCCAACTCTCGTCACCCGCTACCATGAGCCTTCTGATCTTAGTAGACGAGTACCTTCCTCTCTCGTAGGGAGGCGGTATGAGCACGTCGTATCCGGCCTCTCTGAAGAGCCTGACTACTAGCGGGTTTCTAGACACTCCATACTTAAACTTGGGTACGTACAGCTGGACGTAAGAAGGCCACACGGAGTTCATCAATATATCGGGAACGGGGATGATGTAGACTCTGCTCAAGTCGAGTCCAAACTCGGCTATCGCTAGCTTAAGCATCAAAACTCTCTCGCCGGCAGTAAACGGGTTGACAACGGTGTGAGACTCTTGAGCCGTACCAACAGCTACGATAAGCTCATCGACCCTCTCCAGGGCCCACTTGATCACCTCGACGTGACCTAGGTGGACAGGTTGGAACCTGCCCGGATATACTGCTCGAACTACGTCACTCCAGACCACTTATCTCTCCAAACCACACTACTCAAAAAGCATATAAGCCAGGACGTATGCCCCTTAATCCCCGCTTTAAACAGCAGGGGGTTTGCGCTGCAACTAGAGCCGGCGTAAGCGTAAGTATGCTGGTAGAGCACTACTTAACAAAAGGACTAAGCTAGCTGCAGCGCCAAAACGCCGGCTCATCTTTACTGAAAGCTTATTATTTCCTCTTTAGTGAATCGCTCGGTGGTCTTGGTTGAAGTCTAGCAGACCCTCCTCTTACGTACCGAGCGAGTCGAGCACGGGCGAAGCTAAATACGTCGTTAGACTCCAACTATCGGGTAAGACTGGTGGGCTTATGGCTAGAGCTGGCGGTGAGTACGCCACTAGGGTTGGTCTGCCGAGAGTTCTTGAAGAAGAGTCTAGAGCTGCGCTAGTGTCCGTCTCGACCTTGGGTAAAGTAGTAGCTAGGGAGGTTCTATTCCCCATAGAGCTCAGCAAGGAAAAATCCTTTGCGCCGACCCTGCGGCTACTCAAGCTTAGGGATTAACGCCATGCCCGTATCGAGGGAGGAGGTCACAGTACTCATACCGACACTCATGGAGGAGGAGGCTATCGGGTTGGTGCTGAGCGAGCTCAAGAGTGAAGGCTATACTAACATACTCGTAGTAGACGGGCACTCAACCGATAGGACTGTAGAGATAGCTAGGAGCATGGGTGTTGACGTAATCTACCAGGATGGTAGGGGAAAGGCTGACGCCATTAAGACGGGTCTCAGATACGTTAGAACACCGTACGTAGTCGTTATGGATGGTGACTACACCTACGACCCTAGAGATATTAAGAAGATGCTAGAGGAGCTGGGCGAGAACGATGAGGTGATTGGTGTTAGAGATAAAGCGAACATGCCGAGAGTCAATAGGTTCGGTAACTTAGTAATAACCTGGCTCTTCAACTTACTCTTCGGGACGAGGCTCAGGGACGTGTGCTCAGGGATGTATCTACTGAGGACAGACGTAGCTAGAGAAGTAAGCTTTGAGAGCAAGGGGTTTAGTGTTGAAGTCGAGATAGCCGCACATATAGCTTCGACGGGCGGCAGGATCGGTGAGGTAGAGATAAGCTATAGAAAGAGAATCGGGAGGTCCAAGCTTAGGAAGGTACACGGATTGTGGATAGCTACTACAGCAGTAAAGCTCATGCTCAAGTATAACCCAGCGTTCTTCTTCTTCCTAGTGTCATCGCTAGCCCTAGTACCGGGAGTAGTCACGATCGGCTACGTAGCCTACAAACTACTGTTCTACGGGGTTAAACACTACGTGTGGGCATTAATAGGTGTAACAGCAGGTGGAGTGGGACTAGTGTCTCTGTTGATAGCTATCTTCGCACTATACATGAAGAGGTTTGAGTACAGAGTACTTAGAGCCCTGAGAGAGCTTAGGGCGGACAGAAGGCGTGAAGCATAGAGGAATAATCCCAATATCTACACCCTTTCGTAGTAGTTCCGCAGGTTCTACTACGTGTAAGGTAAGATGAGGTAGAGACGCGAAGCGCGTAAATAACGCGCATGAGCCCGAGAAACTCTGTGCCTGAAGAGCGCGCTCTATGGTCGAGTTAAGGAGATTTGACTCTGGTACGGCTTCACAGAAGTTGGCACCGTCGCTTCATCTCCGTTTTCCACGTCCAGCTTGGGGACGCCCCCGGGTTCTCACGCCTTACGTGGCCTATGGGGAGGGCCTCTCCGTACGGCTCTCAACCTATCGCCGAGGCTACTTCAGCATGTCGCTACGACGCGTCGACCGATATGGAAGGCATTAACCTAAGCAGCTCCGTCAGGCTAACCTCAGGCTATCATGTGTAACATCCCTGCCTTAAGTAGAGCTCTAGGTATGACTCCGTTATGAGGTCATTTGAAGGCACCTCTAGCGAGTCGAGAACGTCCCTGACTTTAGCTAGAAAGCTCTCAGCCGATAGTGGATTTACTTCCTCGAACTCCAAGAACCTCCCGAGACACTCCACTTCGTCTACCGAGACCTTAAAGCCGGCCCTATTGAAGTAGGTCCTCTTCTTTCTTATAACTAAGTCCCTGAGCCCCACTAGCTTTAGAACCTCGAGGACTCCGTCGTCGGGTAGTGACACCTCGAGCTCGTCTCTCGCTTTAACACCCTCGTACGCTACAACCCCCTTGTATGTCAGCCTATACTCAACGGTCGAGCCAGTAGATACCTTCCTGAACCTGAGGACGGCACCTTGCTTATACCCCGGGCAACCCCTTAGGTCGAAGTAGTGGTCCTCCTCTAACACCTCTCCCTCCTTCGTGAAGCCGAGCAGAGTTAGCTTGCTGAACACCTTCTCTAAGTCGACATCGCCGACCCGTACTTTAACCTCAAACTCGACGCTCCCCACGACACTAACCCCTAGATAGCTAAGCTTTCTAGGGGGTTAAGAGTTGGTAGCATGAAAGCATTGCTAGGAGAGAGTTAAACTTATTATAGCCTGAGATATCTCTGTGGCTAGCTCCGCGCTAGTGACGCAGTATGTCTCAAAGCTATACCAAGCTACTGGAGGAAGTCGGAAGGAAGGCGATGGAGACGGTGAATGAGAGAGCTAGAGCCATCGCCTCGAAGTACGGCTTTTTAGAGTACATGGTTGTTAGGTACTACGAGATATTCGGGGACTGGGGCGAAGTTGTTGAGCTGTTGGAAGCCTTCGAGAAGCCCCTTGTTAAGACAATTAGAGTCAACACTTTGAGGTTTAAATCGGTAAAAGAGGTTTTGGAAAGGCTTGAGAAGCTTGGATACGAGTTCTCTAAGATACCTTGGGATAGGTTTTCTTATACTGTAGCAAGAGCCGGCAGAGTCTCTCTAGGGGCCACTCATGAGTTCCTACTGGGGGGCTACTACCTATATAGAGGAGTGGCCTCACTCATTCCACCACTAGCTCTAGACCCGCATGAGCAAGATAGGGTCCTAGATAGCGCGGCAGCCCCAGGAGGTAAGACGACGCACTTGGCTCAGCTAATGAGGAATGAAGGCCTCATCGTGGCGACTGACGTCAGTAGGGAGAGGTTTAGAGCTCTTAGAACTAACCTGGAGAGAATGGGGGTAGAAAACGTGGTAGCTATTAGAATAGACGGTAGAAAGGTTCCCGAGATCTTCGGGGAGTTTTTCACTAAGTCCCTACTGGACGCTCCATGTACGGGTGAAGGTATAATCCAGCTCGACCCGTCCAGAAAGACTAAGACTTCCTTTGAAGACCTAGTTAGAGCCCATAAGAAGCAGGTAGAACTACTTACAGCAACCATACGCTCGACGGCTCCCGGAGGCAGGGTAGTGTACTCTACTTGCTCTATCGCTCCCGAGGAGAACGAGTTCACCATAGCTGAAGTCCTTGAGAGCTTGGGTGGAGTTAGAGTGGTGAGGACCTCGATTGCGGTGGACCTCGAACCCGGGGTCACGGAGTACTTCGGGGTTAAGCTACCTGAGCAGCTCAAGCTATGTGGTAGAACCTACCCGCATGAGCACGGGTTCGAGGGGTTCTTTGTATGCGTACTCGAAAAAGAGATGAGGTGAGGTGTACACTCGGGGGAGATGAGGTATTAAGCCATATCAGTAGGCTCTACGGGGCGGAAGCCGTAGAAGCCGTAAGGGGTTACACACCTATGTACTGCTTTGGGTCGTTTACTGAGGTTTACCTAGTTAAACCTCGGCTTTTGGGAGCTATCGAAGCTGTGTTGAGGAGCGGAAGGATACCCTACTTTGCGGGAATGTATGGAGGGAGGTTGAGGTCTACTAGGCCCGAGTTTATTCCTTCGCACGTACTCATAGAGAGAATATACGAACACCTTGGGCGCCCGATTAGAGCAGTAAAGGCTATGGAGCAGGGTATTAAAGTGGTTCTCTACGGCAAGGACCTACTGGCCGAGTCTGTGGCATCGTGTTTCGAGCCAATAGAGTTGGGAGAGGTAGTTTCAGTCATCGGACCAGACGGGTATGTGTATGCTATAGGTCTCTCGACGATCTCAAGTTGCGAGGAGATAGCTAGACTCAGGAAAAAAGACGTCGTAGCACGCTCGGTTTTCGACCTAGGCTGGTATTTAAGAGGTGGGACGATCCCTAGAGAAGCGAAGTACAAACTGTGACAGTCCCAACTCTTTTAAGTATTCGATACCCTAGTTAGCCTCTACCGGACCACCTACCCTAGGTCATACCTCTAATAGCTCTCTCATAACTCTTGCTATTAAGGTTCTCGGCAGTATAACAGGCTTACCGGTAGCTCTAGCTACTGCCTTCTTAATCTCGGTAGTAAACCCTATGCAGTCTAGCACTATGAGGTCGCAGTCCACAAGCTCTGCCGTAGCTCTAACTATATCTTCTATAGTGCTCGTGTAGGGAGACGCGCTCACTACTCTGATTTCCGGAGCTACTGAGCTCCACTTTTTCATAGTCAGCTCTAATTGCGCCGGATTCGGGATTACAACACCCAGTTTGCTAACTCTAAGAGACTCAACTACCTTCAGTAACAAGTCAGACAGTTCTATAAGTACCTTCCTCGACTTAAGCTCTGGGAACTCACCAGTGCACAAGAGACCTACTACGTCTACGTGCTGTTCTAGTCTATCTAAGCAATTCCGCATCCTCTCGATAATCTTTTCTCTCGAGACCTTGACTTCCGTGCCGTCTTTGAGCCTAGTGACCAATAGGTACTCACCCTCTTTAGGTGCTAGTGCGGCTATCTCCTCCCTACTGAGTCCGTCTAGTGCCCCGCACTCAACAACCTCTACATCCAAATCACCGAGAGCTCTAACGACTTCCGGTACTACGTCTGATCTAGGAGACTGACCTATGGTGACTAATCCAACTCTCTTCATAGACTTCACCACCTCACCATAGCTTCTTACCTACTACGCTCTCTACCTGCTTCAGTACCTCAGGATCTTTAACACCAGCACCTAGAGGCACGAAGTCCTTAGGTATGACCACGACTAGCACTTCATCGCTCTCCCTAATCTCTGCTGAAGTCAGAGGTGGGGAACTCTTAACGCTCAGCGTGACTATGAGGTCTGGAAAGGTGGCAAGCCTAACACCACCGGAGTCCTCTAAAGTCATGTACTCGTTCCAGAAAGTTATCTCGTAACGTGCTGAAGCCCCTCTTATCACTACTCTCCCGATGTCGTAGCCTCCTCGTGTCTCTAGAGCAACGAGCTCTACAGTCCCCCTATCGACCACTTGCCCACCGCCTAAGTACTTTATCACGGCAAGAGCTATAGCCTTCGCATCACCGTAATGCTTCTGGATAATCCTACCCACCTCTATGGCCTTGGTCAACCCCCCTACGGCAGCGTTCTCTTTAACGTACTCTGGGCTAACCGGGTTACGTGCTACAGCAACCATGCCGCCCGCCTGAACTGAGGCTTCTCTAACCAACCTATCTACTCTCGCCAGAGACCCGCGGGCGACCAACTCAACGTAAGTCCCGGCCTCCCTGTTCCCGCCGACGGCTGCCTGAATAGATACGTATTCCCTAACTTTGTGCAGACCCATAGACCCCATGACGCCCGTGGGGTGGGCTCTACCGTCAGCGGGTGCGTCTACTACGGGAACCTCGAGAGCTGCGGCCGGAGTCCAGCCGTTAGCTGTTGAAGCACCCCCGTTCTCAGAGGATATGAAGCCTCCAATCTCTATTCCAGCGTAGTTCCGGAGGAGCTCTGCAGACCTAATCATGTGGGTAGGTCTCACGTACTTCTCTCCAGCTGCTGGGGCCCCTACGAGTGAGGCTGTAACTACGAAGCTATCTCTAGGTAGATCACTCACTCCGACTACGTAGAGGTCTCCGAGCTCTACAGCTAGTCTAGCAGTAGCTAGCCCCGTCTTCAGATCTCCTCCACCTCCTCCACCGAAGAACGACCCCCTAGAACTGCCGCTTCCACTATCTTCTCATCTACCTTAATCCTCACCTGCCACCACCTACGACCTTCTGCCTCAAGATACCTAGAGTCACTGCACCAGCAGCTACTACTGGGTCAACAATACGTAGTCCAGTAGTGCTTTCAGCAACTTTAGCGAAGCCTATAGTTGAGTACCCGGTACACGCCAGCATGATAACTTCAACGTCTCTCTTAGCTAGCCTCTTTAGAGCGGCTAGAGCCGCCTCCCTACCCCAGTCAGTCATTAAGTCTAGAGTCGTCCTCACGCCCACAGGTCTCTCTTCAGCTACTAAGTGAGCTCCCAGAATCCTCCTAACTACTACAGGTGTCTCTCCCGTGAGGTTCAGAACACCGATTTTTTCACCCCACGCCAGCGCTATTGAGGCAGCCGCGGACCCCGCACCTATGACCGGGATCTTCAGCTGCTTTCTAGCTTCTCTAACTGCCGGGTCTGCTGCGCAACTCACGATAACTGCTTCAACTCCTTCTTCTTCGAACTCTCTAGCTACTTTCAGTATTTTCGGTTTAGCTGCTTCTTCGGACTCGCGATCGTATATACCCATCGGCTGGTCTTCGATACTCCTACTAACTACCTTCAGCTCGGGAAACGCTGACTCTATGATCCTACCGTGTAGGTTTAGTGCCTCAACGTCCTCTAGTGTGACTACTCTAATTAGCCCGACGACATGTCTCATGGGTTCCACTACTTGGGCGTACCTCTCCTGAGTAAGTCTGCTACAGGTCCGTGGATCCTCATTATGGTTTCCCATTCCTCTGGGTCGTAGAACCTTGCTCTGCCCATGGTGAAGTCCTTGGCTACCTCGACCACAAATCTAGTTGCCTGCTCTAGTGCCACGAAGTTCGTGGGCCCGGTAGCTGAGCCAGGTATAGCCATTCGCGCTGTTATAGCTACGCCGACCACCGGTGCCTTAGTGTAGAGCCAGGGCTGCATCATGCTGTTTATATGGTAAACAGGAGTCGAGTAGGGGAGTATATCCTGCATAGTTATCGGCACTACTACTGGTGGCTCACCGGTAACTCTAATGTAGATATCCACTAGGTCCGGGCTAACCCTGAGTATCCACCCCTCCTTAACAGTGGGAGTAATGGCGAAGCCGGTGTGCTTAATTACCCAGTTAGCCTTAGTGGCATCAACAGAGAGAATAGCGTCCATATCATCCTTAACCTCTCTCTTGAGCAACGTGAAGATATCTACAGGAGAGTCCATCATTGGGACCGGCTTATGCGGTCTGGTCGGAGCGTTTGGGCATATGTGAGTAGTAACTATTACATCCCCCGGAATTATGTCACCTCGAGCCCTCATCTCGGCAAGCTTGTACGCAACAGCGAGAGCGACAATAGCTCCATCAGCATCTGAAACCATACCTATGTAAGTAGGTCTTGCACCGACCCCTCCCAACCTACCAACAACTCCCAGCGTAGGGGACTGACCACCAGAGCTCTTACCCGACCCACCCGGGATTGTTATAGTCACAAAATCCGTAGAACCTCTATCTCCACGAACTGCCTCTACCTCGACCCCTATATCCGTAAAGCCCTTACTGATGAAGAACCTCCTAACCGACTCACCGCTAGCCCTGGGGGTCATCGAGAAGATCTATTACTTCCAGCACGTGCCTTAATGTAGACATACACAGCCACAATAAAAACTGCACTACACTCACTTTAAGGCCTTTACTGCTAAATTGGTAACATCATCCAGATGCCACCACAAGTTATATGGAACCATAGTCTTAGTCGTTGGACTCGTTTTAGCGTTGTTTGGTGCTATGATCAGTATGGAGCTAAATTGCTGAACTAGAGTCAACCTTGCACGTCCATAATAAGTGCTCTCATAGCCATAGAGTTTTCAGCGTAAAGCGTTAGCGTATCTCATAGCATTAAGATACCTCCAGAATAGAAAGCACACTAATAAACCATAACCACCAAGAAGAAAACAGTCACGAGAACATAGTCAACTCCTTACTGAATAGCGGGTTGAGATGCTCTGAGACTACGGGATACTCAGGTAGGCTAGCTACAATAGAAATAGTAATAGTGTGTACACGCTATTTGTAGCACTGGAAAACGGGTCATTTAATAACGTACCTTCCTGAGTACCGCTCCCGCTCTCTGCTTGTAATCGATTACTCCGTCTTCAACAATTACTCTACCGTTAACAATAACGTATTTTATGCCTCTTGGATACCTGTGGGGGTCTGTGTAAGTAGCAGTATCTTCAATTGTGTAGTAGTCAAATACGACTATATCGGCTTTTAGTCCTGGCCTGATGAGACCTTTGTCCCATACTCCCAGCTTCCGAGCAGGTGGCGACGTCGTCTTCTTAACAGCTTCGGGAAGTGAGAGCGTTTTCTTCTCTTTCACATACCTAGCGATGACCCTCGGGAAGGTTCCGTAGCTTCTCGGGTGTGGCTTACCGACACCGAACTTCGTTATACTGCCGTCGCTACCTATGGCCACTGGGGGGTGAGATATCACCTCATCTACTTCCTCAGGGTTCATAGTGAAACCGACGATCCTAGTTGCTAAGTTGTCGTCAATCAACAGCTTAACTACTGCCTCCACAGGGTCTACCCCTAGTTCCTGGGCCACTCTTGTTATCCGCATTCCCTCAAGCCTCGGGTTGCTGGGCGAGCGAGCTATCTGCACATCTTCCCAGTGTATTTCAGTAGCAAACTCCGTTCTAAGCCTCTCGACCACGTCTGAGCTTCTAAGCTTCTTCAGCACTTCTTCCCTGCTTCCCGACCTATACTCAGGTGGGAGTAGGGCAAGCAGTCCCATGGAGTAGGCCTCGTAGGGATAGCCGTCCGCGCTCACATCGTATCCTCTACTAGCGTAGTCCGAGATTAGAGCTAGTGCCTTACTAGTTTTACCCCAGCTTGCTCTCCCGCTTGCCTTTAAGTGAGATATTTGGACGCTTACTCCGGAGTCGAGCCCCACCTCGATAGACTCTACTATCGAGTGGCTGTCCGTGTCGTTTACTTGGTTTGTTTAGATGTTTTTGATTATCTTGGGTATTGCCGACACGGGCTCTCCCTCGTCACCTGCTCACCTATCGCAGGGTCATCGGGAGCTACATCGGCGGGCACCACAGAGCCCGCCTCGAGGTATACATATATCCCCCGCCTCTGATGGGTACCACGCCGTCATTGAGGCGGGATATATCCTTCAAACACTCACAGTAGCTAAAACAGCTTAAAAACTTTTACAGAAGACACAGTCTACGTACACACTAGGTTAGCCGAGGTCCTCAGCAGAGAGGAACTTAAAAGCGCCTTACTCCGCGAGGCCTTCCGCCGAGAAGATAGGTTTCTCAGCATAGTAGACGCTGCTAGCACTCTCTCATGGTGCTTAGCAGTAATCCTCTTCGCACTACTATCAGCCTGCCTACCAGGGCTCCACGCTGGTGCTTACTTAAACGCAGCCGCAGCAACCGTTGCGGCCAGTACAGTTGGATGGATACGAGAGCATGCTGCGGACCTAAGGTGTGCTGAGTTGTCGAACCCGGAGCATCTACTTAGTGCTGTAGCGAAAGCATGTAGAGTAGCACTAGAGGAATCAAGGAGTGCGGTAGAAAAGCGCGTCGAGAATGTTGAAGCTGTATACAGCAACACCGTTCACTGCTTTAAAGTGAATATCGAGAGAGCTCTCGGAGAGTACTTCGCGAACCTCGTAATACCTAGCTTAGTACTTCACGTACGAAGAGACCCACCACCTGTTGTAAGAGCTGTAGCTATGTGTGGAAAGCATAAATACCTATGACCCAGAAAAGACGCTACTTCAAGTCTCATACGTTCTTACTTCATCGCTCCCTCTAACTCTAGCCGATCTAATTAGCCGGAGTTCAGCTCCTATACGATCTTACGTTAGTTAATTTCATCGCCTTACCTTTGTTTCCCCGTACCTCGGGGGTCTCGTCGACTCGGGAGTACTCTGGATGACCCGTGGCACCCTCGCCTCGAGTACCTCGGGGATAGCCGTCATCTACAGCATCGAACAGCTCTCGACTCTTCATCCGGGTACCCCCGCATATATTTCTGAAGGTGTTCACAAGTGTTTCGATCAACACCAACCGATCAACAGATATGAAAGGCCGAAACAGTTGCGTAAGGCTTGGATGTGATTATGTTGACCTTTTTAGCTGATTGATTATGGAGCTAGCTTTAGCTTTAGCAGAATTCTTCACAAGCTCGGTTAAGTTGTTTCCGTACGCGTCTATAGTTACCACTAGGGGACCTAATTCATTGACCTTAAGTATCCAGAGCGCTTCTGGTATACCCAAGTCTAGCCACTCGACACCTACGACTTCCTCGACTGCCTCAGCTCCTAGAGCTCCACAGCCTCCCGGAAATACGGCGTAGACCGCCTTAAACTTCTTGCACGCCTCTGCCGTCCTGCCCCCCATACCTCCCTTACCTATAACTACTTTAACACCTGTCTTCTCTATGAACTCGTACTCGTAGCGCTCCATTCTCATGCTAGTGGTAGGCCCAATCGACCTACAGACCCACTTACTCCCTGACTTCACCATGACCGGACCTGCGTGAAATACAGCTAGACCCCTTAGGTCGAGTGGTAGAGGCACCCCCTCGATTAGGAGCCTTGCGTGAGCTGCGTCTCGGGCTGTTACCAACAAGCCGGTCACGTAGATCACCTCGCCTACCTTAAGCGACGACACCTCTTCGTCTGAAGTGGGTAGGTGTATGACTCTGCCCAAGGGTCACACCCTATGGCTCAGCACTCTATAGGTGAGGTCTGGGTATATCCTTAGGTGTCCACGCCTAAGGGCCCAGCAGGAAGTACTTACTCCAACAGCAAGTGTTGCTGGGTGCCTACCTGCGTACTCTACGTGAACAGCTAGTACTGTTTTCTTACCACCTAACCCCTGGGGACCTATACCGAGCTCGTCGAGCGCTCTCTCGAGTCTTTCCTCAAGCTCGGCCATTCTAGGAATAGGACTTCTTAGACCTACCGGTCTAAGTAGGGCTCTCTTGGATAGTGAAGCGGCTACCTCAGCTGTGGGACCGATGCCTACACCAACTACTAGCGGAGGGCATGCGTGAATGCCGTACTCTACTACGGTATCTACTACGTACTCTAATAGACCCTCTAGACCTTGTGCGGGGTCTAAGACTCTCGCGGAACCGGGTCTACTCGAGCCACCACCAGCCATATATAGGTAAACGTCAGCGTGGTCTCCGGAAACTAGCGTAGTCTCTATCCAAGGTATCCTAGGACCTAGGTTGTTGCCGGTATTTCTCTCGGTAGTCGGGTCCACCACGTTAGGTCTCAAGAACCCCTCCTCGGTGGCTTTGGCGACAGCTTCATCGATCGCCTTGAGTAGCTCGATAGGAAAGGGAAAAGATCTTCCGAGCTCGATGAAGAACTCGAGAACACCGGTATCCTGGCAAAGAGGTACAGACTTAGCTATAGCTATCTCGAGGTTCTTGAAGACCGCCTGGTAAACGAGTCTCGCGTATTCCCCTACTTCAGCTTCATAAGCCTTCCTTAAGGCCTTCAGTACGTCGTCGGGAAGCCTCGTGGAAACTATAGATATAAAGCTCTTCAATGCTTCGATCAGCCTACCGTGAACTTCTCTACTGGCTGAAGCCAATAGGACCACCAAACTTACTCCGCAGTTAAAGAAAATGAATTAAAATCTCTTTTGAGCGAGTAGAGTAAACCTCAATGCGGATTACATCGGTAACTACAAGATATAGAGAACAGAACTGCTCACCGATAGAATCCCCTTTCATGCTACACCGAACCAGCGACTTCGCAGGTTCCAGCACTACAGCAATGCTTATAGTGATGACCACCGTAACTGTGGTTAAAATACCTAAAACGGTAAGAATGCGACTATCAAACGGGTAAGTAAAGGATATAGGGTAGTATTCCTCGACATCAGTAAATCCATTAACACGAAGTTAAGTGCGTAGAGCAGTGTGTAGGAAGATACATACACTAGTCTTAAAGGTAGAATTGGAGA
Source organism: Sulfolobales archaeon (assembly GCA_038832865.1). GTDB lineage: Archaea > Thermoproteota > Thermoprotei_A > Sulfolobales > NBVN01 > DRZP01. The sequence continues at coordinate 15,533 of JAWBJE010000003.1, forward strand.
GCAAGGTTCAGATATTTAGTAAACCGTTTGTTTCTGGATATTCGTTTCTGTATTGTTTATGTCTAGGGACTTCCACCTTGCTTATGTAGATTTTAGGTGTCCGCGTAGGTCCATAAGTGGCTGCCGAGCCGGATGGCACATAGCCCACACTTAGTTCTAGCCCCAAGTAGCTTGGAGCGATGCCCTAATCACCACTTAGGTTCATCCCAAGTACAGCCCCGCGCAACTGCTTCAGTTGTTACAGAGGTTTGTAGGGGTTGATGTAAGTCGCTTTATCGAGGGATGGCCCGCCACGATGCGGGTGCGCGGTGAAGATCCGAGTGAGTGGGATATCTAACGCCAAGATGTGGGTTTCCCGCGGTCGTGAACCCGAGCTGAATGAGGGAGAGCTGTGTGTTGGGGTTACCCCGAGCGGGTGGAGACCGACGAAGTGGACACTGATGAGGGTGCCCCGAGGTCCGTGAAGCTAAGGGTTGACAACAAATGAAACCCAAACCCCGTAGGCAACGCTCATAAGTCTTTCCTCAGGTCGTCAAGAAGAAAACAGCACCAGGACGACTCTAAAAAAGCTTAGTTGGGTTCCCAATTCTACTGCTATTCCAAATTACCTCCCGATACTCCCACTCATATTGTTACAGACTCAGGTACTCGTACCTAGAGTCAAACTCTTGTAGCAACCTCTCTAAAGCAAGTTCGACTACCTCCTCGGAACTAGGTCTTCTGCCTAGTATACTCTCCAGTATAGCAGAAACTCTCTCAAGCATGAATTCTATTCTATTCGTAAACTTCATTTCAACCACTTTATACACCTCAGTATAAATACTGTGTAGACTGTTTATATAAGTTATTTCAGGGACTTAGCAAGCTAGTCTATCACCAAACTAACGATGTTCCGCTAACATCCCGGGGAGGTCTTAATGTTAGTCACTTGCGGTGGCTAGCTTATCTAGCCGCACGCTCTACAAATCTTCAGCATTTTACGCTACGTGTGCTCGTTCATGCGGATGAAGTTCACGCAGTAGAACTTGCGAGATGTGTGTCGAGCCAGAATCCTTTCAACGTGTGACTAGCTACCTGAAGAAAGCGAGAGTACCTTTACTTAACCTACTACCGAGGGACTTAGAAACAAGAGTACGACTACTTTGAGTGCGGCCAGGAAATATCCGTGCGGAAAATCCTTACTCTTACCTCCATGATTCTTGCTAAACGGTGGTAATACACTACAATGAGCTTAATTGCTATTTTCACGTTTTGCTCGACGCTTATTTTGGCATAACCACCTGTTTAAAGGCTGTAGCTGTTGCCGAATGAAGAAAGCGCTCTCGATAGCTACAGGTCTATGGTTGTCTACGGGTCGTTCTATAGGACTCTCTTAACTCTAGCTCTTCCCATGGTGATTTTCGAAGCCGTAAACGTATCTTACAACTTAGTGGACGCGTACTGGCTTAGCTTTTGGGGAGGTGCTACATTTACTGTTCCTAGACTCACTAGACCTACCTACATGCTATTCGAGGCCGTATTCATGGGTTTAGGAGCAGCTAATCTCGCAATGATGTCGCAGTACGTTGGTGGGAGAAGGTATGAAGATGCTGCTAAAACTTTCTCACAGTTTCTAACAGCTAACTTAGTTTTAGGGTTACTCCTTACTCTAGTGTACATCGAGGTAAACGACCTCTTGATAAAGTACGTCGTCCGAGTTCCTCCCGAGCTAGCTGAACCAGCACTAACTTACGCAAACGTTATAGCTTTAGACATATTTTTATACGGTCTCGACTCAGCTTTCACGAACGCTTTTCAGTCTATAGGGAACACCAGGATCCCGGCCATGGTGGGAATAGCTTCTGCTTCACTAAACTTCTTCCTAGATCCTGTGCTCATACTGGGTCTAGGTGGACTGCCTAGCTTAGGACCCGCTGGTGCTGCTATAGCTACAGTAATCTCGAGGTTATTTAAGGTCGCTACACTAGCTTACGTCTTCGTGAGGAAGTTTCCTGAAATAGGAGTTAGGCTCACTAAGAGTTTCAGTAAGTTCTGGTTTAAGAGAGTTATTACCGTGGGTGGACCGATGTCCCTAAGGCAGGCTTTAAATAGTGTAGGAATAATGTTTCAGCACTCTATAGTTAACTCCTTCGGTGTTGTAGCAACGCAGACATACACTATAGGCTTTCTGTTCATGGACATAGCTGAAGCCGTTGTAAGAGGGTCCACGACTCCAATAGCTGTCATGGTGGGTCAGAGCTTGGGTGCTAGAAACTTAGAGCGCGCTAGAGAGGTGGGTATAAAGTCTTGTCTAACACTCGGAAGTATAACTGCGGCAGTATCTACGATTTTGTTCTTAGTTAGAAAAGAGCTAGCGACGGTCTTCACGAGCGATCCCGCAGTCATTGAGGAGTCTATGTACTTCCTTAGCATGTTCCTACCTACTCTACCATTCCTAACCCTACTTTTCATAGGTGTAGCAGTAGGGAGAGGTTCGGGAAGCACTGTTGTACCCCTAGTTATTACTCTAGTGAGAATGTGGGGCATGAGGATCACTTTAGCGTACACTTTATCGACAGTACTAGGCATGGGTACGGGTGGACTCTGGATAGCTATATCCCTAAGTAATGTCATTGCGGGCGCCGCCTCATTAGTATGGATAGCGCTAGGTAAGTGGCGTAAGCCCATAGTGTGATTAAAACTGAGATAGCCTTAAGCCTATATCGGAAGCAGTTGGCTATTACTTCAACATGGCGCTAAAGCTGTAGAGTGTGAGTGCTGTAGGTAGAGCGGAGGGATTCAGCTAGACCGGCCTAATGCGGTAGCATGGTTTTCCCACGTTTTTATTTCCACACCTATACTAGCTACAGGATTCGGACAGCACATATTAGCTCTTTATCTACTTTTTGTCTGGATGATGCGAACGACGGGCGGCCTGATGTTGATGAGCCACTGTAGCGCTGACAGGCTCGTTGCCTTTAGTTACCAGCTACCGAGACCAGTCTTAGAATCGTCCTATCGCTCAATATCACTCCTAAGCTCATAGGGTTCGTCCTCTAGTTAGCTTCCTACTCTCCGAGGTCCCTAGGTTTGCTCTCAACCTGCTTGATTGGCACTTTCATTAGTAGCCACAGCTTTTACGATTCTAAGAATTTACTTGCTCTAGCACGTATTTCCTCACTTCGCGCCCCTTGACCGCGGTTACGATTAAAAAGCTTTTTATCTGTAGTTAGAGAACCGTATTTCGTATAGCATTGGGTAGTTGTCTGTGTAGCACCAGTGGTACCATAGTACTATACCGCAGTACTTTCGCTCACGTCTCTAACACTAACGTACGGGATCGTGTACGCTCGGTTGTCCCCGCCAGCTCTGTAGAGCTCTGTAGGAGTGTGCTGTAAGGGCGGCAGACCAAGCACTAACCGGAAAGTGAAGCTCACGTCTATGCCTGCGGTATCTCGTCCCTCTCTTCAGTAGGAGTGAAGAATATTATCGTGTTCCTTCGCATTGGCCCTATAGCATACCAAGGTGTTGTGGATGCGAAGCTCAGGCGCTCCTTCTTGTAGGGAATGACCCCCGTAGAGCTCGGCTTAGACCTTCACCTCTCTCAACGTTCCCAACCCGTAGTGGGTAGATAATCTTAAAGCGCTCCTATTCCAGCAAAGTCATCGTAGCTTACGTACATTTCTTCACACCTATGTACTACGTTGAAGTATATTTGGTCCCTCTACCTGTCTGAAAGCCGTGCTGTTTCGCCTGATACCGTGATGCGTCCCCTGGCGGTATAAGTCCTCCAAGTACTCCAAAAGCTGTTTCGAGATCGGGTAGTGAGTGTAGGTAGTGTTGACAACTGTTTTGTTGCGTCAGGTTTCTAGGGGTTTTTGTAAGTTTTCGTATTTTTGTGTTGACGTGGGGTGTTTGTAGAAGTACTACTCTATTAGGGAGGTTTGGGATTCTTGGGGTGACCAATAGGACTTTGAGGGGGTGGATTAGTGAGGGAGGATTTAGGAGTTCAGCTCTGGCATAGGTTTATGTTGGTTTCATTGCCTTATCTCCTATCCTCCACATCGGTCCTGTGCCCGCATCACTCTTAGGGGTATTCAAGAGGACCCTAGACTCTCGCATCTCGGGTTCCCGGTAGACTTCCGACCCCTCCGGGCTAACCCTACATACCACGGCATTTAGGGTACTCGTAATCGTTTCGATCCCATTAACCGGTATGAGAAGATGGAACCTAAAACAACTACACGAGAATTCGCGTTAGGTAGTTTTAGTTGCTGTGTTCGGATATTTATTTTAACCGACTTAAAACCACTCTGAGCGATGGACGTGATAAGCCGTGTCAGAGAGCCTAGGTTTATTCTCGCAACAGATGTGGGAAGTACGACTACCAAAGCGAGGTTCTTCGGTAAGATAGACGGTGAATGGAGGTTTCTAGCGAGTGGTGAAGCGCCGACAACAGTTGAGAAGCCTGTAGAAGATGTTACTAAGGAAGGGAGTTAGAAATGCTGTGAGAGAAATCGAAGAGCTTACCGGACACAAGACACTTGATGAATCAACTGAAGAGCTCAGGTTCATAATGCCCTATCGGGGTGGCAGGGTAGGTATAGACGTCTATGTATCAACTAGCAGTGCTGGTGGAGGTCTCCAGATGCTTGTAGCTGGCGTTGTCAAGAGTATTACCGCTGAAAGTGCTCAGAGGACCGCCCTAGGTGCTGGAGCTATAGTGATGGACGTTCTGTCTGTAGACGACGGTAGAGAAATACACGAGAAAATAGACACTTTGAGGTTTCTGAGACCAGACATGATACTTCTAGCTGGCGGGACTGATGGGGGCGATAAGACCCACGTTCTAGAGATGGGCGAAGTAATAGCGGTAGCTAAGCCTAGGCCAAGATTCGGAGCTACGTTTAGGCTCCCGGTGGTGTACGCTGGGAATAAGGACGCTAGAGAAGATATAAAGCGGATACTGTCGAGCGACTTCTTCGATGTCAGGATCGTAGATAACATTAGGCCCCAGATAGAGGTAGAGAGAGTAGAGCCCGCGAGAAACGCTATTCTAGAGCTCTTCATGGAGCACGTTATGGCTCACGCACCGGGTTACGAGAAGCTGATGAAACTCGTTTCTACAGACATCATGCCGACACCTGCCGCTGAGGGGCTCATGATAAGAACTTTCGCAGAGATGAGGAGGGTCAACGTTATAGGGGTAGGTATGGGTGGTGCTACAACGAACGTTTATTCAGTCTTCGACGGGAGGTTTCTGAGGACGGTCAGCGCTAACCTTGGGATGAGCTACAGCATAGGGAACGTACTAAAAGAAGCCGGTCTAGAGAATGTTAAGCGCTGGATACCGCTTGACCTCACAGACGACGAGATAATGGGTATAGTCTACAACAAGATGATCAGACCCACGACGATACCTATGTCCCTAGAAGACCTCGTGGTCGAGCATGCCGTAGCCCGCGAAAGCATAAGAATGGCTTTCAACCACCATAAGTATTTAGCTAGAGAGCTCAAGGGAGTTAAGAAGGAGAGAACTATATCCGATATATTCGAGGAAGTCAAAGCCGAAGAGACCTATATAGACATGAGGAGAGTTGACTACATCATAGGCACCGGAGGTCTCCTCTCTAGAGCTCCGAGGAGGGCTCAATCCATGATCATACTCGCAGATGCGTTCCAACCGATAGGGTTTACGTACATAATGCTAGACAGCGTGTTCATGATACCTCACTTGGGGGTGCTCTCGAAGATTTATAGAGAAATAGCGCTTGAGATATTCGAAAAGGAGTGCCTCGTGACACTCGGTACTTTGGTAGCCGCCGCAGGCATCGGGTCTCTCGGTGAGAAAGTTGCCGATGTCACCATAGAGTATTCTGAGCAAGAGAAAGAAAGGATAGAACTAACCTTCGGGAACATAGTGAGAATACCTGTACCTCAGTACAAGGAGGTAGTTATAACTGTAGAACCGACCAAAAAGTTCGACTTCGGGTTGGGATACGGCAGAAGAGTTAAGAGGAAAGCACGCGGCGGAGTTGTAGGAGTAGTGATTGACGGAAGGGGTAGACCGCTTTACTTACCGCAGGATTCGAGAGAGAGGAGGAAACTACTGGTCTCGTGGTTTAAGGCCCTCGAGCTCTACCCAGAGGATTTCCTCGCTAAGCTAGGCTAGGTGGTAGCGATGAGCGAGGAAAGCTTTGCGTACACCCCCGGTCTTGCCGTAACGCCGCTCACCTTCATAGTTCGGGAGAGGACTCTGCCAATTAAGGGGGAAACCCTAGTAGACCAGGGAGAAAAAGTCGACTTTGAGACAATCGTCGGTAGGTGCTACCTGGAGGGACCTCCATACATAGTTAAGGTAGCAGAGCTTTTGGGGGTAGAACCCGAAGAAGTGGTTAGGTACCTGAGAGTTAAAGTAGGAGACGCTGTTTCTAAAGGTACCGTCCTCGCCAGTTACACGGCCTTCCTAGGTCTTCTGAGAAAATCTGTCGAATCACCGGTTGAAGGTGTCGTTGAGGGGTTTAGTGAGATCACGGGACACCTCACGATAAGGGCTCCTCCACGCGTGATAGAGTTGAAAGCGTATATCCGCGGAACTGTTCTGAAGGTAGTCCCGGGCGAGTCTGTCACGATCGGGACTCCAGCGGCGTTCGTTCAAGGAATCATAGGATTCGGTGGGGAGAGGCATGGAGTTATAGAGCTTGTCTCCTCTAGCAACCAGGACGTAGTGGGTCCGGACCAGATAGGTGAGCACCACGCTGGTAAGATAATTGTTGGGGGGTCCCTCATAACTTATGAAGCGCTCGAAAAAGCTAGAAGGGTCGGTGTGGCCGGCATAGTAGTTGGGGGTGCCAAAATTACTGACATAGAGAAAGTCCTAGGATATAGAATCGGCGTAGCTATCACGGGAAGAGAGAATATAGGGTTTACACTAGTTCTTACGGAGGGATTCGGAAGGCTACCTATGTCTAGGAGGGCGTTCAATATATTTAAAGAAAACGAAGGATGGGAGGCAGCAATCAACGGAGCCACGCAGGTTAGAGCCGGTGTAATAAGACCAGAGGTAATAATACCCAGGGGCGAAGAGAGTTTTGCTAGTGCCCTAGAGCCTCTGGGTGAGGGTAAGATGAGGGTTGGAAGCATCGTTAGAATCATAAGATACCCGTACTTTGGTTAGATAGGGACCGTTGTCGAACTTCCCGTGGAGCTACATAAAATCGAGACAGAATCCCCGGTAAGAGTAGTTAGAGTACGTCTTCAGGACGGAAAGGTAGTGCTGGTTCCTCGAGCTAACGTTGAAATAGTTAGCGAGTAAGCAGTCTTCTAAGTTCTTCGACAGCTTTCTTAATGGACTGCTTATCTTTAGCGCTAACTTCGATCGTGTCTCCGTCTACTACGTCTACGATAAGTACTTCTTCCTTTGTAGCTAGTGTAACTCCCAGCATTATCAGCGTTAGTATTGCGTGAAGGAAGTCCTGCGTGTATAGCAAAACGACTGCCATAACGATAACGATAACAACAAGAATTCTGCTGTATTTCCTCAGGGTACCTACTCTACGTATAGAGGAAGTGGGTACCTTGTCCCTCCCTGTAAAGCCGACCAGGACTAAGTCTCCGCTTTCAACTTCTACCCGTAGTACTCTAACCCTCCTATAAGGCATTTAAATCATCTTCTGAGAACGATAACCCCCTCCTTCATAACGAAGACCACGTTCCTCAGAGTCTCTACGTCTGCTTCAGGGTCTCCCAGAACGCCCACTAAGTCCGCTATCATGCCCTTCTCGATCACACCTACGTTGCTTAACCCCAAGCACTCCGCAGCGTTTTTAGTTGACGCAATAAGAGCATCAACAGGCTTCATGCCATGCTTTACCATAGCTATAGGCTCGTCCGCGTGATTGCCGAAAGCCCTAAGTGGGGGACCGTAGTAAGTAGTCTGTTCCAGTGGCCATCTTTACTCCAGCTCTATAAGCTGCTCTAAAGCTCTGCGGCATGTACTCGATGCACTCTTCTTGCTTCTTCAGCCTCCACTCGGGAATCCCCGGAGGAGGGTTCTCCAAGGTCTTCTTGTAAACCTCTACGAGGCATAGAGTCGGTACGTAACAGACTTTTCGCTCCTTCATGAGCTCTATAGACTCCTCGTCTAAGAAGTAGCCGTGCTCAATAGTGTCGGCATCTCCTAAGATAGCTATCTTAACGCCTTCAGCCCCTTGAGCGTGTGAAGCAACCTTCTTACCGACTCTATGAGCTTCTTCAGCAACAGCTTTAACTTCTTCTACACTCATCTGCGGGTGCCTAGAGTCGTCTTTTTCGGATCCCACCCCATCCGATGTCATGACCTTGATGAAGTCTGCTCCGTCTCTGAGAGCTATTCTAGCAGCTTTCCTGCACTCCCAAGGACCATCGCACAGTAGGGCGGAGCCCCTCTTAATAACGTCTTCGAGTGGCATGTAGTGCGTATCGCAGTGCCCACCAGTCTGACATATAGGTCTCCCGGAAGCTAGGATCCGGGGACCAGAAACGGTCCCCTCAGCTATGGCTCTCCTTAGAGATAAGGCTATAGTTCCGCCACAGTCTCTTAGAGTAGTGAAGCCGGATAGCAGAGCCTTCTGAGCGTCTTGAGCAGCTCTAAGTACTCTAAGGTCTTGTGGAACTATGGCTATTTCTGCCGGATTATATGTTCTCAAGCCCGTGAAGTGTACATGAGCATCTATGAGGCCAGGCAGAAGGGTAACACCCTTCAGCTCTACCACATTATACTGTCCCCCGACATCAATTGAACCCCTAGTTGTTATATCCACTACGCGTTTTCCCTCTACGATAACTGCCGGCTTGCTTAGAAAGTTTCCCTTACCATCGAATAACCTATCGGGTAATAAGATGTACCTCTCGTGATTCACCAAATCTAACACCACGATCAGTACTCCTCCTTGCTATACATACTCGTACGTATTCTTGAGGGTCCGTAAACGTCTCGAAGCTACTCCTGTTTACACGTTATTCTCTCTGATGAAGCCTTTCTCAGTCTATTCATTACCGCTAGACCGATCCCTCTTTCTTCTACGCTCTCAGATATGGCTATGGAGACTCTCCCGTATTTGTCCAGGATTCGTAGAGTACCAAACAGGTTCCTAGCTACTTCAAATAGGTTCTCCCTCGACCCTAGGGTGAAGTATGTTAGAGAATCCCCTAGCTTACTCCTAACTTCGTCGACCGTCTCTTTGGTTGCTATAAGTGCCGGGAAGTCGCTGAGGTGACTCTCGAGCTGCTTCATCAAGAACTCGAAGTACGTAGCAGTGTCGCACGAGCCTCTCTCTATCAGTACTAACTTCTTGCTGGGGGCGTAGTGCCTGTACTTCATCCCAGGAGATGGGGGTCTTTCTTCGTAACTCGATAGCCCTCGGGCGTATGGCGGCAGACCGAACTTTACCCCGAAGATCTTTTCTAGTTCCTCGGGTCCTATGGGTCCCGGTCTCAGGATCTGGGGGTTCGGCGAAACTAGGTCTACTACCGTCGACTCAACACCGAAGAAAGTCTCCCCGGCGTCTAAGATCATGTCTATCTCGTCGCCTAAGTCTTCGACAACGTGTTCTGCGCGAGTAGGTGAAGGCCTCCCAGCAATATTGGCCGACGGTGCCGCTAGTGGCCTACCTACAGCCTCGATGAGCTTCAGTGCTACGGGGTGAGCTGGAGACCTGACTGCTACAGTGTCTAAACCTCCACTAACAACCTCTGGTAGAGTGCTTTTCCTCTTGACTACGACTGTCAGAGGACCCGGCCAAGCGATCGAGAGAGCTCTTACAACCCACTCCGGGACTTCGGAAGCCACATACTGAAGCATGTCCAGAGAGCTTACGTGGACTATTAGAGGATTATCTAGAGGCCTCCTCTTGACCCTAAAGACCTTGAGCACAGCCTCAGGGTTGAAGGCGTCCGCGCCTAGGCCGTAAACGGTCTCCGTCGGGAAAGCGACTAGACCCCCGCTCCTCAGTATCTCAGCCGCTTCTCTTATCGCCTCCTCGTCCGGACTTAAAGGCTCTACTCTAACTATCTTAGCTCTCGGCATACCACACAAACACGGTCGTAACAAGTTTTAAGCGAGTTTAGTGAGAGAATCCTGGACTAGATAAAAACCATATGGGTTAAATGAGGAGAGGCATCCTATCTGATTAGTGATGACCCGGACTCCACTGAGCGCTCTAAAAAGTGCCCCCTTTCCTAGGGTTTACGTTGCCGTAACTCGACATCTGCGTTAGTTGAATTTTAAACTCACCCCCAATCTGCTACGTGGGACTATATGAAGGCGAGAATCAAACCTCCTAAGATAAAGAGTGGGGCGAAGATACTCCTAGTGGCACCATCGAGCTACCCGGTCTACCCGGAGATGAACCTCAGCTTGGGTATCGAGACGCTTAAGAAGTACGGGTTTAGCGTAGTCCTGGGTGACAGTGTTAAATACGCCTTGAGGCGGTGGTACCTCTCCGCGCCTGAGGAAGTAAGATTGAGAGATCTCGTTGAAGGTTTTAGGAGGAAGGACGTAGATGCCATATGGTGTGTAAGAGGAGGTGCTGGAGGTATAAGGCTTTTGGACTCTATAGATTACGACCTCATCTCCACTAACCCGAAGCCGCTAATAGGCTTTAGTGACATAACAGTTCTTCAGATCGCTCTGTACTCGAAGGCTGGACTTGTTAGCATCCATGGCGAGATGATCGCTGTCACCCCGAAAGTCGGTGATGAAATAGGTTTTAGGAGGTATAAGAAGAACTTAGAGCTGGTCCTAAGGATGCTTCAAGGAGAGATGCTCGAGCTAAGACCTCCGGAAGAGGGACCTTTCCCCAAGACTATAAACCCTGGGAGGGCCTCCGGGGAAGTTGTTGGAGGTAACCTGATACTCTTCACACTAATTCAGGGAACACCTTACGGAGTAAATACTGAGGGGAGGATAGTTTTCCTAGAGGATATAAGGGAGGATGCGTGGAGGATAGACAACTACCTTACGTCGCTAGCCCTGGGAAACCACCTGCAGAAAGCCTCTGGAGTAATATTTGGTGAGTTCCCGGAGCCTGAAGTAAAGGCCCCGTCGCCCAGCGTTGAAGAGGTCATCACCGATAGAGCTAGAAGGTACATCAAGACTCCTTCCTTTCTCAATTTCCCCTGCTGTCATGGCGGAGACGAACACGGACACAATGTATACCCGCTTGCGATCGGTTCTAGAGTCACCATCGATGCTGACGAAGGTGTGGTGTATATGGATGAACCAGCCGTCGAGTAGGAAACTAACTAGCGGTATCTCGAGCTCGAAGTGAAGGTAACGTTAAAGATAGACTGTCCGTAGGTTATTTGTTTCGACCTTTCGGTCACCTGGGTCATTTCTGTGGGTCCTAGGACCGAAAAACCGAGTGTTCTGATGATTAGAAGCCTATGAGCCGCCGACTAGGGTGGGGCTCCATGAACTGCTCTTCGCCGACGGCCCTGTAGACAGCAATCCTGGGCCGCAGACGGAGAACGGGAGTGAGTACGTGCCTGAAAACCGAGACAATTAATAACAGTCTAGTTAACGAATGTAGCGACCACTACGTAGTGGCTTAACGGCTCTCGGTTCTGCGCGTTAGAACTGACTTCAGACTAAGGAGAACTCCTAGCTTCGTTGCTTACTGTTTCGACTTCGATCTTTAACCTTAGTCGGGCTTCACCACGTAGGTACTTTATTAAGTTCTTAAATAACTCCAGCCAGGCTCGCGACAGGTTCGTCACGTTGCTGACGTCGGAAAAGTAGTACGCTAGTGTACCAAGTGTCGCATAGAGCAGTGGAGTTATCTGGACCATGTAGAAGCTGTACTGACTCTTGTTACCGATGAACCAGAGAAAGACGTACATCAACCAGGTGACCCACGTGTAGACCCACAGCCTACCCTCACCCGGCAAGTTCTTTACGTGCGGTATGACGTAGATGCTGAGTATGGCCGTAGCCACGTAGAGTACGGGGTTTCCTGAAGCCGCTAAGTCGGCAATGAAACCTACTCCAGCTTCATATCTGTAGTGGAGTATGAAGGAATTAGCTCCTAGCAACCAATCCCAGGGTGAAGCTATGGGGGGTCCCTTACCAGGCTCTGTTTTCGTGGCCATGTGCCACCTTATAGCACCTTCAACTGCTTCAGACCACCACTGGAGAAAGCCTCCTCTGAAAGCGATTAGTGGAATTGATAGAACGATGAAGACTGCTAGCGGGACGTACACTAGCAGTAGAATCGCTAGAGCCGGTGGCTTCTTTCTGGAGTAATCAGGGTAGAGAGCCGGCACGAGGAATGCTCCACTGAACTTTGTAGTAAACGCTAGAGAAAGAAATGCCGAGGACGTGAAGACCTTGCTGCGCATTGAAAAGAGAAAGGCCAAGAACGTGAAGAGGGCCAAAGGTGAGTCGAGCATGGCGACGAGAGTCATAGACCTAAAGGTCCTATCTAGAATCGTCACAACGGGTACCACTAGCGACAGAACTCCTCCCCAGAAGCCACTGAGAATTGCTCTGAGGAGGATGTGCTGGGCTACCAGTATTCCAGCCCCCGAGATGATCGACGGTAGCCTCCAGCACAGTGGTATATCGCCGCACGCTACCATGGCTAAAGCTACGAAGTACTTACCCAGTGGTGGGTGCTCTAGGTTCATGTAGTTTAGTATGTTTCCAGCATTAGGGTAACAATACCCGACACCGTAGCCTTTAACGTACTGGTGGGAGACTAAAAGCCGAAGGGATCCTTCAGGCACGTCCACACAGATAGCGTAGAGAGGGTTATCCCCACTACCGTAGTACTCTGAAGACTTTACGACCCTCCCGCCAAGCCTCTCAACCTCCTCACTCATCTTCTGGGCTACACGAACGTAATCACTCCTCCCGACAACCGTTAACTCTAGCGTCACTCTATACCCTAGACTAGAAGCCCTTGGACGGACGTTGAAGACTTTGTTTAGGTAGTTTCTAGCAGAGCTAACGTACCATATCTCGTCGGATATATAGTCATCTATGGATGAAGCGTAGCTTATCTGGTAATATACGTAGGCAACTACGATAGCGATAAGTGCTAAGAGCTCGACCAATGTATGCCTCAACAGGGTCTACCCCCGGCTTTCATTCTGACCACCAATACCTTTCACAAAAAGCTTATTAGCCACTATAAAGGGTCGTATCGCACCTGCCTACCGTCAGGATCACCTCCCCCTAGTTTGGAAGGCGAGAATGTTGTTGAGTATCGTTTGATAGAGCTTTTCTCTATTAGCTTCAGTAACGGTATAGTATAGAGTTCTGAAGGGCTTTGATGTGAGCTGCTTTCTTACCTCTTCAGCCAATCTTGCGTGCACCACAGCTATAACCGACTTGGGTCCGAATAGCGTACTCCATATTTTCTCCCTCAGTCCGGTCACCTTGAGTTCCATTGGTCCCACCTCGTCTATACCGACGAAGTCGCACTCTCGCTCTGCGTACTCTAGGGACCTTACCCCAACTAAAACCGCGTCATCTTCTTTAACGCAGTACTTACCTACGGTTATGTTGCTTAGCCCACTCATCTCGCCGCATACGTACGAGAGAACCCCCTCTAGTTGGAGCCCTATAGAGATGATCTTAAAGCCCTTCCTCACACCACCGACCCTTACCTCGGGGCAGTAAAACCCGCACACCTTATAACCTCTAGTCCTTAAACCGTCTACAACTTTCATGAACACCGTCGACTTTCCCACTCCGGGTCTACCGGTGATCAGAACCTTAACGGGCGATTTCTCCATCTACGTTCAGCCACAATACCTCCGCCGACCGTACTTAAAACGGTAGCTAGAATGACAGGACTAGTAATCCGCGGCAAGTTTTTAAGTACTGTCAAGCATAGTCACTTGGTGTACTAGAGATACGGAAGGTAGTAGTTAAAGTAACCGGTAAGGTATTCGATAATGAGAACGGTGTCAGCGTTCTGGCTAGTCTTTCCAGCCTTATCAGTAGTAAGGCGGATGAAGGATACAGGTTCGCTGTAGTAGTCGGTGGGGGGAGGAGGGCGAGAGACTACATCGAGCTGGGAAGAAAGCTCGGGTTAAGCGAGGGGCAACTAGATGCTGTAGGTATCGAGGTTAGTAGAGTAAATGCCACGCTACTAGCTTTTACCTTAGGTCCAAGAGCCTACCTACCCATACCTAGAAGCATAGACGAGTTCCTGAGGGCGTGGACCTCCAGTAAAGTCGTTGTCCTCGGGGGTCTACAGCCCGGACAGTCCACTAATGCCGTAGCAGCAGTTGTAGCAGAAATGATCAAGGCAGACCTCATAGTGAACGCTACCGACGTCGACGGCATATATGACTCCAACCCAAAGAAGAACCCCCGAGCTAGGCTCCTAAAAGAAGTACACGTTAGAGAGCTAGAGGAAATGCTCTCAGATGAAGAACTTGCTGGACACTACGAGCTATTCGACCGCATAGGGCTGAGCATAGTGAGGAGAAGCAGGATCCCGCTAGTCTTTCTTTGCGTATACGACACTGAGAACATCCGGAGAGCTATCGATGGAGAAGAATTCGTTGGAACTAGAGTAGTGTACTAGCAGTACTTGAGTTATAACGAGAAGAATGCGATAGGGGCTACCGACTGAGCAGCTGCGCGAGAAGCCCGAGCCGTAAGGTGGAGAGCCCCGAGGGTGCTCATGACTGAGATGAAAGTTAGCAGTCAGTGGGTTTAAGAAGAGTTGAAGCGAGGGGAACTAGAACCTTAAACTTAAATAAAACCAAGTAGTTCTTAAGCTTTGAATAAGTTTATGGAATCCGGCTTTAAGCATGTTTATAATCTGTGCATGGATATAGTCTACAGTATGTCCGGTGGGGGCGGTTTCCGCGTAGTCTTGACCGCCGATAGAACCCTGTTCACAGATTATGGCGGTTTTCCTGGCGGTGGTTTCTTAGTTTGCCTTCCCGCGCGAATCGTCCCGGAGTTCATTTTGAGCCATATTCTCTGCCCAAAACCCCCTCTAAGGACGGAGAGGCTGTTCTAGCTCCATACTCTCTTAGAAAAATCGAGGCCGCCTTAATCGAGAACGGTTTTGATGAAAATGAGGTTGTCGTTGCCCATCCTGATGAGCTTGGTAAGGTCATTGGCGAGAGAACGAGGGTTGTTGGTATCACTACCGTTGACCCAAAGGGTTATGCTCCGGTCTCCCGCACGCTATGCGGTCTATTAGGCGGCGGAGAGCCTTGTACGGCTGTAGAATTCAGAAGGCTCCTAGCGAGTAGTGCCATTAGGAAACACAGGAGGCACATCAAAATTATTGTTGGAGGTCCAGGAGCGTGGCAGATCTCCGACGAGGACGCCAGGTCTCTTGGAATCGACACCGTTATTCTTGGTGAGGGAGAGGAGGTCGTCGCAGAGGTCTTTAGGAGGGCTATTAGGGGAGAGAACCTGCCTGCTAGATTGTACACGAAGCCAGTTGAAGCCCGATCTATACCTCGAATTATTAAGCCAGCAAGAAGTGGACACGTTGAGATAACTCGAGGTTGCGGTCGCGGGTGTCAATTCTGTACGCAGACTGCCAGAAGATGGGTGAGCTTTCCATTAGATCACATTATCGAGGAGGTTAAAGTTAACGTTCGCGGCGGAATAAGCTCCGTGTGCTTTATATCCGATGACGGATTACGCTACGGGTCAAAAGACCTCAACGTCGATTACGGCGCTGTCTTGAACCTATATAAATCGGTATTAGCGGTCGAGGGGGTAAGGTCGGTAAGCGTCACGCACATTTCGTTTCCAAACGTAGTCCAAGCCCCAAACCTAATACGCTCTCTAAGTGAGATGTGTGGGTACAACGAGAAAAACCCCCTCTTCGGTCCACAGATAGGCTTAGAGACGGGAAGTCCTAGACTAATTGAGAAGTACATGATCGGGAAGCCTAAGCCATTTACGCCTAGGGATTGGCCGAAGTGGTCGTTCAGGCCACTCACATACTCAACGAAAATCATTGGTATCCATGTACTACTCTAATAATCGGGCTTCCGGGAGAGAGCGAAGACGACATCACGAAAACCCTAGAACTTGTGGATGATTTAAGGAGCTATAGGAATTGGCTCTTCCCCCTCTTTTTCTCAGCTATGAGTCCAAGTAGGTTGGAAAAGGAAGAAGCATTCACCATAAGCCGTATGACGAACTCCCACTGGGAGCTGATCTTCAGATGCTACGAACACGATATAAGGTACACAAAGGAGATCATCGATAAATTGATTATTCCCGAAGGCATATTTGATAGAAGGGTGGCTATAAGAGAGCTGTTGAAGATGAGCGTCCAAGTAGTGGAGAAATACTTCGACAGATTTAAAAAGAATCCAATAGAGGCTGTAAGTTACATGAGTTCTCTAAATATGAGGTCTGTTTGGAATTTGCTGAAACTATTACCACTACTAATCAAGACTATTTGGTGAGTGGCACCACCTCTCTAAGGTGTTTGGGACCCGTCCTTCGCCGGTGCAATATGTATAGCGCGCTCAACAAGAACTTGAGAGTGGACTTATTTCTAGCGCCCCAGCACGCTACACTAACCGCGTTCTCTACATAGACAAACGCGCACACCAAAGCCGCGATGCTCTCTTGGTCAGGCTACAGTAGACGCTACACCCGAAAAACTTATGCTCTTCACTAAAATGTGTATCGAGCTACGCCATACTCTTCATTGGGTAAGACCGTGCGCCGTATACTACCTACTCCCCAGCTCATAAAGCTTTGAGCACAGCTTGTCCTCGCGCAGGTGCGCATTATTTTGCGGGTTAAGGGTGTAGGAATATAGTACGCAGCGTTTGATCTCAGCTCGCGGGACTCGAGTCTCGTTTCAGTTTTCAGCTGTGACGGTTTTACATAATGTACGGTCTGCTTTGATTAATTTGATCGAGAGAATGCTTATACTAAGTCTGCGTATGTAGTTGAGCGAGAACAGACTTGTCCCAGGTTTTGGTTAAAGGCAGTTAATAGAAGCTATTTCTGTATCGAAAAGCAAAAGCGAACACACCACTTCTAAAACGCTCTCAACAACAAACTTAAAAGCAATGCAGTAGCCCCCTTGGACCACCTCTCCTGATCCTCAGCTATCTTCAGAGAAAGCAGATAGATAGGATAAAATCGTGGATTGTCCTCTCCATAACAGTCTCAGCCTAGTCCCTGTCGACACGGAGCACGCACCATCAAGAGGAATAAATGCGGAATTGGGGGCAATACAATTCTATCGGTATATTGGTGCGGGGGGTGGGATTTGAACCCACGCAGGCCTACGCCATCGGGGCCTAAGCCCGACCCCTTTGACCTGGCTCGGGCACCCCCGCCACAGAAACCTACAGTAAAAACGTAATAAGCTTTAGCTCATGCAGTTCCCGACAGCCTAGCTGCTTAGGCTTAGTTATGTCTATATTCGTGCGTACGCTGTAGTCTTTGGTATATGACGTGATGAGAAGCGAGTGGAGTAGGGTAATTAGGGAATCGTTAAATTTGGATCGCGAGAAGGAGGTGGTCCTGGACTTAGTGAGGAAAGTTCTTGATGGAAAGAGGCATGCCATAGTTAGCTCCGTGGGACTCTTTAGGAGTGTGGGTAGATACTTTACCCAGTTAGTGAACTCCTTGACTAGCGTGAGCGCTTTCTACGTAGAGCCTTATGAGTTGACGTATTATATAGCACCGTACGACGAGGGCAGAGAGCTTGATATACTGATAGTGTCTACTCCCGACGGTGCTAACGACCTCTACGTACTGCTCGACCAGCTGACTCTTACAGGGCATAGAGTAGCACTCATATCCGAGCCTCTACCTGAGGCTCTTAAGCAGAGGTTCTCTTGGGTCGAAAGAGCCGAGATTTCCTGGGGGAGCATGGGCTTGCTTAAGCTACTTAGTCTACTTGCCTACACAGCGTCTAGCTTGGGTAAGCGGGAGCTACAGGTTAGAACTAAGAGGATTAAGGAAGAGTGCTTAACTCTCGCTGAAGTGGCTGACGACTTAGTCGAGAGGTACGATAGGGAGCTAAAGGCGGTTAGAGAAGCTCTCTCAGAACCCTACTTAATCACTTACACACCGACTCTTGAGCCCGCCGCAGAACTGGCTTCACTAGTACTTAGTAGGAGCGTTGCCGTAGCCGTTGGAGTTCCCACATCCCATCTCTACGTTGGTAAGGTCTCCAGCAAGGTACTCGCTTTCACGACTGACGTTGAGGTGTACACAGTTAGGTACTACTTCAACAAGATAGTGGAGAAGGGTGGTACTATAAGTGAGGTTAGACTGAGGACGGACCCCCTCACGGCACCTTTATACGCACTGCTACTCCTCTACTACGCAGCAGCAGGGAATTAGGATGAACCTAGCTCTTCTGACCGGTTCAACAGGTGTTTTGGGGAGAAAGCTCGTTCCCTATTTAGCAAAGAGCTATAAGCTAGTGCTTCACTACAGAAGCTCTGAGGAAGTTTTCAACACACTCCTAGGTGACCCATCAGTTAGAAGTTCATTAATTAAAGCAATAAAGTGGGACTTCGGTAAGGAGAGCCTCAGCGGATTTGTAAATGAAGTCGTTAGAGTGGGTATACCTAGCTTAGTAATCCTTTCGGCATCACAATACGATTCAACTCCTCTGAGTAGGGTAACTGAGGAACTGTTTGACTACTTAGTAAGAGTAAACCTAGTAGCACCTACCTACATAGCTCTAAAGTTAGGCATGATCATGGAGAGAGGTCTAATAGTTTTTCTAACAGACATGATAACAACGTCCGGCCACGAAGTGTACGCTGGTATAAAGCCTTCACTACCTTACGTAGCGTCTAGAGGTAGCTTCTATCATATTGTCAGGTACTTGTCTAAGGAGTTAGCACCTAGAGTGAGGGTAGTTGGAATCGCTGTTGGCTGGGTAGACAACCCTAAAGCCAGTAGGGAGCTGAAAGATTTGGCCATCAGGACCATACCAACCAAGACCTTCGTAGACCCTGAAGAAGTCTATCGCCTCATAGAGCTAGCAAAAGACTCTCCGAGTCTCAACGGAGTGTTCCTAACACTAAGCGGGGGAATATAGAATGATGCTCAGCCGCGGGTTCTGATATCACCATTCATCCCTTGTAAGACTCATCACGTTGCTAACCACTCTCCTAGTCTATACCCAGTTACGCGAGACTTTATAACCTAATGTAGCCTCTTGCTCAAGGACCTGCGGTATTAAGGTTATTTCAGTTAGTAAAACAGTATATGGGATTAGGATAGTGGAAGACGTAGTTGCCGAAGTGATAAAGAAGGCCTTGAGTGAGAGCCGCATCTTTAGGAATAGAGAAGCTCTCGCAAGCGATTACGTGCCAGATAAGCTTCCACATAGAGAGGAGTACATTAGAAGGATCGCCGAGCTGCTGTCACCCGCTTTAAGAGGTGAGAAGCCTAGCAACATACTCATATACGGCCTCACCGGGACTGGTAAGACCGCTGTCGTAAGGTACGTTATGAAGCGCTTCGAAGAGCATGCTGAGAAAGTAGGTATTGATGTGTTTAAGTTCTCATACGTAAACTGCCGCAACGAGGACACGAACTACAGGGTTCTATTTAAGGTAGGGTCAGACCTAGGCGTTAAGATCCCGTTTACGGGTCTGTCTGTAGCCGAGCTCCACAATAGGCTCCGCGAGTATATCGACTCTAGAAAGCTCTCCGTAACCATAGTTCTTGACGAGATAGACTTTTTGGTAAAGAAGGTTGGTGACGACCTTCTGTACAGACTAACTAGGATCAATGACGAACTCACGCGGAGTAAGGTCAGTATAGTGGGTATAACCAACGACGTCAAGTTCGTGGAATCTCTCGACCCCCGCGTTAGGTCAAGCCTAGGGGAAGTTGAGGTGATTTTCCCGCCTTACGACGCACTTCAGCTCGCGGACATACTCAGGGAAAGAGCCGCACTAGCATTTAAGGAGGGGGTACTCGAGGAGGGCGTTATAGAGTACTGCGCGTCTGCGGCAGCTAGAGAGCACGGAGATGCTAGGAGGGCTCTAGACCTCCTGAGGTTTGCTGGAGAAATTGCGGAGCGCGAGGGGGCCTCAAGGGTGAGTGTGTTACATGCTAAAAAAGCTCGTGAAGAGCTAGAGGTAAACGCTGCTATGGAAATCATTCGGACTCTACCTTACCACAGCAAGCTACTACTCCTATCTTTAGCTATCATGAGGGGATTTGCGGAAAGCACCGGTAGCCTTTACCTTACTTACCGAAGAATATGCGAGACCCTCGGGGTAGAACCCCTTACCCAGAGGAGAGTTAGCGACCTAATCAACGAACTCGACATGCTCGGGGTCCTAACGTCTAGAGTTGTCAATAGGGGTCGCTACGGTAAGACTAAGGAAGTAAGCTTGGGATTAGATCCTGCCACATTACTAAAAGTGCTTAGCTCGGACTCTAGGATCGGTGAATATGTTAAGTCGATTAAGGTTAGTGGGGATAGATGACGGGTTCTTCCCTCCTGAGTACAAGGAGCTAAGGCTAAAGACCGTCCTAGTAGGAACTCTCTATAGGGGTAGGAGGCCGATAGATATAAAGTTGAGAACCGTGACCGTGGACGGTACTGATGGTACCGAGAGAGCTATTGAGATACTCAAGAGCCTAGGTGAGTCTGATGTTGTTTTCCTAGATGGTGTAACCGTAGCTGGGTTCAATGTTGTAGACCCTGAAGTCCTCCTAGATCTCAGTAAGTCGGTAGTGGTTATCTATAAGTTCGAACCCAACATGGAAAGAATAGAAAGAGCCCTCAAACTCCACTTCAGCGACTGGAGGTTCAGGTACGATATAATACTCAAAGCATACTCGAGGTCTGGCTTCGTGAGAACTAAGTGGAAAACTATGAGAGTAGCTGTCTTCGGGAGTAGTAATGTGGAAGTCGGAAACTTGATCTCGTATACTCAACTCGTTTCGTCGATTCCAGAACCTCTTAGAGCGTCGGACATTATAGCTTCAGCCATATCTAGAAACCCGGCTCTGCTGAGCAGAATATCTACTGAGCAACTAACTTCCTCTCCGCCTTAGGGGCGGTTGATCATTTCCCACATCTCTCCGTATTTATACCCTTATCATTAGAGTAGCTAAGATGACAGCAGGCCTCCACTCTGGTGTCACACTAAGGCAGAACGTCTGCGTAGCCTTCGGTACCCTCACAGCACGCGGGTCGGATTTCATAATGTAAAGAGCTTCGGGTAGTCCATCTACAAAATTTCCTCTGTAGAGAACTCCTCAGTAACTTCTCTTAGCGCACCTATCTCATCTAATTTCTTGTAGATGTTCTGAACAGCTAAAACAACTTCTTCCTCACTTTTAGCACCAGTAATGACCATCTTGCCGCTGCTGAATATCAGAAGAACCACCCGCGGGTTGTTCATCTTGTGTATCAACCCCGGAAACTGCTCCGGTTCATACATCACGTTATCTAGATATTCTGCAGCTATCTCCAAGTTAACCTCGGTGTTTAAGTTAGCTGAAGCAACAACGTTCTGAATCTGTATTCTCGGCTTCCCGGTTATGAGAATTCCATGTTTGTAGAATAGCCTGAGTATTCTCTTAAATCCCTTAATGAGCATCTCGGTTTTTTTAGCGCCTGTAATGACCATCTTGCCGGTCCCAAAGACTAGAGCGGTAAGCTTAGGGTTATCAAGCCTTAGAACTAACCCCGGAAATTCCTCCGGGTCGTACTCGACGTTGGGTATAGACCTAGCTATAGCCCCCAAGTCGAGTCCTTGCTCTAGCGTGACCGTAGCAACGATATTCTCGATTTTAATTAAAGGAGTAACCCTACTCATACTACACCCTATGTAGGAGATTAATAAGGCTTATAAGGCTTATAAACCCGACCCCCTCCCAGGTTATCCATAACGCTATCGGGGACTCAATGAAGCCTGCGGCTGACTGTTCCTATTCTCATTATCCTCGTTATAAGCTATCTAAATGAGACTTGTTGGAGTGAGAGAGCTGGAGCTGGTGCCCGGGCTAGAGATAGTGGGTGAGCTTCCGGTAGCCTATTCTACGAAATATAAGACACTTATTCTTGCTGATGTTCATATAGGGTTCGAGGAGGAGATATTATCGAGAGGAGGGTTCATACCCCGCTTTCAGCTTAAGAACACCATCAGAATACTGGAAGAAGCCTTCTCTAGAGTTAACGTCGAGAGAATAGTATTCGCTGGGGACTTAAAGCACTTATTCGATACTCTTGGCAAACTGGAGAGAGTAGAACTAATGGAGTTACTAACTTACGTCAAGAAGCATGTGGATAGCGTGGTTGTAGTTCGCGGGAACCACGACAACTTCTTGCCCGCGATGAGGAGGTGGATAGAGTTCGATATAGTGGACAGCTACCATATGCCACCTTACCTGGTAGTACACGGACACAAACCTCTCAAAGGGGAGGTACTCCATCACCAGTGGGAGTACTTAATCATAGGGCACGAACACCCTAGCATAGCACTGAGAGATCCTATCGGCATCATCGGAAAATTCTCGTGTTTTCTCGTCGGAATAATGCCGACCATTAAGAAGAAAATAGTCACACTACCAGCTGTTGGAGCATACCAGACGGGGTCTAAAGTAACTTTAATGCGTGAGACCTACCTCTCGCCAATAATCAGGGAACATGTGGACATTGAGACCATCAAACCTGTAGTCGTCGGTGCCGATATCGGGGTCGTCGAGTTTCCAACGCTTAAAGAGCTTTACGACATAATAGTGTAGAAACTATCTCCACTAACCTATTATGCTCCCAAAGGTGGGGCTATCAATCGCGGCTCATGTCGCTAAGCGGTATAAACTGAAGCGATTAACGGGGTCGCGTGAATCGAAGCCCTTCCTGCTTGGCACGCAGTTCGATTCGCACTTACTTAAGGCAAGACTGCCGATAGCCGGGAAACAACAGCGTTAAACGACTAGCGCGGTTCAGAGTGAACTAGAGTCTTCACCTCTCTAAGGCTGCCCACTTCATCATCCATGTTGTAGTTGGTTTAATACTATAAAAATATTTTATTTTTATACCGTTTTACTAATTTAGTGTGAATAAAGCGGTGTCGTGAATGCCGCCTGCTTTACTTAGCATAAGCGATGTGAGGATATACTATTATACGCTCACCGGGATAGTCAGAGCAGTTGATGGTGTCAGCTTCCAGCTAGAAGAGGGAGAGGTTCTTGGAATCGCTGGAGAGTCAGGTTGCGGGAAGTCTACGTTGGGCTACGGTCTTCTGGGTCTAGTCCCGCCTCCGGGTAGGATCGTGCGTGGATCTATCGTTTTAGACGGTGTTGACATAGTTAAGCTTAAGCCAGCTGAATTAAGAAAGGTGAGGTGGGCTAAGGTCAGCATGGTCTTCCAGGGAGCGATGAACGCTTTAAACCCCGTGTATACGGTAGGTCACCAGCTCGCCGAGCCGCTAGTAATCCATAAAGGCTTAAGCGTTAAGGAGTCTCTAGAAATAGCTGCCGAGATGCTCAAAAGGGTGGGTCTGAGTCCGGAAGTTCTCAAGAGATATCCTCACGAGTTAAGTGGGGGCATGAAGCAGAGAGTTATGATAGCTATGGCCTTGCTTCTAAAGCCTAGGTTGATCATAGCTGACGAACCTACTACGGCACTCGACGTCGTAATTCAGGCGCAGATAATGAATCTGTTTAAAGAGATCAGGCAGGTAGAGAGAAACGCTATGATTTTTATAACCCACGATCTCAGCTTGATTGCCGAGATAGCTGATAAGACGGGCATTATGTACGCAGGAAAAATGGTTGAGCTTGGAACCTCTGAGGCCGTCTTTGGCTATCCTCTCCACCCGTATACTCAGGGGCTTCTCAGGAGCATTCCAAGACTGAGGGGGAAGGAAAAGATCACTTGGATACCGGGAGTTCCCCCAGACCTAAGAATGCCTCCTCCGGGGTGTAGGTTCCACCCGAGGTGTCCGTACGCAATGGACATCTGCAGGTCTGAAGAGCCTCCAGAGATAGAAGTAGAGAAAGGGCATGTAGTTTCTTGCTGGCTCTACGCGAAGAGGTGATAAGTCGTGAGCCCCAAGCTTATAGTAGAGAAAGCCTATAAGTACTTCCCGTTGAGAAGGTCTCTAGTCGAGATACTAACGTTTAAGAAGCCTAGATACGTTAGAGCTGTAGATGGAATAAGCTTCACCGTTGACGAAGGCGAGGTATACTGCCTGGCTGGCGAGTCCGGCTGCGGAAAGACGACTACCGGCAGACTTATAGTTAGGCTGATAGACTTCACCGGAGGTAGAGCTCTCTACATGCCGAGGAAGGAGCTACTCTCTGAGATACCCTCGGAATTCTTAATTGACGGCAAGTACGTGGACTTAACGGAGAAGTTACCGAGGTACATAGATAAGCTACTGAGAAGGGACATCCAGATAATATTCCAGGACCCCTACGGGTCCCTTAACCCCAGGATGAGGGTTTACGACATCTTAAAGGAGCCTTTGGACATACATGGGATAGGGTCTACGGAGGACGAGCGAAGAGAACTGGTCTTTAAGGCCTTAGAAGAAGTAAAGATGACGCCGCCAGAGGAGTTCGCCGAGAGATACCCCCACATGTTATCCGGCGGTCAGAGGCAGAGGGTAGCCATAGCGAGAGCTTTAATACTCAACCCGTCTTTAGTGGTAGCCGACGAGCCTGTGAGCATGCTGGATGTTTCCATAAGAGCCGAAATATTACAGCTAATGATGGACTTAAAGGCCACGAGAAACCTTACTTACATATTCATTACTCACGACCTCGCGGTTGCCGCTTACATCTGCGACAGGTTAGCCATAATGTACTTGGGTACCATAGTCGAGAAAGGCTCTATATCTAGCATAGTTGACGATCCGCTCCACCCGTACTCTAAGGCGTTGATAGCTGCTGTCCCGGAGCCCGACCCTAGAAATAGGTTCAAAATTAGGGAGGTTCCAATAAAGGGAGAAATACCTAGTGCCGCCAACATACCTCCGGGGTGTAGGTTCCACCCGAGGTGTCCGTACGCAATGGACATCTGCAGGTCTGAAGAGCCTCCAGAGATAGAAGTAGAGAAAGGACGCGTAGTTTCTTGCTGGCTCTACGCGAAGAGGTAGTTCGTACAGTTTATATAAGGACCTTTTAGTCAACTTATTAAAACTTATATACCGTGGTCTAACACATTTGTGGTAATTCCGTTGGAAGCCGGCATTAGAGGGTGGGGAGTATACGTACCGAGGTTTCGGCTGAGCGCGCACGACGTAGCTACTCTCTGGGGCTATGACAGTAGACTGCCTAAGGCTTTAGGCATCATAGAAAAGGCTGTCGCAGAGGAAGACGAAGATTCCGTCACTATGGGTTGGTACGCTGCTAGAGTGGCTATACGGCGAGCTGGAGTGAGTGGTGAAGAAATAGATGCGGTATTCTTCGGTACTGAATCCAAGCCTTACGCTGTAAAGCCTTCTGCAACGATCGTGGCTGATGCCTTAGGGATAAAAAAGAGGAAGCTCGCAACAGACTTAGAGTTCGCATGTAGGGCTGCTGGCGAGGGGATAAGGATCTCCATAGGACTTGTGAAGAGTGGTCTTGCGCAAAACACTCTCGTTATAGGCTCGGATACAGCTCAAGCTAACCCGGGAGACTTACTAGACTTTACTGCGTCATCGGGAGCCGTAGCGTACGTAATAGGTCCACCCACTAGTTCGGTAGCCACAATAGAAGCTAGCGTAACCTACATTACGGACACCCCCGATTTCTGGAGGAGGGACAGATCTCCTTACCCTGAACACGCAGAGATATTCACTGGGGAGCCGGCGTACTTTCACCACATAGTTACTGCGGTCAAGCTCTTACTCGAAGAAACAGGCCTGAAGGTAACCGACTTCGACTATGCTGTCTTTCATCAACCCAACGGTAGGTTTCCACTTCAAGTAGCCAGGCTGCTTGGGATCCCGCAGGAAAAAGTCGTACCGGGGCTCGTCGCCCCGTATATAGGCAATACTTATAACGCATCAGCCCTCATAGGGTTGGCTAAAGTTCTCGAGGAAGCGCGCCCGGGTAGCAGAATTCTCGTGGCTACCTTCGGGAGCGGTGCTGGAAGCGACGCCTTTAGCGTGGTCGTTAATGAAGCCGTACGCGAGGCAGTAAATAAGGGTCCGAAGGTTTCTGATATGATAAACTCAAGGATCCAGATATCCTACGGGGAGTATAGTAAGTTTAGAGGTCTCCTCTTGAGGAACGTAGGTGGTTGATTTGAGAGTCTACATCGTCGGGGGTTCGGTTGTTAAAGTAGATAGACACTTCGAATTAGGCTATAGAGACTTAGCCTATAGGGTGGTTAAAGACTGTCTTGAGTGTTCTGATGTAGATTACATAATAGTTTCGTCAGCCTTTCCAGAGCTGTCGGCACGCCAAGTAGACTTAGGTACTCATATAGTTCAGTGGATTGGTAGGAGGGTCCCTGTAGCTAGAGTAGAGTCCGGCGAGTCATCTGGCCTAGCCGCTATAGAGCTTGCCGCATCGTTGGTAGCCTCCGGTGCGTACAGACGAGTCATGGTCATCGGAGTCGAGAAAGTTACCGAATACCCAACTTATGTGGCTAACTACTTTTACTCATTGACTCTAGACTACGAATACGAGGTCCTTAGGGGCGTTTCCCCACCAGTTTACGCAGCTTTAGCCATGAAGGAGCTCATCAAGTCTGGTGTTAGAAGGGACTGCTTTAGTAACTGGGCGATTAGGATGCACGAAAACGCCATATCAGTGCCTCATGCGATGCTTAAGTTCAGGATAACGCACGAGTCCTTTAAAGATGCTCAGGTACTATCGGATCCGCTAACGCTTTACGACAGCTTTGCTTTTGGTGATGGAGCCGCCGCTGTGGTAGTATCATCGACACCAGACAGAAACAGTTCCTCCGTTGAAATAGTATTGAGTAAAACCGAGGTCGGTCTACCGGCATACGCTAGAGACAATGTATCAGACTTTCTCGCTTCCACGAAGCTCCTAAAGGAGGTTATTGAAAAGTTTGAACTAGACTTGAGGAAAGCGGCTGTCGAGCTCCACGATAGCTACACGACGTACCCTATAGCTATCCTCAGAAGTCTTGGATACGTAGACGATAGGTGCGACCTTACCGAGTTCGAGTTCTTGAATACGAGTGGTGGACTGAAAGCTAGAGGTCACCCAGTAGGTGCCACCGGCGTATATCAAGCTTACGAAGTCTTCAAGACTCTAACGGACGGCTTAGGTGGTAGGAGAGCTCTATCTGAGTACGGCTTAGTTCACTCGATGAGCGGTCCTGATAACTTGTCTCGAGTGCTCGTCTTAAGGAGGTGAGGTCCCTGAGGCTATCTGCCCCCCAGTTTTGGAGGGTTAAAGAGAACCAATATAGACTATTCATAACGGTTTGCAATGAGTGCAGTAGAAGGACTATATTCAAGAGGCCCGTATGTCCCCACTGTGGGTCTAGTAAGGTCGAGTATATAGAGTCTTCGGGAACGGGGGTAATTGAGAGCTTTACTAAAGTCTACTATAAGACGAGCTCTAGTGAAGACAGATTACCCGAACTAGTTGGAGTAATCAGATTAAGCGAGGGGGTTAAAGTAATTGGAGAAATCGTTGGAGCGAGGGAGGACGAGCTCAGGGAGAATATGAAGGTCGAGGCCGTCTTAAGGAGGTACTTATCGGACGACCCGCATGGAATCATATACTACGGCATAAAGTTTAAACCAGTTTTAACTCACTGAAAGCTTCTATAATGCGATAAAAAAGGCTTATTTTGTGTATTATACTATATCCACGGTGTTCATGTGGATTACGGTAGGTTCGTAGCTAAAGCATCTGAGCTTTTTAGAGCCTCAGAGATCCGTGAGTTACTTAAAGTCGTTGAAGCCCGAAAAGTTATCAGCTTTGCTGGAGGCTACCCAGACCCTCAGACTTTCCCGCGAGAGTCTCTAGCTAGGATAGCGTACGAAGTCATACTGAACTACGGAGACAAAGCCCTTCAGTACTCCCCAACTAAAGGGGTCACTGCCTTCAGAGAGACTCTAGTTAAGTACTTAAAGAATAGTGGGGTGAAGGTGACTAGTGAAGACGACATCATAATTACGTCCGGTTCGCAGCAAGGACTGGACCTAGTATCTAGGACCCTAATTGACCCAGAGGACTATATAATTACGGAGAACCCAACGTACTTGGCAGCTTTAACTGCCTTTAGGACGGCCAGGCCGAACATAATCGGGATACCCATTGATGGTAAAGGGATGAAGACCGAGGTACTTGAGGAAAGACTTAAGGAATTGAAGTCTCTCGGAAAAAGAGTCAAGTTTCTATACACGATTCCGATAGCTCATAATCCGGCTGGAACCACCATGAGTCCGGACAGAAAGAAGCACTTACTTGAGCTAGCATCCCAGTACGACTTCATCGTTATCGAGGACGACCCGTACTCTTTCTTCGTGTACGACGAAGCCGATGTAACTCGGTTAAAGACTTTAGACCAAGAGGGGAGAGTCATCTACATGAGTACTCTAAGCAAAATACTGTCTCCAGGCCTTAGAGTTGGGTGGATGCTGGGTCCCCGCCAACTCATCGACGTGTTCGAGAGAGCTAAGCAGAGCATGGACCTGCACACGTCCACTCTATCGCAGTACATAGCTAAGGAAGCACTAGAGAGAGGCGTCGTTAGTGAAACCATAGATAGGGCTAAGAGAGTGTATAGAGTGAAACGTGATACTATGTTGAGCGCGCTATCGGAGAACATGGTAGAAAACTCTTGGTGGGCTAAACCAGTAGGAGGGCTCTTCTTAATGGTATGGCTACCACCTGGTATCGACACTAAGGCCATGCTGCCTGAGGCTGTGGATGAGGGTGTAGTGTACGTACCTGGAGCGCCGTTCTTTGTCGATGAGAGCGGTAAGAACACTATGAGGCTGAACTTCAGCTATCCGAGCGTTGATGAAATAAGAACGGGAGTAGAGATCCTTGGAAAGTTGGTTAAGAAAAAAGTGGGGAAGGCGTGAAGTTTTGAAGTAGTCTATAGAGCTAGCTATGGTTTCTTAGTTTGAAAGTGTTTGCATCGTCTCGTCTTACTACCTCGAATTGGTAGCTTGCGGAGCTCAACACTTGTGTTCCAGGTTTCATGGTGGTTTATATCGGTTAATGTCGCTCCTCTGCTATGGCTAGTAGGTGAACCCCTTCCCGGGTCTAGCGGAACATTTTTGCGAGCTTCTCTACGTAGCGTAATAATCGGGGCTATCCGATGAGAGGTCGGGAGTCTCGTAGAGGCAGGTCTAAGTCTTGTAGCTAAAGCTGTTACTATTTGAGGAGTGTGTATTACCGGCTACCGGACTCGCTAGGAGGTATGTAAGCTATATGTGTGTAATACTTAGCGGATTCCACTACAGCTTTAAGGTTGTCTACCACCTTAAACATGTCCTCTATTTCACTACTTACTCTCCGAGCTACACTCAATGCTTCAGCTATATTGGGTTTAGCCCTAGATAGGAACACTACCTTCTTTAGACCACCTCCTATGGTCACAAGATACTCTGGAACCAGTGGTGATATATAGAGGGAGTCTGCGCACTTACTTATTGCTACGTTGTTTACGTAGGGGTCTAGAGACGATACGTAGACTACGTCAAATTCTCCTCCTACTCTATCGCGTAAGTAGGCTCTCACTCCAAGTCTAGAGACCCTCCGTAGACCAATCTCGCTAGCGCAAATAGCCTCTGTTTTAATCTCGTCCTTAACTAGCTTTATTAGTGCTACTGCTTCGTAGCCACAGCCGGTCACTAGTAGTGAAGACCCGGAAAGGCTTGACACAACTAGGGGTAAGTGAGCCAGTAGGGAAGTATAGAGGCCCAACAGACTGGTGAGAGACTGGGGCACAGGCTCTAAGCAACTAGTGTCTACACTGGCTTGGTCTGCCATAATGCCGTTCTTTACGAGAGCTAGCCTAATAAAGCATCTTGGAGATACTACGGCGTTCTCCCCGACTACTAAATTGGTCGCTCTATTGCCTAGGTCCAGAACTCTAACCAGTCCTGCTGAACCGACGACCTTCCCGTAAGCATATGGAGTGTAGCCTCTAGCAGCAGCAACGTCTAGAGGTGTTAGGGCAGCTGAGAGGACTTTGACTAAAGCTTCATCTTCTCTAGCGGGTGGTGGAGGTAGCTCAGAGTATCTTAACTCACCAGCCAGAACAACAGCACCTATGGTTTTCATACTCTATCTGTATAGGTTAATTAACCTAGCTAAAAATGTAAGTTGGGTGGTGTATTGTTTGAGGAGTTCGCTGGTAAGTTCTACTATCTATTACACCCGAGACCCACGATAGTTATAGGAACGCTATGCCCGAACGGTCGCACCAACTTCATGCCCGCAAGCTGGAACACCCCCGTTAGCGAAGAACCTCCGACGGTGGCGGTGGCTGTGAATTCTGAGGCGTATACCCGGGAGTGTCTTGATTACTGTGGTGAAGCGAGCCTCAATATTCTTAGCCTAGATGATGTTCAGCTGCTCTACGATCTCGGTTCTGTGTCGGGTAGAGACGTTGATAAAGTCTCTAAGTTCAGGCTAGAGCTACTAGAGAGTCTGAGTATAAAGCCTCCAGGGATCTTGCGGTCCCTAGCAATACTAGAGTCTAAAGTAGTGGGTAAGTATATTATTGGTGAATCCGTCCTCTACGTATTCGAGGTAAAAAAAGTGAGGGTTCGCAGTGGAGTTGCGGACAAGTTCGGTTTCATATTATCCGAAAAGGTAAACCTACCGCTCCACGCTAGTGGCCGTTATTTCTACGGGGTTGGCCAGAGAAAACTGGCTACGAGGAAGACGTCTCCTTGAGTAGTAAGCTGATGCTCTCGAGTGGTAAGGTCTTCGGGGACTACTCGCTATTAGAGAGATATCTTGAAATCTGCCAAGAAAAGAAAGCCGAGGCTCTTCCGAATTCGTCCGATATAGAGTTCGTAAAGCGCATCGCTAACAGAGGTCCTGCTTCTCTGAACGAGCTCCTCGGGGAGCTAGCCAAGAGGTTCAAACATAGGGTCGATCCGTCATGCTCCGTCAGAGCTTCTAAGGAGGTACTGAGTATGGAGCTAGCGGAAGACCAAGCATCTCAGTTGGTCGCAACACAATTAGCCGGTTGGACGCTCGAGATAGCGGAAGCGCTTGGGATCATTAAGCTTAAGAGGTTATCATGATCTAGGTCAGAGACGCTTTCTTATCACGACCGCATCCCTAACTATGTTTTCAAGATAGAGAGCTTAATTTTATAAGACCTCTCTCCGCTATTTCAACCTAAGTACTGCTGACCCCCTAATTTTAGCCAACTTTAGGTCCCTGAGAGCCCTGTTCACCTCTTCGAGAGAGTAGACCTGGACTTCAGTTTTTAGACTGTACTTCGATGCGATACTCAATAGCTCTGTTACGTCCCTTCGCGTAACGTTAGCAACACTCCGAACTGTCTTCTCGAGCCATAGGTGGTTAGTGTAATCTAAGGCGATCGGTGTCTGCTTTCTAATCACGTTCACCACTAAAATTCCTCCTCTATCTAGTAATTCGAGAGCTCTAGTCGTTATCTCTCCAACCGGCGTGAAGTCTATGGCTCTATCGAGCTTCTTAGGTGGTGTATCGTTCGGGTGACCAGTCCAGTCTGCTCCCAGCTTTTCTGCCAGCTCTCTATGCTCTAAGCTCCTACTGAACACGTAAACCTCGATATTTGGGAAGAGCTTTTTGACTACCTGCAGTATGATGTGTGCACTAGCACCGAAACCGAAAAGTCCTAGCCTCGATCCGTCTTTAAGGTTTGCGAGCTTGAGGGCTCTATAGCCGACTGCGCCAGCGCAAAGCAGTGGTGCTACACTAACGTAGTCAGCACTTTTAGGGATCGGGTAAACGAAGTCAGCATAGGCTACTACGAATTCGGCATATCCACCGTTAAGGTGGCATCCGGTCGCCATAAACTCGGCACAAAGGTTTTCTAACCCAGTTGTACAGAAGCTGCATCTCCCACAAGTCTTTCCAACCCAAGCTACACCTACTGTTTCACCGATCCTTGGGTAATCACCCTTCACTCCGGGTCCTACCTCAACTATTCTACCCACTACCTGATGCCCTGGAATTATCGGGATCCTGCAACGTACTCTTCCCTCAATTATGTCTATGTCGGTATAGCACACACCACAAGCTAGAACCTCTAGAACGACTTGGCCTGGACCAGCAGTAGGGTGTGGGTAGTCTTCAATAGATAGAGGATTTTCGCGCCAAGGTAGCTCTGGATACCTTCGAGATAATCCATCGGTTTTGATTTCCGCGACTTCGCGTAAAACTGCGGCCTTCAACCACTTCCCCTAAGCTTTTGGTTGTTATACTTAAAACTAAGTCCATAGCTAGTCGCCTACGCTTTTGAGGATTTCTTTACCCCACTGTTAGAGCACTAGTTTGAGGAGGTCGTTTAATATGATTTAATATCTCGCGTGAACAGATTTGGAGACTGCGATGAGGTGTAGCGTAAAGACGCCTCAGTCTCTTCTTGTAAAAGGTATTGGAATGGTGCTAGAGTGCCTAGATGTAGGTATGAATCTCGCAAACCCCATCGACGACATCAAAGCCTTCTTAATCGACCTAATCGACGATTACGTTAACGTTGGTGTGGTCAAGGTAGAGTTTACTGAGAACGAACCTATAGGAACGAACTACGTTATCTTTAAGTACCACCTGTTTAATGAGTCCGGCTTTATTTCATCTTGTAGGGCTGTCTTGAGGAAGAAGGTGCTTGAGGAGGTGCTGTGCACTTTTGGTGCAGGTAAAGCAGTTCGTGTTCAGAGGGGCTCTACTAGCGAAGCATATGAGCCTAAGCTACCACCAGCTGATAAGCGTTCCTCGAGCGGTCCAGCTCCAGGTCAATACTATATAGACCACTTCATTATCTACAGAGTCTTAGGCACTCCAAAGATAGACTTAAACTCCTGGAAGCTCAGAGTTGAAGGTATGGTGAGGAACGCTCTAGAGCTGACGTTTAGCGACATAGAGAAGTTGCCTAAAACATCTTTAATAAGAGACTTCCACTGCGTTACAGGCTGGTCCGTCAGTTCAGTCAAGTGGGAAGGAGTTAAGCTAAAGCTGATAGTCGATGAGGCAGGACCATACGAAAGAGCCAAGTGGGTGTTTGTTACGGGTTTAGACGGATACTCGTCCGTTATCCCCCTAGAAGATTTTACTTCAGAAGACGCGCTACTAGTCATTAAGATAAACGACAGACCCCTTACGGTAGAGCAGGGATTTCCGGCTAGGATCTTCGTACCACACCTATACGGCTGGAAGAGCGTGAAGTGGGTTAGTCGGATAGAGTTTATTGATAGATACGTAGACGGATACTGGGAGGCTCTAGGCTACCACGAGAGGGGTAACGTGTTCCTAGAGGAGAGATTCAAAAAGACTCTACTTTAGATTCTTCACTAGACTTTCGCGAGAGCCTGAACCCACTAGCTAGAGTATGCCTACACCGCTTCTTTAAGCTATAGCGGATCTTACTGTACTTAATCTTAACTCTCCACAGTTTCTCCTGGATTGCGTAGCTAGCTGTACCTATAGCTATAGCTAATGATACTGCTACTACCGCATGCGCAAAGTAGCTCGTGAAGTACGCAAATGCAGAAGTACCTAGTATCGCATACGGCAAGTACCCTCGCCTTCTTGACAGCATATACAGGGTAAACGCCAGTACTACTGAGACCGCTACAGCATGCCCGTAATCCACGCGCAACCCAGTTAGCTGGTAGACGGCGTGTAGGAGGACAACTGAGGCAGAAACAGATATGGCAACTCTATGGAGAAACAACCCTAAAACAAAAAATACTACGAATATAGGAATAGCTACAGCTATAACAATGCTATCTACCCCTAGTTGCGCACTTAAAGCAGAGCCGGCTAAAAATAACGCAGTAATAGCTAGCGAAATAGCTGAGACTATTCTTCTAGCGCTATATCCGAAGACCGACACCAAGACGCTAAGGGACGCTAGTAGGTAAGCAAGTATCGTGCTGGAGCACCTTATGCTTTAATCTCTTTACCTATTAGTGTTTCAAGAAACGCTATCCTCTTCCACACCGGCGGGTGAGTGGATAGAAGCTCCTCCAACCCTATAAATGGCTCAGTGAAGGCGTAGATGAAGAGAGTCCTGAGTTTACTATTCGCTATAGTCGACTTACCGAAGCGCTTATAGAACCCGTCAAGGGACCGTAGAGCGCCGATCATGGCAAACGGAGACGTTACTTTAGCTCCATGCGCATCAGCGTAGAATTCCCTCAATCTCGATAGAGCTAGCACGGCAAACTGTATCAGTATGCTTAAGG
Organism: Sulfolobales archaeon; assembly: GCA_038832865.1. Lineage (GTDB taxonomy): Archaea > Thermoproteota > Thermoprotei_A > Sulfolobales > NBVN01 > DRZP01. The sequence goes on from JAWBJE010000003.1 coordinate 49,841, forward strand.
CCATTACGACTCCTCCAACAGCAACTAACAGAAGACCCGAGCTTCCATTGCGTCTCCTGCTACCATCCGCGTACCTACCAGCGTATAGTCCGATATACAGAAGAAACCTGCCCATGTAGTATATGACCGTGGGAAGAATCCCAAATACCATCATAACTGAGTTGTCTCTATGTTTGTGGTGACCGAGCTCGTGTCCTATAACAGCCTTAAGCTCTTCTTCATTTCTGAGAGTTCTGAGTAAGCCGTCAGTAACAGCAATAAACCTTCCAGCTATAGGAGATGAATATGCGAATGCGTTTGGCACCGTCATGGACGACCTCATTGCCTTCGGGGGCTTAATTCCGGCCCTCCTAGCTACTTCACTAACTAGCTTCTGTAACTCGGGGTCGTACCTGCAACCGTAAAATGCGTTAACTAGAAACGGGGAAAAGAGCCAGGTGACCACTGAAGGAATTACGGCGAATAGGAATGCTATTGATGCCAAACTAACGGTTAGCTCCTCACCTAGAAGGTAAGATACCAACCCGAATACCAGAACTACACCACCGATTACAGCAGCCGCCGTAGATATCATCGAAGCTCTTAGAGCATCCATATCTGCCGGAATCCTCTTCTCTATAAACCTACCCAGTATTACACCGGAGAGGACTAGTGTTACTATAGCTATGACGTACCCTAAGACGTCTACGAGCCACCACAGCCACATGAACCTAAAGATACCAAAGGGAGCTACATACCCTGGCGCAAAGTAGTAGAAAAGTAATTGTATGGCTAGCAACGTCACGACAGCTATAGAGAGCAGAGATAGAGCTAGGAGGACCTTTGTCTTCATCTGGTTCACCACTCCAAACATCTTCCCTTGTTTTCGCTTAAAAATCTTCCTTGAGCTCTTATGACGCTATCAAGCGCCTCCTTAGGAGATGGAGCTGCGACAACCCTACTGCCGACTATTTCTACGTCAGCTCCATTGCATAAAGCTTCACCGGGCTCAGCTCCAGCTGCAAATATTCCGGGCGAGAGAATAACATATCTGCTTCTGAAGGTCTCCCTTAGGTCTCGTATAATCGTGGTCTTACCTGCTGGAACAATAAGCCCGCTAGGGTCTATCAGCGGGATCATCCTCTTGATATCCGGGTACCTGCTATCGATCATGAAGGAGGCCGGATGGTCGAAGGTCACCTGAAGCAGTAGGTCTAGTCCTATGCTCCTACACTTCCTTGACGCTCGGTCTAGCACACCCTCGTATCCCATGAAGGCATTAACTACAACCCCATTGAATCCGGCGTCTCTCACGAGCTCTACCGTATACTCTATTATCTGAGCCACGTCGCTGAGTTTTAGATCGGCAATAAAGTATGTACTCGGCGATGAGTCTATGAGGCTTTTTAGAGCCTTTAACCCCTTACTCAGTATAAACGGTGTTCCTATTTTGAATCCGGCAACAAGACTCTTCGTACTGGACACCAGGTCTGCCACGAAGCCTAAGTCCAGCTTGGGGTTGTCTATGGCTATCATCAACCTACTTTGAGCCCTGCTAATGGCGTCTCGTATCATTCCTCAGCACCAAACCCTAAACTCATAGACAGGCTTAAAACCGTCCGCCATGCACCAAAACTAACCCGACTTTGTTTCTCACGGAGGTTCATGTTGCACCAGGAGGACTACTGGAATTCAATTCTCGAGAAAGGGTCTGATGAAAATCTCGGTTAACCCGTAGGAATGGATCTGATGACCGTAAAGGTTTTAAGAGTATCTTGCCAACCACGAGTCTGGAGAGCGGTATAGGTGGGATTTCATTGTATGACCTGGTCGTACTGGGTGGCGGTCCGGCAGGGTACTTGGCCGCAGCTAGAGCTAGCTCCCAAGGACTTAGAGTTGCCTTAATCGAGAAAAAACTTCTTGGTGGTGAGTGCACCAACTGGGGTTGCATACCTACTAAGACCTTAATAGAGGTATCTGAGAGTTTCCATAAATTAAAGCTGATGCGGCAAGCAGGTTTTTCTCTTGATGTTAAGTCAATAGCGTGGGAACAGCTATCTGAGTACATCTCTAGAGCGGTTTTACGATCTCGAGAGGGGGTTAAGACTCTTCTTAGTGACGTCGAAGTAATTGAAGGGTTTGGTAAACTCGCTAGCCCCAGAAGAGTTAGAGTGAAAACTAGCGGGTCGGTTAGAGACCTGGAGTCTAGATATATCTTGGTAGCTACTGGCTCAGACCCTAAGGACATCCCATCCGCTAAAATAGATGGTGAATACGTGATCACAAATAGAGAGTTTTTCGAGTTAAAGCGGATTCCAGACTCTATAACCGTGATTGGTGCTGGAGCTGTCGGAGTAGAGATAGCTACGGCGCTAGCCATGTTGGATAGAGAAGTTTACCTAGTTGAAATACTAGAAAGACCTCTCTACTTCGCTGATCCGGACGTTTCAGCTGTAGTCGAGAGAAGCCTTAGGAGATTGGGCGTTAAAGCGTTCTTTAAAGCTGTCACTAAGAGTGTCGAGATAGTAAATGGAACAGCCGTTACGACGATATCTCTAGGTGACGGGTCGGTAAAGGTCTTAAAGTCGGAAAAAGTGCTGGTGGCCGTAGGGAGAAAACCTAACGTAGAAAACATCGGTCTCGAGATTGTTGGAATAGAGTACGACACCAAGTCCGGTATAAAGGTAGGTGAGAACATGGTTACAAACGTGCCGAGTATCTTAGCCGCCGGTGATGTAACTGGTCCACCCCAACTGGCTCACAAAGCGCTGAGAGAGGCCGTCATCGCTTCGGACTACGTCATGGGATACGCAAACCTGCCACCGAGGACCCCCATTCCCCAGGTCGTATTCTCCCATCCGCAGGTAGCTCTTGTAGGACTAACAGAGCAGGACGCAGCGACAGCAGGCGTAAGCTACAGAGTCTTCAAATTCCCCTACGTAGCCCTTGGGAGAAATACTACGGCGCTAGCTAAGAGTAGCGAAGGCTTTGTTAAGGTTCTAGTGGGCGATAGTGGAAAGATACTAGGGGCCCAAATAGTGGGTAACGAAGCGTCGGAGTTGATACATGTCTTCTGTTTAGCTGTAGCTAAGAATCTGAGTATTAAGGATGTCGCTGACGTAATCTACGCCCATCCTACATACTCGGAGGTGATAGGTGAGGTGGCCAACCTAGCTTTAGGACGACCGATGCACATAAGATAACTGCTTTACTACGACCCCCCTTTCCTAGAGAAAACCTCTAGCCCCCTTATCCTCTCACTAGGCGGTTCCGCTAAAGAAGCCACACATTTCACGGCTAGCCGTGTGCATATCTCTGTAAAGGCTTTGACGACAGATGACCACCAAGTCTTGTTACTCGCTAAGGACTCTATCTTCTCGAAGTCCCCAACGACTGAACCGAGGGAGCTGCGCACTCTGGGAGTAACCCTTAGTTTATCCATGAGAACTAAGCTCACATGCCCATAAACGGCCTCAAGAACTCTTGCGAATGAGGCCACATCGTCGTTAAAGCCCGGGACCACCGGTCCGTAGAAAAGCCACGTCTTCAAGCCTTCTTCAGATACCTTGGTTAAAGCTCTAACTCTCTGCGCAGGTGACGGGGCACCCGGCTCTAGTAGAGAAGCCACGCTAGAGTCTAGAGTTATGATCGTGAAACCCACGTCAACCATATCTCTGAAGCTCCTAAGAATGTCGATGTCTCTCAGGACCAGGGGAGACTTCGTCTGGATGCTTACCCTAAAGCCCCGCTTTAGTAGCAGTTCTATGGACCTACGCGTTAATTTTTCGACAGACTCGACCGGTTGGTAGGGGTCTGTTATAGTTGAAATGCCTACAGTACCCGGCCTAAGCTTCCTGGTCTCCCTCTCTAGTATACTGAGGAGGTTTTCTTTAACGCACACGAGAAATCCCCAATTTTCAGCGACTTCCGGTCGTCTCGTATAGTCTCTAGCGTAACAGTAAAGACAGCCGTGTGAGCAACCGACGTAAGGATTGAGCGAGTAGTCTAGGTCTGGCAGACCGGACCGAGATAGAGCAGTTCTAACGCTTATCCTAGTTATTCTAGCTCCAGGGTGTTCAGTCAAAGAGCCTCTTACCTCTGGTTAGGAGGCCTAGTATCCTCGAGCGAGAGACTATATTTTCTATTGGAACCTTAGTTATACCTCTAAGGTCTGCGAGAAGCTCTCTCAGGGTTTTGTAGCTCCTATACTGAGTACTCAAAAGTGCTCTAACCATCTCTCTCACGAACCACACACCTACCGGGACGTTAAAGCTTGGATAGATCTCCCTATAGAGTACTGCTCCAGCTTGTCGCCCAAGCCTATTTAGATACTCAGCCACAGCTAGTCTTGAAGCATAGTAACATCCTCCTATGGAGGGGTACTCCCTTCTCTTGCTCGTAACCTCCCAGTCTCCTTCCACTACGACTTCTCTACCAAAGAGGTTCCAGGTCGAACCCGGAAACCATGCTTCCATCCACTCAAACATCCAGCGAGTAGGTAGTAAGATTGCTACAAACAGGTTCCCGCTTCTCGACAAACAGTACAACCTGAAATCGTTTATTGTAGGTTTATCCACTATCTTCTTTATCAAGGCCTCCGATATGGTTGAGTCAACGGCCGTTATGGCCCACCTGGTGGGCACGAGCTTCCTTCTGCTCTCTAGTCCTAAAGAACCTATAGATAACAACCTCATAATCATGGATACCGGCACGGACGACGTATAGAGATAGAGAATGGCGCTTCTAGCATCTAAATCTCTGTCCCCGTATACCTTCTCAACATGCCTATTCACATAAGGGTTAGAAGTGAGGTCTAACCTCTTAACTGGTGCTAGAGGACCCATCGGCGGCACGTGTTCATCTAGTAAGACCCTCGGCCTAATACTTTTCTCAAAAAAGACCTCCACGTCGACGGGCTTAGAGGATAAGGCGATCTCCCTTATCTTATTCACGAAACTGTTACTTACATCATAGACTCCGAGAGTCTTTCCTCCACGAATCAGAGTCAATCTAAACCTCAGCACTTCGTCTAATGGTAGGTCTAACCACTTCTCTGGTTGGTCGTATACTGATGTATCACCAACCTCTGGTGGAAGACCTGCTGCCACAATAACGCGGGGATAGCCCATCCAACTCACAAAAACGGAAGGTGGCGACGTGCTTGAAAGCTCGTAGGAGACTCTCTTCAGAGTATAAAGAGAGGAAGTCCTAATGAGGACTGGGCAGTACTCTAAGCCGCAGAGCCTTCTCGAACCCCCGCGGCATAAAACGCATAGTCTGCTGTCTATCAACTTCCTCATATGTATTGAGGCAATGTGGCTAATATTACCGCTACAACTCTGCCTTCATTGATAGCCGATATTTACGAGTCCTCCGGATTTCGCGCTCTGGGGAGGCTTCTACCTCACACTCTCTTTGGCTATATTAAGCATGCTCTTAGCCGTCTATGGCTGAGAGCCGTCTATAGAACGCCTCCATAGGCTCTCGCTAGCGTTATACGCGTGTCCACAGAGTTCGCACAGCTACCGTAGCCCGAAACCTTGAAATTGAGACCAATGAGCTTTCGAAAAATAAACCCGTGGTGTCTATGTGTAGCGCTGCTTTTCTAAAGTGTCACCATAAGCTAACTTACGGGCTGGCACTTGGCAGTTCCTCCACAATTACTACTAGGGCTAGGGTTCTCAGCAGAACAGCTGGATTGCGCCGGTGTAAAGCTTACTCTCTGCGAAGTTTACTGTTTCGGCGGAGGTGGGGAAGTCCTCCCGGAGAGTAAGAAGATTCCACAGTACTTAGAGTTAAAGCCGAGGGATGATGGAGTGTTCACTTTAGAGAAAGGTGCTTACTTGATTCGATACTGTGAATACGTTAAAGTACCCGAGGACGCCATGGCTCTGGCAATCCCGCGCTCCAGCTTGCTGAGGTCGGGAGTCACGATCTTTACAGCCGTATGGGACCCAGGTTACGAGGGAAGAGGGTACGGACTGATGCTCGTCCTAAACAATCACGGGATAAAAATAGGTGTTAAAGCTCAGGTAGCTCAGCTAGTGTACTTGAGGCTCAGCGAAAAATCGGCGATCCCATATCGGGGAACTTATTATCTTGAGAGGTAGCTACTCATAGGTACCGCATTTATTGACTATTTTAATTATTTTGTCTAAAACATCGTTCGGATCCTTCCCGAACACCCTAATCATGGGTTCTTTGCCAATATCACCCAAGTCTGCTAGAACGTCCGGCACCCTACCCAGCTGCTCAACGGCTTTTCTCAGCATCCACGGGAGCGACGCTCCTTCGACTCTCCTGACCTCCTCGGGCTCCTCCCTTCTATCGATCACTACCACGGACATCCCCAGCTTTCTAGCCGCTTCTACGAGTTCGCTGCTGTACCTTATGTTCATGGCTGACCTAGTGCTAGGATCGTACTTCATGGCCTCGAGTACGAGTCTCGCGACGTGTTCTGATGCCCCAGCTTGTGGATATGCGTACACCTTAACTCTGCCGGCATGCTTGACGATCCTACCCGGAACCCCCACGACGTCTGCTGTGCTGAGAGCTAGATGTTTAGGTACCGCATAGACGAGATTCGATTGAACTTCCGGAATTACTTGCGCTAGTTTTCTGGAGAGGTGCTCTGAGGACATTCTGTCTAGCGCTTCTGCGAGAGTCCTCTGAGCTCTATAGAGTTCCGCATCAAGCTCGATAAAGGCTATCGGATTGACCGGACAAGACCCTTTGCCAACCTTATAGGAGCGAGTTATCGCTACGACAATGAAGTTCTTGGCCTCAACTATAGAATCCAATATTGGAAGACCTCTAGCTAGATTAGCTGCTATGGCTGCTGAAAAAGAGCAGCCTGTACCGTGGGTGCATCCATCAACTCTAGGCGATTCGATGCGCTTAATGACCCCACCTACGTAAACAACGTCGATAGCTCTTGGCCCTTGATGTATGTGTCCGCCCTTAACTACTACTGCTTCAACACCTAGCTCTCGCGCGATGACCTTAGCCGCTACTTCAGCATCATCCAACTTCTCGATCTTAACGCCCGAGAGGATTTCAGCCTCGGACCTATTCGGTGTGACTACTTTAGCCAGCGGAAGTAGGTCTCTCTTGAGAGTCTCTATAGCTTCGTCAGCTAAAAGCTTAGCTCCACTTTTTGCGACCATCACTGGGTCGACAACGAGCGGGAAGCCGTAGCTCTTAACGGACCTCGCTACAGCTCTAACTATCGGTGAAGAACTGAGCATGCCCGTCTTTGCCGCATCAATTCCCATATCCTCCCATACTGCCTTGATCTGTAGCTCCACAAACTCTGGCGGAACCTCGTGAATCCCTATGACTGAGTAGGTATTTTGGGCCGTCAAAGCCGTTACTGCTAGCGTCCCGTGAACTCCCAAAGCGGCGAACGTCTTTAAGTCGGCAGCTATACCGGCTCCACCGCTGGAGTCGACGCCAGCTATGGTCATAGCCACAGGAATCTCTCGCCCTCCCATCTTTCCCCCAATATGAAGCCGCCTAAACATTTAATAGCATCCACCGGACTCCCTACACCAAGTTAGGACTCGTGATTCTTATTAACCTTGTTTTAAATAAAGCTATGACGTGCGGTGCTAGAGCTATGAGTACTGTAGACGAGTTCATAGTCTTTCTGAGGAACCTGGCGGAGAAATGGTCGCGTCTCTACCACGAAAGCAGGGTATTCGAAGCGGATCCACTAGAGGGAGTCCCGAAGTACTTTCTGACGGCAGCGTACATGTATCCAAACGCACCTATTCACGCAGGCCACGGCAGGACTTACTTGATAGCCGACGTACTAGCTAGGTACAAGAGGCTCCTCGGCTACAACGTCCTTTTCCCGATGGGTTTTCACTATACGGGGACCCCGGTACTAGTGAGAGTGGAAGCTATTCTGGAGAACAACACTAAGGAAATAGAGGTTATGTCAAAGTCTTTCAACGTCGATGTAGAGACTTTAAAGAAGCTGAGAGACCCGATAAGCTTTGCTAGATACTTCCACGAGCTATCTAAGAACGTAATGAAGAAGTACGGACTCAGCATTGACTGGAGGAGAGAGTTCACCACGGTAGACCCTGAATACAAGGCATTCATACGATGGCAGTTTAGTAAACTCCTCAAGTTAGGACTACTAATAAAGGGTACTTACCCTGTCGGCTGGTGCCCAAGGCACGGAATGCCTGTAAGCATGCACGACACTGAAGGGGATGTTGAGCCGGAAGTCGGAAACTTGACAATAATAAAGTTCACAGACGAGCGTGGGGTAGTGTTCCCAGCTGCCACTCTGAGACCCGAGACAGTTCTGGGTGTCACAAACATCTGGATAAACCCGGAAGCTAAGTACTGCTTATCTAGAGTGGGTGACGAGAAGTGGGTTATATCTTGCGAAGCCGTTAGTAAGCTAAGACACCAGCTGAAGAAGGTTGACGTCTTAGAGGAGGTAGCTGGTTCCACCCTCATTGGCAGAGAGTTGTTGAATCCGGTCACAGGTGAGAGAGTCAAGATACTCCCGGCCGCATTCGTTAACCCGAGGTTTGCCACCGGCATCGTGATGTCGGTCCCAGCTCACGCGCCGTACGACTACGTCGCCCTCCGCGAATACGTAGAAAAGAACCTCGGGGGTGTGTGGACAAAGGAGCTCACTCCACGTCCACTAATTGAAGTGCCAGGCTACAGCGACCTGCCGGCTAAAGACGTTGTGGAGGAGCTCGGGATATCCGGTCAGAACGATATAGCTCGCTTAGAGGAGGCTACAAAGAGGATATACAGGGAGGAGTTCGAGAGAGGAGTTGTCAGACGAGACGTAGTCTCCTACGTTGCTAGTCAGAACCCTGTGGTACTTGAGTACCTAGAAAAGCACGTAGCCGGAAAGGCCGTTCGGGAGGCTAGAGAAAACATCAAAACTTTACTGGGGAAGCTCGGGGCCATGGACTCTATGTACGAGGTAATTAACGCACCCGTACGCTGCCGTTGCGGTACAGAGGTCATCGTAAAGGTTTTAGAGAACCAGTGGTTCATCGATTACGGAAACGAGAACTGGAAGAGCCTGGCCAAGAAAGCCTTAGCAGGTATGAGGATAATTCCCGAGGAAGCAAGAAAGGGTATCGAGGCTACTATTGATTGGCTAAGGGAGAGGGCGTGCGCTAGAACTAGAGGATTAGGTACAGAACTGCCATGGGAGCCTGGGTGGGTCATAGAGGCCTTAAGTGATTCGACAATATACATGGCTTTCTATACAGTTATTCACAAGATTAGGAGCTTGGGTATACAAGCGGATAAGCTGGATGAGTCCTTCTGGGATTATGTGTTCTTAGGATTAGGAAACGCCGAGGAAGTGGCGTCCAAGGCGGGTATTAAAGTAGAGGACCTGAACTCGATTAGGAAGGAGTTCCTCTACTGGTATCCACTCGATTCCAGACATAGCGGTAAGGACCTGATACCTAATCACCTAACCTTCTTTATATTTAACCACGTGGCGCTATTTCCAAGAGAACTCTGGCCAAAACAGATAGTAGCAAACGGGTGGGTTCTCATAGAAGGGGCACGGATGTCTAAATCTAAAGGTAACGTTAAGCTATTGGGTAACCTCATAGATACCTACTCCCCCGATGCACTGCGATTAGGGTTGGCAATGAGCGCTGAAGTTGACCAAGACCTTGACTTAAGCGAGGACACGATACTGTCCGCAGTCAAGCAGCTCATGAGGATCTACAACACCATTCGCGAGATACTTAATAGAGCAACCGACGAAGACGGTAGATTGCCTGATGAGTGGTTGAGGAAGGTTCTTTCTCGGCACGTAGCTGGATACATAAGCGAACTCGATAACGTGAAGCTGAGGGCCGCGTCCATTAGGGTATACGTTAGGATGCTAGAAGACCTGGAGACTTACGTAAAATGGGCTGGTATTCCGGGAAAGGCCGCTAGAGAATACTTAAGTACCTGGGTGAAGATGATGTCCCCTATTACTCCCTTTATAGCTGAGGAGCTCTGGAGCTTGATTGGGGGTTGTGGCTATGTAGCTAAAGCTGTAATAGATAAGGAGCTAGCACGCGTAGACGAGCTCTTTGAGGTAGAACAAAGATACGTTGACTTAGTTACTGAGGACATAAAGTCCGTTCTCGAGGTAGTTAGTGGAGACACTGTGGTCATTTATACTCTAGATAAGGAATCTGCGTGGATAGCAAAGAGAGTAGCTGAAGAAATGCTCAGTGGAGCTGAAATGAGCAACATTATTAGGAGGCTGTCGCGTGAACTAGCCGAGTCAGGCATAAGGCAACCGGATAGAGTGATCAGAACGGTCTACGAAGTAGTAAGTTACTTAGGACCCGAGAAACTAATCAAGTACTTTGAAACATCCAAAGAGTTCGATGAGTTCAGCGTGTTGACTAAGTACCGAGGACTTATAGTCACTAAGCTCGGTCTAAAAGACCTAGTTGTTTATAGAGCTAGTGACCCTGGAGCACCTGATCTCGGCGGGAGAAAGAGCAGGGCATCTCCACTCAAACCCGGAATCTACGTTACGTCGAGTACTAGCCGACCTTCTACGTAACGTTGAGGTTTTACCCTAAACATCCCAACTATAAGCCCCCTAGGGAGGAGCTCTACACGAAAGATGTTGTGCCCTTAAAAGCGTAATCAGATGAAGAAAGATTATTTGGATTTCATCACTGCCAGCCTTTATTTGTGGGTATATACCTCATATCTCTTGGTGGCTAAATATTACTTAAGGTGGCGTGTATGACTCGGGTAAGAGATGTTCTAGAGATACCGTATTGGAAGCTGAGACCTGGACCCAGAAATTCCATTTCAGACGTTGAAGGAGTTCGTGTAGGTCATGTAACCCTAATCGAAGGCAGAGGACCCCTGGTTCCCGGAAGAGGTCCGGTTAGAACGGGAGTTACTGTTGTACTACCTCATAGCGGCAACCTCTACAAAGAGAAAGTAATTGCTGCAGCTCACGTGATTAACGGCTTCACTAAAGCTGTTGGTTTGATACAGGTTGAAGAGCTTGGATTGATCGAGACCCCCATAGCCCTCACTAACACCTTGAATGTAGGTTTAGTGGCAGACGGGCTCGTAGAGCTCTCAATTCAATCTAACCCCGAAATCGGAGTTACAGCCCCGACTGTTAATCCTTTAGTCCTAGAGTGCAACGATGGGTATTTAAATGATATTCAGGGGAGACACGTAAAGCAACACCACGTCCTTGAGGCAGTGAAGAAGGCCAGTGCGGACTTTGCGGAGGGATCCGTTGGTGCTGGAACCGGGACGATAGCCTTCGGGTTTAAAGGAGGTATAGGAACCTCTTCTCGCGTGGTAACTACCTCTTTGGGGACTTATATCGTAGGTGTGCTCGTTCAAACCAACTTCGGTAGAATGGAAGATTTAACTATAGGCGGTGTCCCAGTAGGTAAGTACTTGAGGGGCTTAGAATACAGCATGTTTCCTGGCTCCGTTAATGTCGTTGTAGCTACTAATGCCCCCCTCACCTACAGGCAGCTGAAGAGGGTAGCGAAGAGGGTTCAATCCGGTCTAGCTAGAGTAGGTGGATACTCCTACCATGGAAGCGGAGAAGTTGTTGTAGCATTCACGACTGCGTATAGGATTAGGCACGGAGTTAAGGATTTATTAGACCTTAAATCGCTACCCGACGAAGAACTTAATGAGTTCTTCCGGGGAGTTATAGAAGCTACTGAAGAAGCTACTCTGAACTCTATGTTTAACTCAGTTACTCTTGACGGAAGGGACGGACATGTGGTCTATCAAATACCCGTTGAAAAAGTGGTAGAAATTACTGGAGAATATTGCAAACGCATCTTTGTGCAGAAATGAGATAGACCAAGCTGAAACTTGTCTTACCGCGAGCTTTCGCTTATATCTTCAACCACTCCTCTCAATAGCGGCTCTGCTAAATCACGACCCAAACCTCATCACAATCTAGCACTTTAAAACATCCTGACTGCCTTTCTGTCCGCTAATCTTCACACAATACAATTCTTTTGAACTACTTTCTGTCAACACCTCTCCATACTCGAGAAACTCCAAAACATGGGAAAAGTCAGCAAAAGAGGCTCCTCGAGCCGTCCCATGCCGTAGGTGTGGACAGAGTTCATAGCAGAAGAAGTCCGGGACTGGGGTTACGGGAAAATGAGTCTAGCTAAGCTCAAAGTCAGGACCACTACGATGCTTTTACTACAGCAATTCGGGCCGTTAGCTCTCGAGCGCCAAAACTCAGCGATGCGGCTTTGAAAAAGGTAAGCTACACTAGGTATCTCGAGTTCGCGGTGAAACGTAATTCTATGAACACGGAGGAGCAAGCGATTGAACCCGAACCACCAAGAGTTTAAGGTTCATATCGTTACCCGAGGAGTCAGCTAATACCTCTGAGACTGCGCAAAGTTTTCCCAGGAGGCCTGGGTCATACGCTGAGGTGACCACAGGGGCGATCGGTCTCCTCAGGTTGTTAGAGCCTTTGTCCCCATATATTCCGCGCGGGCGTGGTTGCGTTAGACCTTATGGCAAGTCCCGGCGATGCGACAAAGCTATGCTAGCGGACGTAAGCTACCATGCCACGACCATAACTCCACACGGGCTTTATCGACTGGGGGTCTGCAAAGAAGGGAGCAGCTTAGCGAAACCTGAGGAGTAGATAGAGTGCTAAGTATTCGGAGCGGGATCCGTCATGGAAACGCAAGAAGCTGTCCCTGATTAGCGGCAACTCGATAGGCCTCGTGGCCGCACTCTACTGGAACGCCATCTGATATAACCATGCTAGTGAAGTTGAAGGAAATCTCTCGAGTGCGAGAACTTTAGGGGAGTGCTTGAAGTTGATGAAAGAAGCCGTCGCGGAATCGTACGGGGCTCCGGGACTAAGGGAGTATCTCGGTATTCTAGTGGGTGGTGCTGGAGTCCGTAAGCACTATGCCCCTATGCCTAGCTACGTACTCTAAGCTTTCCAAATTTCGGCTTCATACTCATAATCATAGAGGAAGTAATCAGAGAGTAATACAAGATGAAGCCCGTTTATGGAAGTGCAGAGCTAAGGAAGAATCGTTTCTGCTAGTGTACTGTGAGAAACTATAACGTTTTCAGAAAACCTATGCGATGCTAATGAATCGAGCAAACGTAGGTGTACAAACAGGTATATAAGAAGTCGTGTGTTGGCGCACCGTGCTCGAGCTTAGCGTTTTTAGTTGTACTCTATATTCGCTCTGAGGAAGCAGTTTTAAGACGCTAGAACACATGAACTTGATGCGCGCACTGATACTATCAGACTCCCATATACCTGAGAGAGCTGTTTGGCTCCCGAAACCTGTCGAGGATTACATATTAAGCGAGAGTTTCGACCTGGTAGTACACGCTGGGGACGTCATCGAGGAGAGATTAATAAGGTTTATCAAAGAGAAAGTGACTAAAGACATCTTCGTAGTCAAAGGCAACATGGACTACCTAAAGCTCCCGCGTTACGTGAAAATTCAACTAGAAAGCGTTGAACTAGGGGTAACCCACGGTGATAAGGTATATCCTAGGGGTAATATAGCTGTGCTAACCAGGTTCGCCCGTACTATTGGAGTGAGAGTGCTCGTGTCCGGGCATACTCACATGCCGTTCATAGTGTACGACAAGAGTGGTGTCCTCCACGTCAACCCGGGTAGCGTCACGGGCGTCTGGGGTGGGGGTGGTGGGACCGGAATTCCATCTTTCGCCGAGTTAACTGCGAACTCGAGAACCGTCACGGTAACGGTCTTCGAACTAGTAGGGAATTCTATACTAAAGAAAGAAGCGTACTCCCACGTTTTTTAACCTCTATTTTCACTCATTAAAGAATAAGGAATCCAGTTCAACTACGAAAGAGGTCGTTCAGCGGGACCGGAACTGCTAACTTGAAGGAAGAATAGCCTAAGTTTAGTTGTCGAGGTTAATGAACAGCCATCTACCGAAAGACGGTAACTAAGAAGAGGTCTTGGCCTATATCTAACCCGGGGCGCTCTACGCCATGGGCTACCTCTCCAAACCTGAGTCCGGAACTCTTCCTCAGTATATACTTCCTTTCTAACAATGTTCCTTTCTATGTTTGTTAGAACATTGTGGTGAGCTACTTCGTCTGCATGTATAGCGGACACTATAATCCTTACTCTAGGGTCTGCCACCTGACCCAGCAGTTTCTTAGTTTCTTCGGCCATCATGGCTTCAGCACGTATGTGGTCTGAGATCCTATTAGCGATCTCCTTAACGTCTTCTGCTGTAAGGAGTGGCTGTATTTCAGTTAGTAATTCCACTACGGCTTTGTACATCTAACCGTGTTTAACGTGTTTAACGAGTCTCCAGCTATAGCACCTAAGAGGGCCTTCAAAACGGGTGCCTTAACTTTTCGGGTAGTACTTTAACTCCGAGGCGTACTTTAGCTCTAAGTCTGATAGCTTCTGAAAGTGTTTTACTAACTCCTCTCCGCTTAGTCCAACCATATTCATCTCCGCAATTTAACTATGATAGAGACTAGCATATATAGGTCTGCTGACACATGTCGGCAGTCATTATCTAGCTTGTATAAGGTACTCGAAGATATTCCATATCGATGTAGTACTCTCAATCGGTCGGCGGTACGCTTTCAGAAGCTCTTTTAGCTTACCTCTTAGTTAATGTGGGTTGGTGTTAAGATTGAGCGAGGTCATTATAGTTGCGGGCCTAGCGCTTTCAGCATGTATAGCTTGGTCTATAGGGTCCAACGACATGGCCAATTCTACCAGCATAGCAGTTGGCTCCGGTGTTTTGAGGATGAGGACCGCCATGCTCATTTTCGCAGTTATGTCGATCCTAGGTGCGGTTCTCCAGGGCTTCATGGTGATGAAAACTTTGGGGCGGGGAGTCGTGTCGGATATGGATATATACTGCGCTATCTCGTCGTCTCTAGCTGCGTTCACTTGGATTATGGTAGCTACTGCTCTCGGTTTACCTATTTCAACGTCTCACAGTATAACGAGTGCTGTTGTTGGAGCGGCTTTAGGGCGCCTTCTCTCGGGTAGAGATGGCACGATAAACATTCACGTATTTAGCACGATCATTCTCAGCTGGGTTACCTCCCCTCTGGCCGCAGCAGCCCTAGCCGTTCCATCGTACTTTGTGTTAGAGAAATTGTTTAAGAAGCCGTTATCTGGGGAAGACGGTGTCGCTAAAGCTGCCGTAATCGCTCTAACAGCGTTTTCCGCCTACTCGTTCGGAGCTAATGATGTGGCAAACGCGACCGGTGTCTATGTGGGTGCTATTTCTAAGTATCTTGGAACACCTGACCTCTATACTATGAGACTCTTATCTCTCTTTTCTTCTGTGGTTATAGCTCTCGGCGGTATAGTAATGGGTAGAAAGGTATTAGTGACTCTAGCATACAGAATCACTAGGCTGGACATCCAAATGGCTATAGCGGCGGGACTAGCTAACGCCTTTACCGTCTGGTTTTTCACCACTATTCCGTACCTGCTCTTTGGCTACGGGTTACCTATATCTACGACTTACGCAGCTGCTGGAGCTATCATGGGTGCGTCTATAGCGAAGAATAGGGGGTTTAGAGGTGTTAGAGTTCGCCAGGTAGTTATAATAGTTGTCGCTTGGATGTTGACATTACCGATAGCTACCGCCCTCGGCTTAGGCATATACTACTTTTTAAATTACTTATTACTACGACTCCTAGTGGTGTAACATGTCCTTCTGGGTTTGGATGTCGGGTAGGAGGAGGAGGGACGTGCTTAAGTTCTTCATCGATCACGTGTCAGAGGTCGAGAGAGTAGTCGAGAAATCCAAGAATGTGATCGACGAGCTGGTTAAAGGAAACGCTGACCTTGTGGCTGTACTTTGGGGGGAGGTATTCGAGTTGGAGAGGAGAGCGGATAGCATCAAGAGGAGACTTCTAGCTGAACTAGCCAGTGAGACCTTCCACCCAATAGATAGAGAAGAGATCGTGAGGTTGGTCCTCACAATGGACGATGTAGCAGCTTACGCTAAGGCCTGGAGCCGTAGGGCTATACTCTATTTGCCTGACCGCTTACCCCAAAATATAGGTAATGCCTTCGTGACGATGGCGTCAAAAGTTCACGAAGCCGTTAAGTACATAAAGCAGGCAGTTGAGATACTCTCCGAAAACCCAAGGGGAACGTTAGACCTAGCCAATAAGGTAGAATCCCTAGAGGAGGAGGTAGACGACATTAGACATGAGGTGTTTAGGGAGATACTAAGGTTCTGCGACAGCAGTAAAAGCTCTAAGTGCATGCTAACAAAAGAAATAATGGACTCTATAGAGAATGCCGCAGACCGCTGTGAGGATGTGGCTGACGTTTTAAGAAGCATAGCGCTTTTGACGATCTAGCTACTAGTTGAATTATCCTACAGTATTGGTAGATGCGTTGTTTAGACTCTGCGACAGTTGTTGAGGAAGAGCCTTAACGCTTTTCGGCTCTTAATGCTTTGAAGACTTCGTAAATTAACTGTAGCTACTTAAACTTCTCTAAATAGACCATATAGAGCAAGAGTGGAGTCCTCAAATTACTAACGCAAGCGAGTCGAGCACTCTAGGTACTAGTATCTCCACGTTCGGTAGTAACCCGATTTCCTTAGCCTTCTTAGACAGAGTATTCTTCAAGCCCTCTAGTGCTGAGGGTTCTCCGTGGTTTATTATTATCCTCTTCGGCTTAGTCTCTATGTCTCTTAGGTACTTTAAGATTTGCGTCCTGTCCGAGTGCCCCGAGAAGCCTTCAATAGCGTGTACCTCTAATGCGACTTTAACTAGTTCTATTTTATCACCTACAAGAACGTGAACCTCTCTAGCACCATCCCTTATTCTCCTCCCTAGAGTTCCCTCTACTTGGTAATTAACGAATACGAGTGAGTTATTCGGGTTTTCAGCCATTAGTCTAAAGTACTCGACGGCCGGACCTCCATTAAGCATTCCGGAGGTTGCCAGTATTATACACGGATCTCTGGATTCGACTATTTCCGACCTTGCTACACCCCCACCGACTATCTCAAAAGTGCTGTGCATAAACGGGTTTTCGGAATTATATATCCTATCCCTTAGCTCTTTGGAGAGAAGCTCTGGATAAGCCGTATGTATAGCTGTGACTTCATTGATCATCCCGTCGATATATACTGGAACCTCTGGCAGCTTACCAGCCCTCATAGCGTCAGCTATAATTAATAGGACCTCCTGGGACCTGCCTACAGCAAGGGATGGTATGAGTACCTTTCCGCCCCTCTCTATGGTTCTTTTTATTATCTCCACCAACTTCTCAGCAGACTCCTCTCTGCTCGGCTGATCGGAATTACCGTATGTACCTTCTATTATCAAGGTGTCCACTCTTGGGAACTTGTTGTTCGCCTTATCGAGCAGTCTGGTCTTATCGTACTTGAAGTCGCCCGTGTAGACTATGTTGTGCAACCCATTACCTATATGTAGGTGAGCTATCGCTGAACCAAGAATATGTCCGGCATTATAGAGCGTTAGCCTGACGTCCGGTGCGATATCGGTGACCTCGCCATACTTTAGAGTTATTGTGTGCAGTAACGCTTCTTGAACATGGCGCGACTCGAAGGGTAGACTCCTCCCCTCTCTCCTCGTTAATTCTAACAGATCTTTCTCGAGAAGAACCATCAGGTCCCTAGTTGCTTGAGTCATGTACACCGGACCTCTGTAGCCGTACTTGAAGAGATACGGCACAAGACCAACGTGGTCTAAGTGGGCATGAGTTACGACAACAGCGTCTATCTCCTCAGGCTTTATTCCGACAGCATCTATCCTGGGGACGAAGCTCTTAAGGAGGCTGGTTCCCGGGTTTAATCCGAAGTCTAGCAGTATCTTCGACTCAGCTGTTTCAACGAGTATAGAAGACCTACCGACCTCCATGAAGCCCCCGAGGGCTGTAATTCTAACGTAGTTATCCTTAAATATTACTTCTCTATGTATTCTCTCTCCAACAGCTCTCAGAAACTCGAGTCTCTCGGCCGATTGCCTGATGACGTAGTTTAACTCGGACTCAAGTATCAGCGACTTAAGAGGAGGCTTCCTGACTATCCTAGGCCTCCAGCCGGTCTCAACGAATATCTCTTTAAACAGCTTTCTGTCATTATCCATGAACGCTTGAGGCTGCGGTGTCTTTATGACAACTTCACCCAGCACATCGTCGAACACTATGTCGGATTCGCTCTCAATGTACTGCTTAGCCTTAGACATTATGAGTTTTCTAGCCTCACTCTCCCGACTCCTCCTCGAGCTATCGACTCTAACAACGATCCTCTTCTTTATAGTCTTAGCCAGGCTTCTTACCGCTTCTTCGTTCTCCACTATGAACGATACATTCCTAACGTAAACGACTACTTCGGGGCCCTCAAACTCTACTTTAGTTACTTGAGCTTCCGGTGGAAGCTTGGCGAATACCTCGCTCCTTATGGTCTCACGAATGTCGTCTATAAACCTTAAGTCCTTCACTACCATAAAGTCTACCAACCCGCGGAATACGACCGCTCCTCGATCCCATTGGGTTTAACTATGGCCACATCTACCGCTTCACCGGTAAAAACATCTCTCCTTATAGACGATCTAACGGCTTTTACCGCTAGAGCTACGGCTTCGTCTTCACTCATATCAGCCCTATATTCTGACTCGAGGATACCTATCGCAACGGGGGACCCCGACCCGGTGGCCGTATAGGTCTCCTCGAAGTAGTCGCCGAAGAGCTCTATGTTGTATAGCCTCGGTCTGTCGTCGTAACCAGCGAGTATGAACTGGACTATGAACGGGTAGTACTTATAGCTATTAAGTATTATCGAGAGGTAGGCTGCCAGAGACTTGATCGGGATCTTGGCCTTATTCGATATTGCGTACTCTGTTGCCTTAATTCGTAGTAATGATGCTAGCACTTGCGTATCGGCTACCAATCCTGCCGTAGTTAGCACGGCGTGCTCAGATATTCTAACTATCTTTTTTACCGCTTTGTGAGCTATATACGTCCCACTACTAGCCCTCCTGTCGGCAGCTACTATTGCCGCCGTTTTTGTCACTAAACCTACTGTTGTTGTTCCGTAGAGAACCTTCACTTTCAGCACACCTTCCGAGCTAGATTCCCAAGCTTAAAAGTATTGCCAGCTTATAAGTTTTAGTGAAACCGATTGAGGCACTCTATAGACCTTTTCAAAAAGGTGGTCATAGGCTACGGAGTTAGCAGAGAGCTAGGAGCACTAGTCTCAGAACTAGGAGCAAGGAACAGGTTGGCCATAGTCACCGGGCCCAATGTAAGGAAGACCATCGTAGAGACCTTGGTAGAGGAAGCCTTGAGTAGCTTTAGTGTCGACATATTCGAAGCGGCCTCATCCTCCATTGAGGTCGCTGAAGGCGTAACAGACTTAGTTAACTCCTTTAAACCCTCTTTATTGATAGCTATCGGTGGTGGTAAGAGCATTGATATCGCTAAGTACGCTTCTCGAAAAATAGGTATAAACTACGTCAGCGTTCCTACGGTTACATCTCATGACGGCATAGCTTCACCATTCGCTTCTCTAAGGGGTATGGAGACCGTCTACTCAGTGAAGGCTTTCCCCCCTATAGCGGTAGTAGCCGATATAAAGATCATAGCTCAAGCCCCTAGGAGGCTTGCTATAGCAGGAGCCGGGGACCTCATAGCTAAGGTAACTGCCGTAAGAGATTGGAGGTTGGCTAACAGGCTCAAGGGTGAGTACTATGGGGATTACGCTGCATCTCTAGCCCTACTATCCGCTAAGCACGTACTTACGTTCAGCAAGACTATAGCGAAGCACACTCCCGCCGGACTCCGAATACTAGTCGAGGGGCTGATAAGCTCGTCGACAGCTATGTGTATAGCTGGCTCTACTAGACCAGCGAGCGGCTCTGAGCACTTATTTAGCCATGCGCTAGACATGGTAGCTAACTATCCAGCACTCCACGGAGAGCAGGTAGGTCTCGGGACTATAATCATGGGCTACATACACGGAATAAACTGGAAGAAGATCAAGAAGACTCTGAGAAAGCTCGGATTGCCCACAACAGCGCGAGAGCTCGGAGTCAAAGAAGAGCACATAATTGAAGCTCTTACGATAGCACATAAGATAAGGCCTGATAGGTACACAATACTAGGAGAGAGCGGTTTAACTAGGAACGCTGCAGAAGAAGTGGCCCTTAAGACCGGTGTAATAGGAGATGATAGTTAAGACCTTAGTGAGCAGATATGTCGCTAAAGAAGGGTATAAGTTCCTCTTCTCTGGTCCCATGACCGAGTGCCTCAGCTGCCGGTTCAAGTATGCCTGCGTAGACAATCTTAGGGAGGGTGTAGCATACGAAGTAGTCAAAGTTTACCGAGTGATCAACAAATGTCCGGTGCTTGGGGAAGTCGTTACGGTCGATGTAAAACCTGCCGAAGTAGATGTGGCTCTGGACCCTAAAGCGGCAATAGAGGGAGCTGTAGTAACGTATACTCATCAAAACTGTGGTGCGCCCTGTCGCTATGGCGAGCTATGCAGAAACCCACTAGTAAGAAGTAAAACTAAAGTGAAAGTCGTTTCGGTCGGAGGTAGAATAACCTGCAGAACTAATAAAAACCTTGTTAAAGCAACAGTGATTGTGTGGCTTAGCTCCTCTGCTTAAATATATGTCTCTTCTATTAGAGGTAGGTGTACTGAGTGGCCACGTTTAAGGTAGTGGTCGGGGACCCGGAGGCGAAGGACCCTAAGGAGGTTTACGTGAGAGTTGTGGAATCGAGCGAATTGAAGCTGACTGAGGCTATGAAAGAGGGAAGAGAACTTTTGAGAGCTAGAGCCAACCCTAAGTTGATCGAGACCCTTAAAACGCCTTACAGGATTGCCACCATAAGAGTATGGAAGGATAAGACTAAGAAGGAGAAACTAAGCCTAACAGTAAAACTAGAACCAGACAGTGGTGTTCCCGAAGGCGTCGTTTATATTCCGGTAGGCCCTCTCTCAGAAAAACTCGGGAGCAGTGAGGCACTAGCGGAAATATTTAGAGCAAAGAGCTTCCAAATAGTTGTGAACGGTTCTAAGGCTGCCGCCTTCATAGGAAAGAAGATAGGTGACACCTTAGATGCCTCTATTATCGGCATACCTGGTAAGAAGCTACTAATAACTGGAGGCTCCGACTCCTCCGGCTTCCCGATGCTTCAAAGCGTTCCCGGCTCAGCAAAGAGACCTCTCCTACTCTCATCACCACCTGGGTACCACCCGCGCAACGAAGGCGAGAGAAGGAGGAAGATAGTAAGAGGAAACACCATAAGTGAGGACATAGTTCAAATAAATACGAAGCTTATCGACTAAGGCACGTACTATTGGCGATGCGGATAGTCGTGTAGATGCGGTATGCTCGCAGTCACAAGAGAACATCTTCAACTGCGACTACACTCTAGCAATCGATAGCTTAGTGTGCGAGTCAACCAGATGCTGTAGCTATCTTTATCGGCTTAGTTCCTCGATCTTGCTTATGAGCTTTTCTACTCTTTCCGGGTCTTGAAGAACTTTTAGGAAGAACTCCCCATAGTCCCCAAGCAGGATCAGGAGTGGTTGTAGATAGAGCCTAGCGAGCTGGGCCCAAACTCGACCCATAGGACCGAGTGAACTAAGTAAAAAACAGCTATTGTATCGAGTTTCGAGCTGACTATCTTTCTCGCCAACTTCTCTAACAGCTCGTCCTCGCTAATACTCCCCGACATGATTACCTCTTTCTCAGGATGCCCATGATTATCGCTATGGCGGCTAGGATTGCTGCTATAATAGAGGCCCACGCTTGTGGCTGTATGTATATTAGATAGATGGATATCAGGAACCCCACTCTAGTCATTATTGTGTTAGCAAAGAGCGCCCGAAGCCGACCATCATTCCGTAGATGCCGATGTAGTAGAGAGCTCTGTAGACTAGATATTGGGGAGAAGCTCTAGAGCCCTCCACTCTCCTTGGAAATATAGTAAAGAGGAAGTAAGTTAATCCACCCAGCGTTATCAATACCAGGATCCAATTGTTTAAGACCTTAACAGGGTCAGAACCCCAGAGAGGGACGATGGTGGCGGTGATCTGCCTAACCACGTTCGCTATAGGCACGGTTCTAAGAGCTAGACCAGTACCTACAGCTATGTTGATAGCAACCGCGTACCTAGCTAGCCAGTAGTACTTTCTGGAGTATTTAGCGAACATTAGCACGCCCAGTACGGTTGGGATTATGTAGTGCCACGAGGTGGTCAAGAAGGTCTGAGGACTTCGAACCGCCGGTGAAACAAGTACTCTATTTAAGCTATCCAGAGCCAAGGCTATAGAGTAGCCGGCGGCTGTACCCACGAACATGTGCTCAGCTACCTTATAGAACACGTTATCCCTATAGACAAAGCTGTATATCCAGACCACCATGGAAGCGCAGAGCCGGGCCCCGAACAAGTCCCAGCTAATCATTTTGAACCACCCTTCTTGGATGAAACCCTCTTGCCCCAATATATGGCGTTCCCTATGATGATGAACGCTACAATTAGCATGTGAGACGTGCTTTGCGCGTCCATGGACGCTATACCTAAACCGAGCCGCCCTACTAGAACCTCGTACTCGGCTGCAGACCTCTGACCAACAAGCATCCCCACGGCCTGCTTAGCGCCCACAAACGGCTCTATAGAGGGAGCTATGACACTAAGAGCCACAAACAAAAGGGGTGCTCCATAAGGTGTATGCCACTGCCTGATGTAGTAAGAGAACACGTCAGTACCAGACGAAACTATGATCACTAGGTCGAAGTCTGTTGCCTTATCTACTTCTCTCATCAGTGGAAGGTCTTCTAATCTGTTGCCGTAGTTGTCGACGCTAATCGTACCCTTAATGCTCTTAGCTAGAGAAGCCGACGCCGCCTCTCCGCCAGCTATGTAGCCAAGATATACGTAGTCCTTACCGTACTCTTTGCCTTCAAACAGGTCTGGAGCCATAGATTTGAAGAGGGAGAAAGCTACTACACCGAAAGCCCCTAGTGAGCCGTAAACTATCTTGCACCCCTTGTCGAAGAGGTGCTTTGTTAAGGCTATCAGGTTCGGTTCCAGCTCTCCTCTGGCAGCAACCTCGTAGTATACCTCTATGTACACATGACAGCCTGGACGCAAGTTCTTTTCGATATAGTTGTACGCGTCTCGAGTTCTCTGGGAGATCTCGATTGGGATCCCAAGGGGGTGTAGTATCGGTAGGATAACTGAAAGTAGTAGGAGAGTGTAGAGGAGTTCTTTAGACCCCAAGACCTTTTCCAAAGAACTTAACCCGCTCATTTTACTCACACCTCCCCATCCAGCTTACCTCCCTCCATGTTAGCAACCTCAGGCCTAAGATTATGGTTCCTAGACCGGCACCTATCGTAATCGGCCTGAAGGCGGCAGTGTTTGGAACAGTCATTATCCAGTCTCTCAGGGGCAAGAAGCCCGGCCAGATTAGCCCACCAATAGTGGTGTTTCCGAAGATCACGATGAGCGCAGTAACGAGGAGCAGTAAGGCCATCGGGTTTCTAACCCTAAACGCTCTATACGAGGCCGAAGCTATGTAGAACACTAGTATTGAGTACATAGCGGCGTCTGCTGGCGCGTAGATGTTTAGGTATAGCCATCTAAACTGAGGCTGCGTAGTTATCGTAATACCCGCCTTGGGGTCAACGTAGCTCAGGAACCAGCCGTGTAAAGCGAAGAGTACCATAACCACTAGTAGCCCTATAGTTACCGCACTAAATGGTGCCTGCTTTAGTCCTTCCCTCCTCAACCTCAGCAAGTGGAACCTTAGTATATCGATACCTCCGACTATCAGCGCGAAGCTCGTGATTATTACGGCCCAGTCGCTCAGGGCCTTATCGGCCGTAGCGAAAGACCCTGCCACATCTTTATTGATGTAGAGGTAGTAGAAAGCTACGGTCAGTACGATTATGACGGTGACGATGAGCTGAGGGATATGTCTTCTAACGACTAAACTCATGTTCTCACCCCACCTTCCATACCCAGTTGAGAGAATCTACTAGCTTGAAGCCTCCTAAGAGTAAGAGTATCCCTAGGATAATCAATATTATCGATAAGAGCTTACCTACGTCCTGCCCCCTTATCGAGGCTAGCGTTTCCCGATCTCCTGAAGCCAGTGCTCCGGCAGCAAATATTTCCTCTCCTATGAACGAATAGTCTGCTACCAGAACGAAGAACGGGATCTGGGTTTCTCTAGCTGTTCCAGCTATCTGGAAGGCGTTGACCATGTTTCCTGCCTCCATGAATATTAGAGACTCAGCATAGAAGGGGCCTACAACAATGTTTGCTCCTACGTTTTCTCTGATAAGTGTCGCTTGTACTGCTGAGGCATAAGCGAACTGCTGGTCTGTTAAGTACCTCACGTTGTAAGTGGGGTCGTACAGCTCCGGTCTACCTGAGGAGTAATAACCCTCCCTGACGATCTCCTCCGTTGTAGCTATTGCCTCGGGTACACCTAGGGTAGCGATCAACTTTGCTCCATACTTACCGCACAGCCTAGCAACATGCGATAGCACTCCGAGTCCGGCAATAAACTGAGGCGCCATAGCAGACGATATTGTTCCAAAGCCGAACGTCATGTGCACTGGTCTACCCATCTCGACCGATCTAGCTACTGCCTCCTCAATGGCGTCGAAAGCAGGTATCTTCCTCACGGGGAACTCTTTACCAGACCTGGCTTCGTTCATGAAGACGTAGCCCGCTACCAGTAAGACAAGGAGTATTACGAAGGCTGAGAGAGGAGCACGCGTTGAGTAGAGCTGGACACCCAACAACCAGCTGACACCGGACACAATACATACAAGTAGTAGAATTGCTACAGCTAGTAGCACACCTAAAGGTATCTTCAGATATGTCACTCATTACAGATTTACGAACAAAGGTTTAAATACTTTAGGCAATCTAAGCCCCTGAGTACGTTAGAGAGCACGTTTTCCACGGTAGTCAGAGAGGCCGTCTCCGATCATCCAGCTTCGGGAGTTGGCCGGTCGCATTCATGTAGCTCCTGGTGATACTCGCGACAACGAGTGAACTCCAACGACCTAGCCTTACTCCCGCCCCCTATCTTATATGACGTCTCGCTAGAGTTTCACGGGAGTTCGTATAAACCACCTAAACAACCGACAGTTGAAGTGAGATCGTGAACAAAAGGTCTGTGATGCTGGTCTCGGCGGTTACACTAACTCTAGTAGCTTTGCTGGCTACAGGTGCCGCACTAGTTCACGCTAGAAATGCTAGCGAAAGAGGGTTTTTCGGAGGACCGTGCGTAGGCGTGTTTAGCGGAATTAAGCCCCAGGTGAACGCTGACCCAACTAGTAAACTAGCCAACCCGTTCAGGACGGGGTTACTATATGAGAGAATAAAGCTCGCGAAAGTTCTTGGACCGAGAGTTGAGGTTAGTGAGGAGTACAAAGAGAAAGTTCTCAAGATAGCTACGGGAGACGCTGACGTATCTAAATTCCTCGAGGATGGCTACAACATAACGGGCATAAGACCCGTCATTAAGGCATACGTTGAGGCTGATGGCTCGGTTAGTCTCAGAGCTGATGAAGCTCTAGTAATACTGCGAAAAGAGAATGGCATCGCAGTAGCTCTAATAAATTTAAAGGAGGAAAGAGTAACTAAAATAGTAGTCTGCTCCTTCTCAGTGAACGTAATAGAGAAGTAAATAAAGTAAGTCATTCTCTTTTTACTCTTTTTATTTAATTTTTATTTTTATACACTTTTGCCCGCATTCATAATGTCATACATCATACAAAATCACAGTACGTAAATAGGCATACGGTAGTGAGCATATTATACGAACTAGCATGTTGCACTATGGCTATGTATGTAGTACGACCCTTCGACCCCTGGAGGTCCCCCCTGTGTACATGTCCCACCAAGTACGTACTTCACCCCTACACCGGGTGCGGGCATAGATGTCTATACTGCTACGCTAGTAGCTACATACGCGACTTCTTTAACCCGCGACCTAAGAAGGACTTAAGAAGTAAGCTAATCAAAGACCTAAAGCTCATTTCTCCAGGCAACATAATCGAGGTTTCCACGAGCAGTGACCCCTATACACCACCGGAGGAGAGCTTATCGATTACTCGAGAAGCTATATTTGAGATACTGAAGCAAGGCTACAAACTGCTTATAACAACTAAGAGCACACTAGTCCTTAGAGACCTAGACCTACTATTAAGGTATAAGGATAGAGTAGCTGTAGCTATCACTATTACTACCTTGGACAACAGAATAGCTTCTGTTCTCGAGCCAGGTGCCCCTAGAGTAACGGAAAGACTTAAGGTAGTAAAACTGTTAAGTAAGTCTGGAATACCTACTCTGGTTAGAATAGACCCGATAGTGCCTTACGTTAACGACGATTTCACAGGAATAGTCAAGTTGGTAGAGCGTGTAGCGGAAGCGGGCGCCATCCAAATTACCAGCTCAACCTATAAGGCTAGACCCGACAGCCTAAAGAGGCTACTAAAAGCCTTTCCAGAGATTTCATCGCTGCTGTTAGAAGCCTACAAAACTGGAGACAAGATAGGGGGCTACATGTATTTGAGAAGCGAAGACCGTCTCGAGTACATGAAGAAAGTGAGGGACGCCGCTACAGGTGCTGGCTTGGCGTTTAATACGTGTAGGGAGGGGTTTCCTGAGCTAGCTACGAAGGATTTTAGTTGTGATGGTTCTTCACTAATAGGTAGATATAGGTCGGTCGTTAAAACCTAGCGCCGCTCTATACTCCTTACTTAGACTCTCAAGCTTCTTCAATACTTCGGGGTCTCTCTCTACAATCTCGTTTACCAAACTGAGGTACCTCGCAGCTCTCACAGCGTTTGGGGACACTCTAACGAGCTCTTTTCCGTTTACTACTACGAAGTGTTCTTTATTTACCTTCTCACCAAGTATGTACTCTGCCTCGTTAGCACTCGCATGTAGTGTGAAGCAGTGTGGACTTCCATCTATAGTTACTATGGTGATCCTCCTCGGCTTTGATGATCTAATTATGCTCGCTATCTTACCATAGTGAGTCGGGCTCTCACGCTCGGGGCAGGCCAGCAGTACTGTTCTACCTTGCGATAGTTGCGTAAATAGCTTCGGGTTAACCACGGGCAGACACGCTGAAACTATTAAGATATCTGAGTTCTCTAGTACTGGTGCTTTAACCCAGGTGCTCCACAACCAAGAACAAGAACCGCAATCCATGCTACCACGCCAAGCTACCACCTTCGCCGTACTTCTCCAGCAGCTCATCCTTATTTAGCCGTCTCCCACTTAAGTATTTCGATAACAGTATGAAGACGCAGTACTGTCCACACATAGTGCAAGAACTTAGATCTTGCTGAAACTGCGTTTTCAGCTTCATGGCTCTCTCTGGGTCGTAGGACCTAGACAACTGATAGTCCCAGTCTAGAGAAGCCCTCCTAATACTCATTTCTACGTCTTCGTAAGCTACCCTCTTGCCCAGCTTTACTAAGTCACCAGCATGAGCAGCTATTCTAGCCGCTATCAGACCCTCCTTCACCTGCTCTACCCCCGGAAGCCCTAGGTGCTCTGACGGCGTGAGATAGCATATGAGGTCTGCGCCTGCGGCAGCAGCTATAGCGGCTCCTATAGCTGAAGCTATGTGGTCGTACCCGACGGCGATATCCGTAACTAGCGGACCGAGCACGTAGTATGGTACACCACCGCTGAGAGACTTCATTAGCCTTACGTCTGCTACTACTTTATCTAGAGTCATGTGCCCTGGTCCCTCTATCATTACCTGAATTCCTCTACTCACAGCATCCCTAGCCAGCCTAGAGTTGTTCAGTAGCTCCTCTATCTGTAGCTCGTCGTGAGCGTCAGCCGTCGCTCCAGGCCTTAAAGCGTCGCCTAGGCTTATCACAGCATCGTACTCCTTAAACAGCTCTAACAAATAATCCCAATGCTTTAGGTACGGGTTCTCTTCTCCATTCTCTATCATCCAAACAGCTAACATACTCCCACCCCTACTGACTATCGGGGCGATCCTTCGGCTCCTTACGGACTTCCTAGCTAGCTCTAGGGTAATCCCAGCGTGTATAGTCATAAAGTCCACTCCATCCTTAAGGTGTCTCTCTACAACCGTTAGAAACCACTCCGATGGTATGTTAATACCTCCATATTTTTTGACGCCCTCGATCCAAGCCTGATACGTAGGTACGGTACCAAAAGGTATTCCACTGGAGGCCTCCAGCAGCCTCGCTCTAATCTCATCCAGGTTACCGCCGGTGCTTAAGTCCATTATCGTATCTGCCCCGTGTTTTACCGCTATCCTCGCTTTCTCTACTTCTAAATCAACATTAACTATCGTACCGCTCGTTCCCACATTCACGTTCACCTTAGTCCTCAACCCCTCTCCAACTGCCGTAGGTCTCACTTTGGGTCTCTTAGTGTTTCTTACGACAATCACTCTACCCAGACTTACCCTCCGCCTAAGGGTCTCATAGTCTACGCCCTCCGCCTTAGCTATGACGGCTAACTCATCTACATTGCCATTACGTCTCGCTTCAGTTATCACACCCAAGGTTTCAACCGTGATACATTCTATGAGCTACCTTATATATGACTTGATTCTAGGACGTTTAGAACCAGGTTATAGAGATAGGCTGATGCTGTAATACGTAGCTTATTTAGCTGTGTGAAGCAGTGCAATCATTGGGACGTAGGTTGTTGCCAGGACTCGAGAAGTACTTAAGTGATGAGCTCTTCGGCTACGCTATGTTGGTTGCGGGACCCCAATACCCTCATACCTGTTCCTCATTTGAATACCCTGCCAGGTATATCATATCTATTAGAGAGAACTCCAACGCATCTCTACTCTTCCTAGTTTTAAGGGGAAGGGATAGAGCTGAAGATATCAGCTGGAGAGTCTATATCAATGGAGTAAAAGTATCGAGAGTCTTCAAGCCGCAACACTTCCTCGAGATACGTGGTGACCTATATTACGCTTATGTCGCCGACGTCTCACCCGTCGTTAAAGACGCTAATACCATCGAGATATTAGTGAAGTGTCACGCGAAAGACACCCGCATAGAGTCAACAGGTTTAGTGGCTCTCCTCCCCGGCGAAACCAAAAGCAGGGTGAGTGCTTACTTAGGCGTATCGAGGGTCGAGGGGGGATATAGCCTTCAGGTGGGAGAGCGTGGTTTCGCTATCATCAGTATAGTTGGTCGTGGAAACGGCGGGACTATTGCTATAGGTGGTACGTCGAAGAAGATTAATAACTCGTTCGAGATATCGGAACTGCTCCCAGACAACAGAGTAAGCATCTCAGGACCGATCAACGTGTACGCCATGGTTGTGAACGTATACACCGGTAGACCACCAGATGTCTCTATATCCAGCATCTTAGCAGAGCAGGGCAAATTCAGGTTGACGCTAACTAATTCGGGTGACTACGTGGCCAGCAACATCGAGCTAAAGTTCCTGCGTGGTGCACAAGCAGTTCAAAGGTTAACTATAAAGCGAATAGGACCTAAGGAGAGTAGTGAAATAGAGCTAAGTAGTCCAGTAGCTAGAGCTACAGCAATAAAAATCACATACGAGTTTTCCGGACATACATTCACACGAATAATTCAGTTAGGTCAGTCGCGGACTAGCTAGCACACGCCTCCAAATCTCATGAGCTCTTCACTTCCATATACCCTGAGATAAAATCAACAACGTCGATTCCATTAGCACCCTCAGGTATCCGCATTGTAGCTCGCGAGGTGCGTTCTATCTAGTCGGAGGATTTAGACCAGCAGCTGTAGTTACTAGGACGAAGAACTCCTGAGAATGACTGTAAATGGTGGACCGGCCGGGATTCGAACCCGGGACCTCTCGGATGCCAACCGAGCGCTCTTCCAGGCTGAGCTACCGGCCCCCTTTTACACATTTAATATATCTGGTTTTAAGCTTTTAAGTATTGGAGGCCCGATGTGTCGATAAAGCTAACTTATAGCGCGCTAAGGAAGAAGGACTCTAAGCAACTGATTGAGAAGTTTTGTAGAATGTACCCCAAAGTCTGTCTAAGTATCGGAGCGAGCCCTTCATCACTAGTTTACGTAGCCGTATTCGATGGTGAAGTAGTTTACGTAGTTGATGGTGTTCCAGCTGTCTTTAAAAGTGGGGAAATACTGGCTCCAACACTCGTTTCCGCTAGGATGGCCGGAATCGAGGCGTCTCACTATGCCGTCGTAGACGAAGGAGCCGTGAAGCCAATACTAAACGGGGCAGACGTCATGGCTCCAGGCATACTAAGAGTTAGCGACTTTAGTGTTGGTGCGATCGTAGTTGTTTGGTCTAAAGACGAAAGAACGCCTCTTGCTGTAACTCAGGCGCTAATGAGCTCCGGTGAGGTGGTGTCTAAGCGGAGGGGTAAGGCCTTAAAGAACTTGCACTACGCAGGTGACGACATATGGAAAGCCTCTCTTGAAGTATTAAAGAAGTTTGGGAAAGTCTGACCTCCTCCCCGCCCTAAAGGACGGGGCTTTCGGGTTATAACCTTCGATTAAGGTTTATAAGCTTTATCATACGGTTTTGGAGGGTCTGCTATGAGCGATGCTGCTCAGCGCTTACTGGGTGAGAACTTAGGTCAAGACGTGCTAGTAAAGCTGAGGTCGAGCGAGTTAGTTAGAGGAAAGCTTAAGGGCTTCGACCAGCACTTGAATATCGTACTAGAGGATGCTTACGAGCTAGTAGAGAACAAGCCTAGAAGACTAGGTACGGTAGTAATAAGAGGAGAAAACATAGTGATGATATCTCCAGCAACCACCGGGTGAGAACGTGAAGGGCACTCCTTCGATGGGTAAGAGAAGCAAGGGGAAAACTCACATAAGGTGTAGAAGATGTGGGAGACACTCGTATAACGTAGCTAAAGGTTACTGCGCTGCCTGTGGTTTTGGGAGGAGTAGGAGGCTTAGGAGGTACTCATGGGCATCCAAGAAAGTAAACAGAGTTAGAATTAGATAGTGGTATACTGAAATGCCCCTCAAAAAGATAGTTCTTGACGTACTAAAGACTATAAAAGGCACATCTCTAGTAGAACTTGCCGAGATGATTGTTAGACTAAATGGTGTAAGCAGAATATCGATTAACGTGAGTGAAGTAGATGTGGAGACCATAACTCTCAACGTTACTATCGAGGGTAACAGCATAGATTTTTCTGAAGTAAGAGATGTCATAGAGAAAGCCGGGGGCGTTATCCACAGCATAGATTACGTTATAGCTGAGAAAGATTAAATAAAACTAAACCGACTGTAGAATGGTGCTTGGAGAGCTAGCTCTAATATTACTCTGTGTCGCACTATCTCACGTAGCTTCTCTACCTCTCCTACTGCTTAAGCTACCTCCGATACCAGCCTATATAGCTGTTGGCATTTTGTTGCGGTCTACTCTTTCCGACACCCCCGGAATAGTCTGGGAGAACTTAGTCAGCTTTTCACTAGTTTTCGTAGGTCTCCACGCTGGACTCTCATCTAAGATCAGGCGGGACAACATAAAGAGAATTGCGCTAGCATCTTTAGTCAACGTCGGTGTCTCTGCGGCAACTGTTTACATGCTCTTAGTTCTCCTAACAGGCGACTTCATTAAGAGCTTTTTAATGAGTATACTGCTAGCTAATACCGCTACCGAGGGGGTATTAAGCTTGTCTAGGTACACTAAGCATAAGAGCGACACAGAGGTCGCTTTAGAGATATCGATCGGAGACGATATCGCAGTACTCTTGCTATCCACTGCAGTTCTAGCGCTCATGGGTACCCAGCAGACTTACGGGATACTAGTCTCTGCCGCAGTTATAGCAGGTGTCATAACGTTCCTCAGCGTGTTTTTAAGGAAGAATGTTGATCGTGCTATACTTAACACTGTATCCATAGCAATCCTCTTCATTCTTGTCGCTTTAACAGCAGATAATATCGGACCGCTAGTGGGGGGATACATAGTTGGCATATCACTAAGCTCAGCAGCATCTTCAGGTGACCCGCTTTTAAAAGTAGCTAGAAACGTTGAAGCCTTAGTTGATGGACTGGAACACGTCAACAGCTTAGTGTTTCTACCCTTAGTGTTTACGTACATAGGGCTAGGAGTTAGCATATCTGGGGCTAGCACACAGCTAGTTTGGTTAGGCTTACTCGGGGCTGTAATAGGGAAACACGCAGCTACATTATTATTAAAGAAAATGAATCTCGTGACCCCTCTTAGCGTTCGTGAAGTAGCAGCACTAATTACGGTCAGGGGCTCTCTAGAGTCAGCAATAGCTTTAACAGCACTAAAATCTAACTTATTTACAGCTGAAGAATTTACGGCATTAATCATAATATCTTTCTCAACCTACCCTATTTCAACGGCACTAATAGCACTTAGCAGAAGGTCTGTTTCTAAAGCGTTTCAAGTGCTTACCTAGCCTCTCAAATAGAATTTGCGCACATACAGTAAAAGCGGGTCAGCTCCCTCACTCAACCACTCGGTTATTGTGATATAACGTTCTGAAGACTTGGAGAGGGTTCGAGGGCTGTTTCTTTTATTTAGTTTTTTGTAGGTTTCTCTAGGGTGCTTAGAGCTCTTGGTGTGATCAAGTCAAGCAGGGTTTGTAAATCAGCGAGTACGCATAGATGCTTTGGTGACTTCGGGCTTCTGAGACCCACGGCAGAACGTGGAGGGGGAGTTCGGGGAAACCGTGATAATCCACCCTAGGAAAAACTAAAAGAAAACTAGGGCGGGAAACAATTGGATCTCTCTTAGCAACTAGTTGTGCGAGCGAAACTGGTTTGAGGTTTCCGCCTAGAGGTTTAACGACCTTAGTACTAGGCTGTGTGCGTCTACTAGTCCGTAGCCGGTCTCCTGGTCGTAGCCTGGGAGACCTAGGTCTGCAGCTGTAGACCTGACTAAGTCTATTATCTGTGCTGGTGCGAGCTTCTGCCTACCTGAAGCAAGCCTTACCGCTTGAGCTAGTGCGACGGCGGCTGATGCGTGTGGGCAAGCCATGCTGGTACCGCTCGCTACGACGTGCTCGTTTCCTATCCACGTCGAAAGCACCCCGGACCCCGGTGCCACTACGTCCGGGTTCCTATTGCTCCAGCTGGGCTGTTTTCTTCTTGATGTTTTTAGGAAATGCTTATAAGCATTGTTTTTGCTCTATGTTTATTGGAAGCCCCGGTGGTGATGGGAGCATTGCTCCAAGCCACCCGGGCTTGAGCTAGATGGGAGCCCCGTGCCGTTGGGCTCGACAGCCACCCATGAACCCATACAGATACCGATATCTGTATGGGCGAGGTGGAAGTCCCTGGATACGAAAGAACATAAACAAACAAAAATAAATATCCAGGGACAAACGGTTGAGCCACCGGAGTTACCGGATGCCGCAACCAGGACTGCTCCAGCAGTATAGGCGTACCTAATAGCGTCGTAGACTACAGAGCTAGAAGGTCCACCAAAGGACATCGAGATGACGTCGGCGTCGTCCTCCGTACCGACAACTCCATCGGGTCCCCTCACCGCCTCGATTATGCCTCGAGCTATGTCGCTCGCGTATCCCTTCCCAGAGGAGTCGAAGACTCTAACAGCGTACAGAACTACCTTAGGGCTGTTTTCTTTTTGATGTTTACTTGTGTTGTTCGTGTGCTTTGCGACTGTTCATGATCTTTTCGTCTCGGAGGTGTTTGAGTGCTATTAGGTATGCTGATGCTGTGTGCCTGTCCAAGCCGTGCTTCTCCATTACGAATCTGTGCTCTTGCGAGCTGGAGGTCCCCCTGAGCTCATAAAGTTTTTAAACCTAAAAACTTATGTAGTTAGCGTGCCCTCGGGGGTTCCAAGACCCGTGGAGCGGTGAACCGTAGGTGACTACGGGGAGCCTCCGCGGTGAGGGGCTCCGAGGAGACCGTTGAGAGGTAGATGGCTGGGAGGTTGGATATAAAAGAGCATGAAAGCCTATGAACAGCCATCTACTGAGAAACGGCTACACCGGCGATACCCCAGTTGTTTAACCTAGCGGCGGCTATCCCGGCTACGTGTGTTCCATGTCCGTTCGGGTCAGCACACTGAGATAGGTCGCTACCTCTGTAGAGAGTGCCGTTTAACGAAGAAACACACCACACTACAGCACCGGCGAGGTCTTGGTGCGTGTAGTCTACACCTGTGTCCACTATGGCTAGCTGAACTACTACGCTGTACCCGTATGCTGAGTCACCGTACTGGACACTCGTCGCCCAGACCTTAGTAGCGTTGATCATCTGGACGTTCCACCCGATCGTGTCGCTGTACGCTGTAGATGGAGGTGGACTCGGGGTCTCCGAAGTGGGTACCACAACTCTTACGGTTACAGTAGCTGATGCGTAAACAGTACCCTGACTACTGGAGTCTACTACTGCTAGTGTCCAGCTGTAGGTGCCCGCCGCACTCGGTGCTGTGAACTCTAGCCTTCCTGAGTAGCTTGAGCTCGGTGGTAAAGCTACGGTGTCCGTTCTCGCGACAGCTATACCTCTCTCGTTCCGTAGCTCTACGATAACCGAGACGTCCACTTTACCTACGTTCTTGATAGTGAAGGATACCTCGCCGTTTGCACCTACAGCTACCGTGACATCCCTCGTGTAGTCAGTTATACTTACTCTAGGTCTACTAGCTCCCGAAGGTTTACTGCTTATCTCTAGTGTTACGTCTTCCTCAACGTACCTAGCGAAAGCGAGTCCCCGCAGGCGCTCGACAGCGTTCTTCGGTATTGACAGAACTACGACCCCTATCTCAGGTATCTCCTTCTCTACCGACCCAAACTGCCCTAAGACAGCTTTGACCTTTCTTAGGTTAAACCCTTGACGCACGGCCACTACCGCCCTGACCTTGGTAACAGAAATAGCTTCCACGACAGTCGATAGTGTGGATACGACCACTAAGGTTACTAAAACTAGCACAACGATTCTCTCCATCGTTTCCACCAATTAATGAAGAGCTATCGTTCTATCACCACACCATTACAGTCTTCAAGCTCGCTACTATGGCTTCGCAGATCAGGACCTAATCACTTTTACTGGAGGAAACATCTTAAACGATGAAATCTCCTACGACAGGTCCTCAGGAATTCGAGCAAACCTGTGTGGTGTTTAAGTGTACTAGAGCTACTAGCCTAGACCCTAGTAGTGCGGGGGGTGGGATTTGAACCCACGCAGGCCTACGCCATCGGGGCTCTCACTTTAGGTCCTGAGCCCGACCCCTTCGACCTGGCTCGGGCACCCCCGCGCCATTAAATGTTAGTTGATGCGGGGTTATAAGTTTCTACTTGGTTGCCTGACGGACTGCGGTCTTTAACGAGAGTTATATAAATTAGACGGAGGATTATAGTACCAGGGCTCTAAATGAGCTCCAAGAGGCTTTTTGGAACCGATGGAGTTAGAGGGGTAGTGAACGTCGATTTGACTCCTGAAGTAGCTTTAAGGCTCGCACTAGCTATTGGAACGTACTTCCGCCCCGGGTCGAGACTAGTTGTCGGTTCAGATGTAAGAGCTGGTAACAGCTTTTTAACTAAGATAATTATCGGCGGCTTGATATCTACTGGAGTAAAGGTAGTTGACGCTGGTCTAGCGCCTACACCAGCCCTCCAATTCTACGTGAAGTCTAGAGGATTCGATGGCGGTGTAGTAGTTACAGCATCCCACAACCCTCCTGAGTACAGCGGCATAAAGGTAGTAATGCCCGATGGGGTCGAGGCGCCGCGCAAGGTTGAGGAAGAACTCGAGGAGATATACTACGAAAGCAGGTTCAGGAGAGTGCCGTGGCGTGAGGTCTCGGGTGATGCCGCGAGAGTTTACGATGTGATCGATCACTACTTGAATAACATAGTTGAGCTCGTCGATAAAGAGAGAATACGCGAGACCGGCTTGAAAGTCGCTGTCGACCCCGCTAATAATGTTGGAACTCTAGCAACACCTAAGCTGATGAGAACTCTGGGAGTTAAAGTGGTTGTTATAAACGGTGACCTAAGCTACATACCCTCTAGGAGCCCGGAACCAGCTCCAGAGAACATTGAAGACCTTATTTCCGTAGTTAAGTCCGTCGGTGCTGATCTCGGTGTCGCCCACGATGGTGACGCAGATAGAGCTATATTCGTTGCTGATGGTGGGCTCTACGTACCCGGAGACATATCGGCACTGCTGTTGTGCAAACACATAGTAGAAAACCGGAGAGAAGTCTCTCCACCTAGAGTAGTAACCGCTGTTTCCAGCTCTACGCTGGTTAGTAAAGTACTATCGACATACGGGATCGAGGTCGTCTGGACTAAGGTCGGGAGTATAACTATATCGAGAACTATGATGGAGCTTGGGGCTATTGCTGGCTTTGAAGAGAACGGGGGCTTCATCTACCCGAGGCACCAGTACGTACGGGATGGAGCTATGAGCCTTGCCCTAATGGTCGAATTACTGAGTTACGAAAGAACCCCTTTATCGAGTTTGCTCGAAACGTTACCGAAGAGGTATGTAGTAAAAAAGAGGGTGTATGTAGGGAGGGAGCTATTGCCGAGGGTTTACGAAGAAATAAGAAATAGGTTTAGCGAAATAACAGAATTTATCGATGTAGACGGTCTCAAGGGTATCTCAAGTAGGTATTGGTTCTTAGTGAGACCAAGCGGTACTGAACCTTTAGTTAGAGTTTTTGTTGAGGCCGATAGCCAGCAACTGGTAAACGAGGTATTAAAGGAGCTATTAGACATCTTTATGGAGGTGTACGGAAGTGAGGTACGTGTTGCTTAATCTACTTGCCTGCCCCATGTGCAAAGGCTTCCCACTGAGGCTACTGGTCTTCGAGGAGGGAGTCATAGATAAGAAGTTCAATGTTAAGACCCCCTTCTGCGACCTATACTGCGGACTGAGAGGTTCTTACTTAAAGGACCTTAAAGTGGAGGAATTGAACTGTAGTGAGTGCGTTAGGCACGATGTTCTCTGGGGTATACTTCACTGCTCTCACTGTGGGAGATGGTACCCGGTGATCGATGGAATACCCTTTATGTACCCGGACGACCTAAGGGCGAAGCCCAGGATTAAGAGTAAAGAAGAGCAGTTCATCAGCAAGTACGCTGATAGGATACCCGCTGAGATAACCGAAAAAGACCCTTTGAAAATTTTAAGGCCTAAAACCGAAACATAGCCGCCCTAGGCACTCCATCAACGTAAACTACGCGTATCTTAGCGATCAGTTCAACGCCCCCCAAGACCTCCAGCTCTCTCCTCAAGGTCTGCAGGGCAGTCAATTTGTTGTTCAAGTTCTCGATGGCGACCTCAAGAGCTGTCTGCTCCTGTTCTGCCGTAGGGTTGAATATGAGCGTTAAACCCCTAAGAGAGACGGTATTGGTTACTACTTCAGACTTTACCCCCAGCTTCCCTAATAGCTCCTTGATCTTTCTCTCCTGCTCAGCCTTTATCCTCAACTCCTCGAGCCTCTTCAAGAGGTCTCCCATTCTCCTTCTCAATTCGGCGATGTCCTCGTCTATATCTTTAATAAACTCGGCGACACTATTGAACTCCTTAATCTCCGTTGAAGCGAGGTCTTTATGCGAAGACATAGCGACACCTATATAGGGTTTGTCCCCAAGGTATTTATATGCTCTGGCCTATTAAGAGCAGAACCAGCTTGTAGAACGACGAATGTGAGGTGTGGCGATAGCTCTAGTTCGCTAGGTTTATCGGCTTTGCGGGGTCCCCCGAGACCGAACGCGGACCCTGTGCCGTTCGGTTCGAGCCGTACCACGACCCAGCGTGGAGCTCCCGCA
The DNA here is from genome assembly GCA_038832865.1 of Sulfolobales archaeon. GTDB lineage: Archaea > Thermoproteota > Thermoprotei_A > Sulfolobales > NBVN01 > DRZP01. The sequence goes on from JAWBJE010000003.1 coordinate 87,614, forward strand.
GCTACCGCGGACTGCGGGAACGCGCCGACCCGCTGCAGCTGAACCAGCGGGGACGCTGGGAACAGTGGTAGGATACCATTCTCGGAGTTAAGACTGTAGATCCCCGAATTAGCCTACGACGTTCGTCGCTCGTCATGTAGAGGAGAGGATATAATAATGCTTTGAGATCTGAGCTCTGCTACAAGGTCTCTTAAGCTATCTTTGTCCGGAAGTTCAAACACTAGTTCAACTAGCGCGTAACCGGAGGGGATGTCTAGACCTATTCTTTCGTGCCTTATTTCTATAATGTTGCACCTATACTTAGCTAAAACTCCCAAGGCTTTGTGCAAGGCGCCGGGTACGTCTTCTAACAATAGAGAAAGTCTTGCCGCTCGACCCTCAACACTAAGACCTTTTAGAATCACTCTGTAGATTGTGGTAAGGTCGGCGTTTCCGCCACTAACTACAGCTACTACATTCTTTTTCATACCGTGCAGGAAGCCGCTTAAAATAGCTGCGAGCGGTAGAGCTCCGGCGCCCTCGGCTACCAACTTAGCTCTCTCCATTAGCAAAAACATAGCTTGTGCTATAGAGCTCTCGTCAACTAGAACTACGTCGTCTACTACCTCACTCATTATCCTATAAGTTAGCTCACCCACAGACTTTGTTATCACCCCGTCGGCTAAACTTGGGCTGACAGGCACCGCGACGGGTCTTCCGGCAATCCTGGCCTGATAGAACTTTGGAGCGCCCTTCGGCTCCACAGCTACTACCTTAACTCTGTTACCCAAGATCTTTTTAGCGGCTATAGCTACACCGGATATTAGTCCTCCGCCTCCAACGGGAACCAGTATGTAATCGGCGCTCGCTAAGCTAGTCGCTATTTCGACACCGATAGTTCCCTGACCGGCTATTACGTACGGATCGTCAAATGGGTGTATGAATACAGCCCCTGTTTCCTTAGAGATCTCTACAGCTTTCTCGTAGGCCTCATCATATATACGCCCGTGGAGTACTACTCTCGCACCATATGATTTAGTTGCGTTAACTTTGTATGGAGGCGTGTGTTCGGGCATCACAATCGTGGCTTTAATGCCTAACTCTGAGGCGGAATAAGCAACGCCTTGAGCATGGTTTCCGGAAGATGCCGCTACGACTCCATACTTCCTACATCTATCTAGGTCTGAAGAAATTTTAAAGTAGGCACCTCTAACCTTGAAGGCACCGGTCTTCTGAAGGTTCTCTAACTTTAAGAAGACGGCGTTACCGGATAGCTTAGAGAAAAACGTTGACTGAACTAGAGGCGTTCGGTGGATGACTCCTTCAATAACTTCATTAGCACGCTTTATTAAATCCCATATCTCGTCTAAAGTATCCATACCTGCGCGCCGCTATAGTTTAGTGCTTAATAATAATTATTAGTTAACATACAACATACCACTAGATGCCGATGCCCGGTCTTGACCTGATAGCGCTAGTGGCGATGACTGCTTTAACTAGCTACGCGCTATCTAGAGCAGTGTATCGATTGGAGAAAAGACTCGGCTTCACTACGATAGACCTCCACAAGCCCGAGAAAATTGTCGTAGCTCGGTCAGGGGGTTTAGCCATAATGGCCGCTCTGGTTCTCGCCCTTATATATTGGGGTGCTCTGGGTAAATTGAACTATATAGTTGTAGTCTATACTCTCTCAGCTATATTAGCCGGGCTCATCGGCCTCGTCGATGATGTCGTACACTTAGGCGTCAAACTTAAGCTTCTCCTCTTCTGCTTACCCGCTTTACCTCCAGTGCTTCTACACCTCTACGACCCCCATCCGTACATACCGTGGGTAGGACATCTGCGGCTTACGATACTCTACCCACTAGGTGCTATAGCTGCTTACGACATTACGGCAAACGCATTCAACATGAGTGACACGCACAACGGCTTGGTAGTGTCAGCTTTTTTAGTTTTCGCCACTTCCGTCTTTCTCTCCACAGTTCTTCCAGGTCCGGACCCTATCGAGGGTTTTGAAACTCTCCTAGCGATATTTCTGTCCGTACTACTGGGTTATCTACCAATCAACATGTACCCGGCAAAGATGTTGAACGGAAACTCGGGATCGCACCTAATCGGGAGCCTTGCAGCCGCCTTAATCTTAACGTCTCGAAGGGAGTTTCTCTCCCTAATGCTCTTAGCACCTCAAATATTGAACGGCTACCTTATCTTGTTCACTACCGGCCTTAAAAGCAAGGAGTCGATAGAGAGACCTACGAAGCTTAAGAGCGGAGGTGTTATAGCTCCCAACTGTAGCACTAAGTCACCAATAACGCTCGTAAAGCTGTTTGTCATAGAAAGAGAGATGGTTGAGAGCGAACTGGTTAAGAGATACATAGCCCTTCAGGTGATAACTAGCGTCATCTCGCTTCTCATCTATTGGGTGATGTCTATAATTAAACTCTAGGACTCGAGATCTGAACAGTGTAGCCTATTTCGGAAACCCTACTAATCCAAGAGTCACAGCTTACTCCAGCCCTGTTTAGGCTGCTTAAGATTTCTCTCCGTGCGGCCTCAGCGGCAGCATAGCTATCAGTAAACCCGTAAATAGCCGGTCCCCAACTGCTCTGCCCTATTCCTCGTAAACCATTTTCGTTCATAATTCTGGCTATTAGCTCTCCATACGGACTGCTAAAATATCCTCCTTGTGCTTGTGAGAAGTATTTACCAGCAACTCTTTGTATAAATTCGACACCGCGCACAAATAGGTCTATTCTCTCTAATCTGGCTCCGACCATCAGTTCTACTAAAGCTTTGTACAGCTCTCTTTGCTCGTTGACCGGGGTTGGGTTATTCATAAAATCCGCTTCTTCGCTCTCTCTCAGTCCTCTACCCTCAGGTACGACGAGTACCACATACCAATGCCGCGGGAATTTCATTAAAGTCAGAGGCTTGGGTACTCCACCATCATGAAGCTTAACGCCGGTGTCCACGGCCAATCCGCCGTACAGTAGGGTGTAATAGCCGACGCAACTATATTTGCACCTACCCAGCTTAACCAGTAACTCTTCGAGGTTTAGGTCTGTTTTCTTGAGCATAGCGGAGGACGCTATTGCCGTAGTTAGGTAGACCCTCGTGAGAGATCCGAGACCCACGTGGTGCCTCAGGTACCCCGATATCTCTAGTACACCATTAGTAAGACCTAGACTTTTAGCTACTGCGGCAACAGCTTCTCTAGCTTCATCTGTGGGTATCTTAAGGTGTAGTTTTCCATCGTTACTAGGAGCTGTTAGCTTTAGTTCCAAGTAAGGTTCCTCTAAGGCTATACCTATAGACCCGTATGCTATATCGTCATCTAGGTATCTGTAGAAACCTAGGTGAAGCCTATATCCAGCCTTCACAACTATTTTCCAAACACTCAATATCGTACCCAAGATCCTTAAGTAGTAAGAGTAAAATCCTTGACCATGATAGCTTAGCTAGCTTTATAGTCGCATTAACTCGAATACCCGAAGGCTTTACCCACCTACTAACGGAGCCAAAGTTGAAGCCGTATATGAATACTTTTCTAGCACCATAATAGTACGCAAGGAAGACCGCTCTGTCTCCATCCGTAAATCCCCCAGGGACCTCGACTCTGTGAGAACATTTATATTGAGCTGTCCCAAGCAATAAGCCCCTCATATTAGGGAAAAGCCTCTCTAAGTATTCTACATTGTCACCATGCGCGTGAACTACAAATAGGGTATCCCTAATTTTCAAAGAGCTTTCCGATACGCCGTCTAGGTCTGTCGTAACTACATCTGGAATCACTCCTACCTCTTGGCACTTCTCGAATGCTGCGTCCGCGGCCACTAGGACGCTTCCTTGAGGCTTTGGACAACCGGAGTCGGCCGAATCTCCAATCACCACAACGCTTCTTCCTCGAAGGAGCTCTACTAGGTGCCTACGGGACTCCGCGACTATGTCCGTCCTCGTCGATAGGAGTAAGTCTAAAACCCGACAAGAGTGATAGTCTCTATTTCTATCGAACCCTAGAGTAGTTAGAATACGGTCGTAAACCCCCTCCCAAAACATGGGGTCTCTAAGGTTCAACCACAACACCCAGGTCTCTCAGCTCTTCGCATATGAGTTTCGCGCACTCGATAAGTTCGCTCGATCCGAGCTTCTTGACCACTGAAATACTGTACTTTAAAGCGTTCAACCACTCTTTAGCATCTTTGTTGGATAAGCTGTTAGTGAACTTGCGGGCCCGCAACTTAGTGAAATAGACTAGAGCCTCGATAAGCATAGAGTTAGCTCTACTATAGGAAAAGTACTCTCGAACTCCTTCGTATACCTCCACAACACTCATAAACACTAATGCTCTTTGGTCCTCCAACACGATGCGCTTTGGCAGAGCTTCAATATAGAGATCTACATTTGCATCAAGGACATAGGTAGACTGCCTTCTTCCGCGCTTAAACCGAAGCCTTGAGGGTCGCATGACTACATCGCAGAATACTAGAGCATCGTGGGTAAAAGCAAGAGAAACAGCAGAACCTGCTTTAATGTTTCTATACGTCCTAGTGTTTATGTAGGGATACATGACTACCTCACGACTAATTAATCTAACCCCCATCGCTGCTGCGTGTGGTTCCCCTGACTCTCCAACAGTAACAGCTATAGCCTCATGGTGACCGAACCTAAGTATTTTCTCCAGAAGGACCTCTCCGTCTTTCATGGTAAGACCTCTCCTACGTTTCATACGCGCTACTGACCCACCTACGTACGAGGGGACAGAGGTTCCTCAATGTCGAAGTGCTTGAAACTGTGAAAACCGAGTTTAACACCGCATCCGACATTAATACACCTCCACCCTTTTCCCAAATAGTGTGGATAGCGCAGAGAGCGAAATCGTTCTCGCTACACCTAGAGTAGGCTCGTTCCCCATGCTTCAAAACCTTTAACGAATTCAACTCCGTCACCGACTAGGGTACTCTGGGAGAACTAAATAACCTTAGTACTTCAACTCTGGGCATCGAAAATCGAAGTTTCCGCATATCGTCACGATTCAGTTTGTGTCATCTGGTCTAGTCTTAATATAGAGTATGGTAGTTCGTATAGCCCTTAGCACCGGGGTTCAGCTCCGAACCGATACCTAGTTTTTAAACGCCCCGGAGACGTGTCTATGGAGTATAAATGTGAAAAGGCTGGTCGTAATCGACTCTAATAGATGTGTTGGCTGTGATTTATGTGTTTACGCTTGTACTAGCAGATATGGTTACGCGGGCGTTAGTAAGTCAGCTATACATGTTAGGTCTGCCGGAGGCGTTGAGAGAGGTTTTGTTGTGATAGTATGCAGGGCTTGTAAGGATCCGCCATGTGCTAGAGCTTGTCCCGTTAACGCACTTGCACTAAGGCAGGGTGGTGGTGTGATACTAAACCCAAGTAAGTGCATTGGTTGTGGCTTTTGCGTGAATGCTTGTGATATAGGTGCGGTCATGTGGGACTCCGAGTTCATGAAGCCTGTGATATGCTCTCACTGCGGTTATTGTGTGATGTTCTGTCCCCACAACGTTCTATCTCTCGAAGAGGTTGAGTAGAGTGGTCGACTGGGTAAAATCTCTCTCTAGAGTTCTCTATATCGATTTAAGCAGAAAGCTATTCTGGGTCGAAAATAGAGAGGACCTCTTTAGTAAGTGGTTAGGAGGTGTAGGTGTGGCAATACAGCTATATAGAGAAGAAGTGTCGAGAAGAGCGGACCCGTTGGGACCGGAAAATGCGGTGATCTTCGCTGTTGGCCCCCTTACTGGCGTCTACCCGATGGCTTCTAAAGTCGTTGCCGTCTTTAAATCCCCTCTCAACGGGTTTGTTGCGGAATCTCATGCTGGTGGTAGGGCTGCTACCGCAATAAGGTTCGCTGGTTATGGTGCCATAGTCATTAAAGGTGTGAGCGATATGCCAGTCTATGTTGTAGTAGATGAAGAGAGGGTGAGATTCAGGGACGCGGGAGCGCTGTGGGGCATGAGGAGTTCTGAAACCGTGGGCAGAGTTCTGCGAGAAGCTCTTCCGGGTGCGGGCTATAGGACAATAATGAGGATTGGTAGGGCCGGTGAGAGACTCATTAGGTATGCTACCTTAACTGTTGAAACTTACCGTCACTTCGGAAGGATGGGACTTGGCGCCGTGCTTGGTTCGAAGAAACTGAAAGCACTTGTAGTAATCGGTAAGAAGGGGTTTAAGCTACCCGATATTAAAGCCTACAGAGAGGTCTACAGGGAGCTATACGAGCTAACTAAAGGGCCTGGAACCAGGAAGTACCATGACCTTGGGACAGCAGCAAACGTGGTACCACTAGACAAGCTGGGAGCTTTACCAACGAGAAACTTCTCTAGTGGGAGGTTTGAAGGTGCTCGAGAGATTTGTGGTGAAAAACTTGCGGAAGAAAATCTCTCCAGAAGGCTGGCCTGTACCGCATGCCCTGTAGCATGCATTCACTTAGCTGCCATAAGAGAAGAGTACGAGGACGAGAAGTACTTTTATAAGACGGAGTTCGTCCCATACGACTACGAACCAATCTACTCCCTCGGAAGCAACCTAGGGATTAGTGATAGATATGGTCTGTTGAAACTAATTAAGGCTGTAGAAGATGAAGGATTAGACGCCATAACTACGGGTGTGGTTCTAGCGTGGGCGACAGAAGCTTTAGAAAAAGAAATTATCAGCGTAAAAGAGACTCTCGTTGAGCTCAGATGGGGTAACTGGAGAAACTATATTAAGGCGGTTAATTACATAGTGCTACAACCGAACGAGTTCTATAAATCGCTAGGACTAGGAGTAGAAGAAGCTGCTTCAAGATACGGTGGACTGGAATTCGCTCTTGCTTATAACAAAGTTGAACCAGCGGGCTATCACACGGGACCTTTATTCCACGCCTCCCTAGTCATAGGGTTTAGACACTCACATTTAGACTCTGGGGCATATAGCATAGATCAGAACCTAGCTATTTCGGGAGCCTCGCTGCCTAGCCCTGAGGATGCTACGAAATTAATCATAGAAGAAGAATCCTGGAGACAAGTTTTAAATTCGCTGGTGGTATGCCTCTTCGCTCGTAGCGTTTATACCGGGAAGATCGTTGAGAAAGCTCTGAAAGCGTTAGGTTACGATATTGATGAGCCAGCGTTAATGAACTTGGGTAAGCGGATATACTTAGAGAAGCATAGGATCAAGACTCTTGAGGGCTTCAAACCCGAGCAAGTAAGAATTCCCAGAAGAATCCTCGAGACCCCTACCCCCCTGGGTCAGGTCTCGGAAGAGTATCTTAGGAAAATAACAGCATATTACTTCAAGCTAGTAAGCGAGGGTACTGAAAGAAGCGCGTTGTAATAGCTAGTGGTGATATTGATACCGAAGATTTACTCTCTCAGAATAGCTCGAGTTTGGCTGCTTTCCTGAAGGCCAGATTGAGCTCGGGATTTTTAAGCAGTTTAACGTGCTCGCATACTTCACCGACGTTCTTGAGTACACCAAGAACAGAGATTTCCCCTCCCAACTTTAGAGAATTGAGCTGCTCTTCTACAACTTGGTATGGTTGTGTATATTTTCTTTTTCTCAAAGTAAATATCCTCCCGCTGGGACTTACGTATGGACCAAAGCTTTCATCGCTAGTAGAGTACTTAAGGACAAAGGACTTGATATCGGCGGTTCTTCCTAACGGGGGACCTAAATGTACCTCGTAGGTAGGAAGATCTTTGGGAAGCACTGTTATCGTTAGAAAAGCTTTAGAAGTTTCGTCGCTCCATATCGAGTAGCTCACTACCGTAAAGCCAGCTCTCTGCAAAGAGCTTATCAGAGAGTTCGTGACGGACCTTAGCTTGCCCCACAGGACGTCTGGAACCATCTCACCGTTGAACTTAAAGAGTACTCCTACAGCTTCGCGTTCGGAACTCACTATAGCGTGACACGCGCTTTCGACGTTATCTACTTCGGGAGCCCTGACTCCGGATACTATTAGCTCCTTAGACGGCCTCTGTAGAAAAATTGATGAAGCTAGTACTGCCCTAGCAAGAGACTCTGCTGATACGGCTGACGCGGCATTTCTCTTCGGGTCAACGGGGTCTAGGACCACTAAGGGAGACTTGAACACCTTTTTCAGATGACTGCGGTTGATCTTAGTTACATCCTCATCTACGATAACAACCTCACCGAAGCGCCACTTAGCTATGTTAGTAACGGCATCTAGGAAACTTCCATACCTGATTATAAGCAGTTCTGTAAGATACCCTGAGAAGCCCTCGACCTTTATCTCTGCTCCATACACCCCTGCGCTCTTGAAGAACGCTTTAAGCAGCCTAACTTCGTCCTTCATATTTTCAGTAAGCTTACTTAAGACAAACTTAGTATGGAAAGGTGTTCTATCAACCGGAGTCTTTATCTCTGATATATCTCTGGCCCAGTACGCAGGTACTACATCCACTTCATATTTTCCAAGATTTATGTATACGTAAGGATGAGTAGCGTACTTCAGTTTAACCTCTTTATAAAATTTCTTAAAGACCTCAAAGAGGGGTTTGACGACATTCTCCTCAAGCCATTCTCTATTTATATCGTCATACCTAATGAGTAAAAAGACATCTAAATCTATCATACCTCTTAATTCCGTTCCCTTGGCCACGGACCCATGAAGCTCAACAGTAAAATCGTAAGGAATGTGGAGAGACTCCCTTACCAGCCTCTCGACTTCTTCATATATCCTTAAGGCCTCACACCTCTCCTCTTCTTGAGGCTTTAACTCACTAATTGCTTCCTCCAGTATCCTCTTAAGCTCTTCCATCGTTTCTCAACCTAAATACTGCAACATCGGTGTATATCGGGCCCTTTGGTGTCAGCTGGCTTCTCTTCAGTTTAACTTGCGTTACGGAGCTAACACCGAAATCGGCGAACTCGTACTTCTTTAGGTATGTAGCTAAGCAATCCTGCCTGAACCTACCCTTGATTCTAGCGACGGTAATATGGGGTACGAACTCTCCGTGGTCTTCTTTAGATATCGTCTTTATGCAGCCTTCAAAGGAGTTTCGAATAGCCTTAAGAACTTCGGCTCCATCCTTAACACCAACCCATAGAACCCTCGGTCTAGCGGTACTCGGAAAAGCACCTACTCCATGTATAGATATGTGGAACTTTTTGAAGTTTTCAACAACGCGTAAGCACTCCACTATCCTGGTGAGATAGGACTCGGGAACCTCACCTATGAACCTTAAGGTGATATGTATGTTCTCACCCTCTACAGGCTTTATACCGCCGTCGATCGAGCAAGAGGTCACAGCATCTCTAAACTCTATGATCCTTCGCCATGCTTCTAAGTCTTCTATCTCTACAGCTACGAACAATCTAATCACGTTCTCCCCACTTTATAGGTACTTCCACATTCTAAAATTAGTCTCTAGTATAGCGCTATTCAGAGAGACCACGTGGTTACTCGATGCTGAGGCATTATTAGGGCGCCTAGAGGAGCTGCAATCAACGATCGATCGATAAACAGGAGAGCCGGTGCTAGCTGTCGACTTGGACTATAAGATTCCGTAACTAAACTAAACGGAAAGAGGCGGTTCGCATCAGGGAGCGACTAGTTTTATCGAGTTTATTCTACCCGGTTTTAGCGGCCGACAGCCCGCATTGATGCTGAAGAGTTTGAGCGAAATGGCTATTATAACCTAGGAGAACCTATTTGCTTTAGCACCCCCTCGAATAGGCTCATGGATCTATCGACGTACTCTAGCAACCTAGCGTCATGAGTTACTATTATTATCGTGGTCCCGAAGTCCCTCTTTATGCTTAAGAAAAGCTCGGCCACCTTAATTGCGTTTGACCAATCTAGGTTTGCTGTAGGCTCGTCTGCCAGCAGTACCGAGGGCGTAGTGACTAGAGCCCGCCCGATAGCCACTCTCTGCTTTTCTCCCCCGGAAAGCTTTCCGGTTCTGAGGTTCGCCTTGTCTTTAAGTCCAACGTAATCCAGTATTTCCATGACCTTCCTCCTTCTGACACCCGCATCAACACCCGCCAACAGTAGAGGTATTTCCACGTTCTCATAAACCGTCATGGTATCGATAACAGCAAAATCCTGAGGTATATAGCTACAAACATTGTTTCTATAAAGAGCTAGTCCGTATTCGTCCAGCATGTTTAAGTTGTAGCCATCAACTATTACCTCACCTTTATCAGGTCTCACCAATCCAGCTATGATTCTTAGCAGAGTAGTTTTACCCGAGCCGCTGGGACCGTGAATTCCGATAACCTCACCTCTGTAAGCCACCATGTTTATACCTTTAAGTATGTTTATACTCATTCCCAGGAAGGCGTAAGACTTCCAAACATCTCTTAATAGCACTACTACCTCCACCATAGGTCTACCTCAGACTATTGTAGCGCTAC
>JAWBJE010000004.1:0-85328 GCA_038832865.1 Sulfolobales archaeon
AGTTAGCGTTATCCGGTGACCTCATACTAAAGTCTGACGGACCGTTAACTAAGACGTCAGACACTTTCTCTAGTATTCCTCGAACTAGCAGGTCTCTCGCTTCCCTCATCTTAGCTACGTTTAAATCGAAGTCTCTATACGCAAGCTCGACAGCCTTCCTGAATCCAGCAATTAACGGTACGTTTTCTACACCAGGCCATAGCTTTTCGTAACTCAACTGCCCTTTGAGGACCGGTTCAACTCTAACACCTTCTCTAATGAATAGTACTCCAACTCCTCTAGGACCGTGTATCTTGTGGCTACTGAGGGTGACCATGTCTACGTGTTCGAGCTTCTTAAGGTCTATAGGTATCTTACCAAAAGCATCTGCGGCATCAGTATGGAACACAGCTCGAGGGTTGACTTCTTTAACTACCTTCGAGAGCTCGAAGATATTCTGAACCGTCCCTATCTCGTGGTTAACCATCTGGATACTGACCAATGACGTACTCCCGTCGACGAACTCCTTAAGGACCTCCGGGTCTACGAATCCTTCACTATCGACAGGCACTCTAACTACCCTAAACCCAAAGAGCCTCTCGGCTTCTTCTGCTGGGTAGATTACACTGAGGTGCTCTATTGCCGAGACAACGATCTTCCCGCCCCTCCCCCTGTTGGCTAACGCGTAACCGAGAACTGCTAGGTTGTTTGCTTCAGTACCGCTGTGTACGAAGGCGAATTCACCCAAGCCCTCGGCATTGAGGACTTTAGTCAGTAGCTCTTTTGTTTTGTAGAGAACTTCGTAGGCTTCCCACCCCGGCTTATGCGTAATAGATGGGTGCCCATAGCCAATGGAGTTAAAGTACGGGATCATTTCTTCGACAACCTCTCTCGGAACATAGCCAGAGTTTTCGTTATCAAAGTAAACTTCTCTCGGGGGTCTACCGTGGGCTCTGAGTAGCTCCTCAACCGACACTCTCACACCCACTCCTAAGAGCTGAAGTTACGTTATAAACAGACGTTATAAACAGTGTTCGATCTTTCGCTTAAAAGGTTTGAGGGTTAGAGCTGAAACCAGCTAGACAGTAAGTACATAGCGGTCATAACGACCGATAACGCCAGTACCACGCTATTAAGAGCATCATATGCTCTCCTACTTGGCTTCGCAATGCGAACTCTCTCAAATGATGACCCATTTCTTACGTAAATGCCGCCAGACACTAGGTCCAGCGCTAAGTGAGTTATATACGTAATTCCACACGCCACGAACACCGCTACATAGCTCTTAACGTCGTAGAGAAAGAGCGCTCCAACAACTACTGCCACCAAGGCTGAGACAGCTGACGCATTGATCGGCTCATGAGTCGTCGGAGCTCTATACCTACCTTTGTGGCCAATGTAATCGATAAACCAGTTCAAGCAGAGGGAAGCAATAAAAGACGCGTTAAGTAGTTCTACACCGTCTCCTAACTTAACGCACTTCATGAACCACACTGCCGCAGCTGTAGAGAGGAGTACGTGTACGAGTAGCTTAATTAGTTTCACCAACCACTCCAGGTAACTAAATTTATAAAATTATATTCATTGAGCAAGTAGGATCTGAGTAGAATTCAGTCCTCTGAGGACAAACTTTACTGGACAGCACACTTATACGGCAAGCTCAGGTTCTTTGTGAACCTATACTGAGTTGAAAGTATTCAAGAGCTGAGAACGAGGTATAATCCCATGGATATCAATACGACACCTCCGAGGAACTCGACAACGGAAACTTTACTCATAAACCTATCTACTAACCCGAGGAACCTGCTTGAAAGTATGGAGATGAGAACGTAGGGTAGTACGTAGGCCATCAAGTAAGTAAGGATTACGATGTTAACCAGAGGACCAGCGTCGGTTGCGAAAGCTGATTGAAGTAGAACGAAGTAGCCCGCACTGCAAGGAGTCGCACTAATCGACGCCACTACTCCTAGTAAAACCGGGAAGAAGCTACCCAGCATTGTGAACACCTTATTGCCCATGGGGTAGCTAATATCGCGACAGGCTCTACCACCTATAAGGCATCCAAGAACCCCCCTAGAGTGTAGCACCATGTACAACCCGAAAGCTAGGAAGAACACCCACGTGAATGGTCGCAAAAGCCACAGTAAGCTGTAGAGACCGATTATTACGAGAAAGTACCCAATCCCAAGTCCGATTACAAACGAGAGGAGCTTTAGCAGAGACTTTCTAGCACCGTAAGCTGCGTACGAGAAGAGTAGAGTTGAATATAGGTAAATAACGCATGGGCTGAGGGCTGACGCCGCCCCTAGTAGTAGTGCCCCCACTACCAGCTTCAATGGGTCTTGGCCCGTCGGCTTGATGACTCTTACTTCACACGTCCCCAAGCCTACTCCAAGCAAAGCAGACATCCAGTAGGAGTCGTTTCGGTATAAACCAATCGAAATAGCCACTACCGAGGTATCCTTTCGGACCAAAACTATGGGAACCTCTCTCAAATACTCTTCCTCGACGTACTTACTGAGGTAGCCCAATAGCTTCGTAAATAGGTCACTGTTCTCCACCACGTCTACGTACGCAAGCCCACCGGGAAGAAGGCTTCCCAGGTATCTCTCCATCTCGATACATTCGGGACATCCCCTCAAGCCGAAGAAGTAGACAACATGGTCACCAAAGCGCGCTATTAGGTCGCCAGCTAATTCTGTAGGTTGCTCAGCACACCCAATTAGCATTCCCCTGTAGGAGATCGGAATTCCTAAGGAATGGGCTCCAGAAGCAAGAACCGAGCAAGCTAGTGCGAACAATATGGTTGAAGAAGCGAGTAGTGGACTTAGCCTCATTACTTTCTCCTCCTAAAGATGGAGTAGGCTATTACTAGAACTCCGGTGGCGATGAGGGCTATGGGAATTATAAGTTGGGGCTTGACTATCTGCTGAGAACTAGGGGGAGCCGTAGTCATCACCGTGTATCTAGTAATTAGTGCTACTAACTCTTGCTGTTCTTGAAAAGACATCTTTATCTCGTACACGTTTGGAGGAACTATGAACACGACCTTCTCCTGAGGGCTTCTCGCAATGATATTCTGCCAAAACTGGACATCTGTAACTGCACCCACTACTACTGCGATGAGGTATTTTCCATCCTTAATAACGTAAGTTTGAGGTATGTACCCTAAGTACTCCGACGACACTCCTTTAGATGCGAAAAAGCTTTTAATACTATCTAGATTGTTCTTGCAGACCTCGTATAGGTCAATCTTACAGAAAGAATAGCTACCTGGGTAAGCTTGAGTGAGGAATTGGTCGAGAGACCTGCAATGAGGACACCAAGTTGCACCATAAAGGTATAGGTGCACATCGCTACCAATAGCCACAGCAGATAGTAGTGCGGCAACCACGAGTAGAGCTGAAATCAAGCACGCGATTACAATACGATTACCTTCCACTGTTTGCACCATTTTTCTAGCTTAAAGAAATCTAAAAAGCTTAATCTTTGACTCGGCGTTGGATCTCTTAATGCTCTAACTCATTAGTGGCGCTTTCTACTCTACCGCTGTGTAAAGTACCTAAAGGCCTTAATGTTGATGTCAACCCACTCCTTAGGCACCACTTCTCTAATCACGTCTTCTACGGCACTCGGGGGGACTATTGACGTTACTTTAACGATGTGGCCGAGAGCGACGAGGTTTGCTACTCTGCTCGTACCTATCTCTTTTTCAGCTATATCCGTGTAGGGCTCCAGGTAGACTCTCCAGTTCCTTTGCGGGACACTGCTAACGTTCGACTTATCCAGAAAAACTGTGGCACCATCTCGCACTAGGTCTTTGTAAGCGTCTAACTGAAGCTGGTGCATGAATAGAGCTATGTCGGCTCTCATCACCTTAATAAAGTCGGCGTCCTCTTCTCTATCTGCTACTACTAGGTCCACCCTGGAGTCACCGCCGCGTGTTTCGGCAGCGTATATCTCACTTCCGAGGATATGGAGGTTCGTATGCTTAGCTATAGCTCTACCCAGTATGTGTCCTAGAAGAAGTATGCCTTGACCGCCTCGTCCGGCGATCAGTATTTCCAACCTCACGCTTCACCACCCCCTAGAGCTTTAGAAACGTACTTACGATATATTTCGATATACCCCGGCTCGTCTCTCTCAACGAACTCCCCTATGACGAAGCCTTTCTCCCAGCTGTAATCACTTTCGTCAACGGACGGCCTAGTTTTTACTATGACTCTCTTCTTGAGCTCCGTATATAGGTCTACAGGGTTCCTTAGTCCTATGTGCCTCCCAAAGATCTCCGGGCACGTCGATAAGACCTCAACAAACGCTAGTCCCTGCTTTACTAGAGCCTTGTAGAATACTTGCTCAAGTAGGTGCGGGTGGGTAGTCGACCCCCTAGCTACGTAGTTCGCTCCTAAAGCCGCCAGCTTCACCATGTTGATCTCCCTCTCGGGGTTCCCGTAGGGTGTAGTCGTAGTGTAGAGCCCTCTAGGAGTCGTAGGTGCCAACTGCCCACCAGTCATGCCGTATATCATGTTGTTTACCATTATGACGAGTATATCGGCATTGCGCTTTATTGCGTGTAGTATGTGGTTCCCACCAATAGCGGCTATATCTCCGTCACCTCCAACTACGATCATCTTCATCTCCGGCTTGACTACCTTAACTGCGAGAGCGAACGGAATAGCTCTTCCGTGTATTACGTGAGCGGAATCGAAGAGGGGGTAGAGAGTCATTCTAGCCGTACAGCCTATTCCTCCAACAAAGGCTATATGCTCCCTCTTGAGTAGCCCCTCCTTTATTCTTCTGTCTATAGCTCTGAGTAAGGTCCCCAGGACTACTCCTAGCCCACAACCCGGGCACCACATCGTCGGTATTCTGTCTGTTCTCAGGTATGGGTCCAGCGGGTGTCCTACAGCCACTCTTTAACCACCTCGACTATCTCTTGCGGTAGGGGTACGTCGAGGTCTATCAAGGGTACGCTGACGACCTCCTTATCCCTAATCACACCCCTGAGCTCTCTGTAGTACAGCCCTAGGTTGTTTTCAACAACAAACACCTTCTTAACACCTTTCAACAGGTTTACTATGCCATCCTCATACACCGGGAAGAGAGTCTTAAGCTTTACGGAGCAGGCGCGATACCCCTTCTCTCTGAGCAGCCTAGCTGCGACGTTAGCCGCTAAAGCTGTCGACCCGTAGGCGACGAGGGCATAATCGCAATCGTCTAGGTACGTCGAAGAGTAGTCGAAGAGCTTCCCAGAGTTCTCCACTATCTTTTTGTAGAGTCGCCACATAAGTCTCCTTTGTACGTCCGTTTTTGGTGCGTAGTAACCTCTTTCATCGTGTGTTAGCGACTCAACTAAGACATTGTATCCTTCACCAAAGCACGCCATAGGCGGCACTAACCCGTTAGCAGGGTCGTAAGGTTTATAGGCATCGGGAGGTACGGAGGGCTTAGTGCGGTCGATCACGTCTACTTCACCTCTCTCCCTTATAGCTACCTTACCGTAGGTGTGAGCTATTACTGCGTCAGAAAGAAGAACTACGGGAGTTCTCAGCATCTCCGATATGTTGAAAGCTCGTATCGTCAGGTCGTAAGCCTCTTGAGGTGTCGACGGAGCGAGAACAGGTATCACTAGACCCCCATGAAAACCGTACGTACTTTGGAGTACATCATACTGTCCCGACCTCGTTGGGACGCCTGTCGATGGACCGGTCCTCATGACGTAGGCAACAACCAGCGGAGTTTCCGTTATAACTGCCAGACTTAGAGCCTCGAGCATGAGCGAAAACCCGGGTCCGCTAGTCGCCGTCATAGATTTCGCGCACGCCCAAGACGCCCCGATCACGGCGTTTATAGATGCTATTTCGTCCTCGAACTGCAGTACGTGACCCCCGTGTTTAGGTAGCTCTTTGGCTAGGTACTCGAATATATCGGATGTCGGTGTAATCGGGTAACCGGCATAGAACTTTAACCCAGCGGTTATAGAGGCTTCGGCAATAGCTATGTTTCCGGTGAGGTATTCGTATCTCATCGTCGAACAGCCTCGACGTATATAGCGAAATCAGGACAACTGAATTCACAAAGCCTACAACCGATGCACTTCTCCGGGCGAACCGGAACTACGTACCTATAGCCTCGCTTGTTTCTGCTGTCGCCTCTCTCCAAGACCTTCGTGGGGCACACCGCTATACATATGCCACACTCTTTACACCTTTCAGTTATAACATTGATAGCGTACCTATCTCCTTCTCTCTTTATAAAGAGGCCCACTGCCGTACTCAGCTAACTCCACCTATATGACTAACTTGGTCATAGCTATTTAAGTCAGAAGCTATTAACTATAATTATAATTATGTGAGAGCCGGTGCTAGAAGCACTAAGAACTCGAGCTCGACCGACCCGCACGGTTAAGCTTTGCGCAGGTTCATACTAGAAGACTTCGTTGCCTCAACTCTTCTCCTCAGCATCTTATTCAGGGGTTCGATGGTCGAAGAGTTCGGGGACGCTACACCCTGACTCGTTCCCGAGAGACCGAGCCTCATCGGGGCAGACCCCTCGTTAGTAGCATTCACGCATCGATTAACGCGAGAAAACATGAACATTGTCTACAACACTAATCAATGTAAGCCTATGCGAAACGGTATAGAGCTTCCTGAGGCTTACCGAACAGTCCTTGGGTTAGTTCATACCCCCTTCTAAGCGTGCTCGAGGTAGGAACCTACAACGTTCTGGGTCCCGCGTCCGACGAGTACGCATGTACCCGCGAGGATAGAGTCACCGTTATTACTAAGTGGAGTGCCCCATACGCTCACCAGCTTCTAATGCTAACTCTCACGGCATTTCCATCGACTTGCGCAACGGCGCGTCCCGCTGAGTACTCTACTTCTAGCCTCAGGAGCCTCCCTCCGATGATACCTTCGAGAGCGGAGAGAGACGCCACGGCGATAGCCACGGCCTTCGCTATAGAACTGTCAGCTTCGAGCCCGCCGCCCAGTACGTCTATGAGTTCCCCGGTGGACCTATCGACTACGAGAACCCTACCCGGCAACTCGAGCGCCGACTTAGACGGATTCGGGGCTTTCACGTCGACGAAACTCATCGGAACACCACGGAAACGCTAAGACCTTGCTTGCTTTAAAGCCTTTACTCGCATCGTGCAGTCGGCTAACTGAGCTCCGGCCTAGCGAGACGTTATTTAGGTCAAGGATACTGATAGCTGTTGGGTAGTGGCGTGTGCTGGGGTGTACTAGCTAGGCTAGTGCGAGTTGACGGCGTAGAGGGTGAGGTAGAGGTTGGTGGAGCTACTGTAAGAGCTCTCATAGCGGTAGAGGATGCTAAACCCGGAGACGTAGTCCTACTTCACGCTGGAGTGGTCATAGAAAAGCTAGATAGAGAAAGCATTCTAGCCAACCTCACCGTATATTACGACTTGGTTAAGTACCACTACGCTTTCAACGGGCTAAGTGAGGAGGAAGCGGATAGAAGAGCTCGAGAGGACCTTGCTAAGCTAGCTCAAGACCTAGGCATCTCGCCTGACGAGTTGTCCAAAGCTCTGCGGGAGAGCGCGCAGGAGCGAGAAGTTGAAGCATCCAAGCCAGAGAGCGTGCCGGAATCGTCGTTTTTTATAGACTACGTGGTCCAGCTAGCCGAGACAGACTACCTCCAGGTTATGCACTACACCAACTATATCAGAGTTTGCGAAAGGGCCTTCATGGCTATGTTGTCTAGCGCGGGCATCAGCTATAGCAGGCTGATACACGAGTACGGTCTGTTTATACCCACAGTTGAAGTTAACGCGAAAATAAAGTCTCCATCGAGGCTCGACAACACCCTGAGGGTTTACGTGTGGATAGAGGAGGTGGGGAGAAAGCACCTTAAGTACAGGTGCGTAGTCCGCAACTTAACTACCGGTAGAGTCGCTGCCGATATAGAGCACGTCGCAGTATGTACGGATACTGCGATCACGTCTAGCCACGAGATACCGGAGGACATAAAAAAAGCTCTAGGGAAGCTTGCTCCCGGTGGTAGCTCGCTGAAGCAGGTGGAGCAGGATAGGTAGGTTTAGCGTTTAACTCACAGCTATATGGAGACTGTGCGAAGCCTCCAAGATAAATACCTTCTTTATAGACGTTATGGCCATTCCCAGAGCTAACGCCCTCGCAAGGTAAAGACCTTTGGTAGATAGACCAGCTACGCACAGTCCCGCGACTCGGCCCGAATAGAGCGAGAACCGGTAGAGTCGACCACACGAGCTCATCAGTCTGTCTCCAATGTCGGGTCCGTGGGGAGTATAACATCGTGGACCGAGGGCTTAGTTGATATAAGGTTTAAAGGTTTAACTGCTCTAAGAACATATTAGTTGGTGATGACTCCGCCGAGCATGATCGATGAAGTAAGGACTCGAGCACTGACCGCTTTCAGAGAAGAGCGCGCCTATCATCACTCAACCTCGGTCTGTCATCACCTTCTTGTTTAGACTTGCTTCAGTAAAACTTATAAGCACACTTATATACCAGCTAAGAAAGGGTTGAAAACATGCTGGCACTAGTGTTAAGTGCGACAGCCGGTGGACTGGTACTAGCTTATGCGGTATACTTAGCTACGTCAGTTGTGAAGTACCCCCCGGGTACAGGACGAGCCGTCGAGATCCACGAGTTCATTAGAGAAGGTGCCAGTGCTTACTTAAGGAGGCAGTATGGAGTCATAGCATTAATATCCGCGGCGCTCGCAGCGTTTATCTTCGCCGTAAACTTGTTTTCCGGGAAGTCAGTACCCTGGAGATCCCCCCTCGTTTTCCTTCTCGGTGCCGCATCCTCTATGATTGCCGGCTACTTCGGTATGTCTGTGGCTACTAGGGCGAACGTCAGAACGGTTAACGCAGCCGTTAGGAAGGGCCTGAAAGATGCCTTCGCTCTAGCCTTTAAGGGAGGACTCGTCATGGGGTTAACTGTAGCAGGTTTGGGGACTCTCGCCATAGCGGCTCTCTCCCTAATTTTCGGATTAGCTGAAGACGCTGTTAGAGACCTAGTGTACTACGCTTTTGGAGCCTCGGCTGTAGCGCTGTTCGCTCGAGTAGGCGGTGGGATATACACGAAAGCTGCTGACATAGGTGCCGACCTCGTGGGTAAAGTCGAAGTGGGTATACCGGAGGACGACCCGAGGAACCCCGGTGTCATAGCGGATAACGTTGGAGATAACGTTGGAGATGTGGCGGGGATGGGTGCTGACTTATTTGAATCTTACGTTGAGGCCATAGTCTCGACCATGGTCATAGCTCTAGCGCTAGGTACTGTCGGTTGGTACAACTTCGCTATACTACCTATATCCGTTTCAGTAGCCGGGCTACTGGCCTCTGCAGCTTCTGTTGCCATAGTCCTCCTTGGGAGAGTTAAGGATCCGGCGCAAACCTTAACGCTCTCCAGCCTTGCTTCAGCGGTTATCGTCGCAGCGATAAGCTACTTCGTGTCTACGCACCTACTAGGTGGAGATCTCGGTATTAGGGCGTGGGTTGCTGTTGTTGCCGGCCTAGTTTCGGGCGTCGTGGTCGGATTCACGAGTGATTACTTCACGAGGAAGGGGCTTCCACCCACTATTAAAGTAGCAGAAATGTCTCAAATGGGTCCAGCTCTAACGATACTGTCAGGAATGTCTTACGGGTTCATAAGTGTCGTAATTCCAGCAGTCTGCATAGCGCTAGCCGCTCTCTTAGCATACTACCTCATGGCCTCCGCCGGAGGCTTTTGGTACGGAATCTACGGTGTGTCACTAGCGGCAGTCGGCATGCTGTCACTAACTGGGTTTGTGGTCGGTGCGGATGCCTACGGCCCTATCACTGATAACGCTGCAGGATTAGCTGAGCAGGCTGGTTTAGGCGAAGATGTTAGGTCTGTAGCGGACCTCTTAGACTCTGCCGGTAACACGATGAAGTCCATCTCGAAGGGTTACGCCATAGGTTCCGCAGCTCTAACGGCTCTAGCTCTACTAGCAGCCTACGTGAGCATACTACCTAGGGTCGAAATGGACCAGCTAAGCTTACTTAACCCAACCGTGATGTCCGGCATCTTCATAGGTATGGCTATCCCGGCTCTATTCACGTCAATAGTCATTAGAGCGGTTAGCGACTCTGCTTTCGAGCTAATATCCGAGATCAGGAGGCAGCTAAAAGAGAAACCCGGGATACTGGAGTTTAAGGAGAAGCCCGACTACGGTAGGGCCGTAGACGTCGTGACTAAGTACGCTATCAAAAGGCTGGTAGTGCCGGGTCTGCTTGCTATAATAGTACCTCTCGTAGTAGGACTAACTCTAGGTCCATACGCGCTTGCTGGAACACTAGCTGGAGCTATAGTATCGGGACTACTACTTGGCTTATTCCAAGGCAACGTAGGCAATACGTGGGATAACGCCAAGAAGTACATAGAGGAAGGACACTTCGGAGGTAAGGGAAGTGAGGCACATAAAGCAGCAGTTATAGGAGATACGGTTGGTGACCCCCTAAAGGACGCGGCTGGACCATCGCTAAACATCCTGATAAAGCTTATGAGCGTGGTTGCTCTAGCTTTTGCCCCAATACTTGCGGCGCCCTGACCTTTTTTCACTTTAAGCACCTGTGACCGCGGTTCTATGCCCTCTGCGGACTCGCTGTTTAGAGCTGTCCATAGCTCTATTGGCTAGCACTCAATCATCAGGTCGAGCTCGAAACCCGTTCCACTCTAGGCGTAGAGCGGGGGTAGCGCATCTGTTCAAACGCACTCCGAGGGGTGCTTATAAGCTTTAAACCGCATCTCGGATCGATGGTGGATCCAGCCTTCCGAGCGGTCCCCGGAGACTACGCGAAGGCTTCCTCCGAATACCCCTCGGAGTACTTACCGAGTAAAAGCCTCGATTTGCGACGCCCGTGGAGCCTGCGGTGCGCAGGATACTCGAAAATCCTCGAATGCGGCTGGTTCTCCGGAGGTAGCGGTTACCATGAGGCAAGAGTTGAACTAGTTGGGGGGCCTCGACGTCCCACGTCCCTAGCGCGGTCGACAGGTTCTCTAGAAGCAGGGGAACACAGATTGGTGGATGGTAGAAATGAGGTACTACCTTATTAAAGAATCCCCTGAGATACCCCTAAAGTCCTGGAGGACTCGACCGAAGTTCGAAAAGGCTTTGCTTAAAGCTATCGAGCGGGCTCTCAAGAGCTCAGAATCTAAGTACACGCTAAAGTATTCCCAAGGAGTGTTCTTTTTAGAGGTCGACCGCGACGTAAGCGGACTCTTAACCCGGGTCTTCGGTATACACGATGTGTGCGAGGTAGTTCCGTATAGGTTTAACTCCATAGAAGACATAGCTAGTAAAGCGGAAGACCTCTTTAAGGATACTGTAGCCAACAAGAAGTTCGCGGTTAGGGTTAAAAGGTACGGGACTCACTCATTCACGTCCATGGATGTAGCGAGGGAGGTCGGGTCTAAGCTGCTTAAGTATTCCTCCGGTGTCGACTTGAGGTCTCCGGATGTCGAGGTCAAGATCGAAATACGCGAGGAGTTCGCTTACTACGTATTGAGGTGTTGGAGGGGTATGGGAGGGTTGCCCGTAGGTACAGAGGGTAGAGCGTTAGTCATGTTTTCTGGAGGCTTTGACTCCTCGTTGGCCTACGTGTTAGCCTCTAAGAGAGGGATTCAAGCCGACTTCCTGCACTACTACATGGGCTCCGCTGAGGCTACTACTGCCGCCATCGAGGTAGCGAAAAAGCTAGCAGAACTGTCCCTACCTTACGAGCCGTTGCTCACCGTGGTAAACTTCGTCCCCATACTATCCGAGATCCGTGAAAAAGTTTCCAGCAGGCTCAGACAGGTGGTACTCAGAGTCGTCATGCACGAGATAGGTCAAGCTCTAGCTGAGAAGTACAAATACGATGCCCTAATTACCGGGGAGTCCGTGGGGCAGACATCTTCGCAGACCCTCAGGAATATTAAAGTTGTAGACTACTTAGTAAGACCTAGAGTAGCCCTGCTCAGACCTTTATCAGGTGCGGATAAGGAGGAGATAGTTAGCAGAGTGAGAGAGCTAGGCTTGTACGACTACGTCGTCAAAGTAGAGGAAGTATGTAGACTATCGGAGGGTCCGGTCGAAACGAAAGCCAGAGTAGAGGACGTGGAGGCAGCTTTAGCTCTAATAAGTAGGGACACTATGGAGGGAGTGGTGCAGAACGCTAAGACCTATAGAGTGGCGGACGCTACGCCGAGTACTATTCTAAGGGAGATAGGTGCCGACGTTGAAGTCGACGAGGTGCCTGAAGGATGGCTTCTCGTAGACATAAGGAGTAGGGAAAAGTTCGACTACGAGCACATCCCGGGAGCTATCCACGTATCCGAGCTGAGGGAGTTTCCGAGCTCTCCAGTGGTTTTATACTGCGACTACGGATCTGCGAGCCTGTTGTCAGCGATCGAGATGAGGAAGGCCGGCGTTAGAGCGTATAGCCTTCGAGGAGGCTTCATAGGTTACAAGAAGAGGAGCAGGAAGATAGAGTGCAGGGGGGTTTAAACCTCTATCTCGATTGTGCTCCCAGTTTTGGGTACGTATACGTCGTAGTGCTGCTTGAGTTCTTCACATAGAGTGTAAGCCTGTTCTCCGGTGTGTACGATAACCACGGCCTTCAAGTCCTTGAACGACCTGACTATCTCGAGAAGCCCGCTGAAGCCAGCGTGACTCGAGAAGTCGAACCACTCTACTCTCGCTCTTATCGGGCCTAGCTCCTCTAGAAACCCGTTCTCCAGGATCTTCCGCCCGGGGGTTGAACGTGCCTGATAGGATACCAGGAAAACGGCATTCCTAGGGTTATCGTACATCTTCTTCAGATAGTACACCGACGGACCTCCTTTAAGCATCCCGGCCGATGCGACTATCACGTTCCCCTCACTCTTTACGATCTTCCTTCTTTGACTAGCCGACTTTACTTCCTCGAACTCTTTCGTTGCTCTGAGGAGTAGCTCGTAGTTGTTTATGTACTCCGGGTAGCTCACCAGTATGCTGTTCAGCAGTCTAACCATGCCGTCGTAATACACTCTACCCCCGCTAAACCTCTCATACAGTAGCGAGAGGATCTCCTGCGCTCTACCGAGGCTGAAGCAGGGCACTAGAACGCTTCCCCCGCTTCCAATTACTTCTTTCACCGCCTCTATGAACTCCTTCTCGACCTCATCTCTACTGGGGTGGTCTACGTCCGCATACGTTCCCTCGATTATCAGTATATCGGCTCTAGCACCCCCTCGGTCGTACCCTCTGACGAGCCTCGTGTCGATGGTGTTGACATCACCTGTGTAAGCTATCCTAGCAGAATCCAGTTCTGCTACGTACGTCTGGCTCCCCGGTATGTGTCCCGAGTTTAAGCTCTTGAGTGTTAGACCACCGAGCTCTACCTCTTCACCGAGCTCTAGGTAGCGCAAGTTCTCTACCGCTCTATACCAGTCGCTTTCATCGAATGGGAGGTAGTAGCCGGATATCTTAATGAAGTCCTTGATCAGTACCTCGGAAACGGCTTTCGTGAGCCTGTTCATGACTAAGACTGGGTGGGAGCTAGTAGTGTAGAGGTATGGGACCGCACCAACGTGGTCTAAGTGAGCATGAGTCACTACGATAACGTCTACATCGGACGGCCTGATGTGCTCCGGGAGCTGAGGTGTGTCGTCTTCCGCAAAGTTCACTCCGTAATCCATCAGCAGAGTCCTCCCCTCGGCGGAAACAGAAACGGCTGTCCGCCCGACTTCAAGTCCTCCACCGAGTACTCTGATTTCAACTCTTCCCATTCTCCGCTCCTGTTTTTATATCCTTCTAGTATATTAAGCTCGGGACAGGAACATGTTCCCCATGAACGTTCGAGAACTAAAGCGAATGCTTAAAAGGTACGGTATCGACGTCCGCGAGCTACCCGAGATACGGAAAGTCGTAATGTCGGCCGACGGATACGATATAGTGGTCAAGGACCCGCAGGTGGCCGTACTAAACGTTGGACAGCAGACCATTATTCAAATAGTTTGCTCCGGACTTGAGAGAGTGGAAAAAGAGCCGGAAACTAGAGCCCTTCAGCATGTCACGGAAGACGATATACGGTTCATAATGGAGCAGACCGGTGCCACACGAGATGAAGTCCTCAAGACTCTATCAGAAGAGGGAGGAGATATAGCTAGAGCTATAATGAGACTGCAGGAGAAAAAGTAGTCTTGAGCGGATGACAACGTTATTGCTTTTAGAGCTAAATTAGGTTTAAGCATAGACCTACTCAAACCGTTTGTCAACGAGTTGCGCAACAGAGCCTCAGGTGTGAATACAGCTAGTGTAGCGTTGTCGAAGTTAACGTCGATAGCCATAACGGTTCAAGTTCTCCTCGGTTCAACCGCTCTCCTGAAGTAGACCGATACGTAAACATTGTTTTCAACTACCTTCACAGCTATCTCGTAGTTACTCCAACCCCTGAACTTTTCTACTCTCTCAGTAGATGTCAGTAGTCTCAGCTTAACCTCCCTACCATTGTGTATCTTTAGGATAAGCGTCCTATTCTCTAGGTCCAGCCTGTAGTCGTACCTATCTATCCTAGCTGTTAGTCTTCTGAGAACCGGTTTCTTTCCACCGCTCTGTTTACTAGCTCTAACAACTGCTTTAGCGTAGGTATATACCTGCTTAACGTGGTGTGCTCTAAAACCGTGTTTTCTCAATTCGTTGTAGAACATCTTGTGTAGAGTCTTAATTGAAGGTACCTCGTTTAAACTCCACAGGTTGTTCACTACAAGCAATATCGGAAGGCTTTGAGGTTCTGACAGCTACCGATACTATAGGATACGTTGTAGACGCAAACATCGTGAGGAACGCTAAGAGCGACATATACTGGAGAATGCCGTTTAAGAGATATTTGAGAGCTGCGAGAAAGAAGGCTGTAGTTAAGTATATAGATGCTCTCGACATGCGGAGGCTTGATGTATCGAAGCTAGCGTTCCTAAAGAGGTCACTTAAGTTTCTACTGAACACTCTCCTACTGATCGTCATGATATTGACTCCAGTTGCCTACGTATCTCATTTGAGCACGTTCTACGCTTTCCTCACTATTGACTTATTGAACATGATCTTCTACCCTCTACTTAAGAGAGTAAGAGGCTATCCACTCTTGATGGGGGTTCTCAACAGGTTCAAGTTCATGGCGTTCTCTTTCTTGATGATAGTTTGGAGCTATCATGCTTACAGAGAGCTAAAGAAAAGCTCGATTGCTTTTCGACGAAAAAGCTCTACCTTAAGGACGGCTTCATAATGACGAAGCTTGACGCCAACACACCGCTACGATAGTACCGGTGTTCATAAGACTAACTTCCCTAGATGAGGTTTGAGTAGGTCCAGGGAGTTATTTGTGGGCTAACTACATGCGGATGTCCCGCTTTTCTCTAAGTTCGTGAATAGCTGGCTGCTTAACGCATCACTACCTTCTCCGAGTACCTTAGTGCTCGCTCTATTAGCTCTAAGTAATTCCCTAGGTAATTCGCCGGATTCACCAGCTCCCTAATTTCGTCTGCTGTTAGGTATTTCGATAAAACTTCGTGATTTCTTAATGCTTGCTCGAGGGTTTCACCAGGCTTCATGGCTCTAGTTACCTCCATGAGCATTCTATGTGCTTCATGCCTCGGGACGCCCTTCTGGACTAACCTAATCGTTACTGCCTCAGTCATAATGGCTCCCCTAGTTAAAGCCAGGTTGTTGAGCATGGCCTCCCTATCTATGTTGAGGACTTTGATCAGCTTGTTCGCATCTTCAAGCATCTGGTCTACGACTAGGAACGCATGGGGGACGAGTATCCTCTCGGCACTACTGTTCGTTAAGTCTCTCTCGTGCATAAGTGGGATATTCTCTAGTGCGGCAACACACAGTGACCTAGCGATCCTCGCTAAACCAGAGATCCTCTCAGCTGTAACAGGGTTTCTCTTGTGTGGCATAGCACTACTCCCAACTCTAGCTTCAGATTCGTACATCTCCCCGATCTCCGTCCTCGAGAGCTCTCTTATCTCTAGCGCAAACCTATCCAACTGCGATGCGAGTATAGCTAGTGCTGTGAACAACTCGGCGAACCCATCCCTCGGAGCTACCTGAGTAGTTATAGGGTGGGGCTCTAAGCCTAGGTATCTGGAGGCGGCTTCTTCGACAATCAGCCCCCTTCCTAGCCAGCCGGCCATAGTACCAACAGCTCCCGAGATTTTGGACCTGACTACTCTCTTCTCGATCTCAACGAGGCGCTCATAGCTTCTGGAGAGCTCGTAGACGTAGTTAGCGAACTTGAACCCGACTGTAATGGGTAGTGCGTGCTGCCCGTGGGTCCTACCCACCATCAGGTCCTCTTTATGGTCTCGGGCTAGCTTGGAGAGCTTCTCTATGAGCCCCCTTAGCTTAGTCCTCAATATGCCGAGGGCGTCCCTAATTATTAGGGCCCAGGCCGTGTCCACAACATCATAGCTAGTAGCACCTAAGTGCACGTACTTACCGCACTCACCGCAGCTTTCGCCTAGCATGTAGGCTAGAGAAGCTATGTCATGACCCAGAGAAGCCTCTCTCTTATAGACCTCACCAGGGTCTAGCTTGCTTGAGCATTCGCGTATCGCATCAGCGCAACCGCGGGGAGCTAGTCCAGCCTCCTCTAGACCTACCATAATCGCTATCTCTACATCAACGTACCTTCTAACTATACTCTCGACCCTGAAAAGCCTCCTCATCTCCTCTGAGCCGTACCTCCAGTCTAAAGGGCAGACGTAGTCCAGCTCGCTCAACTCTAACCCCAGAATGGAGCATTAAACCGAAATATCAGCTCGTTCTCAACCTAAGCTCTAGACGATAAACCCCCGCGGCCGTACGTCTATCCCCGCTAAACTTCAGCGGTGATGAAGGCTGGAGGCGTCACCCCAGTTCCGGGAGTCCTTTGGGACAGTCTCTAAGCGCTATCCTTTCCTCACAGCTTTCTGAGTAGGGTCTGATTCGCCCGTAGTTCCTCTCGAAGACTAAGTCCGGATTGAGCTTCCTTAGGACGTATCTGCACACCGGCTCCGAAACTTCTCGACACACGTACCTGGTGTCGAGACCTCTCTTTAACGCTAGAGAGAGTATTGGGCAGGGGTTTCGACATCTGGTTACCACCTCACACTCACTCACTCTGACCACCTCGACATGTTCTCTCTGAAGCCTCAGGAAGTCCATATAGAAGGTGTTAACCACATCACCTATCGATACGACTCTCCGAGCTCTCATCAGCCATAGTCGCGCATAAGCGAAGAACAGACCTCTAGCCATAGACATGATCACTCTATCCAATAGCCTAGGCTTCCTACTATAGCCTTCTTTCACTTTACTGCGCACCACCATGGCATTAGCCTAGGGGAGTTGACCTGCTTCTCTTAGCTGGCAAAAGCGTTCGCGCTAGCGCCCGTTTTTGATTCTAAGCATCTCCACGAGGTGGTTCGGCCAAGGAGCCAGGGTGTACTTTTTCAGCCACTCCTCGTCGAAGCTCTCTTCTTTAAGCTTGCTTATAATGCTATCGATAACTTCACGCGGAATCTTTCCAGTAGAAGCCGCCGGGCAGTCCAAGTCTAGGTAAACCACTCTCTCTCCGGTGGTGAAGTCGTAGTAGACCATTACGGGCCACAGCCTGCAGTCAAGAGGTCTCCTAGAGTATATGGAGCATAACCCCGACTCATCTAGGTAAGGACATGGGTAACCGTTTCTGGAGCCTATCGCTCTAACCGACCCGAAGGCCGTTTTGACCTCGAAACTGCTATCCTTAAAGTCTTCCTCCTCCTCAGGGAGGAGGACTGCGTAGAACCTTTTACAGCAGTTTTCGTTACACTTAGAGCATATATCCCCAAAGTTTACGAACGCAAACCTGTCGGACTTTCTACCCATATAGGGTCTAGCCCTTATCCAAGTAGACTACTTATGGCAAAAGGTATTTAAGTAGCGGCGCTATCGCATCGGCGGGCTGCTATCTAACCGGAACCTCCGGTGCAGACCTTCTAGCTAGGACTGATGCGATCACTCTACCGAGAGTAGAGGCTATAAAGACCGAGTTCATCGCTAGTAGGCTCACTGAGGCTACGGAAGCACCAACCCTTGAGGCCACGGAAGCGAGCGTATTGACGGAGACGTTCAGTGTCGCTATGAAGTAGACCCTCAGTACCCTCTTCGGCAGGTAGAGGGTGTAGATGCTGTTAGCGAGGTTGTACGCAGCCCATACGAACCCTGAGTAAACCTCTAGAGCTATCTGCCCCGGAAGGCTGGGTAAGAAGATGAAGGCTGTTGGAATAGGTGACGTTAGCGCTATACCGACGTAGAGAGTCTTTTTAAGTCCTAGCCTCCTCGAAACCCTACTCCAGACTCTGAACCCTGCTGATTGGCTTAGGTTCGCTGCTATGGCCTTCATCGTCACCCACGTCTCGTTGCCCCCGAGCACGTTGAGCAGGTAGTAGTTCCACAGCGCTCCGGGCAGGTTGACGATGAAGGTAAACAGCGCGGCAACCTTAATGTAGGAAGTACAACTACTACTTCTAGTCACGTCAGTAAAATCCTTCACTAGATCCCTAATAGACGTTCTCGAAGCCGGTGGATCGACGTCCTTCAGCATCAGCAAAAACCCGGACGATATAGCGGAAAACGCTAGAGATGTGGAGTATGTAGCAACATATCCCTCTTCCTCAGGTAGCAAGTTGAAGAAAACCGTTGCTACAACTAGACCTAAGCTGTTAGCCACCAGGTTTGTAGAGTTAAGAGAGCTAAAGAACTTAACGGCCCTCTCCCTACCCACCAAGTCAGCACCAACGTCACCGGAAGCTACTGCGGCAATAGAGCCGGAGAGTTGGGCTGTGGCTATAGCTGTTAAGAACGCCCAGGCTCTGTGCTCAGAAGGCAGGTTGTGAGAGAAACCCGTTAAAGCCCAAAGGCACCTATTCAGGAGGCCCATGGCTTTCCAAAACAGTATCCGCCTATTTCTAAACACTGAGACAACTATCGATCCAAGCAAGTAGCCAACTCCGAGAGTGCCGAGGTGAACGAGTACCATAGTGCCAAGCAACTCTAGGTCGAACTTTAGTACCTTAATCGCGTATGCTTGAGCAATAGTAGTCGACATACTCATCGAGAAGTTGTATGTAGCTGCCTCCGCCCTCCAGAGAGCCAGTAGTCTAGACCTCTCGTATTCAGACAACTACTCAGACACCGTAGCACTAAAACTCTACATCTATATTTGGGTCTTTTGACTTAAGCTCTAGGACGACTCTCTCAAATACTGACTCGGTTTTACCGATGTTCATGATGTCCAAAATGGCGTCAAAAACGTAGTAGAAGTCTGTGACAGACCTTAGAGACAGTGAAGGCTCCGACATTAAGTCCTCCCTGACGGCACTAAGAGATGAAACAACTATCTCGCGCGCCTTAGACATGTCGTAAGATTTAGGAACTTTAACAGTCAGTCTGAGGGATAGTCCGTAAGCGCTCATTCTGTTGACAACCGTTGTGTGAGAGATCTTAGAGTAAGGAACGTAAACCCTCTCCCTCCTCAGCGTCTCTAAGACTACACCTAGAGAACCCATCTTCATTACTCTTCCCTGGATTCCGTCTATTTCTATCCAGTCGCCCTCTCTGAACGCCTTGATGTTTCTTACGTAAAGCTCTGAGCCCACGTTTCTCAAGACGTCCGAGAACATGACTATGATCCCGATTCCAACAGTCAGAAGTAGAGCAACAAAAACTTGAGGTTCAGCTGCTATAAAGCTTATGGCCATGAGTACTGCTATAGCATATATGATAGCCTTAAAGAACATCACGAATCTCTCTACGAACTCGTGTTCCTCTGTTTTGACTATAAGTGAAACGGCTTTATCGACGTACTTATTCACTATGTATGCTATCAAGACCACTATAGCAGCCTGTAGTACTCTAGCTAGGTATACTCCAACCCATCCGGCAAGAACCTCTAGCCAGGACGGCATCTGTAATCACCTTATCCAGGAGGCCTTCTTGACTCTAGTGCTGTATAAACCCTTTCGGCTAGCATAAAAAGCTTGTTTAATCTTTCGACTGCTGACCGGAGGTCTCGGTCGGTTGGTGACGCCACGACGATCAGGTCTCCCTCGGCTATGAGGTAGTCGCTAGACGTAATGTAGCTACCGTCTTTATCGTAAAGAGCTACAAGCCCTCTAACACTACTTACCTCACTAGTGATATCTCGAAGCGATATGCCAAGCCTCGCCCTCCTAAAGACCCTGTACGCCTTAATATTTATGTTTGCGAAAGAGCGTACGGGTATCTCTACCCAAGTGTCTAAACCTATTATAGAGCCTAGAGCACTCTCGACGAACTGTCCTACGTGGATCAAGAAGCTAAAGCCGCAGTCTGCATAGACTCTAGAAGCCTCTGCGGTTGCCGTAAAAGCTATTACTAGCGGGACTCCACCGCGCTTTAGATTCCTACCTAGCTCACAGGAGTTACTCGCGGACTCAAGCTGCACTATAGCTACATCGACTAGCTTGAAGTCTATTTTGCTGCTCAGCGATTCAGCTCCCTCTAAAACTTGGTCGACATTCAGCGAAGAGGCCTGTTCTACAACTTCCTTATTCGTTGCTAGTATAGTTATATGCGCCTTACTATCGTATTTGAGTACGGCATTCACCAGAAGGAGTAAAGCGAGCTTATCACCTACTATTATTAGGTACCTCATACCTATCTAGTACAATATCTGAAGGTAGCTTATATCTACAGTAAGTTTAAATCTCGTACTATAATACGGTAGGGTATCTAAATGGGGAGACTAGGTATCGAGGGTTATAGGGTACTTATTACAGCCTCAACTCGTGGCATCGGCAGGGGAATAGCGGAAGTACTGCTCGAAGAGGGTGCTAGAGTCTTTATATGTGGAAGATCTAGAGAGTCTGTTGATAGAGCGGTATCTGAGTTAAAACCTCTTGGGGAAGTTTACGGCTCTCCAGCAGACATTACAGTAAGAGAGCAGGCCGAAGGCATTGTAGATAAAGCATGCGAGGTACTAGGTGGTCTAGATGGACTAGTCTACGTTACTGGTCCACCTAGACCCGGGACGTTCATGGAGCTCGATTTAAGCGACTGGGACTACGGAGTCAAGCTACTCGTTTTAAGTGCTATATGGATAACTAGAAAGGCTATACCCTACGTAGAGAGGTCCGGAAGGGGTTCACTAGTTTATCTGACTAGTACCGCAGTTAAGGAACCCATACACAACCTAGCCCTTTCTAACGTACTTAGAGTATCGATACACAACCTAGTGAAAACTCTCTCGAGGGAGCTAGGTCCTAGAGGCATTCGTGTAAACGCTGTCGCCCCTGGCTATATCTACACCGAGAGAACACTGCAGGTAGCGAGAGACCAGTCCGCAAGAACGGGTAAGAGCGTTGATGAGATAATTAGTGAGTGGGCTAACGACGTACCGCTTAAGAGGCTGGGTACAACTAGGGAAGTAGGTTATGCTGTGGCCTTCCTGTTGAGCCCTCTAGCTTCATATATATCCGGGGTAGTCCTACCAGTAGACGGTGGCCGTCTAAGGTCTCTCTAGCAATAGGTGCTGTATTTGACGGCCAATAGGCTAGAGAGGCTTTTTCGAACGAACAGCTCGGTAAAGCTCTCAGCGTACGTGTTGCTTGCTGACGGTCTTTTCTCTCTATCTTCAGAATACGGGTGCGAGACATACGGAGACGTCGGAGATAATGAAGTGAGGGTTTACTATAGTAAATGCTCCCTAGGTCAGAACCTCTTCGAGCTTGAAGAACTGATGGAGAGAGGTGTAGCAGTCCATTTCATCAATGGGGTAAACGGTAATAGCCCCGAAAAACTACTGGAGGAAGCAAGCAGATATGCACTCGAAGTAGCAGGCGAACTAAAGTACTACTCATACTTAACTTCGCGGTCAAGAGTGGAGTACAGTCTCTTAGTGATGAAGTCTGGTGATGTGTATATAGCTGAGGGAGAAGTAGACAGGGTTTCACTACCTTACGTAAGCGATGTAATTCTTGAAGCACATACTCACCCGATTTCTTGTACTCCCTCCGGGAGAGATGTCGTTACTACCATGGTGAGATTTATGGAGGGATTATATGCGTCAGCTGTAGTTGGTCCTAGTTGCGTATTTCTGGTATACAGAGTTAGACCTCTTACTGAAGAGGACTTAGTAGCTATCAGAAGGCTCCCGGAGCTATTAGAGAGACGGAGACCCTGGGCAGGAACGATGAGTCTTGGGAGGATGAAGGTCTTGTTAGTACCATACTGAACTGTACTCACCTTACGTAACTAAGTAAATGAGCGCATGCGGAGTTTCTTGAAGAGAAGCTTCAGATAAACCCTGCCGTCATCACGCTTCAGCGATCGAGGACTTCATCAACTAGTAGTTTAGCAATCTTACTCTTACTCTGCTAACAAGTAGTGACTACAGGACTTTTAAACAGACCTCGAATGGTTTCGCCTCGGTTCCCCGGTTTAATATGCGTGAGGGTTAGAGAAAGCGGGTGGTGGAGTACGTAAACTATCCTGTTGCTCTCGAGACTATGTACTCTATAGTCCTCTTTACTATCTCCATTATCTGGTGCGGTAGCTTGGGTTCTTCAATGCTTAAGAAGCCCTTGATTATGGCCGCGCGAGCTTCCTCCTCAGAAAATCCCTTGCTCATGAGGTAGCTTATTTGGTCCTCGCTTATCTTACCTATGGCTGCTTCGTGAGTTAGAACTGCCTCCGGGCTCGACGAGCTTATTTCGGGCAACGACTCGATTATTGCGTTTGGACCATCAACAAGTCCTAAACACTCTATGTGCCCTCTCGATGGACCAACAGTACCCTCGATTCGGGACCTAGCGTATATCGCCGAGTTCTCTCTACCGAGGTTTCTCGATAGTATCTCACCGGAGGACTCCCTACCCTTTAGGATTATAGCAGAACCCACGTCGTATATGCTGCTACCGGTGCCTACGACCACCGAGTTTAGCGTGGCCTTAGCTCCATCTCGTAAGTACACTCTCGGGTAGGTTTGAAGAGACTCGACTGGCGAATAGATCACGTAGTAACTGACGTACTCGCCTCCCTCGCGAACATCTACAGCCGTCCTGGGTCTCACCACCATGTCTGGGGCCCAGGCGTGTATCATGGTGTATGTAAGCTTAGCTCCCCTTCCCACGTAAAACTCGGAGATCCCCACGTGGAGGGACTTCATCGGCTGATCTGGTACTCCGCAACCGGTGACCAAGTTCAATTCAGCACCTTCGTCGACAACGACGATATTGTGAAGTAGTTGAGCGTAGTTCCTCCTAGTTATAAAAAGGCACGTATATATAGGTTCTCTAACCTTAGTGCCTGGAGGTACGTAGATGAAGAACCCGGACTCCCTACCGTATAGGTAAGATGCTGCTGTGTACTTATCTACGGTCGGCTCTATCAGTTTCCACGAGTAAGAAGTTACCCAGTCGAGCTTCCTTAGGGCTTCGTAAGTAGGTAAGACTACGGCACCGTACTTAACCAGCTTTTCGCTCATTACCTTAGCAACTATCGACTCGTTAACCTGGAGGTAGTCGACTCTCCTAGATATCTGGCTACCAAAACCGAGCCTATCGGTCATGCTTTCAACAGTTCTCTCATCGACAGGCTCAGGAACCTGGCTACCTATATCGAACCTACTCAAATCGACATCAGGACCGTAAGGCGAGGGTCTAGTGAGCGCCTTTAGCACTTCGTCTCGGTTCAACGTGTGTCACCCGCTAGTTTCGATAGAGCCCCAGAGAGCCCATACTTCTCGATCATTGGGACCACCTCGTCGTAAAGACCTGAGAGTATCAGAGTCCCACCATAAAGTACGTGAACGAACCTAATGTGGTCTCGCAGTAGCTTTATCATGTGTAGCGAGTGGGTTACTAAAACTATGGATGCCCCTGAGTTAAGAGCTACCATGATGGCCTTACTCATCTTCTCTACGCTATCTATATCGACGCCGCTATCGGGCTCGTCAAGCAGAGCTACCTTAGGTCTAACGAGTAGTGTTAAAAACATCTCTAACCTCTTTCTCTCACCACCGCTCATCTTATCGAATAGGTACCTATCCAACAGATACCTAACGTCTAGAGTCTCTAAGAGAGTATCCACATAGATCTTCATAACTCCGTATCTTTTCACCAATTCATCAGCGAACCTCCCGGCTACGATACCCTTTATAGTCGGGGGGAGCTGATGCGCTATGGCTATACCTCTCCTAGCTTTCAGGTGCGGGGGCTCTCGGGTTACGTCTGAGTCCATGAAGATCACTTGTCCATTTACGACCTCGTAGGGCTTGATCCCCATTATAGCATTGAGTAGCGACGTCTTACCCGAGCCGTTGGGGCCTATGAGCACGTGGAGCTCCCTGGAGTCTACCTTCATGTTGATATTCGAGAGTATGGTACGGCCCCCTACGGCAACACTAACGTTTCTTAATTCCAGTAGCATTCTACGTAGTAATATGACGATCCTACTCTTAAAGATTTCACTAGTGCGACTCTCAGCTAGTTCAGTAAACCCGCACCCAATTTATTCGAGCTGGTTTGCATTTCAGGTCGGGCGCACCTTGAGGTACTGCAGTGGTTTGAATGAACTACTGAAAGTAGATAGCTCACTTCTACCCTTAGGAGTTTTTGTCTCGTATACCGTTGTTTGGGTGGAAGAGCCGAGACGGTTAGCATTCGAGGAAGAAGTGAGTGAGTTGGTCAAGTACCTAGGTTCCCGCTACACCCTAGACTCACTAAAGAGCGACCCCGTGTTTAGAGCTTATAGAGATTTCTTCTGGAGGATTGGCATAGACCCAACCAAAGTCAGACCCTCCAGTGAGGCTCTGGTGAGAAGATGCTTAAGAGGGTCCTTTCCCAGGATAAACACCGTTGTAGACGCCGGCAACATAGCCTCAGCATACACCGGGGTCCCCATAGGTCTCTATGACATAAGTAGGTCATCACCTCCCTATACTCTGACGCTGAGTAAAGGTGGAGAAGTTTTCAACCCGATAGGAGGAAGAATGGAGACTCTACCCAAGGGCATCCCGATTCTCATCGACAGCAAGGGATTGGTTATGCATCTCTATCCGCATAGAGATAGCGTCGAGACGTCTATACGAGATAGTACTACGGAGGTCTTCGTTTTAGGAGCTGGAGTACCTGGAGTGGAGAGAGCTTTAGTTATAAAGGCGGTGAGCAGAGTATTTGAGCTGCTATCTAAAGCAGGTTGGAAATGGTGTGGTAAGGTTCTCGTTAAAGAGCCATCGCTATAAAAACCATGCTGTCGGTCTAGGTGTACGTCTCCCGCGTAAGCAACTGAACGATCGTTCCTCCTATAGCTGATAGAGTGGCGCTAACTAGTACAGCGATACTGTAGCCTAACTGGGGGAGTACGCTGTTAAGAACGGCCGTTCCAAGAAACAAGACAGTGTTCATGAAAGCAACCGAAGTAGCCGCTATAGTAGGTCCGTGAGCTTCCCGCATCATAACAGATATGACTATGTGTGGACCTAGAGATACACCTAAACTTACTAAAGCGGTGCCGAGAAGTAGTGCGCTAGGGAAAGCGGACGAAGCCAGTAGCAACAACCATGAGAGAGCCATTAGGATCGAGGAAGCTGTGAGAAAGGGCTTTCTCCTCTTGACTACTTTATCGCTAAGGTACCCGGCGATCGGGCAGGAGACCGTAAATACGGTCGCTAGAATCAGTAGGTAATAGCTAACTTCGACCCTATCTAAACCAAAAGCTTTAGACAGGAATATCTGTCCCCAAGACGACTGGAAGGATAAACCCGTGCCATAGGTTGCTAGAGCACCTAAGCTAACACCCCAGCTGTGCTTGTCGGACACTACCCTACGTAGACTGCTTTTTGTCTTGGCTAGGTATTCCCCGAGGTTGCCCCCGGATCTCGTATCTGCCGATGTCAAGTACACTGCCGCAGAGAGAAGTAGTGCAAACGCGGTTAGTAGCGTTAGTGTTCCACTTAATCCTATAGAGTCAAGAGCGCGCCTCAGGGGGTACGTCGCTACGGCTGCCGTAAGGTTTCCGACTACAAGAGCTAGTGCCGTAGCTCTTACCTGCTCCTCTGTTCTGTAGTATAGAGAAAGAGACCTTTGGTAGGAGAGAAACGCAGCGACAGACATAAATCCGACTACTGCTCTACCTAGCACCATGACTAGAGGATCTGGCACCATCATGAGCAAAGTCCCAAGAGACAGTAGAAGCAGGAAGATAGAGCCAACTCTCTTAATTCCGTAGTAATCGATGAGTGGCCCAACTACGAACTGCGATAAGGAGTAGGCGTAAAAGTAGGCTGACGAGAGGAGCGATAGGTAGAGTGCTGGGTCATAACCGTACCTCACCGAAATCGAAGCGATCTCAGCCTCCATCACCCCAGTCATTGTTCGGTGGAAGTAGACAAGGCTGTAAGAAGCCAGTAAAACAGCCAAAACGGTATTGCGCTTACTCGGAGCATTAGACGCTTCAGACTTCATACTAGCACTTGCTAGACTTAAGCTAGTGCCTCCCCTATTCAAGGACACGCACACCATCACGAAGTTTACACGCATAGCTATTTAGGCATCTCTGTTCTCACAAAACGATCACTACTATAGACCGAGGAGGATGAGGCGATACAATTCTTGTGAGTAGTCCAGTCTTTGGTAGGGAAACGAGCGCCTTTTACTACTTACCACACAGTCTCAGCGCTACAACAGGCTATGTCCTGCGCAAGAAGGCCTGCTGGGCGATACTCTCAGATTTGCTCGTTTCTGTCTGACGATATAGCCTATCACAGTGGTTGTCACCGTATTAGTCGAGTCTCTTTACGTATACGAACTCCCTCCCGTAGTACTTACCACTTGAGTGTATCGCCGGTAGAAACGCTTCGAGCTACGACACGGCTAGAGGGTCGTAAATCCCGAGAACACCCTCTATACCAGGTTAAGCAACCAACCTGTAGGTTTTGATGACTCGGTTATGCCGAGGGCATCCATAAACGGCGCGTTTACCAGCTCACCTTCTAGCTTCTTGCCTTAAACACCTTCCTGGAGTAATTCACGGTGTCGCTATAAGGAGGTATGCCCACTACCTTTTAACCTCACCTGGTTGCTAAGACACCTCATCGACATGGGTCGGCGGGTGGAGCCCCTATGGTAAGCTTAGATGTAGCTCTATCGAGCATACCCATTACAAGCGCCTGCCCAGACAGAAAGTAAACACCTGAGGGTGCTGTGAATATGGCTTTAGTTCTCTCCTACTCCGAAGAAACTCAAAAATTCTGCTTTCGTTAAGTACCACATTAATC
The DNA here is from genome assembly GCA_038832865.1 of Sulfolobales archaeon. Taxonomy (GTDB): domain Archaea; phylum Thermoproteota; class Thermoprotei_A; order Sulfolobales; family NBVN01; genus DRZP01. The sequence goes on from JAWBJE010000004.1 coordinate 27,311, forward strand.
CGCTTAGACCTTCCTTTATTGGTACTGATTATTTAGTCCATCCCGTGTATCAGGAGAACCTTCCTTCTCCGCAGTGCTAGGCTTACGTAGGCTGCGAAGTTTAAGTGGTCTCGGAGCTCTTGAGCCGCTAGTTAGGGCTAACCCCTTTCCCTACCTGAGTATACCTCCGCATACGTACTCGAAGAGTGACGTATCGCCTTTACTATCACTGCCAACTCTAGAGATTGTAGGTAGGGTTCCATGCACTCTAGCGGGAATAGAGGAGCTTTCCGCTCGACGAAACACGTACCCAGGCTCTTTAAGAGCGTCTTCTATTAGCAGTTCTCTACATCCTTCACCTCAAAGTAGTTTTGAGGGAACAGCGAGCTTGACTGGAATCTCCACTTAAGCTCCTTTGGGGTTTATCTCGAGCCTCTCCATTAAATCAGCGTGAAATCGACTTCTCTTAGTAAAAACTAACTATATGAAACTCTCAAAAGGTTGCGCCTTAACTTAGCTAAGTAATCGAGAGACCTACTGAAGAGATTAGAACCGTTCGAAAGGTCTTAAACCTTCCTTACGCATGGGTCATCCAGTAGCTTACTCTTAGCTAAATGGTTATGTATTTCGCCTAAGGTTGTGAGACGGTCCTCACTCAACTAACAACTCACACGATATTAAAGCTTTATATAAACAACAATCTAGATAGAGCTAGTCGTAAACGACGTGGAGGGTTTAACTTTAGTTGAATCTATATACCTCGTTGCCGCAGAATTAAAAAGTGGGACTCTGTCCGAGGAAAAACCCATCAGAATGAGCATACCGAAGAGTGAAGAAGACGTGAATAAGTTAGTACAGGAGATACATAGCGCGGAGGAAGTACATTCACACAAACACGGAGAACATATGGAGGAACAAGAAGTAGAGGCTGATGTAACGTCACTACTCGCTAGTGCCGTTCACATGATGTCGCACTTTGATGGACGCCTCTCTGACTTAGCTCGCTCCATCAAGAGCTTAGACAGCAGGCTTCAAAGCATTGAGCGTTTACTCAGCGTTCTAGCAAGAATACTCCTACTTCCCGAAATCAAGAGGCAGGATTTAAGGGAAAAGCTCTTGAAAGAGATAATAGAGAACCTTGAAGCATAATAGCGTACATCATCACTTTACGAAACTCTCCATTTCCTAACGCTCTATGCTGCTCGCTCCCGTCTTTTTCATAGCGAGAGATAGCGTTTTTAGTGTAGATGTTTTAGGGACGGTATAGCCCCCGAGGTCGAGCTGAGCTGAATTGACGCTAAGTAGTGATAATAACATAAAACATGTGTCCTCGTGAAAATATGCTAGAAGTTAGATTCCTTCAGGACGCTCAAGAACCTTAAGTTGGTGCTGATGGTGGCAACTAGCCCGGAGTCCACTAGCATCATCGCAAAAACTTACTTCAAGACCAGAGTGTTTAGTGCTGTAGTACTATCGTGTGTAGTGTTTATAGAGGTAGTGCTGTAAGTAGACTAACTAGAGTGGGGGCTGCTACTAGAGTCATAAAGAGCACACCCAAAGATACCCCGAGCTTCCATAGTGCTCCTGAAACTAGACTTACTACTAGTGTACCAAATATTCCAGCTATTTTAGCGTCGTAGTAGGACAGCATGATCACTATAGCTATAAACAGCCCGTAGAGGGCTTCCGCAGGAACTCTCTTGAAGACTGCTAGCGTCAGCTTCCTCGAGTATTTTATTAAGATAGGGTAGGCTATGGAGAACGATACAGCCGTAGCTAAGAGGATCATGAGTACAATTGTCGCGTAATCGTACCTACTGAGTATGTAGTCTCGTGGTGTCATCCCGATGGAGTCTAGCTTCTGAAAGAATGGTGCGGCGGGTCCAGCTGCCATGGGTCCCGTAGGTTCTCCTATAACAAGTAAGGGGATAAGGGTTCCACCTATATACGTAGCGTTCTTGATCGCATCTCGAACCGTGTAAGCTAGAACAGCCCCTCTCGTTTTATCCTTACTGCTCTCTCTGAGTAAGTCACCTATGAGTATTGTTAAGCCTACTGGTGACATAACTGTTGCGAGTACTGAAGTTACTGCTGACCACGTAGAGCAGTGAAGAAGCTCGTCTCTACTTAATATTTTGAGAGGATTAAGGCTTATCTTCCCGATTTTCACTAGTCTTACCTCCTTCATACCTCTACGGGCATACGCCTGCCTCAAGTCTTTATGAAGCATGGAGAGGAGCTCGAAGACCATTGGACCTATCGTTATACCTAGAAAGAAGCTCACGAATATGGGTCTTCCGTATACACCCCTCAAGCCTTGGATGAGGAGTGCGAAAGACGGTATTGAGATGAGGGCGACGTATCGGCTTCGGGAGGTGAGCGCAAGAACTGCGAGACCTGCTAGCACTAACCAGAACCACCTAGCTACCTTAACTCCGAGCACTACATCCGCAGTTCTCAGCCACTCACCAGCCGGCATGAGGTAATACGAAATCGAGAGGGTAACTGCTAGAGCTACTACTTGACCCACTATGCTAGCTGCTATACCCTTCCTCAGTATCGTATCGGCGAGACCCCGCTCTTTAGCTACAAGTGCGTCTGGAACCTGGGGGACAGCCATGACACCACCGGGAATACCGGCTAGAGCAACCGGGATGCTGTCAGCCATCTTGAACGCAGCAATACTCGCTATAAACCACACGAGCACTAAGAGAGGGTCTAGACCCGCCAGTAGGAGAGTTAGAGCTATTGGGGCCATAGTGGCTGTCTCGTCGGTTCCGGGCAGTATCCCAATGAATGTGTATAGAAGCGTGGAGGCTGCCGAGAGAGCTAGTACCAATAGTAGCGATAGTGGGTCCAAGCTTCACACCTCCACGACTATTCTCTTGACCTTAGAGACCAGTACAGAGATGGCGAAGCCTACCGCAGCACCTAGAGCTCCTAGGGTAATCGATATACCAGCTGGCTGAACTCTCAGAACGGCTGATACGGTAGGAGCTAAGAAAAAGAACAGCATCGCTAAAGCTGTAGATATGAGCGCGGATATCCCGAGCTCTCTAAGAGATATGTATTCCCCGTAGAGCTCGTAGCAGAGCTCGTCCTCCATTAACTCACCGCGTTAATTCTTTGTCGGAACAATATAAGGATTCAGTCATATTGTATAAATTGGGTTCTATCAAATGCCTTAATCACGTTGCGTCCACAAGCAACAAAACTTTTTATGGATGAGGCGAAAGACTAACGGTGAGACGTTGAGCACATTGGTACTTAGGTCTCACCTGCTCCTACTAGCAGCAATCTACTTAATTCTCTCTGTTCAGCCGATAACGTTGGCTTTCTCAGCTTTTGCTAGCAGTAGTGTGGACTACTTAGTATACTATGGGGAAGACCCGCTAGTACTTGACGACCTGCTTACTCGCGGATGCAGATTGCTGAGGTTGTACTACGCTTTCAGTATCGCATTAGTTGAGTGTCCTTATTACGTGAAGCCCGCGGACGGAGGTAGAGTCTTTCCAAACCTCGAGGTAACTAAAGCCGAGCTAAACCTACGGGTTGTGGGCAGTTTAGACAAGCTGGGGGGTCAGAGCGGTGAGTACGTTACGGCATGGTCTTGGGCTATCAGTAGAGTTGGGGCAGACGTAGTCTGGAGTTACCTTGGGGTAGCCGGTAGTAACATAGTTGTAGCAGTCCTAGACACGGGGGTCGACCCGGAGCACCCCCTGCTGCTGAACAAACTTGTCACCGTCGACCCGCTAGACCCCACATACCCCGGTGGTTGGATCGAGTTCGATAGAAGAGGTAGACCCGTTTGCTCTAGACCTCGAGATACCGATGGTCACGGGACGTGGGTTAGCAGCATTATAGTAGGCGGAGACACCTCTACGTACGTCTTTGGCGTAATACCTAGCGCCAAACTCATGGTTGCCAGCGTGCTTCCTGGCGGTTACGGCACGTTCGCACAAGTGCTAGCAGGGCTAGAGTGGGTCCTCAGACCGTACGACTGTCGCAAGAGGTACATAGACGCCCCTAGACCTATCGTTGTATCTATGAGCTTCGGTGCTCTAGGCAACTACAGCAACCTGTTTCTTCCGGCAATCGAGAAGCTCTTGAGCGCTGGAATAGTGCCGGTAGCCGCTATAGGAAACGGGGGTCCGTACACTAGCTCTAACCCGGGCAACATCTGGGGCGTTATAGGTGTTGGAGCAACGGACTTCAACGACCGAGTTGCCTACTTTAGTAGCTACGAGGAGGTAGAATGGCCTTCACCACCGACTAGCTGGCCCTTTAAGGGGCAGTACCCGAAGAGCTACTCAAAGCCCGATGTTGTGGCACCCGGAGTTGAAGTGCCTGGAGCATACCCGGGCGGTCTTCTAGCTATAGGTAGTGGAACTAGTGCTTCAACGCCTCTAGTGGCAGGTATAGCAGCTCTAGTAGCTAGTGAGCTAAGGAGTAAGGGCTTGAGCGGCTCTAACCTAGTCGAAGCCGTGTACGACGCTCTTACTGCGACCGCTGTCCCCCTGGACCAGCCTGGGTCCGGATACGGAAGGGTTAGAGCGTATTTAGCTGTAGCTAATGCCATGAACATCCCGGTAAGAATAGTTCCTACGTCAGTTTCGCCCAGCAGTGCTCGACCGACCGATAGGGTAAAGATACTCGCGGGAGTTACCCCGGGTAGCCACGTTGATGTTTACATATCAGGTGTGAAAGTGTACTCAGGCTCATACCCAGTAGGGGGAGTTACGCTCACGGTCCCGCTTACTCACATAGGCGGGAACACGGTTACAGTAGTCTCAAGCGATGGGAAGTCCTATGGGGAGGCGCTAGTCTTCATAAACCCCTCGATTAACTTAGCCAGCACTATGACGTCAGGACAGTTGTATGACGTAGTTATCTCGGGGCTTGGATTGGGTAATCTCGTCGTAATCTACGTGGCCGGAAACACTCTCTTACTTGACAGCACCAACCTCAGGGGCACTCTCCGTACTAAGGTCTTAGCTCCATACGTAAGTGAGCCGAGGAGCCTTCAGGTGGTTGCGAGAGATCTATCTATGCCTGGAGTTTACCTCACAGCACTAGTGACCGTAGTCCCACCTATGCTGAAAGTCGAAGCAGTTGAGGGCGCGGAAATAGTCTTCAAGGTCAACGTGAAAAGCTACTACGTGGTTAACTACAAAAGCACGATTGAGGTGCTACTGCCTCACGAAGGTTTAAATGTTTCATTAAAGCAGCTCTACCCAGATTACCCCGTCCTGAAGGTTATCAACGTCTCCCGTGAAGGAAGTGTCATCGTATTTACTATTGAGGTAACCGATTACCCAAGCGAGGGGGTAATATTCGTTGAGGTTCAGGCGTGTTATGCCGGTAGGTGCGCTAAAAGTATCGAATCACTTAATGTGGTCTCGGTGGACCCGCTAAAGCATATCTCTACCTTAGTAGCCGAGCTACAGAGAGCTATTAGTGAACTGAGGGATTCCCTAAAGTTTGAGCAGGAGAAGTCCGACGAAGTGAGGCAAGCGTTGAGCAAGCTGAATCTCACCGTAGTAGAGCTCTCCACGAGCTTGAGCAGGGTCAGCTCTATAGTAGCGGACCTAAGCCAAGCCATATACAACATGAGCCGCAGGATAGCTTATGCTGAGAGCCAGGTCGATAAGCTCATCACCGAGAACGTCGTTCAGCGGCTTGAGAGAGTAGAGGGACAAGTCGAGGAGCTGAGGACATATCACGAAAGAGCGTCCAGCGATCTGAGTAAGCTAGCTACTGCTACTTCTACTGCCTTCATAGTGTCTCTTCTGGCCTTACTCATAGCCTTACTCTCTTTAGTTAAACTATCGAGAGCACCACTTAAACGCTAGCCTTACTCGGTATCGCGTAGCTGTGTATCTCCCTAGTGCCAACTGTGATAACGAGATCGTCATCGGGTTTCTCGATACTCAAAACCCCCCTGACTCTAATCTCTCCACCCCTATAGAGAGGGTAGGAGTAAATGGATTCGTATGTAACTATCCTACTTACCTCGTTGTGTAAGCTAGTGCTAGAACCTCTGAGAGACCCTAATACTCTCAGGTCTAGAACTCTATCGACTCTAGCTACACCCGGGTAAAAGAGGGAGCGGCAGTCGTGCGGCTCAACGAGAACTTTCGCTTCAACTAGTGCTACTGGGACTAGAACGCTTTCTCCATACCTTCTCCACGTGTCATCCGAAAACAGTAAGTTGACCTCTCGCTTTCTCTCACGCAGGTATAACCTCTTGTAGGGGGCTGAAATGGCTTTCACTACCTCTAGGGGAAGCCTGTATACCTCGGACATCTTTACGAGCCTTGAGGCTTCGACCTCAGTAGGTATAGATTCAAAAGAACCCTGGATAGACTCCACTACCTCAAGAGCCTCCCTACACCCGTAAACTACTAGGTCGACATCCGATACTTTCGGGTTTTGTATTCCAATAGCGATAGATCCATCAACTCCGATGCTTCCCGGGTGCACTCCCGAACACTCTCTCAACCTCTCATAAGCTATAATCGCATCGGCCTCTACGGAATCCCTAGGGTTTCTCAAGACTTCTTGAAGCCTTTCGCGAGGTCTGTAGACCGACACTATACTCCACAACCTGACTACAGGTACTGTTACACCGAGAGAGGGGTCGAAGACCTCCTCTTGGTATTCTCTAGCTACACTTAGAACGTGGTCCACACCGTACCTCTTCACTACCCTCTCATAGCACTGGAGTCCGCGGCACCAGTAAGTCCTGCGGTGAGTAGGCACGTACTTGAGGTACGCGATGACAGCTCCGGGAGGGTGGTTGTTGCCGACCGTCACATATATTCGCCCACTGCTGTCTTCGACATGGTCGTGGTCTAAGAAGGGCTCAGTCGGTTTGCTACCAATCACAGCTCATCCCGCTCGTGCTTCATCATACCTATTATTTTACCGCGTAGATTACAGTTGGGTAAATAAATTGAGGCTCTCAGGGGTAGTGGTGGCAGCAATCATGCTTATATCTGTTCTGCCCACAGTCAGTTGTGCGTGGAACGTCCTCGATAGGTTTAAAGGCGACACTCTCTACATGGCCTACGACATATCCTATATGGTCAGAGTTTCCGCTTCCGGCGCAAGCGGAGTCGCTCTAGGTACTTACACCCTACACATCGTCGTAGAGAAGCTCAATAGAACCCACTACGTAGTGAGTGCTCTAGCAGGCAACGTTACCTACTCTCTCACCTCCAGTAATCTGGTCTTTCTCCACGTCTTGGCACAACTATTTATCACAAACCTATCCAAGTACTTCGTCGACCTTCTGTACGTCCCACCGACCGAGGGTGTGACCGTGGGTGTAGTTCTGCCTAAAGACTCTATCCCATTGTTCCTGAACGCCGTAGCAAGATGGTATAAGATAGTTGAAGATACCTCGGGGGAGGTTTGTCAAGAGATTAGAGTGGGCAACATAACGGTCGGTAGTGGAGTTAGGTATAGAATGCTAACCCCTAGGGCTGAACTAGTCTACGACTGCTCGAGCGGCATCCTCGTAAGCTTAAGCGCATCCATACACGGTGGGATAGAAAGTGGGGCGGACGTCACTATGAGGGTCGAACTATCTAAGCTGAACTTCCTCAACCTCACGAGCATAAGACTGCCCGCAGAAAAGGATGTTATCCAAGAGAGGTCGCCCACTATTCCGGTAGTCCTCCTGGCTTCATCCATCGCCGCATTTGCCGTAGTTCTTGCTCTAACTGTGGTGGTATTTAAAAAACTTAAGGAAGTAAGGGCTGGAAGTCCTGGTTTTGCTCAAGAGTACGAGAGCCTCTAAGGCCGATGACACGCTTGTGTCTAGCTATCCGAGCCCCTAACTACAGTTCAGAAACAAATCTACTTTGCCCCGCGGTCTAAGTCATGGTCGCGTTACTCGAAGGCCGTCCCTCGTCGTTTGCCCCTCGGTACTCGGGTAACACTCGAATTTAATCTATAATGGCTAGTAATACTCTTGAAGCAATATATTAGTGTTGCCTCACCTTGGGGTAATACCCACTAACGTGAGGATAGTGTTAAAGTGGCGTAAGTTTATACTTCACCGAAAGCAATTATCCGATGGTGAACGCTTGAAACGCTTAGGCTACTTCCTGCATAAAACCTCGTCTGGAAGACTCATCGTTAAGTTAAGTTCTCCGAAGCCTCCTAGACTAGGCTCAAAAGTACTGAGCTCACGTGGCGAGGTAATCGGAGTTCTGGTAGACGTGATAGGTCCCGTAAGGTCTCCCTATGCTGTTGTCAAGCCGATAAAGCCGGAGGTCTCAGTAGACCCCTACGAAGAGCTCTTCGTCAGGTGACATTCGTGAGCTGCCGAGAGGATATGGTGGTTTTCGACGAGTTCAGAGGCGAGTACATCTGCGCCGAAACCGGTGAGGTGATCGAGGACAGGCTCGTCGACATGGGTAAGGAGTGGAGGTCCTTCACTCCTCCAAGTAATAAGGAGCGAGGCGAGATTCCGAACACTCTCAAAGTCCATGACATGGGTTTACACACGGAGATAGACGGGAGCTCGTGGATAGGTAGGAGGCTTGCCGAGTTAAACAGCATGAGTAGGATCGTATCTAGCGACGATAGAAAGCTGTCTAGAGCGTTGAAGCTCTCCAATGAGGTCATAAACAAGCTTTCTATACCTAGTTCCACGAGACTTAAGGAGGAGGTGGGGCTTATCCTTAGGAGGCTCGTAAAGAGTGGAATACTCGGTCGTAGGAGGCTTGGCGCTTTTGTAGCCGCGTCGATAGTATGCGCTGCTGAAAACTTGAACATACCAATTAGCGCTAAGGACGTCGTAAACTACTGCGGCGTTACTCTAAGCGACCTATGGGACGCGTTAATGAAGATCCGCAGGGACTTGGGGATAGCTAAGTCCAGGTCTTATGACCCGAGGACACTCGTACTAACGTACGCTCAAAAAGCCGGACTCCCGAGTCAAGTTGCAACTCTTGCTATGAGGATAGTTGAAGCGGGCAGGGTCTCCGGGAGCCTCTTGAGCAAGGGTCCGCAGGGAGTAGCTGTGGCATCTCTATATGTAGCATCTATACTTTTGGACATAAGAAAGACTCAGTCGGCTATGTCTAGAGACACTGAGGTCTCCGAGGTAACAATAAGGAATAGATACAGAGACGTAGTTGAGGGAGTTTTGATAGAAGTAGACCTATAGTCCGCTGCTGTTCGGCGTCGGTTACCTCGATTGGCAATCGAAGTCGTCGAGTAGCGTGAACGCGGTACGACAGGGTCTTCATTACATGGGGTATGAGATGATCGTTCAAAACACGCAAAAGGACCCCTAAGCTCCAAACCTTCTTTCCCTCCTTTGGTAGTCTCTAATCGCTCTCAGCAGGTCTATAGTCCTAAACTCGGGCCAGTACACCTCGCAGAAGTAGAGTTCGCTGTACGCTATCTGCCACAGTAGGAAATTACTAATCCGTACCTCACCGGAGGTCCTTATGACTAAGTCCGGGTCGCCGAGCTCACCAAGATGTGATGTGTATAGATACGACATGAAGGTCCTTTCGTCTATGCTATCGAGAGCAATCCTACCAGAAATCGCGTCTCTAACTAGCTCTCTAACGGCTCTCAGTATTTCCTCGCGACCACCGTAGCATAAGGCTACGTTGAGCACTCCATTATCGTAGCCCTCCGTTTTAGCTTCTATCTCGCGAATCTTAGACACCAGAGACTTCGGAATCAAGTCCAGTCTGCCGAAAACCTTAATTCTCACTCTCCTCGCGTCTAGTTCGCCGCTACTCTCGAGCTCATCGATAGCCCTTTCGATCAGGCTGAAGATGTGTTCTCTCTCTGCTGGGTCTCTCTTGGTGCAGTTCTCAGTAGACATAGCGTATACCGTCACTACCTTAACTCCAAGCTTCCACAGGACATCCAAGACTTCCCTGAGCTTCTTGTACCCGTACTCATGCCCTTGAATGGGGCTCATACCAAGCTCTCTAGCCCACCTTCTATTGCCATCGGGTATTATAGCGACATGCCTCGGCAGAGGACCCGACTTCACCTGGTCCCACAATATTCCCTCGTAGAGTCTGTACAGGGGTCTAACCAGCAACTTCAACGGTCCCTGGAGTAATCTGTTGACCAGTTTAGCTAACATTCTTCCCACTGCATGCAGAAATTCGAACGCCCATTATAAGAAACACCGTATATCGCGAGACAGCATTAGAGTGCACCATAGACTTCTCAAAAAGTAGTGATCAGCAAGCTCTTTTACCCCACCTCGCATGCAGACGTCGGTGAAATCGACTTGATGAGAGTTAGCGCGCCATACATTACCGAAGACGATATAGAGGCTGTTGTGAGTGTTCTGCGGTCTGGCATGCTTGCCTTCGGCCGAGTTGGAGAAGAGTTTGAAAAGCAGTTAGCTAGATACTTGGGGGTAAAGCACGTTGTCGCGGTCTCCAATGGTACCGCAGCCCTCTACCTCTCGCTTAAGGCTTTAGGGGTTGGTCAAGGAGATGAAGTCATAGTTCCGGACTTCACCTTCTTTGCTACAGCTTCAACCGCTCTACTCGCCGGCGCTACCCCCGTACTGGTCGACATCGAGCTGGAGACCTACACTATCGACCCGGACCAGTTGCGCAAAGCTGTCAGCAATAAGACTAAGGTCGTAGTGCCCGTACACCTTTACGGCCACCCAGCGGATATGGACAGAGTGACTGAAATCGCTAGTGAGAGGCAGCTCTACATCGTGGAGGACTGTGCTCAGGCACTAGGAGCGGAAATCAGAGGCAGGAAAGTGGGTAGCTTAGGCCATGTGGCAGCGTTCAGCTTCTACCCGACGAAGAGTATAACCACGGGCGAGGGAGGCGCTGTAGCTACAGATTCAGATGATGTGGCAGACCTTGTAAGACTGCTCAGAAACCACGGTCAGAAGTCCCGCTACTACCATGTTGAGCTCGGGTGGAACATGAGGATTACGGATGTGCAAGCAGCTCTAGGGCTCTCGCAGCTTAAGAGACTAGACGAGATGAATGAGAAGAGGAGGAGGCTAGCTAGAGTTTACTTAGAGGAGCTAGCGTCCGTCCCCCAAATTAGGTTGCCGATAGAGAAGCCCGGGGTTAAACACGTCTACAACCTGTTTACTATATGGGTCGAAGGCGATGGAGCTCGAGACAGGTTAGCGAGGTACCTGAGGGACAGGGGTATTGAGACAGCGGTCCACTATCCGATTCCCCTACATAGGCAGCCCGCGCTCGCTGGAGCTAAGAGGTCGCCCGGGTGTTGCCCTAACTCAGATATCGCTTCAAGGCATGTGCTCTCCCTTCCACTACACCCGGGTCTAAGCGAGAGCGACGTCATAGCTGTCGCTAGGCTCGTTAAGAGCTTTTTCGGCGAACGTCCCTGATCGCCTCATTGCTTACCTCAGTGGCTAGCTAGCTCAGCATAGTTAAAGCTATTTAAGTTGTCGCCTCTAGCGTATGTGGCTGATTGGAGTGAGCAAGACCCAGGAAAAGGTAGCTAAGGTAGATAGCGGTGAACTTAGGGTGGTATCCGAGAGATACAATGGTCTAGTTCGCAGACTCGAAGTGGAGGCCGTCGTAAGTCACCAGGGACTGCCCACTCCTAGTAGGAAGTCTCTGGTCGAAGCACTGAGCAGGATTTACTCGCGCAGCCCGGAACTCGTGGTCATAAGGAAGATTGAGAGCGAGTACGGCATTGGGCTATCGAGGGTTTATGCCCACGTGTACGACAGCTTGGATAGACTCAAGAGCTTCGAGCCGGGGCACATTCTCAAGAGGCATGGCTTTGGGGTGCAGTAGTTGAGCAAGGAGGGGAAGAGGTTTAGGAGCGCGCTCTACGATATAGACCCGCAGAAGGGTGTAATAAGACTTAAGAATAGGCTGTGCCCTAAGTGTGGTAGAATTATGGCGCTACATAGGCACCCGGTCCCAAGGTGGCAATGCGGCTACTGCAGTTACGTCGAGATAGTGAGGTCTTAGGTGGTTTAGTGGTAATCGTCCTCGGCATAGAGTCGACGGCACACACTTTCGGTATCGGGATAGTTTCTGATGAGCCAAGAATTCTGGCGGACTCCAGGTTTAATTACACCCCTGAGAAGGGGGGTATCCACCCGAGGGAAGCCGCCGAGAGCTTTATTAGGAGCGGGCCTAACGTCCTAAGGGAAGCTTTAGACCAAGCTGGACTCACCCTTCAATCGGTTGACGCAATCGCGGTAGCACTCGGCCCAGGGCTAGGTCCCTGCCTCAGGGTGGGTGCTACTACCGCTAGAGCTCTTGCGTCATACTATAAGAAGCCTCTAATTCCAGTAAACCACGCTGTTGCCCACATCGAGATAGGCAAGATGCTTACCGGGGCTAGAGACCCCCTAGTGGTGTACATATCAGGTGGTAACACAGTTATCACTGCCAAATACGGTGGGAGGTACAGAGTATTCGGTGAGACGCTAGATATAGCTCTCGGGAACTTCATGGATACCCTAGTTAGGGAGCTGGGTTTGGCACCACCTTACGTTGTCGAAGGTGTACACGCCCTAGACAGGTGCTCGGAGGGGGGTAAGTACATAGACCTACCATACGTCGTCAAGGGTCAGGACACTTCTTACTCAGGTCTCCTAACTGCGGCTCTAAGGGCCGTGAGGAATGGTGCTAGAATCGAAGACGTGTGCTTTAGTGCCAGAGAGATAGCTTACTCTTCCCTCGTAGAGGTTGCTGAAAGGGGGGTAGCTCAGCTCGGGAAGACCGAGATCCTATTAGTAGGTGGCGTAGCTGCCAGTCGATACTTAGTCGAGAAGTTTAGGGTGCTGGCAGAACACAGAGGATTGAACCTCTACGTAACGCCCCCTAAGTACGCAGTAGATAACGGCGTTATGATAGCTTGGACCGGTGTTCTCTTGTTTAAGCATGGAGTCACCATTGACCCAGAAAAAGCCACGGTAAGACAGAGGTGGAGGTTGGACAGTGTCGATATCTATTGGTAGGATTGAGAGAGTTATTTACTTGGGCGCGGAGGCCTTAGTAGCTGAAGGTGAGTTTCTGGGATATAGAGCCGTATTCAAGCAGAGGCTTAGAAAGCCGTATCGAGTCCCAGAGCTAGACCAGGAGATAGTGAGCAAGAGGACTGTTGCTGAAGCTAGAGCTCTAGTAAATCTTCGACAGCACGGTGTTAGAGTACCGAGGGTCCTCTTCGTCGACCCCCTGGCCGGTCTCATAGTTATGGAGAAGATAGATGGGGTAGTCCTACGGGATGCCCTACAAACTCTTAATAGAGAATTATCTTGTTATGCCATGTCCTCCCTCGGTGAGGAGGTAGGCAAGATGCACAAGCTTGGAGTAGCTCACGGAGATGTAACTACGTCTAACGCTATACTAGCCTCCGATGGCTTGGTCTACCTAGTGGACTTAGGTCTCTCGAAGCACGTTGAAGATGTAGAGGATATGGCTGTTGACGTACACTTACTGATTAGAGTACTAGAGAGCTCTCACTATGCGTGTAGAGAGGAGCTACTAAAGTGCTTTCTAAAAGGGTATAGGAAACTTCTCGGGGACGAAGAAGTCAGAGGTGTTATGGATAAGGTCGCAGAGATAAGGATGAGGGGTAGGTATGTCGAAGAGAGGAGGATTAGAAAGTCTAACTAATAATTAAGGACTTCGATAACTATAGTAAAGCTTATAAACTCTGAGTATACCAATTCTTGGTGACAGTATGCCTATCCAAATTCCGGCTATAGGTGAGAAGTTCCCCGAGATGACCGTAGTTACAACCCACGGAGTCAAGAAGCTACCCGATGATTATAGTGGTAAGTGGCTAGTACTCTTCAGTCACCCAGCAGACTTTACACCAGTGTGTACAACAGAGTTTTACGCTTTCGCTAAGCGTTACGAGGACTTCAAGAAGCTGAACGTCGAACTCCTGGGTCACAGCGTCGACAGTGTCTTCAGCCACATCAAGTGGGTTGAGTGGATCGAGAAGAACTTAGGTATGAAGATACCATTCCCAATAATAGCGGACCCCGGTGCCGAGGTAGCTAAGAAGCTAGGATTTCTGCACGCTCAAAGCGCTACACACACTGTAAGAGCCGTCTTCATCATTGACCCGAACGGTGTCATAAGAGCTATACTGTACTACCCGCAAGAGCTCGGTAGAAACATCGACGAGATACTCAGAGCTATAGTAGCTATGCAGGTTGGCGACAAGCTTAAGGCAGCTATGCCGGCTAACTGGCCTAACAATGAGTTAGTTGGAGATAGAGTGATAGTGCCTCCGGCGAGAACTGTTGATGAAGCAGCGGAGAGAATGAAGCACTACACGTGCTACGACTGGTGGATGTGCCATAAAGAGGGTTCACCGGCGGACGCAGAGCTAGCTCGGTCGTTCTTAAAGAGAGCGGCTGGAGTTTAGGTAGCTACGACTACACAGTAAGTATTTGTTTTTAACTCGAGTTACTGCTTAAGTAAGCTAACACCTCTTTCTCCAGGTCCTACGTGACCATACCTTGTTTGAACTATCACTGTCTTTAGACCTACACTCTCTAGAGCCCTCTTGACACTAAGCATCTCGCTAGCTGTAGGGCGCCTTATCTCCCTTCTTCTGAATGCTGGAAAGTAGTCTAGCACGGTCACTTGGATCCCTGAGTCTATGGATGCTATCCTCTCACCTGCTTCACATATCTCCTCTATCGATACGAGGTCCGCGTTGTAGACTAAGCCTACTCCGAGGTAGACTCTACCTGCGTAGTTCTCGTATACGTACTCTATAGACCGCCAAGACGTCTCGAGGTACCGAGACGCTAGTCTCTCGTCGGAAACACCGGTGATTTTCATGTAGGTCTCTACTCGAGCACACTTAGGCTCTATGCCTATGTTGTTGCAGCCGGCTTCAACGAGCTCGTCTATGTAGTCGCGGGTTAGTACGGTCCCGTTACTGTCTAAGTGCTTTCGCACACTGGGCTTAACCCTCTTATTTACTTCCTTAAAGAATTCTATTAGCCACCTTCTGTTTATTGCCGGCTCTCCACCACTTACAGCAATGCCCTTAGTTGAGTAAGCTCTATGGCACTCTACTGCTAGTTTAGCTGCTTTAGCGGGGTCTAGTGGTGTAGTAGTGTTATCGTAGGTTACGTGATAGTTCTGGCACTGGGGACACCTAAGGTTACAGCCCGCAACCCAGATTGCCGCTTCTACGTAGTTAACGTAGTCAACCTCCCACCACGGTGTAGCCTTACCACCGACGGTGTGTGGCTCGGGTCCGTGAACTATCCTCAAGGGATTACGCCTCTCTACGTCGGTCTCGATTCTCATCCCGCTTCGGACTGGTGTAATGCAGGATCTCTCAATAGACCCGTCTATGATTACCGCACAGCTCCAGCATCCTCCAGTCTTACACGCGAGACTGGGCTTCTTCGAGCTCGGCTCGTCAAAGGTGTACCCTAGGTACTCTAGAGCCCTTGCCACAGTGACTCCGCTAGGTACTCTAGTCTTCACACCGTTGACGCTTACGTCTACTAACTCTACCCTTTTCTCCTCCTCAACGACGTACCTAGCACTATAAGGGCAAGCCCAGAAGCAGGACAGACAGCCGCAGCAAGACGCAGGAGAGTGACAGGTGTTAACGTAGGTGCAGAAACCGCATCCAGCACACTTGGAGTAATCTACTTCAACGCGTTTGACCCTCACTTAGCACTTACCCGCCGAGTAGCTGGCGAGAGCGTTAATTAACTCAAGCCCCGGTCACTCCGCGATACGTGATGTAACTCTCCTCGGTGAGCCTACCTGATTCGGTTAACGTTAACACTGTAAACCCTGTGGAGAGTTTTCCGCAATCAGTTCGGTAAGCCTGACTGGTGGGAGTAGATGCCGCTCGGGCTTCGAGGGTATATACGAACCCTTCGCCTTCGTTGCCGCTTTATTGGCTTAGGAACCGGTCGTTACGCCTCCTTGCTCTTGTCTTTTCTTCCAACTCTTCGGGTAAACACCCCTCTCCATAACCACGCGTACCGTCTTGAACGCTACTCCTCGGTTGTTTGCTAGTACTTCTTCGGTTGACATGAGTGCTTCAGCTAGCGCCACCAGCTCCCCCTTGAGTGTTAGTAGCGCCACCAGCTCCCCCCTCTTTATTCCCTCTGGGATTACTGAGACTCCCGGTACAGCCAGGTCGGCACCGTAGGATACGGCTGCCGCAGCGCCGTCAAAGATGAGGACCTTAGGTAGATGCGACACTATATACTCCTGCGGTAGTATCATGGACTTCAGCCTGTCTTCGCGACCAAGCTCTCTGTACATGTATACGGCTTCCGAGAGGTCATGCATTCTTACGGACCCCTCCTCTCTAAAGGGTCCAGTCCTCACTCTCCTAAGCTCCCTCATGTGAGCTCCAACGCCTAGAACTTCACCGATATCGTGTATGAGCTTCCTAACGTACGTCCCATGCTGGCAGGCCACTCTCATTAGTGCGTAAACCCCCTCGAACTCGAGCACCTCGATGCTGTACACCTCCTTGACCCTAAGCACTCTCTTGACGGACGACCTAACGGGTGGTTTCTGGTATATCCTCCCCACGAACTCTCTTACCACTTCCTCAAACTTCTCTCTAGATACTTGAGAGTGTAGTTGAGCGAGAGCTACGTACTCCTTACTAGAGTGAGATATCACCCCGATCAGCTTAGTGGCTCTATCTAAAGCTATAGGTAAAACACCGGATACCTTGGGGTCTCCCCGCCCCGTCGGGGCTCTAGGGTACCCCCGTGACCAGCTTTAGGCACACGCAGGAGGTTCTTAACCCAAGCAACAACCTCATGACTAGTAGGTCCGGGAGGCTTGTCTAAGTTTATTATACCGTACCTAAGGAGCTCGTCGATTGTTCTGGAAGTAGGTGGCTTACCGTAGCTAGGATCAGTCTCTCCCTCCCTCTTTACTACGTACTTCCTCTCGATACCGGCGAACCTGTCTAACTCCATGATGAATCTCAAAGCGTTCTCCAAGCTATCACCAAGACATAACTTTAGGACAAGGTATTTAGATGCACTAAGCCTAAAATGGGGGCAGGTAAACAGTCACTCTCTAGATACCAGTGTAGAGACTACCATAAGCTCTTTCCGTCCGACCCTTACTTTCTCCTTCATGAAGTCTACGAGTCCGGCGGCCTCAATAGCCTTAAGCACCTCTTCGTCGGAGGCCCCCTTAGGTATCTCGACCTTCTTATCTAAGATCTCGATGTGCTTAACGTTAACCCTCCTCCTCTTGACACCCGTAAGGCTCTTAGGACCCGTAACTACGACGAAGTTGTCGTCAACCAAGTCCACTATGACGGCCTTTCTCCCAGCTTCTCTCCCAGCGATCTTAACGCATATCCTACCAACTTCTACCACGGGCACCGCCACCACCTCGTAGAAGTGAGAGCATGAGCTTAAAAGTTCTTCAAGCATTACGCACAGGGGAACGGCGAACCGACTAACGGGAATTCACTCGCTACATACGGTCGCGACAAATCATGCAGAAGCACATCACTGGTATTGGGGTCTGTAAGGTCGAGTGAGGCGTACGTCAAGCAGGCCCTTAGCAACAATGCTCGCATTGGTTACGACGAACCCAGTACTGGAACTAGCCGTGCTATGTAGTACAACACCCCCAGGATACATTCAAATTTAAAGACATGCTGAGGTGGATGAAGAGTTCGGTAGAGTATGATGCTGGTAGGGTCTGAAGGTTGAGATGAAGACGTATATAGCTGCTCTTTGATGAAGATGAAGTAGAAGCGGAGGAGGCTCAAATAAATGCTGCAAGAGGCAGGTATATCGAGTCTGTCGACTTGAGGACGAAACTCTTAAAGATTGTTGAAACTTCTAAAGGGAGCCTACACCGTAGCACATCGGGTCCGTCTCTTCATTTATACTGGTTTCACGTACCCCCACTTCTCTAGGGCTTTCCTTAGCTCTACGTGGTCTTCGGCGTACTGGTCTAGAGGTATTCCCTTCGAAGCCGCTTCGATGGCTTGCCTGACAGCTGCTGCACCAGCTCTAGGTCCCTCGGGGTGACCTACCACACCACCGCCTACCTGTATCACTATGTCTAAACCCATGTGTCTTATCACCTCTGGTAGGGTTCCTGGGTGAAGACCTCCGGAGGCTACTGGAATAGCTGGCTTTATGTGATAGAAGGGCTGAGGTAGGTGAGTGAGATCGTCAGCGGCCGGCTTAAAGTATCTGTCTCTGAGTACAGAGCAGTTCAGTATTACGTCAGCTGTTTTAGCTTCGAGCTTACCTACTTCAGGTGTACCCACGTGTAGCTGGTCTACACCTACTACCCTGAATAGTTTGGCTAGAGTAAACATGGAGATCCCGTGGTCAGGGTTTCTGGTCATAGCTGCGTGCATTGCTCTATGAGCGTGAATCGCTAGTCCGTACTCCTCAGCTAGGTCCCGAACGTAAGTCAGCGACGACCAGCCCGCTATAACTACGTCAACCATCACGTAGGGGTTTCCGTAGTCCGCGACTAACTTCATTCTTCTAGCCATCTCTCTAACGTCGGCCGTTACGTTGGCGAACCAAACCTTCCTCTCACCCGTCTCTTTCTCAGCTTTATCTATAGCCTTCATAACGCTCTTCGCTCTGGCCTCAAAAGTGCAGAACTTAGGGCTCGCCAGGTTTTCATCGTCTTTGACGTAGTCTAGACCGCCCACTAGTATTTCGTAAGCTAGCTTCTCTACTTCCTCCGGTGAGTAGCCAACTTTCGGCTTGGGTACGGTTCCAACTACTGGTCTATCGAACACTTTAAGAATCTCTCTCACACCGTTCAGCCCCTTAAGCGGCCCCTTGAAGAACTCGAGGAACTTCTTAGGCAAGTAGATGTCCTCTATCCTCAACCACTTAACCCTCCTCATACCGAATATGTTTCCAGCCACCGAAGCTAGAAACGCCGGGATGTTTCCCTCCTCGAATAGCTCCACGGGGTATGCTACTCTCACTAAAAAGCTGCTACCTAAGTTAAGCATTTCGTACGCTCTACCCATAAGCCTTAATAGCCTAGACTCATCGTACCAGGCATAGAGGGTCGTCCAAGTTCCGACACTACTTTCAGCAGCAACTCCACCGGCAGCATCCTCGATAGTAAAGCCGGGGGCTGGAACAATCTTAAAGTTGACGATCACGAACTCTTCCGGGTCCGGTCTAAAGCTTTTGTCTACGAATAGGTGGTACGGCTCAAACTCTTTCTGAGTCACATTTATCTCCGATACCGGGTCTGCGCCACCTATATAAGGTTTCGAGGAACTATTACGCATGAAGCCGGTGTGTAGAGGTTGGATTGCTCGGAGGCCTTAAGAGCTTACGAGAGAACGTTGGTTGAAGCCAGAGAGTTCAGGATACTGGGCTCTACGGAAGTAGCAGTAGAAGTGATGAGAGCTCTAGCGAGAGTGGTCGGTTCCTGCCACAAGCAACCGATAAACATGGAGGGGCTAGTGCGCTCGGCCATAAGTGCGAGACCTACTTCTCAAGCGGTGCGCAATCTATTAATGCTCTTCTTCGAGAAACTGCTAGAAAAGGCTTCTACACCAAGCGAGATAGCTGCGGAAGTAGGTGAGGTGGTTAGAGAAGTCGAGAACTACGTAGCTAGAGCGAGGGACACCGTCTCCGAGCTCGCATCTAGGAGGATAGAGGACGGGGACACCGTAATGACGCACTCCTATAGTACTACAGTACTTAAGGTATTAACTAAGGCTTTAGAGAGAGGTCTCAATATCTCCGCCTACGTAACGGAGTCTAGACCCGGTGGAGAGGGTAAGCTAACAGCGTCTCACCTAGGGAGGATGGGGGTCAAGACCTTCCTCGTAGTCGACTCCGCCGCAAGGTACGTTATGAAGGGTGTAGACAAAGTGATTGTGAGCGCTGAAGCGATAGCGGCCAACGGGGCCGTGGTAAACAAGGTCGGTACCTCTGCTCTAGCACTAGCCGCCAAAGAAGCGAGAGTTAGAGTATACGTAGTATCGGGACTCTACAAGTTCGGTACCGAGACCCTCTTTGGGGAACTCGTAACTATAGAGGAGATAGAGAAACCCGACTTCATAATCCCTAGCGAGAGAATTGGTGAGCTGGCACCGTTTATAGGTAGAAACCTCCACGTTAGAACGCCGCTGTATGACGTGACACCACCTGAGTACATTGATGCTATAGTTACCGAGAGAGGGCTTATAGCCCCTCAAGCGGCTATATACCTCGCTCGTGAACTCGTCGGGTGGCCTAAAGCCCGCAGGTCCCTTGATGTAGTCTTGGCAGAGGTGGCCTCACTATGGAGGTAGCCGGTTGTAGAGTACCCGATGAAGTAGTTAGCATCAGGGAGGGTATTAGGAGCATGAAGATCCGTGGAGCTGGCAATATAGCTAGAAACGGGGCTCTGGCCCTGGCTATAGCCGCAGAAAAGTTCTGCGGTAAAGACCTAGAGGAGTTCTCAAGATACATGAGGGCTGTCGCCGACTTTATCCGGTCCGCTAGACCAACCGCCGTCTCCCTACCTAACTCCATATCCTACGTTATGAGCAGACTCGAGAAGAGCAACCCTCGGTCTGTAGAGGAAGCTAGAGAAGCAGTTATTAAAGCAGCAAAAGACTTTATCTCCTACTCGGAAAAAGCCGTAAAAGTTATTGCTCAGCTGGGTGCGAAAAGAATCGAGAAAGGAGACACCATAATGACCCACTGCCACAGTACTGCGTCAGTGGCTGTAATCCTTGAAGCCCAGAGACAGGGAAAAATAGCGAGAGTATTCGTTAAAGAGACGAGACCAGCACTGCAGGGGCTGATAACAGCTAGAGAGCTAGCTAGGGAGGGAGTTGAGGTCGTTCTAATACCGGACTCAGCTGTAAGGTACTACATGAAGAAAGTAGATAAAGTCGTCGTCGGAGCCGATGCTGTAGCGGCCAACGGAGCCGTCGTCAACAAGATTGGGACCTCTCTCGTTGCTCTAGCAGCTAAGGAGGCTAGATCCAGAGTTTATGTAGCTAGCGAGTCCTACAAGTTTAGTCCGTATACCATCGTCGGGGAGCTAGTCCCGATAGAGGTGCGAGACCCTACTGAAATAGTAGACCGAGAGTGGTTAACCGAAAACCGAAACGTCCAAGTACTTAACCCGGTATTCGATGTTACACCACCGGAGTACATTGACGCTATCATTACCGAAGTCGGTGTTATCCCACCTCAAGCAGCCGTGCTAATACTAATGGAGGAGTACGGGATAACGCCATTAACCGTCGAACATCTACCGGCCATCCATCTCGACGCCGATTAAAGGTAAACAAAGCAGAACTACCCCCCGAACTCTTTAAGAGTTAACCTACGAGGACCTACTTGGCCTAATTCGGTAGCATGAGCTTCAAGCCTCGCTATTGCTTCGGGTTTCAGCCTTTACGCTGTTGGTGTTGATGGAACTCCTATAGGTATCCCAGTCACTTCGTACGCGGGAGTGACTCGATGAGGGGCTAAGAGTCTATGGGTTCTCCCAAGCCACTCGAGACGCGGGAATGCCTTGTCTAACAAGGTCCGAGCGGGATACTGGGGAACGGAGAGAGGCAACGGAGTCGATATAAACCCATATAAAAGTCGAACCCCTAGAGTGCTACGCAAGGCATAACTAGCTTTGAAACCGACTGTAGCTCGTTGAGCGCAAACCATGGGAAGAGCACATATATGTTGAGGGTGTGCCAGTACTATTGAGAGGTGATAGCAGTGATAGTGTTGGGGGGTTCGGAGGGAGCACACGTAGGCTTCGAGCTGTCGAAGCACCTAAGAACGAGCTACTACGATGTTGAAGTAAAGGAGTTCCCCGACGGCGAAATATACGTTAGGATCCCAGTTGATGTGAACGGTCTAGACGTCATTTACGTAAACTCTCTAGCTAGACGCCCGAACGACCTCCTCGTGGAGGCCGTTCTAACTTTGGAGACTATCGCCGACCTAGGTGCTAGAACCATCTACTCCGTACTTACGTATATTCCGTACGCAAGGCAGGACTCTAGGTTTAACCCGGGCGAGGCCGTCAGTGCTTTAGTAATAGCTAAGCTCCTGAAGTCGTTGCGGGTAGACCGCATATACACTTTCGACCTCCACTTACATAGGTTTAGAGACCCGAAGCGCGTTTTTGGTGATAACTTCGTAAACCTGACAGCAGTCAGAGACTTGGTAAAATACGTTAGCACGTACCACAAGCTCGGCGACTGCGTTATCGTAGGTCCTGACGAAGAGTCTGAGCAGTGGGCTAAAATAGCATCAGAGGAGCTCGGAGGCGCCCCGTATACAGTCATGGAGAAAAAGAGGGTCAGTGCGTCAGAGGTCGTAATAGAGCCCCGAGATCCCGACGTAGTTAGAGGGAGGACGGCCGTTGTAGTAGACGACATTATAAGTACGGGTGGTACTGTGGTTGAGACGGTTAGAGTGCTGAGAAGCTTGGGGGTAAGAGACGTTTACGTTGCTGTAACGCACGCTATATTGGCCGGTAGAGCGTATAGCAGACTTGTCCAACTCGAGCTAAGAGACCTCGTGGCATCCGATACGGTATTAAGCCCGATTAGCAGAGTGCGCACGGCTCCGATATTAGCTAGGTCCATCCTGACCTCGAATGGCCCGTAAGGTACGCACATAACCTCGGATTTCAGGCGGAGACCTCGCGTTATGTGAAGAAGTAGAAAGCGTCTTTAAGCTCTTCCCGCTTTTTATACTGCTCTCGTTATACGCTTAAGGGTTATGTGGTGGGGCTGGGTAAGGTCTATGTAGGAACCGCCGGGATACCTAATTCGACGAAGCGGAAGAACACTATTGAGGGAATCAAGAGAGTAGCTGAGCTAGGTCTTAACGCTATGGAGTTAGAGTTCGTTAGGGGTATAAACATAAGCCTTGAGACGGCCGCTAAAGCGCGTGAGATATCTAAGGAGCTTGGCGTTATTCTAACGGCTCATGCCCCATACTTCATCAACCTCCTCTCGGATAGGGTTGAGGTGAGAAAGGCATCTATAGAGAGAATAGTGGAGTCAGCTAAGGTGGCTTACATGGCTGGAGCGTGGTCTGTAGTATTCCACCCTGGTTATTACGGAAAATACGGGTCCGAGGAGGCCGTCAGAGTAGTTAAAGACTCCCTAAAGAACGTCGTAAAGACTCTTGCCGACATGGGAGTAAGAGTGTGGGTGAGGCCTGAGACTATGGGTGGGTTAGCTGAAGTCGGCTCCCTAGATGAAGTTCTATCGATAGTCGAGGGTTTAGACATGGCTCTACCGGCTATAGACTTCGCTCACCTCTACGCTAGAAGCATAGGTAAGATAAATAGCGCGGAAGGCTTCAGGGAGATCTTAGCGGAAGTAGAGAAGAGGCTAGGGTCCGAAGCTCTAAAGAACTCCCACGTTCACATGTCAGGTATAACATACGGGGAGAGAGGTGAGAGAGCTCACTTGAACTTCGACGAATCAGAGTTCAACTGGGTTGCCGCTATTGAGGTGCTTAAGGAGTTCGGTGTCGAAGGAGTCGTAATATCCGAGTCACCTAACTTAGAGGAAGACGCCATGAAGATCCTCAACGTTCTAAGAGCAGGCAAGTAGTAGAGCGAGTCAGCAGTCTAGGACTGCTTTAGGGTGCCTCCGCTCGATATATAGGACCTGGCTAGCTTTGGTCACCTTGCGGCTCGAGCTCGCTAAGTACTGATAAGTCCTTTCTCTTCTTCGCGTGCAGTTCCTCAGCTGTCCCCTTGGTTATTATTTCGTAAAGTCTAGCGACCTTCCCCGGGCTAGGCCTAAGAAGCCTACCAAGCCTCTGTACAAACTGCCTAGGCGAGGAAGTCCCGGCAACTAGGATGCCGACAGTTGCGTCCGGTATATTCAACCCCTCGTCCCCTACTGTGGTAACGACTAAGACCCCCTCCTGTTTCTCTCGAAAACTCCTTAGGATCTCTTCACGCTTAGGTCCTTCTGTGTCGCCAGTTAGAAGATACCCGCCGACTTCTTCAGCTATCCTTCGGGCAAGGTCTACGTAGTGGGCAAAGATTATGATCTTAGCGCCTTTCTCTTTTTCAACTATTTCCTTAACCTTTTCGACCTTTGAGTCGCTCATTTGAACGATCTTCCTCATCTCCGCGACCAACTTGAGAGCCTCTATGGCTCTTCGGTCACCTCTTCTAGCAGCTTCTAGAACGTCTTCGAACCTCGCCCCGTTTACTAAGTCCCGATACATCCTCTTTAGCTCGAGGTACTTCCTTCTTTCGTCAGGCTTGAGGCCTACCCTCACCGTTATGATCTCGTATTGGGCCAGATAGCCTGCTTCGGCTAGCTCCGCCGGTAGCTTGTAGTAGACTACGCCCCCCATCAGTGGGAATAGCTCCACGTGCTTACCGTCCTCTCTGTACGGAGTTGCCGATAAACCAAGTCTTTTAGGTGCCGGGGAACCTAGCGCGATCGTCTTGAACTTTTCTGCGGGCAGATGATGCACCTCGTCGATAACCAAGAGGCCGAAATGCGGGGCCAACCTGCTTATGTACCTAGACGCAGACTGATAAGTGGTTATAGTGATGGGAGCCAGTCTCTTTTCCTCTGAGTAGTAGAAACCTATCATCTCCGGAGGTACATCTGTTGCTTTGAGGAATTCCTCATACCACTGCTTAACGTGGTCTTTTGTTACGACGACTACTAGCGCCCTTTCTCCGGTTTCCGCTATTGCTGCTATAGCGACTAAGGTCTTTCCCGAGCCGGTTGGAAGTGCGACCACCCCTCTATGGCCGTTTTTAACCCACCTATCGATAGCCTCCCTCTGATAGTCCCTTAAGGTTACCTTCAGTGAAATCCGGGCACCGAGCTCCACTCTCGTTAGAAAACCGGTCTTATCGACCACTTTAATACCACGATTTCTTAATGCCTCTACGAAGGAGCTGTAGTAATACGGG
The DNA here is from genome assembly GCA_038832865.1 of Sulfolobales archaeon. Lineage (GTDB taxonomy): Archaea > Thermoproteota > Thermoprotei_A > Sulfolobales > NBVN01 > DRZP01. Next base: position 52,183 of record JAWBJE010000004.1, read on the forward strand.
TAGATGGCAAAGAGCCTATCCTCACGCCTGTACTTCAACCTGAACTCGGATAGCGCCTCCCTCAGTCCCTCGCTGAGAAAGAAGTTAAACCTCACGTACACGTATTTCCCATCATACGTTAGCTCAGCGACTCTACTAGGTGGAAACAAGTCTTTAAGAGAATCCTCGTCGAACTCTGCCCCCACATCGCTTAGTAGAGCAACTAACTCTTCTACATCAACCCTTTCTCTAGCTACCTTGCTTTTGTTAACCCTAAATACCGAGCAACCACCTTCGCGTCCTACGTAGTCTGCGTACTTAACTAACTCCTTGAACTCTTCCTCAGACAGCCACTTACACACGCGTACTTCTAGAGATTTCAACAGCTATACCATTATATCGTGTGAGTGCGGATATTATTTAAACACTCAGCTGGTCGACACCTTCTCTTCTGACTACTACGTCGCCGTCGCTCAACAGCACCAGCGGCTCTTCTATTTCGACTTCGGTACTCGACTCAACAGATGTCCTCAGCACTAAGGTCAGTATGAGATAGTCGCCTACCTTACTGACCTTCACCTTCCTAACTACAGCACGGGTTAGAACATCGGATACGACATCGCTCTTCTTTGCCTGTCGCAGCGAGCTTGTAGCGCCTCTAGCTATACCGAGAACTCTAGGCGATAGTGGCTTGCTTAAGCTAACTAGAGCGACCAAGAAGGCCAGTAGTACTAGAGTGAGCACTACCGCGTACTCCAGTCCAAACACCTGATAAACTGCTACGAGTACCTTTGCTTTAAAGCAATCAGTTAAATCACTTAAGTAACGCAGGTCACCGAGTCTTATCCCAAATCTCCATCGTAGTAGGGTTTAGAGAGACCGCACTAACCCAATATCATCTCAAAATCTCCACTGTAATAAAGAGGACATAATGCTGCATAACAAGCGAGAAGAAGTCCTCGCTTAATCTAAGAGTTCGATTGGGGATCAAGCTTGAAACCGTAGGGGTAGACGTTAGTCGACAACTCGAGCCCTATGGGTAGACCTAGAAGACCACTAGCTGAGCTAGGGGGTTTAGCTCTTATACAAGCTTACGTTAGTCGATGCCATCGCCTCACTCCTTCCCGCGTTACACCCGGGACCCCGCCGGGCTCGGTACCTCAGGGAGAGGCTCGACCCCTCGTCGAGGCGCTTCACGTACACTGCTGTATAGAGCGCTCATGAGAGTCTCCGTCATACTAGCCGATGCGAGCGATGAGAAAATTGAAATAGCTACATAAGGCGTCAGCAACATCAAGTAATGTTGAGCCAGGACCCACTTAGGTTAAGATATCTGTCTGACCAAAGGTTTTAGAAAAGCTTATAAGGTCATACTAGTTTATCCACATGAAACAATTCGGGTGATAGGAATGAGTGGTCCGACACCCGCGGCTACAAACGTAGTCCTAGTCGGCAAGAAGCCGGTAATGAACTACGTAATGGCTACGCTAACCCTGCTACACCAGGGAGTTCCCGAAATCGTTATAAAGGCTAGAGGAAGAGCTATCAGTAAGGCTGTAGATGCCGTAGAGATCGTAAGAAGCAGGTTCCTGCCCGACAGGGTTGAGATAAAAGACATAAAGATCGGGAGCCAGGTGCTAACTACTAGCGACGGCAGACAGTCTAGAGTCTCTACGATCGAGATCGTACTAGCGAAGAAAGGTTAAGCACTACGTAATACGGCAAAGTAATACGGCAAATGAAGGCTAATCAGTGTTTTTAGATGAAGATAAAGGAGTTGAAACTCCCCGCGCTTCAAGTCGCGCTGGACTTTACTTCTCTCGATAAAGCCATAAGCATTTTGAGTAGGATCCGCGACCTAGAGATAGGTATAATCGAAGTCGGGACCCCTTTAATAAAGTCTGAGGGGGCGAGAAGCATATCGAGAATTAGGGAGCTGGTCGGTAGGACACCGGTTCTAGCCGATACCAAGACTGTCGACGTAGGCGCTCTAGAAGCAGAAATAGCCATTAGGGCAGGCGCGGACTTTATGACTGCCTTAGCGTCAGCGGACGACGCTGTTATAGAGTCCGCCGCTAGAGCAGCTTGGGAACTCGGGGGCGACCTCGTAGTAGACTTCATAGGGTTTAAGGGAGATATAGTGAGTAGAGCTAGAGAGCTGAGTGAAGCCGGCATATCGTCGGTAAACATTCATGTAGGCATAGACGTTCAGAGAAGACTCGGGGTTACGGCTGCCGACATGCGCAGTCTAGTGAAGCGGCTTTCAGCCGAGTTTAGCGATCTGGTCATATCTGTGAGCGGTGGGATCAAGCCTGAAGACATACCTCAGCTTGTGGACGCCGGAGCGCAAGTAGTCGTGGTTGGTGGAGCCATAACGAGGTCTCCCGACCCGCGGGAAGCAGTAGTGAGGTGCTTGAAGGCTCTCGGGAGGTCTAGCTAGCGCGCTGTTCCTCATGGCCTGCTCTAGAGCTTTAAGACCCTGGGTGGCTTCATTAATATCGCCCTAACACAAAGGAGGAGCCAGCTCGTAGACTCAAGGGTCCGGCTAAAAATATATTGCTGGAACCAAATTTAGTTGTGTGTCAACTATGGCCAAACTGAGTAAGCTGATACTGGTAACAGCTGACCACCACCCACTCCACAAGTACTTCAAGGAGATAGCGGAGGAGTTGAGCAAGAAGTACGGTGTTCCTTTAGACATTAGGGTGGAGGACTATTTGTTCCTAATCCAGCACGGAGATACCGACGAATACGGAATGGCTTGGTTACCTCAACTACTCGCAGAGCTAGATTCCGGAAAGATAGTCAAGGTACTGACAAAGCCTGTTCTAGACTCCATGGGGAACATAAGCAGGGACAACGATATAAGCGCTTCAGTAGCGAACATCGAGAAAGCTATTGCCGAAAAAGAGTAAAACCTTTTTACAGCATACTATAGCACTACGCGGCGTACTTACTGCCGAACCTGTTTAAGTAGACTATCTCCTCTAGCGGCTTTCTCGGCCTAGGCTGAGGCCTCTCCGCAGGATAGCCTAGAGCTACTATAGCTATGGGAATATAGTTCTCGGGAAGCTCGAGCAACTTCTGGATTTCTTCGACGTTTCTGAGGGTCTGGAGCCACACTGTGCCTAAGCCTAGCGCATGTGCTGCGAACATTACGTACATAGTTGCATTAGCGCAGTCAACCTGGTAGGATATTGGAGACTGGTTCTTATCGCATGCCACGACTATCCCAACTGGTGCCCTGAGGAGTGGTGAAGTGCCTGAGTGTAAGCCGGCTAATCTATCCTTTAGCTCTCTGTCTTTTACCACTACGAAGATCCAGGGTTGTCTATTACCAGCACTTGGAGCAAACCTAGCTATATCGACTATCTTCAGTATCAGGTCGTCCGGCACCGGGTCCGGCTTGAACTGCCTAATGCTCCTTCTCGTAAGGAGAAACTCGATTATATCCTCACTCCTGCAACTCACGGCAACCACAATATATCTTGCTACGAGCAAGTATTTAAAGTCTCTGGAGCCTATCTGCGTATTGATGAAATATGGAGGTCAATCCGTACCTCAGGGATAGGCTCGAGTCCGTAGACGTCAAGTCTAGGAAGCTGGGTGAGCTACTGCGGTCGATGTCTAAAACAGCTTATCAAGGCAGAAAGCTTGGGGAAGTCTATGAGATCTTGCTGAAGATGTTTGAGGACCCCAACGTCACGGTGTTCATGGGGTTAGCTGGGTCTATGGCTCCGGGGGGTATGTGGAAGATAGTGAAGTGGTTTATCGATGAAGGATTCGTAGACGTCTTAGTGTCTACAGGAGCCAACATCTCAGAAGACATAGTTGAAGCTATGGGGTTCAGCTACTACAGGGGGTCGCCGTGCGTTGACGACTACGACCTCCTAAAGCACAAGGTTGATAGGTTCTACGACGTCTACGTCTCAGAGCTCGACTACCGAGCTATGGAGAACCTAATCCTTGATTTCATGAAGAGTCTACCTAATGGTATCTACTCAACGGCAGAGTTTCTCTACCTCTTTGGGAAGTTCCTCAGCGAGAAGAAAATAGATTCGATAGTTTCGTCTGCCTATAAGTGGGGTGTTCCCGTATTTTCTCCAGCGCTAGTAGACTCAGGTTACGGAATAGCTGCTGTTCTAGCTTTGAGGGAAGGAAAGAGAGTTGTCATCGACATGGTTAAAGACTTTAACCAACTAGTCAAGCTGGCCGAGCATTCTCAAGATTCCGCTGTAATTTACATTGGAGGTGGAGTACCGAAAGACACGATAAACTTAGTTACAGTTGCTCAAACCTTGATTGCTGAGAAGTCGGGTAGGCACGACTACTACAAGCCACACAAGCTAGCTGTTCAAATAACTACAGACCTACCCCAGTGGGGAGGCCTCTCTGGTGCTACTCTCGAGGAAGCAGTGAGCTGGGGGAAAACCTCTCCGTGGGGCTATAAAGCTACAGTACATGTGGATGCCACAATAGCTCTACCAATAATAGCGCACGCACTTGCTGAAGAAGTCACCACTAAGAGACCTAGAAAGAAGCTCGTAGAGCTGATACTACCCGAGCTGGGTAAGTAATAGTAAACTGTATAATAACGAGTTTTTGGGTAAGCACTACGCACTTCCACCTCACGGGTAAGCTTCTGGCGACCAACGTCTAGACTAAGGGGTCTCAGAGCCGATACTGAAGCCACCTAACATCTTCGGCTACTATCAAACAAGTGGAGAGGTTTATGAGGGGGCTACGATGCTACGATAGATGCGATAACGTGACCTATCATGGAGAATGCGAGAAGGTACTCAATGCCGAAGTTTGAAGCGAGGATTCCGCCTACGATCGAACCTACAGCACTACCTAACTCAACTGCTACTCCGTAGAGAAACGTTCTCTGTCCTGAGGTAGACGTTATGTATACGTTATAACTAGAGGTATTGAATACGTTGAAGAGAATAGCTGTAGCAAGAAGGTAGATTACGGCTTGCTCTACTCCAGTAATACACGTAACTAGCGGAATTAAGAGCGCTCTAGCTAGACCTGAGATTAAGCTAGTGAGCCTACCCTTGGAAACCCTAGAAATAGCTACTAAGGCAAGCGCTGAAGCTAGAGAAGATATTCCGTAAACCAGTAGAGTCTGCCCTCTACCTATGTAGTTAGAGAGCAACCTCGGAACTATTATGAAGAGAGCATCAGAGCTAGCAACTAAAATGAAAGCCCCTAGTAGAGGCCTGTAACTAGCGACTTCTTTCTCGATGTTCCACCTCAACTCTAGTGCTCCTGAAGCAGTTAGTCCGGTATCCACTATTTCAGGGAGTATAGATGTAAACTTCATGTACGCGTACACTTTATCCAGCTGCTTAGCCAGTCTATAAAGAGTCCTCTCAACTGGGAGAACGACCGAGGGTAGGGTTAGGGCGTACACGATCGATACCGCTAGTGTGAGTAAAAGCAACGTTGTAGGGGTAATTAACCCGAGGTAAACCAGTATGAGCAGTAACCCTCTCACTGAGAGAGTTACGTAGTTAAAGAAGTAGTTATACCTCGACCAAGCTTCATAGTTGACGTATTCGAGTAACGTGACGTTAACAGCTGTACGACCTAGAGAGGCTGAAACAGCGTGCAGTAGAGCATATCCTGCTGCTACCCCTATGACTTCTTTAGAGTTGACCGTGGTGAAGACGGATAGGCAAAGCAAGATAGATGAAATAAAAGCAGCTACTCTATTGAGTCCTTCCTCTACAAACCTCCCGAACAAGATGTTAGAGGCGACAAAGACTATACTCCATAACGAGCTCGCTAATCCCAGCGTGAGCGGGTCGGCCCCGAGGTATATCGCTAAGTATAGAAACAACCACGTATCTGTAAGCGATAGAAAAGCGAGGTATACTGATGACGCAGCCAGCCACACTCGCGACCCTATCGAGCTCTCTCCTTTATTTCAAATTTAAGCTAAGAAGCGCTTACTATAGCATAAATAAGGTTTCCCGCAATGAAGGTTGGTGTCCTAGCTGAGTTTCACTCAAATTGTTTCGAGATATTTGGGGCTTGCCTGCTACTCTACTGCTGCCCTACTCGCAGGGTTACTCATTACTGCTGCCCTACTCGATAGCGTTACCCTCTGGTCACTACTCTCCGCGCTTGGAGAAGAGCCTGCTTACATAGGGTTAACGCTTGTGCTGATGTACCTAGTGAGCCCTGAGTTAGGGATTACGACACTAGTAGCAGTACTGTTTTCCGGTTCGTTAAACGTGTTCTTGAAGTACTTACTCGGCGTCCCACGTCCACCTCCAGAGCTGTGGAGAGTCCCGGCGTCGGGTCCGGGTCTACCAAGTGGACACGCGCAGGTCTCCACTACGTTTTGGTCTAGCGTTTCAGTTAGTTTAAAGAGAAAACACATTGCGACCCTATCGGCAATAGTAGTTCTATCTGTAGCAACTTCAAGAATCGGCCTCAGAGTTCACAGTGTTTACGACGTTATAGCAGGTGCAGCGATAGGACTCGCCGTGGGCTACGCTTCTGTGATACTGCGCAAGCGCCTTGGAGTAGAAAAGGCGGCTCTATTGCTAGCTCTAGCTAGTGCTGCGATATCCTACCGAAACGTGGTCTTAGACTACGAGAGTGGTGTTTCAGCTTCTCTCCTAGGGCTCGGAGTCGGGATAGCTATGTCGTCACCCCTACTAAAACGATCCGCACGGATCCTCGAGGTCCTTACCCTAAAGGGGAGGTCTTTCCTACTGCTTCTCGTTGTCGCTATCTCGGTAGCGACAACTGTACTTACGAAGAGCACTCCGCCGTGGTTAAAGGCGGTGGCACATACAGCATTGGGCTTCTTCATAGTTTCCACTCCCCTAATTAAGAGAGCGGTACAACACCCCTTCTGAGAGATAAGCGAGATTGAACTATTTAACCTAGTGGAAATCCACCTAGGGTGCGATAGAACATGATCGTAGACACACGTAACCTTCCGGAGTATAAGGTTCCCAAGCCTTACGAGAGGTCGTTGAAGGTAGTCCTCGACCCTAGGTTGGGTAACTACGATAAAGCCACAGTTCTCTCGGTCACGATCGAGCCCGGCGGTACCACCGGGCTCCATCAGCACGTATCCGATGAGATAATATACGTTATATCTGGTTGAGATAATATACGTTATATCTGGTAAAGGAACCTCTGTTCTAGTTGACGGAGATAGTGTCGTAGAGTCAGAAGTAGAGGAAGGGTACCTGGTGCTTGCGAGAGCTAGCGTTAAGCACGAAATGAAAAACACGGGTAGTGAACCACTAAAGCTATACTGCGTCTTTATCCCACCACTCCCAGCAGAAGGCTACTTTGCTGAAGCTCTTAGAGTAGCCACTAAGAGAAGTCGAGTCCTTACATCAGTGTGCTCTAGTCACTCCCAGTAGGTTAGGTCAGCATCGATGACCGCTGATAGAGAGCTGAATATTACCGAGGCCCTATGAGTTTAAAGTACTACTCTTTACGTAGCACTATCCTTAAGTACTGGTAGTTCTCGAGGTATTCTACACCGATTAAGCGGGAAACTTCTGCACTTAGTTCAGTCATTAATAGCTCACCCCGCTCGATCAACTTCTCGGCTACATCCGCCGGCATCTCACTAAGGCTGTAGATACCTCTAGATACACACTTAGAAACTGCCGCATACACGTGCCTGTATGTCGAGAGCTCGGGGACATCGACAACGCAGATGTATACCTCAGCCTTCAGACGCAACCACCTCAACTCTCTTTGACTTCTGCTCAACTAACCCTAGAAGTAGGAGCATCCCATATATTATAGCCTCGGGTCTAACTGGACAGCCTGGGACGTACACGACTCTATCTACTTCTACACCATTCTCTCTAAGTATTTCTTCAAGCTTCTTGAAGCCTCCTAGTGTTGAGTACGTGTCCCACCAGATACCTCCCCCAACTCCGCACGACCCTAGAACTAGGATAAGCCTGGGTCTCGGCATGGCCTTAATGGTCTTTACGACCTTCGGCAGGGACTCCCTCGTTACGGGACCTGTGAACAGTATTACGTCGGCATGCCTAGGGGAACCCACGAGCTTTATCCCGAACCTCTCTACGTCAAAGTATGGAGTTAGCGCATCTAGAACTTCTATATCGCACGCATTGCAGGAGCCGCTGTTGAGGTGGTATGCCCACACACTCCTCTTGATGGCCCTCAAAGCCCTAGCTATGTTAACACTACTCACTTCCAGCACCCAGCCTGAGCATAGCGGCTCTTGCGAACTTCTCCTTTCTGCACTTTGGACAGACCAGGTAGTACTCTTCAGCTATCGGTGACGACTTAACTACAGTTCTGAGCTCGGCCTCAGTCCATATGGGCGCCCCGCATATCGAGCATCGAGCCAGTCTATGGATAACTCTAGACTTAAGGTCCTCTAGTGAGGTTGCTGAAAGCTCGAACTCCTTAGTTACCTCTATAGCCTTAGCTGGACATACTTCAGCACACATACCGCAGAATATGCACCTACCCACGAAGTACTCGAGTGTAGCTTCCTTTCCAGCTGGCTTGAGAGTTAGAGCGTTGGGTGGGCAGACCTTCACACACGCTCCACAACCCCAGCACTTCGATGGATCGATCTTCACAGCACCTCTAAACTCGGGAGTAAGTAGAGGAGGTTCATACGGGTACCTCCTAGTGACCCGACCGGTTCTTAAGGCAATCTCTAGGATCCTAGCTACAGACATTCTAAACACCCTGCTTTAGCCTAATGAAGCTCTTCCTACCAGACCTTACGTCCAACACCGTAACCCTATCGGTACAGGAGAAGCAGGGGTCTATACTGGCTATCGTGAGCGGCGCGTCAGCTAGGGGAGCGCCTCTCAGCATAGCTCTTAGCGCCGGAATGTTCTGGTACGTCGGTGCCCGAACTCTCCACCTGTACGGCCTACCGACTCCAGTAATTATGAAGTGCACGTCTTCTCCTCTCGGTGCCTCGATAGCTGCTACAGCCCTTCTACCCGGAGGTATGTCGTACTCCTCGACTACTACGCTACCCCCCGGAAGCATGTCTATGAGTTGCTTGATTATCTCGATGCTCTCAAACACCTCATCAACTCTAACAAGCAGTCTAGCTAGATTGTCTCCCTCAGTATACAGCGGAACCTTGAACGATACCCTCTTGTAGGCTAGATACGGATAGTCTTTTCTTACGTCTCTGTAGAGACCCGAAGCTCTAGCGACCGGGCCCACAACACTGAGGGCTCTAGCTTCGGCCTTGGTCAGAACTCCGGTACCAGAAGCCCTCGACTTGATCTGCGGTACGGCCAGAATAGCCTTAACTAGCTCGGTAAACTCCTTTCTTAAGTCAGTAATTGTTTTGAGGGCCTTATCGATCTTTTCCGTGTTTACGTCTTTCCTTACGCCTCCGATTAAGTTGATCCCGTAAGTCTTTCTAGAACCAGTTAAGTACTCGGCCAGCACCATAACCCGCTCGCGGATCCTCCAAGCGTGCATAAACCCCGCATCGTAACCCAGCAAGTGGGCTGCAACTCCGAGCCAGAGCAGGTGACTGTGGAGCCTCTCGACCTCGAGTACTATCGACCTAATGAACTCGGCCCTCTCAGGGATGACTATGCCAGCGGCCTTCTCGACTGCCATTACGTAGCAGGAAGAGTGGACGAACCCGCATATACCGCATATCCTCTCGGCTAAAAACGGAATTTGCTTGTAGGTGAATCTCTGCGACTCTGCTAACTTCTCGATACCTCTATGGACGTGGAACCCTCTATACGCTACATCTACTACTCTCTCACCTTCTACGTATAGCTCGAAGTACTCTGGTTCGTGAAGTGCCGGATGATAAGGTCCAACTGGAATACCGGCTTCCTCCGGTAGCTCCCCCCGTAAGACTCTGGGAGGTTTTTCATCGTACTTAAACTCCTTTCTCAGCGGGTAAACACCCTCCGGCCAGTCCTCGGGTAGGACCAACCTCTTAGTTAACCTGCCTCTAAAGTCTATCCCCAGCAGGTCGCGGACTTCGAGCTCACACCAGTCTGCTGCTGGAACATCTGGAACTACGGAGATTGTCCAAGGGTCGTCCTGGGGAACTAAAACCCTTAAGACAGCGTCTACTCCATGATCGTCTAAACCGAAAATGTAATAAATAGCGAACAGCCCACTGAGTTCTCTCTCATCAACACCGGCGCAAGTCTTAAGGTAGGCCCCTAAGCTGTAGAGAGCTCTAGCTGCGGCTCTAACGTTCTCCCTGGTAACTCTGAAGTATACTTCAGAGTTTCTCACCTCTTCAACGAAAGCCCCAATCCCTTCTAGAGCTTTAACAATAATTGAGAGTGGCGAATCTCTCTTCATAGCCCCAACCCGAAAGAGAGAACTAGAGTTGACGACAAGAAGAAGAGTAAAACATATAGGAACCTTACCGCTAGGTCCACCCTACTTCTTCCAAGTATAGTGCTAACTACTGTATGAACCACCCATACAACTGGGGTTGCGGCAACTACGGTTGCGAGGGAGCTCAAACCACTCAGTCCAGCAAAAGAGATGAGGGCTAGAGCTGTTAGAGTAGCAGAAACGAGCTTCTTTAAAACAGAAGAAATTGTTGCCAACCCTAGTAATGGTCCAGCGAGCTCTATGTTTACACCGGAAGCCAGCTCCGGCTCGGCTTCAGCTATGTCGTACGGTACTCTACCGCTAATGACGTATGAAGATACTGCTAACACAGCTGTTGCGATACTCCTTGAGGCTAGAGAGCCGGCACCTGAGGCGAGAAAAAGAAAGGATACGGCTAGAAATGGTTCTGCCGAGAGCATCAGGGAGAACTCTCTAAAGCCACCTACTACAGAAAATACGTTGTTTTGAGATACGGCTCTAACGATCGCTAGAGTTGCTACAACACTAGTTAGCACTATGAAAGCCACAGACTCTGGGAGAGTTGCGTGACCTAGACCGTAGCTCGATATGTGGTACAAGATAGCCGAGGACGCTATTAGCGCCAACAATTCTAGCGCTGTCACTAGAGTGCACCAAGCACCACCTACCGGCACAACGATCTCCTTCGTGAAGAGCTTGAGTATGTCGTACCACGTCTGGAGGATCGGTGGACCGATCCTCGTGTGAATAGCTGCTCTAATCTTTCTCTCCAGTCCGTCATATACTGGTGCCAGCGCGAGAGACAAGACTGCGGCAGCTACGCTATACAGCACCCCTCAACACCACAACCACTAGCATTGCTATAGTGGTTAGGACTCCAGCTAGTAGAGACGAAAAAGCTACTGACGTCTCGAGAGACCGCCTAAACCACTCGAGGTACCTGATTGCGATAGTTGCGTACTTCCTAAAGTCGAACTCTACGATAGCGAAGTACTGCGGAAGGTTTATTATCGACCTCATGACTTTGGCGAAGACGTAGCTGGCTCTAGACCCTTTTTGCTCTACTAGTGGACCACTTAGCTCAGTAACTCGATCGAAGAAGACGGAGCTATCTACAAACATGAGCTTCTTAATGTACTCTTCCATTCTCCTTACTACGCTCGACCTAACGTGGCTCAGGGTCTAGCACCCCCTAGCCAAACTTCGTCTTTTCTACCACGCTTTAGGACTATGTAGGTAATCCATCCAGCGATGCCGAATAGAGCACTAAATAGAGTGAGTAGAGCAAGTACTTGCGGAACTAGGTCGACTATTGGACCGGGTGCTAGGCTCCCGACTACGTAGTACGTAAGGACTAGTGACGACACTGATAGAGATAATACGTAAGGAACTAGCTTCATACCGGACGGGTCTAGCTCCTCGTATCTGTAAGTCGGGTTGCCCATGTGTGCTAGAAGGTACCTAACGCTATACCCTATAGATAGCGCTACTTCAAAAGCTACGACCAACGTGATAGCTAGGTAGACCCAGGATACCGGTATGTGGCTAGCTAGCGTCATGAAGACTACGAGCTTGTTTAGAAAGCCAAGTGTCGGAGGAACACCAACTAGTGAGAGAACAGACATTAACGCAGAAAGAGTCTCGCCGGGGGCTACTCTAGATACGTACCCGAGTTTCTCGAGCGTTCTAGTGTGGGTCAGTAGCTCTATCACGCCGGAGTCCATAAACAGGGATGCTTTGTAGATAGCGTGAGCAGCGGCATATATGGTGACTGCCGTCAGAAAGTCTGAGGACCCGGACATCACGTATAGCCCTATGAGTAGAGTCATAGTGCTCGTATGGGATACGGTGCTGTAAGCCAAGATCCTCTTGATATCCGACTGGACGAGGGCTTGAAGGCCTCCGTAGATAGCCGTTAAGGACCCGAACACGAGGCATGTCACTGCGGCAACGCCTACATCAACCGCGTGCGACAATGCCAACCTGACTAAACCGTACACCCCCATCTTAACCATGAGGCCCGAGAGGACTGCCGACCCGGGCGATGGGGCCATAGAGTGAGCATCCGGGAGCCAGAAGTGAAGTGGGGCTACAGCCGCCTTCGCCATGAAGCCCAGCATGGCGATAACCGTTAGAACGGGCGACCTCAGGTCGATCGCTATCGATGTGAGTGGGGTGCTCATGGATGGGCCAAGGCCGGCAAGAGCTAGCAGTAGGAGCAGGGAGAGGTCCGCCGGAACCATAGACACGATAAGGTATCTTAGTCCGGCCGACCAAGCCCTAGGATTTGTTCCTACTATAGCGTCGTAAACTACAACGAAGAAACCTAACATTTCGGCTATCAACCATAGGGCGACCAGCTCTATTAGGTACTTAGACGTGAACACTAATGCTGTAGAGAGAGTAAAGAAGTCTACTAGCAGCTGCAGAGCTCCAGTACCGTACTTCCTGTACGAGTACCCGAACGTGTACAAAGTGACTAGAGAAGCGGTAACGACCGAAACCACCAAGAGTACCGATGGAAACGCCTCCAGGTACCAGTCGTGGAGCAGTAGCAAGAGAACTAGAAAACCGAGGACTCTCAGTGTGGCACCTACTCTACTTGCCCTAGTGAAACCTAGGTTGCCGAGGAAGAGTAGCGACATCGAGGCAGCATAGATGGAGTACCTCGAGAGGTCTATCACTAGGTCTCACCTAGCTGAACTATGCGCGCTAGTGCCCTCTTCTTTATCTCGTCTCCTACGGCCTTGGGTCCGCCCATTAGTATAGCCCTACTGGGGCACATCGCCACGCAGGCCGGAGTCAATCCGTCGCTCCTTAGCGCTCTACACAGATCGCACTTTATCGACGTTTTCGTAACCTCGCTGTAGTCAGGTATACCGAACGGACAAGCGTACAGGCAGGCCATGCAGCCGATGCACCTAGACAGCTCAACGTATACTGCTCCCTGCGAGTCCCTCCTCATAGCACCGGTCGGGCAGGCCTCAACGCAAGGAGCTTTACTACAGTGGAAGCACGATATAGGTCTTTTGACTCCTCCCCAAAGCTCGTAGAGCTTTATGAACGGACCTAGCTCGTGCACAAACTCGCATACAGCTTCGCAGGTTCCGCAACCCATGCACTTCGAGTAGTCTATTACCCTTAGTAGAACTCCGGAGTCGGGCACTCTCATCACCTCGCTACGAGGGTCTTAACAGACAAAAACTTGTCCACCTCCTTTGCCGCGAGTAATCCCAGCCTAACGGCCTGACCTATCTTCGAAGGACCTGTTACCACATCTCCAGCAGCAAATATGTTAGTACCCGGCACTCGATATGTCCTATCCACAATCATCCTGCCGTCCTTACCTACGTACTTACCTATACCACCACACTCGGAAGCCACCGGAGGCGTGGGGATCTCACCTATAGCTGCTATAACCAGGTCGGCTGCTACCTCGAACTCGCTACCAGGGATGGGGACAGGCCTCGGCCTGCCCGTCTCGTCCGGTTCCCCAAGCTTCATCCTCTGGAATACTACTCCCCTAGCGATACCGTTCTCGACTACGATACTCTTTGGTGCGGCGAGCTCTATCCAGTTCACACCTAGTCTCATTAGCCTCCTTATTTCATATTCTCCGGCTGGTGCCTCCTTTATAGTCCTTCGGTAGACTAGGTACACCTCTTGAGCCCCCTTCATTAAGCTCTCTTCAGCAGCATCTATAGCACTGAGACCCCCGCCTACAATCACGACCCTCCTCAGGCTACCCAAGTGACTGGCCCTGAGGCCTAGCTCCTCGAGATGTAAGTCGAGTAGGAACTCTAGTGCCGACATAACGTTCTTAGCGTCGTCCCCAGGGATGCCGAGCCGCCTAGAGCGCCACGTCCCGGTAGCAACGAGTACTGCGTCGTAGCCTTCAGCGAGCTTGAGCATGTCTAGCGAGTTTGTGGCCAGCTCGTCACCCTCGTCCCTCCTCTCACCACAAAATACTTTAGTAGATAGAGTAAACTTTACGCCGAACTTGCCTTTGAGTTCCTCTACCCCCTCCATGATGCTGTCTAGCGGGATCCTGTACTTGGGGATGGCGAAAGTCATCATACCGCCAGGCATCGGTAGCTTTTCGTAGACGTCGACCTCGTAACCCCTACACACGAGAAAACCTGCCGCAGATAGCCCTGCAGGTCCGGCACCGATGATCGCTACCTTATGGTGAGAGGCGCCGGGCCTCTGCCGGCAAAGGAATGCGAACCTCATTTTCTCCACTCCTCAGTTGTTCTAACCTTTTTAAATACGCCATGCGACTGCTTATATTGTATAAACGAGGCACAGCCTCATGCGCCCATGACAGCTCTAACGTAGCTGACGTAGTCCATTGCTGCTCTACCGGCATCCGCTATGATGCTACTCACTTCAGGTACAGCTATAACCGCAACTCCGAGTATGACTAGCGCTAGAGTCGTTATAGCTATGACCACCTTAGGTACCCAGCAGCTACGCAGTCTTGGGTCCTCCCTAGTCTTTGGTGCCGACTTAGCGAGGTAGTTCATGAGCCTAACGTAGCCTACCCCCGATATACCCGTTGATACTACGAGCACTACCGCACTCGCCAGGTAGCCTACCTCTAGGACGGCCATGAATATGAACAACTTGCTCCAGAAGCCTACGAGTAGTGGTACTATGCCGAAGAGGTTAAGGAGTCCCACCACGAAGGCTGTAGACGCCAGCTTACTCCTTCTTAAAGCACCGAGGCTGTCTAGGGACCTACCCGCAGCTACTATCGCTATGCCGGCCGCATAAAAGAGAAGGGCTTCACTGAGGGAGTTGGAGATGAGCTGGAGTACCGCTGCCGAAACGCCTCTCTCAGTACCGGTAGTAGTAGCCATGAACGCCAGACCCATGTGACTGATCGTGCTATAGGCGATGAATTTCTTGATGTCTGTTTGGACGAGCAATAGTAAGGCCCCGACGAGAGCCGAGAGAGCCCCCAACCCGTGGAGTAGCAACAGGATGTCGCACCTTAAGGCCTCTATGACGCTTCCCGCACCGAATAGCGTGTAGAGAAACCTCATGACTCCGTAGGCACCTATTAAGTCGATAACGGCTACGAAGAGGGCCGAGACGGGTGTCGGAGCCTCCGGGTTAGCGTCCGGAAGCCAGAAGTGGTTGGGGAATATGGCGGCCTTAAAGGTAAAGGTCCAGGCAGATAAAGCTATCGCTACAGCTGTAGAAAAAGCTATGTTGCCGAAGACACCGCCACTATAAGCAACTACCGCTTCCGGATGCCTCGACTTCATGGCTATGTCTGCCATATTGAGGGTTCCGTAGGAGCCGTACACTACGAACGCTGCCAATAGGTACAGCGAAGTAGCTACCATACCAACTATCGCATACCTGATTGACGCCTCTATAGCCCTGGGGTTGTCTCTGTAGAAGGAGACCAGGACGTAGGCTGAAAGAGACAGAACTTCAAGCATTACGAAGAAGTTAAATACGTCGCCAGTATATAGACAGCCTACCGACCCCGCACCTAGTGTCAGCATGAACGTGTAATATAAGTATTCGTTGCGCGACCTAACCATCCATGTGCTGTATAGAGTGGACATAGTGAGTATGAACATAGATAAGAGAGCTAGAGTGCTGCTCAGGGAGTCTATAGTGTAAACTATGCCGAGCGGCGGCCTGAAGCCCCCGAACCAGTAGGTAACCACTCTGCCTCCGCTGGTCTCTAGAGCCACGGCTAGCGCCATGAATAAACCGACTATACACACGGCTATTGAATAGGCACGGAAGAACTTGGGGTTCTTGATTACTAGAGAGAGTCCTGGCAGGAGGAACGCTGCGCCCACTAGGAATAAGGGGAGTAGTCCAGCCAACAACACTCTTCATCACCCGAAGATCTTCTGTGCGTACTTCTCGAACTCTGCCGATATCTCCTCCCTGGCTTTAGCTGGCTCGTAGGTGGTTGCTGTGAGCCAGTGCACGAAGAAAACCTTCCTCTTAGTATCTACTTGAACTACTACAGTGCCTGGGGTATTCGTTATGGAGCCCGCTATTAGAGTCATACCATAGCTCGTACCAACGTAGTATGGAACCTCGACGATCGCCGGTGAGATCTTAATCTTCCTACTCAATACTATCCTAGCTATTCTGACGTGTGCCTTTACTTCTGCTACCAGCATGTAGTAGAAGTAGTAGGCTACGAGGTAGAACAGCCGAATTGCGTCGGATACCTTAAGGTCCCGAGAGATCAGCACTGGCTTAACGACGACCGACGCTACTGCGGAAGCTATAACTCCTAAAACTAAGCTGAAGGCAGAGGTAGCTCCAGTAAAGACCATATAAAACGAGTATATCATAGAGAACACAGCTAGGTAGCTGAAGACCCTACCCAACGGAACCACCCTCCATAATTCTTACGTGAGTCGTTTTGTAGTGTCTGTAGTACATAACTATCAGACCAACTAAAAACATGTAGACAGCTAAACCGATGACTATAGCAGTTAGAACTAGAGCCTGCGGTACGGGGTCGACTGCGGTCTCAGCAAATGTGGCTAGCTCACTGAGGTCTTCCGGCACAGAGCTGAGTACAGCTATTGACGGATAGGTGTCGCTCACGCGTCTAAACCCGATCGCGATAGCGAAGCTGTTTAGGGTATCTGAGAATATGGTTAAGCATATGAACTTCTTCACTAGAGAGGGCCTCGTGAAGACTCCGTATAGTGATATCCCAATGTTAACTACTAACGAGAGAACTACTACAGTATAGAGAGTTATCACTAAGTCACTCATACCACTCACTCTCCCCAAGAGCTTCCTCTACTTCACTCTCCCTTAGGGAGAGCACTAGGAACGCTAGCGAAAGTCCGGCAGCAACAGCTAGTGCTTCAAATAGGTTAAAGAAGAGTAAAGTACCACCAGTTGGGCGATCGAGTAGCCAGGAAGGCATCGATAGAGGTGAACCCTCTCTAGCCATGTTTTGGAATATGTAGGCGTGAGTCCCTAGTATGATGCCTAGTACTACTAGAGCTACTGAAGTAGAAAGTACACCAACTAACCCGATAGACCTGAGCATGAGGAGTTTACTACTCGTAAGACCGCTCCCTATGACGAAGTCTAGGGAGAAGACCACAGACATTAGTACTAGCAGTACAGCTATGAAGGACCCTCCCTGAAACCCACCTCCCGGTGTGAGATGACCGTGGATGGCTATAGAGATTCCAGCTATGAGTATGAGGGGTGTGAGAACTCTCGTGGAGGTCCTGACTATCTCGGACAAACCCCTCCCACCTAAGCCTAGCTTTTCTCGGTATCCTCTAAACACGAGAGCGACACCTACGATTGACACGAATAGCACGGATGTCTCGAAGAACGTATCGAGACCTCTATAGTCCCAGACTATTGCTGTAACGGCCTCTAAAGATAGAGCACTCTTAGTGATGTTCCAAGGATTGTACGTGTTGATTAGGTAGGATACCGCTAAGTCCCTAAGCCTACTTGGAGCGATGGGACCTAATCCCCCGGCCCCTATGGTGTAAGCTAAAAGAGCGATCATTAAGGCTATAGAGACAGCTATTACTGCTTCCCGCAGGTTCAACTCTCATACCTCTCGGTCTTCTTTATTAAGAGGACTGTGACTGCTGGCAGTATTCCCACGGAGACAGGGATATACACTAACACTATGTCTGGAGCCATTAGGACGTAGTAGATTAGTGCGTACGCAGTACTCTGGACAGCTGAAAAAACTACTGCGGCAAGCATGTCTCTAGATCTAACAGCTAGGTATGTCGCTATCACCGATAAGAGAGCGGCTACCGCAGCAATCGATATCGGTACAACTTCCACTACTCACCACCCCTATCTTTGAGGGCGTCGTGTAGTATGGGCTCCCTCGGTGCCTCACCGGAGATGTAGGCTGCTCTCGCGATAGCGTGCGACCCAGCTTGAGCTAAGACCATCAGTAGTATGCTACTCGCAAAGGCTGCTCCCGCAAGGAAGAACCTGGGAGGACCCAGGTAGTCCGCACCGAGAGCTACGAGAGCGGACCCTATCATAGGGACTACAGCACCTCCTATAGCACCAGCAGTAGCTGCGTGAAGCCTCGTGTAAAAGTTTGGCAACCTAAGTAGACCTATAGCACCCACGAAGTCGTAAAAGACTCCGATCGAGATGAGGGTTAACCCTGCAACCACTAAGACCAGGTCTATCACTTCACTCACCCATTTCTTTAGCTTCTAGGTACTTCGCTACGTAGATATCGAATGCGTAAACCCATAGAGCTAGGGCTAGACCCGACACGACCATGAGAGGGGATTTAAGGAGGATGGATAGAACGACCATAAACGCCGCCAGGTCGTACCCTAGGGAGTCTACAGCCAGCACTCTATCCGGGATAGTAGGTCCTTTAATAACGCGAACCACGTAGAGCAAGAACGACACAACGTATATCGGGATGAGTACTGTCAGTACTGAAGTGACCAAGGCCTCTACGACCATACGTGGACTACCGCAATCAAGCTACAGCCTAAAGCATATAAGCTTTAGAGCTCCAGCAACGAGGTAGTTACGAACGGTCGTTGAGCAGGTGGTTAGACCGCTGAATACGGCCGACATCACCCTAAAGTCGTTCGATTTACAGAGCACAACTTCGTACTCGTGCTATGACGCGAGTCATGCTAAGTAAACTACGTATTTATGCTTTACACTTACGCTTTTAGGGGAACAAATCGGCTAGAACCGTTGAAGTCTATACCTTCGGGTACGTAGAAAAGGATGCTCTAGACTCGGTACTAGAGTCCATACCGAAGGTTCTGGGCTTCAGCTCTCGCTACGCTGGGATGATCACCCTACCTGAAGAGGTCTTTGATAGAGCCCGAGGCCAGTATATGGCTGAAGCTGCTACGAGGCTAGTAGCGTACCGAAAGAGCCCGCAGTCTATAGGCCTTCTACTAGCCGACGCCGACGCCTACATAGTTGGACTCAACTTCGTATTCGGTCTAGCCATCCCGGAACTAGAGGTTGCGTCTGTCTTCCTCAGGAGGCTGAGGGTGTGGACAGATAGGAGAAACTACGTTGCGAGGGTCGTTAAGGAGGTGCTCCACGAACTCGGTCACGTTCTGGGGTTGAAGCATTGCAAGAACAGAGAGTGCGTAATGAGCTTCAGTAACAACGTGTTTGACGTGGACAGAAAGCTCGGGATGTTCTGCCGCAACTGCGCCCATACTCTGAGCAAATCGGGTATAGAGCTTCCAAAAGAGTACATTATCTAGGCAATTCCTCTAACTCCAGGGTAGAGCCGCAGCGTGGACAGCTCCCGGGAGTAACCCCAATGTGACCACAGCTTCTGCACCTATACGAGTACCTACTCGGTCTTCTCTTCTCTGCGTACTTTATCCCGCGGACTTGGATCCCGAGGGATAGAGCCACGTCTTGAACAAGCCTGTCGTCTGTGTAAAGGATGGCGTTACCGCACTTCTTCTTGACGTACTCTGCCAGCGCTAAAACTTCGATATCCGTGCGAGAAAGCTCATCGAGCAGGCCTAGCTCCCTAGCCTTAGACTTTACAGACGCCACGTGTTCGCCCGGTGGAGAGAGCACTACTAGCTTACCCGACGCTTGAGCGAACTCTAGCCGCATCCTGCTAACACTATCTAAAACCTCTCTTAAGACTCCCTCGGTTGTATAAAAGAGTCCGTAGCTCAACTCGACCCCAGCAAACATCGCAGCCGAGTCTAGTACTATAGTGCTTCTCCCGCAGTCTACAGGCATCTCTCGAATACCTTCGAGAAGTAATCTTCGGTGAAGAACCTGATGACTTTAGCGGGCTTAGGTGCCTTCGACACCAGTATCGTGTCGCCAGGCTCGAGTCTCGAGATCAGTACCCCGTCTACGAATAGCTCGACTGGGTGTGAATCGCCTTCAACCTCAACAGACACCTTAACGTGGTCAGGTAGAACTACCGGTCTAGAGCATAATGAGATTGGTGCTAAGGGTGTGATCACTATGGCCCTCATGAGGGGATCCACGATCGGCCCCCCGGCGGCTAAGCTATAGGCAGTCGAGCCTACGGGTGTAGACGTTATCACCCCATCACCTACCACCGTGAGTACTCTCTCTGGTACACCTCCCTGGGAGTACTTCATGACCCTAAGCCTACAAACCTTACCCCTAGAATCCGAAGATGTAGTTACCACTGCGTCATTAAGTGCGTAGGGTATGTTGTCTACTCTCTCTGTCTGCACTGCCAACCTCATGTACTCGTGTAGCGAGTACACACCGCTGAGCAGCCTGTCGATCGCTAGTGCGAAATCGTGGGGTGGAACGTCGGCAAGAAACCCCCTCTTCCCGTGCCTGATAGTTAAAATGGGTATCTCTAGGTCTCCGAGTAGGTGCATAGTCCTTAAGATAGTGCCGTCTCCGCCGACGACAGCGATTACGTCTACTTCATCCACCCCGAGACTGAAGTACCTTAGCCAGTCGATGAGGCCCCTGGTACGGGAGTCCATGTACACCTTCAAACCCTTGTGTTCAGCGTACTCGGCTATTCTAGAGGCTAGTCTGAGAGCCTCGGCACTATTGAGCTTCGGGACTATCCCTAAGGACCTGAGCCGGCTAGCACTAGGCAGAGTTGACAGAGTTCCAGCCCCGTAGCACCTCCGAGATTGAGGTCTCAGCTAAGTACCCCGATACCTTAACGTTGAAACGCCGTTCGCACAACAGCTCTTGTACCCTCTCGGCTCTTCTATTCCCCCTAGGCGACATAGTGAGGGCGAAACCATCAACGACGCCCTTCGAAGACGTCGAGACTTTTAACCACTCACCAGCTCCTACCACCGCTCCGTCATCAATAAGTCGAGTGCGATATGACCTTATAAACGTTACCGCTACGTGCTGAGGCTGAAGTAGAATAGTCCAACGCGTCGAGCCTCATTAGCGAGCAGTGGAGAGGTCTGAGGTGCCACACCCCGAGAGCGCGGCGAAAAATTTTGGGTCCTAGTTGTGTTGGCGGAAATAAGTCTCAGTAGAACCTATTGTGCGGTAGCTAGCCGTTGACGCAGGAGACAGGCAGGTTAGCTGAGTGTGTAGAAGTCGAGAGCGTGAGCGCTGATATAGCTATTCCACTGTTGCGGAACTACGGTCTCCTCTTACCTACCTACTCAGTGAAGAGCGACCGCTTGCGTAAAGTTGTAAGAGTCCCGGTGGTGGAAGGCTCTACTTCGCAGGCCGTCGAGATCCTACGAAAGCTCGGTATTTCCTCAGCACCTTGCGTCGACTTTTTTAAAGCTCGCTCCAGGGGGGTACGCTTTATCGACCTGCTCCGTGGCGTCCTCCCCGAGGACGTCTTACGCAGAATCCCCAGGTCCTACCAGTTGGTAGGCAGTATAGCCATTATACACCTTCCGGAAGACCTCCTAAGCTACGGTCCTTTAGTTGGTGAAGCGATAGCTAAAGTGTCGTCAGGTGTGAGAACCGTTTATACTTCGACAGCAACCGAAGGTGAGTTCAGGGTCAGGAGGTTGATCAAGATATGGGGCGAGGACGTCCCGGAGACCGTACACACCGAGTACGGGGTCAAGATGTGTGTGGACGTAAAGAGGGTATACTTCAATCCATCACTATCCTACGAGCACTGGAGAGTCTCCGAGGAGGTCAAAGATGGTGAGAGAGTGCTAGACCTGTTTTCCGGCATCGGACCTTACTCCCTTCACATAGCGTCGAAAAGAAGCGCTACGTGCTTTGCTGTAGACTCTAACCCGTGGGCGATAGTCTACTTGGCTAAGTCCATAAGCTTAAACAAGCTAAAGGGTAGAGTAGTACCCGTGTTATCTAGGGTTGAGGAGTTTCTAGAGCTAGTAAGCGAAAGAACCTTTAGTAGGGTAATAGTAGACCTACCGCATAGGTCTCTTGAGTACTTAAGCGACGTGCTGAACGTTCTCTCGTGCGGTGGTGTAGGACACGTGTACGCCGTGGGTGGGGAGGAACCCCCAAAACTAGAGCCTCTTAAAAACGCTTATCTCGCCGAGGTCAGAAGAGTCCTAGAGTACGCACCCAGAAAGTACATCTACGGATTGAAGATAGTTAAAACGTGCAGTTAGCGCCAGACAAGCCTATGCTGTTCCCCACTCCAACGTTTTCCGTGCGCTCCCCGAGGTAGCATACCACCGCCTCCTCAAGCCCCCGCAGACCGCGTAGGTCTCGGGGTCTCCGGCTGCGGTCCGCGGGCGCGAGTGCCGCTCGGTCGCCCAGGGGCTCGGCGCCACGGGGGGCTACTGGAAGCCGAAGAAGGGGGCGGCCATCAAACCCCAAGCCCTATAAAGCAGCAGAGTTAAGAAGGACTACTTAATCCGGGCTAAACCTAAATGCTGGCCGTGAAAGTGTTGTGACCGACTGTCATGCTTACTTAAATCCACGTGCGGGGGCTTGAACTAAAAAGCCGTCGAGTTTTATGAAGTGAGGTATTCAAGTATCTTCTTAAACTTCCTCAGTTCCTCTATTTCCTCCTTTAGGTACTCGAGTCCGTACTCACTGATGCTGTAGAGCTTTCTTGCGGCTCCCCTCTCACTCGTCTCCCACTTGGATAACACCATACCTTTCTCCTCGAGAATCGAGAGTATGGTGTACACGGCTGAACTGGGAACATCGATACCTAGCTTACTCTTAAGGGTTTCTCTTATTTCACTACCGTGAAGAGGTTTCTCCTCTAGTAGCTTCAAGACTAGTAGGTGTAGTGGTCCTCGAACGGGGAAGTGCTTGTGGTGCCTATGGTGTTTGTGGTGCCAGTGGTGGTGGCAACCGTGGTGTCCTTTGTGGTGCTCGAAGAACTCCTCTTGCTCTTCCCCAAGTTCCTCTGGTTTCTCCTCTTCGTGATGTTCTTCGTGGTGCTCGAAGTGTTCTTTTTCGTGCATGGTTACACCAAATATAGTAAGTTACTGGAGTTAATAAATTTTTTGACACAGTAAGTTACTTATCACCATGGTGATTACGAAGTCGGTTTCCTCTTCTACTGCTCTGCTTTAGTGAATGCTTAAAGAAGGTAGCGGGCTTTTATTTAACGGAGTTAATAGTTCATAGTGATTACAGATGGAAGTGAGTAAGGCGTCCGAGTTTTTGATTAGTGATAGAGTCATTAAGATCGCTGATAGAGTCGTAGCTGTCGGCGGCCCTATCCCGAAGCTCAAGGGTGGAGAAAAGCTAGTGAGATACACAAACTCTATTTGTCCTTACTGTAACGCTCTCCTCCCAGCTGTTATTGTCGAGAGAGATGGTAAGTGGTTCATTAGGAAGATCTGTCCCGAGCACGGTGAAGTAGAGGACGTCTATCAGGGGGATGCCGAGTACGCTAGAAGGTTGGAGAGGTTCTTTATTGAGGGGAGAGGACCTCGGTACACGTATACCGACCTCACGGCGCCGTGTCCGTACAGCTGCGGGCTCTGCCCTATACACATGAGTCACACGGCTATAGCTAACTTAGTAGCCACGAATAGGTGTGACTTAGACTGCTGGTTCTGCTTCTTTTACGCAGAAAAAAGCGGCTTTGTTTACGAGCCGGACTTGAGTCAGATCAAATACATGGTTGAGCAGCTACTTAAGCAGAAGGTAACGCCCGTGATTCAGGTGACTGGCGGTGAGCCTACGGTAAGGGAGGACCTGCCGGAGATCATAAGCTTACTTAAGAGTATGGGTGTTAAGCACATACAGCTCAACACGCACGCTATAACTTTCGCAAGACTGTACGTAGATAAAGGTCCTGAAGCGGCTGCATCATACGCACGCGACTTGAGGACCAGGGGAGTAAATACCGTATACATGAGCTTCGACGGTGTGTCACCGAGAGCTAACCCCAAGAACCACTGGGAGGCTCCTTACGCCCTAGAGGCCTTTAGAGCTGGCGGTATGACTAGCGTAGTTCTGGTCCCGGTGGTCATAAAGGATGTGAACACCGACGAGCTGGGAGACATACTGAGGTTCGCCGCTCTAAACCAGGACGTAGTGCGTGGCGTAAACTTCCAGCCCGTATCCCTTACTGGGATGATCAGGAGAGCCGAAAGAGAGAAGCTGAGGATAACAATATCGGATGCCGTGAGGCTTATCGAAGAGCAGACCCGTGGTCAGATCAAGAAGGAGGACTGGTTCCCGGTGCCGGCATCAGTCCCCATATCGGAGTTCATCGAGAGACTAGCCGGGGAGTTCAAGTTCGAGATGGCTAACCATCCGCAGTGCGGTGTAGCTACGTACGTCTACACGAGGATTCTAGACAGAGAGAGTGCTGAAGTGGAGTTCATACCTATAACTAGGTTTATCGACGTCTACGGGCTCCTCGACTACCTAGTGGAGAAATCAGAAGAGCTTAGAGAAGGTGGGTTCAGACCTTTCGTAGGGCTTAAGCTGATAGCCAACATAGTCTCTAAGTACGTCAGGTGGGGTGAAGTACCGAGGGAGCTGAGGAGCGCATTACCGAAGATGCTGGCGAACATATTCATTAAGAGGTCTTACGAGGCCCTCGGCGAGTGGCACTACAAGATGCTGTTTTTAGGTATGATGCACTTCATGGACCTCTACAACTATGACGTCGAGAGAGTAATGAGGTGCAACGTGCACTACCTCATGCCTGACGGAAGGGTCATACCGTTCTGTACGTTCAACGTCATGAGTGATGTCTATAGGGACTACGTACAGAAGAAGTACGTGCTCCCACTAGAAGAATGGAAGTCCAAGATGGGGAGTAGTTCACTAGAGTCGATAAAGTACAGGAGGAGCGCCGAACTCATAAAGAGGCTAACCACCGGAGAACCCTACATCAGAACCTACAGACCGTGGCTACACAGGTGGGTTGACCTCTACCCATGGATTAAGGAGTACTCCTCGAGCTAGACCTCTTTTTACTCAGCATGTCTAGCAACTTACTGAGCTCATCGGGGGGCATCCTGAAGTAGTGTCTTTCCTCGGGGAAGGAGCCGGTTCTCACTTCATCAGCGTAGGACTTGAGGGCGTTCTTGAATATCTCGTACCCTTCGGCATACTTCTTTACGAAAGGCGGCGGACTCTTGTTCAAGCCTACGAGGTCGTGGAAGACGAGTATCTGACCGTCGCAGTGGGGGCCTGCCCCGATACATATCGTGGGTACCTTGAGTGATTTAGTAACTTCCGCTGCTACTTCGGATGTAGTAAACTCTATTACCACCGAGAACACTCCGGCCTCCTCGAGAGCCTTAGAGTCTTCGTAAACCCTTATGCCGTCGTCCGCCGTCTTACCCCTAACTCTCATACCTAAGACTAGGTACCTCTGGGGGTTGAGCCCCACGTGACCCATGACTGGGATACCTGCTTTCACCATCGCTTCAACTTTATCTACTATCTCTACACCTCCCTCAACTTTAACGGCGTCGGCCCCCAGCTTGATGTACTTACCAGCGTTTCTAACGGCTTCCTCGCGGCTTACTTCGTAAGTTAGAAACGGCATGTCAGCGACGACTAGGGCTCTAGGTGATGCTGACACGACTGCTTTAAGGTGGTGGGCGACGTCTTGGAAGGTAACTGGCAGCGTCGACCTGTAGCCCATGACTACCATCCCGAGGGAGTCCCCGACGAGAATACCATCGACTCCAGCTTCATCGGCTAACTTAGCGTGCACGTACTCGTATGCCGTAACCATGACTATCTTCTTTCCCTCTCTCTTCAGCTTTATAAAGTGATGGGGTGTTACTTTGTCTCTAGACACGCCTACACACCACCTCCAAGCTCTTAATCAGGTAGTATAGTAGCTCGTTGTAGGGTGTAGGTACCCTCAGGTCCCTGCCTAGCTTGACTACAGCACCGTTTATGTAATCCACCTCAGTCTTTCTACACTTTCTTAAGTCAGCCAGCGTTGATGAGATGTTCTCGGCCGTCTTCTCCGCTACCCTTATCGCCTCCTCCGCCGGGTCGGCCGGAAGCTCTATACCAACGCGCTTAGCCACTTCAGCGACTTCTCCCGCTACCAATCGAGTCGCGCTTGCTAGCTCCGGGACCTTGACTAAGTAGCCGTTGGGGACCCCCAGCACAGCTGTAAGGGCGTTTATCGACGCATTTACAGCTAGCTTTAGCCACCTATACGGCTCTATGTTGCGAACTACTTCAACGTCTAGCACCCTGAGGTGCTCCACCAGATGATAGAGGTAGCTAGGCGGCTCACCCTTTGTTCCGATATAACTCCTGGACCCTCCGACCCAAACGAACTCCTCATTCTTTTCGCTATAGTAAACCCCGTGGTTTAGAACCAGCTGAGCGACCCTACCCGAGCCGAGAGCTTCTTCAGCGGCTTCGAGCACGCCGAGACCATTTTGGGCGAACACGGCTAAGTTGAAGTCGAGATGGCGAAGCCTCGAGATGATCTCTAGGGCATCGTACGCTTTGGTAGTCACCACCACGTAGTCCCAGCGCCCGCTTACGTTGTCCCACGTAGTGAAGTCCGCCTCCAGCTCTGCTACTGTGCCGCTTGGCGACCTAATCTTCTTGCTCCTTGGGATAGACCTAAAGACGATTGTAGGTCGTACTCCGGCCAGGTTAAGGGCGTGAACAACGAGGGAACCTACGCAGCCGGACCCTACTACCAGTACCGACGGGGCTATCCTCTACACCAAGATTTACTGGCTTAACTAGTTATAAAGAAGGCTAGTTAACTGCGATAACCTTGTACTAGAGTACTGGGCTTGGGACCCGTGCCGGTTTATGTGGGCTGAGTCACTCGAGTCTACTGCTGGTAAGGGGATTTGCGGGGGATGAAGCCGCACCGGAGGTTTAGCGCGTTCTCGAAGGGGTCAGTAGCCTGCTATCGATACCCACATCCAGAGTCTCTCCACCGGCCACCCGGGAGCCGCTCTTGACTAGGAGAGCCGCTTTGCGCGCCAACACTAGGGCCCTCTTAGTCTTCCCTATGAAGTCCGAGAACTTATTACCGTAGTTAGCAGCCTTCTTGTAGACCTCGACGATTTGGGGTAGCTCATTAAGCACTATCTCCTTGAGCCTCCTCTCGTCGGTCGGGCTTATCCTCTCTCTAGCCAAAATGCTGGTTAGTTCGGCGACAACTCTATCTACGTCTAACACGGCTATTTGGATAGCTAAGAGCTCTTCCTCGGGGTCTCCAGGTTCGTCTCTACTATCCTCTAGAGCCAGCTTAACTGAAGATATATCGGTGAATACCCACCACCTCTGGTTAGACGACCTGTAGGACGTCCTCACGAGACCGTACTCTCTCTCCATTACCTTGAGTAAGTTCGATGGGTTGTACTCGATCCCCCAAGACTTGAGCTTTCGCACTAGAGACCTATAGTCGAAGTCACCAAGCCTGGAGAGCCCCATCTCTCTGTTCTCTTCCGCTACCTCCAGAGCGGCCTTCAGTACGTAGTAAGCTCTTCCACCATACTTGGAGAGCAAGTCCTCAACGGGGTTCATAGCCTAAAGCACTTCATAAGTCAACCGCTCTCCGGCGTTATATTAGCAGTATGCTTCACCTACCTTGAGCGGTATGAAAGGCTTAGGTATTACCTCAAGATGGACTCGTCAGCTTGCTCACCATAGGCTAGCATAAAAGCTTAGGCCTTAGAGATCGATGGTGTTAGCTTGAGCGCACACCAGGGTCAGCTCTGGATACTGGTTGACTACACATCTTGCTCCGGGTGTAGGTTATGCGAAATCGCCTGCTCCCTTAAGCACGAAGGGGTTGTATGGCCATCAGCCTCCAGGATAACCGTCTACGAGCACTACCCTGGGGCACCGGTACCTCAGTATTGCGTGCAGTGCCCTGACTACCCCTGCGTAAATGCTTGCCCGACCAGAGCGCTTAGAGTAGACCAAGCCACCGGAGCCGTACTAGTAGACCCATCGCTCTGCACGCTCTGCCTCAAGTGCGTAGAGGCGTGCCCCGGGAAGATCCCTAAGGTAGTTAGAGGAAAGAAGTACGTCTTGATATGCGACCTCTGCATGGGGGACCCGGCCTGCGCTAGAGAATGCTCTAGAGCAGGCTATAACGCGCTAAAGGTCGTCAGGAAGCCTGCTAGCACGGGAATTAAGCACTACGCTAAACCTGGAAGCACTCTGGCAGAAGAACTCGGGAGGAGGCTCCTGACGTAAGGTGGTAACCGTGGCTCAACTTTTCGGCGCTTGGGGAAGGCTCTTGAGAGTTGACCTCAGTACGGGTAGAGTGTCAACGGAGGAGGTCCACCCGATGGTCTACAGAATGTACATAGGGGGGAGAGGTCTAGCAACGTACTTGCTCTGGAGAGACCTGGGGAAGAAGTGGAGGGACGTCGACCCATTCGGACCCGAGAACATTCTGACCGTCCTTACCGGTCCCCTGACCGGGTACTACCCGGGAGTAAAGCTGGTGGTCTCGGGCAAGAGCCCCCAAAGTGGGGGTGTCGTAGGTTCTGCTGTGAGTAGCCACGTAGCTTACGCAATAAAGGCGGCAGGGTACGATGGGATAGTAGTGAGTGGTGCCTCGAGGGACCCTGTCTACCTGTACGTAAGAGACGACTCAGTCGAGGTTCGCGACGCTAGCAAGCTCTGGGGATTAGGGGGTCTGGAGCTAGTTAAAGCACTGAGGGACGATGTAGGTAGGGACCTGCCATCACTCTACATAGGTCCAGCCGGTGAAAACCTGGTGAGGACGGCGGCGGTTATGGCCAGATGGTTCCACGCGGCCGGCTACGGTGGTTACGGAGCTGTCATGGGCTCGAAGAAGCTTAAGGCGATAGTAGTCGAGGGCTCCGGACCCCTACCTCCCGTAGCCAACAGGGACGATTTCGTGAAGCTTAGGTACGAAGTGGTCGATAAAGTTGCCGCAAGAACGACCTTCAGGAGGTGGGGAACTACTTTTGGTCTGTGGAGAGTTGGACACGAAACTAGCTCGGAGCCGATTAGGAACTGGCAGGAGGAGTGGCACAGCAGGGAAGAGTTTAGCCACGTACCAATAGAGAGGAAGCACTGGGTAAAGAACCCGTGGGCGGACTGGGGATGCCCTCTGGCCTGCATGAAGGTTAGCAGAGCGGTTGTTGATGGAGTAATATACTTAACTGACGGACCTGACTACGAGATGGGTGCCTACCTGGGCTCCAACCTCGGTTTATTCGAAGTGGATAAAGTAATCGCTCTCTCGGCTATAGCCGACGACCTAGGGCTATGCGGGATCCAGGTGGGGAATGTAGTGGGGTTCGCAGTCGAGCTGTTCGAGAGAGGAGTGATAACCGAGGAGGACGTAGGTTACGCCTTGAGGTGGGGTGACTTCAAGAGCCTTAAGAAGCTGCTGGAGGACATAGCCTATAGGCGAGGATTCGGCGCTGTACTCGCCGAAGGAGTCTACAGAAGCGCTATTGAGATAGCTAAGAGAAAGGGGCTACCTGTTGAAGACGTCCTTAAGTACGCAGTGCAGGTCAAGGGTATTGGGGTAGGTGCTCACGGGATTAGGAGTAGGAAGGACTACCCGCAGCCAATAGCTTACGCAGCTTCCGTTCAGGGAGGTGACCACACGTCTGTTGCTGGGCTTCCAGCAAATAGTGCGGAATCCGAGGTTTGGCCGGCGTTTCTCGATAGCGCAGTTATCTGCATGTTTACTTCTGTTGAAGAGGATATCGTACTCAAGTTCTTGAACGCTGTGACTGGCTGGAGTGTGACTAAGGATGAGCTGTACGGCACCATAGGGCCCAGGATTCTCTCACTACAGAGGATACTTCTGCTACTCGGAGGACCCGACGTGAGGTGGGACCCGAGAAAACACGACGATAACCCACCTAGGTTCTACGAGCCACTCCCGACCGGACCTTACGCAGGGTCTCTAGTACCCCGAGAGGAGGTCTCGAAGAGTCTGGTCGAGTACTACAGGCAGCTAGGTTGGGACGACCTCGGCATACCTACTGAAGAAACCCTCAGGAAGCTCGGCCTTTACGACGCTGTAGATGTTGTACGAGCTCTCCGCAGAGAGCTAGGTGCTAGCTAGTGTTATGTCTACACTTTTTAGGTAACCTCTCTTCTTCTCTCGGTCCTAAACTATGCTTTGAGGTAGAGAAGTGTGTCAATCTGTACTCGTTTATCGACGACCTCCTGAGGTCTAAGGGAGAAGCTCTGTCTGTTGAGGAAGTACTGGTGACGTCCCTAGATGGGAAGCCTCTAGACAGTGGAGTATCGACGTGCGACGTTAGTGATGTCGTTGTGCTGAGACTAGTTAGAGGAGGTTAACCATTATTAGCTGAGTTACCACGATCTCGTTGATCGAGGGTGATGAGAGTTTCGCGCTAGCTATACCGTGGCTGGACCCCGCATTACTGACTCGAGGGTGTTCTGTGGAGTGGTCCGGCGTGAGTAGTGCTCGCGAAGAGGCTACTAGGCTACTTCGAGCTCTGGTTAGTGATTACTCTAGCTTCTTTGATAGCCGAGGCTACCTAAACTCTGAGGGGAGAAAGGTCTTCGAGAGAGCAGTCAGGTCCCTCGTAAGCGAGGAGAAGTGGTTGAAGAAGTCCGTAGCTAGGGTTAGGAAGAGGGGTTCTTTCGAAGATGTAGTCAAGCTCCTCGAGCTACTTACTGGAACCGGCTAGAGCCTGCGAGAGCTTCTTCAACGTAGGGGTTTACCCTCATCTCTCTGCGTAGAGTAGTGTGGGGTCCGTGTCCTGGGTAGGCTAGAGTATCTAGTGGAACCCTACTGAATATCTTGTTGATGCTCTTAGCGAGCTCTCTCGGTGAGCCACCCGGGAGGTCCGTCCTCCCGACTGTTCCAGCGAACAGTGTGTCGCCGGTGAATAGAGCACTAGCAGACGGTACGTATATGGATATGGAGCCGGGGCTGTGTCCAGGTGTGTGTAGTACTTCCAGCTCGATACTGCCGAGCTTCAGCTTTGCGTCACTATCTAGTAGTACGTCGAAGATGGGCTCTTCGAGCTTCTCACCGGTATACCTTGAGTACCACTCCATGCTTATCTTAACGGTCTCGACGTCGGCTCTATGGATGTATGAAGGTGCTCTACGCTCGAGCCTAGGTACTCCTACGACATGGTCGAAGTGTCCGTGGGTAGAGATTACAGCGACTAAGTTGAGGTCTAGCCTGCGGATCCAAAACAGTGCTTCCGATGGGTCTCCACCTACGTCGATTAAGATGGAGTCGCGAGTTTCTTCATCGTATACTAAGTACATGTTAGTGTCGAGAACTCCGACTACGAACCTCAGTACGTAGGTTCTGCCCCCAGACCCCAACGCTACAGCACCATCACTAGTACCCACCTTCTATACGCGCGCTTAGTGTAGCTAGACTCGGTAGACCGCTTCTACGGCCGAAGCCAGTAGAGCGAGTAGCCTCATTATCTTGTAGCCTTCTACGGGGTCTCTAGCTGTGTAGTGAAGTGTGTAGGCCCCAGTCCTCGTGATGCCCGGTATGTCCTCTGCTGCGTCAGCGTATTCAGACCTCCTCATGTGGAACTCCATCGTTATGGGTGTACTAGTCTTGAGCGGTTTCACACTACCCTCGCGAACTCTTCTAACCGCTTCAGTCACGCCTGCTCTAAGCTCCTCGACTACGAGGTTCATGGGCTTCATGACGGCGGAAAACCTCGAGATAGACTCCTTAATAGTGACGTATACAGCCCAAGGAGCTTTCTCTTGAACGTCGTCCCTAAGCTTGTCGTCTCCAGCCACTAGGACTACGGGAACCCCGTAGTGTCCTGCTACGAGAGCGTTTATGTAGAACTCACTAGCTCTCACACCGTTAACTCTTACTTCGTAGAATGCGAGCCCACTATAGGTGTGGTCGGCAAGGCTCCTCGGTGTAGCGGCCGCACTGTGGTAACCCAAGAACATAGCTAGTTCGAACCCTCTCTCTATACCGTAAACCATGGAGGCAGGCCTTAGAGACCCCCTCACTAAGTAGACACCGTCGGGGACCTCAAGGTATGGGAGGTTCCCCATAAAACCGTGGCTGTCCGCAACCCACACCTCAGAGTATCCGTGCTTCTTCAGCTCTTCAGCAACAACCCTCACGACTCTAGCCATAACTTCCCTAAGCTCATGAAACATCTTGCCCTCAAGAGTGAGTTGAGACGGGTGAAAGATCCCTGGCAGTCCTTCCGCATCAACCGATACGTACGCGCGTACCAACAGACTACACCAAGTAAAGACTTAATCCATATTATAAACACATTAAATAGGTCCTGAAGCTCCTATGACCGTTTCCCGCTCTAGGTTTTTGTAGGTTTTCCCGGGGCGGGTCATCACGGTTTCCCTGAGCCCCCTCCCCACGGTCTGCCGTAGGTCTCCGAAACTCGTGGTCACAAATTATGGTTTATAGACGCAGAGTGCTTGTAAACCTTGGTGTATGCCTGATCACACCAAGAGCTCCAAACAACATAGAGAGACCTACAGAAACCTAGAGAAAATAAACAGCCACAAGCCCTTTGACGGACCTCAGTGCCTGGGGCTGGCGGTAAGAGGTTAAAGGTATACTAGACTGGTCTAGTATGCGTATGTTACAATCCCTTTCTCTCTTGCATACTCCTCCACTTCTCTACCGATCCATACTCCCGCTAGGACGCCTGCAACCTCCTTCTCGGGGTAGTGCTTCCTCACTACGTCGAGCTTGCCCAAGATGCTATCTACGTCTCTGTGTTTAGGCCTCACTTTGACCTCTACTACGTAGACCCTCCTATCACTCTCGACTAGGAGGTCTATGTCGACTTCGTTGAGCCTTGCGTTTCTGACTCTCCTCAGTACACGCTCGCCCCTGGAGGAGGCCTCCCGAGCTATGTCCTCGAACACATACCTAGCGACCGAAGCCTCAGTTAGAGCTCCAGTAACCTGCTCTAGAGCAGATGCTCTCTCGACTAGCC
>JAWBJE010000005.1:0-3618 GCA_038832865.1 Sulfolobales archaeon
AAGTGTCAGATAGTCTCGTGCAGCTGTTTCGGGTTTCGCACCGGTCGGTGCCGGCGGAAGCCCTGCGGCACACGCACGAGGCTGCGCGCTGGAGCCGCCTCGGCGGGGTCTGAGCCCGCGGCTCTCCCGCACCCGATGCCGAGGTCCGAGGAGCCTAGACCTGGGTCGGGCCGAGCGGGGGCGGCACCAACCGATGCGAGCCGTAGAAAGCCGAACCCCCCAGTAGGTTACAACAGAAGAGTACTGCGAGGCCAGTTTAAAGCTTCTGGAAGATTATATGGGAAATACTTGACTTAGGAATTATCAGAGCTTTATCACCAGCTCTGACTCCTATCTCATACTTAGATACCTTCGATAACTTCCCGACGATCTTAGTGCTATCCTGAAGTATCACTGTCACGTCAGAACCGGTCATCTCGGGTGTTATAATGACATCCTCTAGTTCTTCGTTCGAGAATCCGTGGATATCTGCCTGGGATACCTCGATGTAAGCTATAGAATGTCTAAAAACCACGATAGGTCCGCTCGGGGTTCTAACCCCCACTTCGTACTTAGATATTTCATCTACTACACCCTCTAAAGGCTCTTTGCTACCAGTAAGGTATATCCTCACGGCTTTTCCTTCAAACCTTTTATCTAATATGTTATCACGCACTTAAACCTCCACGTATGTTTGCGAAAGAATCCTAATAAGCGGTTCCAGCACCACCCAAGTCTTCAAGTTCGGGAAAACCTGCGTTAAATAGCTAGTACAGATCGTCGCAGTTTGATTTAACCCGAGAGCCTCGAAAGCTGAACCTCAATTTTCAGAATAACGTGGATTCTCGGGTTAGGTCGTGTGGGTTGGCTTCACCGTTCTACTTTGGCTTACCATCTGGGAGGACCCGCCTCCGTTTACTAAGCTCTTGCCGGTTGAGCGACCTCCACGCATAAATCGAGCGATATAAATCAGCGCTAAGCCCGTGGCAGTCGCTCGAGCTCGATACCCAATACGGCTACATGCGTCAAACTTAAGCTGACGCGGGGGACCGGTATTCGGCGGTAATACCGTCTTTTTAAAAACGCTGTAACGTTCGATGCGGTTTCACTAAGTTAAGTGTTGGTAATGCACATAGTGTAGGTGTAGAAAGTGCCTGTTAAGATAGTCAAAGTAAATAGGGAGAACATGCCTTCTTATATAACTGATATGACGCAGAAAGGATTTAGGTGTACAGAAATAAGCCCCGGTGAATATAGTTGCACGAAGAGGATAAACGAAATACAAGATTACATAGTCATTCTGTTATCTGTACCAGGATAGTTTACATCTGGTTCTCTATATAGTAAAGAAGGCTTTGGCTTTAAACCAATCACGGCCATGTTTCGATGTTCATATCCATGAAGGAAAGCGTAATTTCCGCTTCCCCAGAGGGCAGTTACTTAAAGAGATAGCGGTCGGAAAACCTGTTTGGTTCTCAAGGTACCAGATAGTTAAAAGAGCTCGCAGGTGGATGTCAAGGTGACTAAGCGTGAGCTCCGCTAAGCTGTAGCATTCTCGGAATCAAGCACCGAACTACGTCGTAGTCAAGGACCAAAGTATTACGGATGGGTCAGAGCTTTGGCCCCACATCACGAAGTCAGGTCTACCTCAATCATCACATTCTTCTCCACAAGTCTGTAGCTTCTCTTCTCTTTAATTCTTTAATAGCCCTATTGAGAAACTTGTAGACCGTGGAGTGCTGACGTCCTTGTGCCAACATCTCGATGGCTTGTCTTGCCAGTTCCGCCCTACTGTAGTCGCCTATGATAGCTACATACTCTCTGCAAACACTGATGTAGGTACCAGTTATTTCTTCTAGCGTTCTCCTAGCTCTACCCTCTTCCCCTATGATTCTCCCCTTGATTCTCTGAAGATGGTTTTCACTAGAACCAGTGTAATCCTTTAGGTCTACTACTATTAGCACAGCTTCGTCTTCATACAACCTTGATGCTCTCTCGTAAGAGAAGCAATAATCTATGGCTTTAACTATCTCTTGGCATTTTATAACGTTGGTTGCCGGCGTATAGGAGCTGGCCGGCTCTATTACGACGGAGCCGTCGACGGAATTAACAGAGATTTTAACGCCCAGGCGTGATTCTAGTTCCTTAAGGACTCTACCTTCCTCACCGATAAGAACTCCCAGTCTATCTTCGTGAATCCTCAAGTATATTCTCGTAACTCCAGGCACAGTTCTATGTTCTGGCACCGTATATTCGCGCCCAACTTACTAATGGGCTCCTAAAATTATATAGAAACCTACTAGGGGTCTACCTCTCATAAAGTGCTTCGACTCTCTTCAGATTCTTCGAAGCAATTACCGTTGCTACAGTAAGCATAACTGCGGAGAGAAAGAATGGAGCTAGAGAAGACATGGAGTCGTAGAGCGATCCCCCTAGGTAAGGTGATGGTATACTAACGATGCTTCGTATAGCATTTACAGAGGCAAACGTTTCACCAACGTTCTTAAACACCTTAGCGACATAAACGTTGTAACCTGGTATCCAGAAGCTTATACTTATCCCTATAAACAGCATTGACAGCGTAGTGAGATGCGTAGCAGTTGGAAACATGAGTGTCAGAGCAGCCATGGCAGCAGTCAACTCGGAGAATGCTAGAATGGTCGAGCTTCCTAGTTTATCTACGAGTTTTCCTGCCAAGGGTGTTCCGACAGTCTCGGCTACATTTGAGATAGAAACTAAGGTGCCTATGCTAACTTCACTATACCCTTGGCGTAACAGATATGCTCCCAGAATGGGGTGCCAGAGGTTCCACGCAGCACGATCGAGTGATGCAAAAATGTACAATAGGAGAAGCCTCCTATCTGGCGCGATTGCTCTCATGTAGCAATCAGCTAAACTAGGTCTATTCGGCATCTCAGTTTTCTTAGGCTCGGGCTCGTGCGAGCAGGCTAAGAACAGTAGCGAGCCGGCTACTGCTATACCGGCAAGAGTCGAGAATGCGTACATATAGCCGAAGCTCATCACTAGAAATCCGCCTATAACGGGGCCGACAGCTCTAGACGCAGTAAAGGTAGAGCTCGTTAAACCGACAACGGTGCCCAACCTCTTCTTATCCACTACCCTGGCTAAAAACGCCATTCTGGCAGGCTGAGCAAAGTACATGGAAAGATGAAACAGAGCATAGCTGAAGGCAAGAGTGATAATGTTTTCAGAGAAAGCTGCGATAACCAGTGAAGCACTAATCATAAAGCCTGTGAGGGCCGTGATCATTCTACTGCTATAAACTTCAAGCAGGTAGCCAACGAGAGGGGATATTGATGCCCCGAGAACGTTTGAGAGAGTCGCGACAGCCCCAATTTCACTCAGAGAATATCCTAGTCTGCTCATGTAAGTGGCGAACAGCGCGTTAAATCCGCTAGTAGCTAAACCTCTAAATAAGTTAAAGACAGCGGTACTAACTACGTTCCTTGTTTCCGCTCTCGCCAGCTGCCGACACCATAAGTGCATGAAGCTCATAGACCTTAAAAACCCTCATTTGGTGCCGCATTGTTACATGTCGAAAACCCCGTCTGTTAGAGCGAGATAGAGTCGGCGGAATACTCCGTCGGAGATGTACGTATCGGCAAAAAGCTCTCTTTT
>JAWBJE010000005.1:3718-85116 GCA_038832865.1 Sulfolobales archaeon
TCCAGTTTAGCTAAAGTTAGAGTCCTTTTAACAACGACGCAGGAAACGTCATCTCTTCAATTCGATTTCGGTTTAGATGAACGTAGCACTTCTCCTAGAGTCTGCCAGTTAATTGAAGGATATCGGATTGATCCAGCAACTGCAGCCTAAAGTTCTCTAGCCATTAGGTAGGCGTCTTCGCCATCCATGTAGTACCTTTTTAGCACCTTAACCTTCTTGAAACCAAGCTTTTCATAAAGCCTTATTGCTGGCTCGTTACTCACTCTGACTTCAAGATACACCTCACTCGCTCCGTATTTCTCCTTCATGAAGTCCATAGCTTTTACCATTAAGGCTGTTCCTATGCCTTGACGCCTAAACTCCGGCAGAACGGCGATGCTCACCACATGACCTTGTTTGACGATTCCCTTTCTGACGTACCCTATACCGTACTCTATCCTGCACATGTTATATCCAACTATCCTCTCACCAACTAGGGCTACTAAGAATATGTCTCTCCATAATTCATAGTGTTCGTACCAAAAGAAGTATGGATAGTGCTCGGGCAGAGTCTCCATGTTGATTTCTATCACTCTTTTTAGCTCTTCTTCGGAAGAGATCGCTCTAATCACGTAGTTTCCTGCTCCCACCTGTTCCCCTGTACGATTAGCTAAACACTAAAATTTAGGTTAAGTGTTAAGGTATGGCAGACCTGAATTACTTTTATTTTTCTCGCGGTTCGTGTGCTTGGGTAAAACGGTTGAAAAGACTTAAGTGGCATCCTGCTAGCGAAATCAAGGGGAAGCTAAGCAACGTATTTCTCGGCAAGTCTATAGCTTTAGGAGTTACTTCGTCCGTATCTCTTTATAAAAGTGTTGATCTAGCACGTGAACTAATCAGACTAGGCGCGGATGTGTACGTAGTTATGAGTCCGGAAGCTACAAAGTACATAACCCCGCAGCTCTTTGAGTGGGCAACCGGAAACGACGTATTTGTAGACTTCGCTGGAGAAGTAGGTCACATAGCCTTGGCTGAAATATGTGATGCCTTTGTGATAGCACCAGCGACAGCCAATACGATCGCTAAGATAGCGCAAGGAGTTTCGGACACTTCGGTAGCTGTCCTAGCTCAGTCGTTCTTAGGACTTAAGAAACCCATAGTAATAGTCCCCGCAGCCCACTATAGCCTCTTAACGTCTCCTCCTATTTCTGAAGCTATCGAAAAGCTAGAGAAGCTGGGTGTTGTGATAGTACCTCCCGTTATTGAGGAGAGAAGGGCCAAGTATCCACCGCTGGAAGAAGTAGTTGCGGCCGTAGAGGCAGCAGTATTGCGTGGTAAAGACCTCAAGGGGCTTAAGTTCTTGATTACGGCTGGTCCAACTAGGGAACCTCTAGATAACGTGAGGTTTCTGACGAACTCCAGCTCTGGTAAAATGGGTTTAGCTATAGCTAGAGAAGCTTACTTTAGGGGAGCAGAAGTAACCCTAGTTCACGGTCCGCTAGCAATACCGACCCCCCACTATATAAGGTCTATTTCAGTGAGGACTACTCAAGAGATGTTGAATGCCGTCTTAGCAGAGCTTAACTCGGAGGCTTACGATGCGGTAATCCTTGCGGCAGCTCCGGTGGACTTCAGGTTCGCTGACGTAGCTGAAGGGAAGATTAGTAGCGAGGTCGACAGCTTAAGTGTGGTGATGGTCCCGACTCCCAAGATCTCCTTAGAGATAAGGAAAGTCTTTAAGGGATTGGTAGTCGGGTTTGCCGCGGAGTTTGCTGGAGGTAAATTTGACGACTTAGTGCTAAAGGCTAAAGAAAAGCTCGCTAAAAGAGGCTTTAACATAGTAGTAGCTAACGATATTAGTAGACAGGATATAGGATTCGCATCAGAGTATAACGAAGTTGTAATACTAACAGATAAAGGCGAAAGCGTGATTGTCAGTAAGACGCGTAAAGCTGAGGTAGCAAGAATTATCCTAGACCAAGTGCTGAAGTACTTAAAATCCAAGGAATATTAGAATTGGTCATCATTCAGGTACCTTTAAACATAAGCGGTTTTTGGATTCCTTATCGAGGAAGAACCCACGAGGATACAGGATCGTATGGAGCTAGCTTAACCATAGAGCCTCCAGCAGTCTTCAAGGTCACTAGGGGGTCCTGCCCAGTCTACATAAATAGCGTATGTATCGAGGAATACCACCCGGTAGCTCAAGAGCTCTCGGCAGCCGGGGTCTCCATATACGGGTTATCCCCAGTTCCTCTAGGCGTTGGATCGGCAGTTAGCGGGGCGCTCGCGATAGCCTTAGCTTTCTCATATCTTTACTTAAAAAAGGGGATTAGACCAGACCCTGCTGACGTAGGTCTACTAGCCCATAAAATAGAGGTGGAAGTTGGTGGAGGATTGGGTGACGTTATTTGCCAATTCGTTGGTGGCGGACTGGTCCTGAGGAGGAAGCCAGGACCTCCAGGCATCGGCGAAGCCGTACCCATACCAACTGAAGATGTCGAGATCACACTGGGAGTATTAAGAGAGAGAATGACGACTAAGGAGATGCTGTCGAGGTTCGCCGATAAATTCACGAGTGTAGGCCTCGAGGTGTACAGAAGGTTTACTGTAGAGCCTAGCCTAAAAAGCTTTCTAAAACTCTCTAAGGAATTCTCTATAGACGTAGGGTTCATGCCGCGAGAAACTGTAGAGGTGCTAGAAGTTGAGTTTAGAAATATTCGTGGCGTTCTTGGTTACTTCGTAAAGAAGTCCCTGCTTGTTGTAGTTCACAGGCCTGGGATTAGCTCGTCGGTACGCAAGATAGTCGAAAGGGTATGTTGCTATTCGCTACCACCATTTAAGCTATCTAAGCAAGGATTTACGGTGTCGCTGTGAGAATCGAGATACCTAGAACTCACCCAAGGTATCAGTCTCTCGTGATTAGAGAGAAGCTAGTCGAAGGCTTTGAAAAAGGTCTCGTAGTTCCACAAGGATTGATTGCACACGGGAGGGGCGAGTGCTTCGATTACATTATTGGAGAGAAGACTATTGAGCCGGCACTCAAGGCTATGCGCGCAGCAGCTGCGGCACTACTTTTAGCTAAGCACCCCGTTATCTCAGTTAACGGTAATGTGGCAGCTCTTGTACCAGGAGAGGTAGTTAGGCTAGCTAAAGCCTCTAATGCTAAGATAGAGGTAAACCTATTCTATAGAACCGAAGAGCGCGTGAAGAAGATCGCAGAAACCCTCAAACTTCATGGAGCAGAGGAAGTGCTCGGCGTTGAGGATGCCACAGCCACGATCCCGGAGCTGTTTAGCGAGCGGAGGAGGGTAAGCCCTAGAGGAATATACGTAGCTGACGTGGTGCTTGTCGCTCTAGAGGATGGGGATAGAACGGAAGCACTTAGGAAAATGGGTAAAACGGTTATAGCCATAGACTTAAACCCTCTTTCGAGGACGTCCTTAGCTGCGTCAATTACCATAGTCGACAATGTCGTTAGAGCTTTGCCTAGACTCGCAGAATTCGTAGAAGAAATGAAGAACAAACCTAGAAGCTATCTAGAGGAGGTCCTCAAAGGCTATAGTAACGCTAGAGTTATTTCCGAGGTTTTAGACTACATTAATCGAAGACTTAGAGAGCTCTCAGAGAGAATATACGAGAAAGTTTGGTCGCCAGGGGAACCCTGAATCACACTGCCGCGCGAGCGGCTGTCCTCAGGGCCTGACCAACTCTTACTTGCAGAGGCTTAATATAGGTGTTGTCATGTGAAGAAGAAGTTAAAAAACGTAATAAACATAGGCCTCGACCTAGATAGAATTGACCAGAGGGTTCTCGAAGAGCTTTCTCAAACGCTGGGAGACCTCTTAGCGAACAACTTAAGTACGATACTAGGCAGAAGAATAGAGTTTCAAGTAGCACTAGAGCTAGAAGTAAGTGACACACTCGATCTTTCTGTAGACCTGTACCTAGAGAGTTCCGAGCCTCTAGCTCCCGAGGTATTAGTAGAAATAGACAAGAGAATAGATGAAGCTATCGTTAAATTTGAGGAACTCGTCGCGCAGAAGTTTGGGAAAACAAAACAGTAAGCTTTAGGAAACTCTGGGGCGTGGAATCGATTAAGTAACAGGCTTCTAGAGCTTCTCGAGGAGGCTCTTTATTGGTGTAGGTCTCGTGAGATTGTCCTCGACCGGACATCTCTCCTTAACTCTATTAAGCCACTCACTAAGCGTTTCAAGGTCTGCTTCTGAAGCAACGCTAACCTTTACGACCAGCTCCTTGTAGCCAGCCCTCTCGCCTAAACCGGTTAATAGCTTAGATGGGTTATAGACACCTGTAATCTCCACCTTTATATCGTGGATCTTGATGTTCATGTCTCTAGCAACTATCTCCCCGACTATGTTGATACAGCCGGCATAAGCTGCTAGTAAATACTCTATCGGTGAAGGAGCTTCACCGCCGAGCTTGTCTAGGACGATCTCGTAATTTCCGGTTTTAACAACCATCTTCGTTGGTTTATCCTTAGATATTCTAGAGCCTACTATTGTAACACTCTGGTCTTTATAGCTAATACTACTCATATACGTCCCCGCGAGCTTTTTTGCTCGTGTTAATATGCCTGGTCACTGCGCCTA
Source organism: Sulfolobales archaeon (assembly GCA_038832865.1). Lineage (GTDB taxonomy): Archaea > Thermoproteota > Thermoprotei_A > Sulfolobales > NBVN01 > DRZP01. The sequence goes on from JAWBJE010000005.1 coordinate 8,311, forward strand.
TACTTCGAGTTACGTGCCTTATTATCGCTATCTTCAAACAGTAGATATGGCTGAGAGAGATGAGTAAGACCTATGACGTGGTCATAGTAGGACTCGGTGTAGCAGGAGCATATGCAGCGTATAAATTGTCTAAGTCTGGTTTAAAGGTACTTGCTGTAGACATAAAGCCTTACGACAGACTTGGGGATAAACCCTGCGGTGACGCTGTAGGTAAACATCACCTAGAGTCTTTGGGACTAGCGGACCTTCCTCAAGAGATATTAGAGGGTTATGTTCGAGGTATCGACATATTTTCGCCCAGCGAGAACTTTAAGTTTAGGGTTTTGGGCGATGGATATGAAGTCAACAGGATTGGGTTAGTTAGATACCTAGTTAAGCAAGCGCTAGACTTCGGTCTCGAGATCAAGACTGAGACAGCTGCTCTAGGTCCTATAGTTAGAAATGGTTTTGTTTGTGGTGTAGTCCTTCGTGAAGGAAACCGCTCGGTAGAGGTAGGCGCTAAAGTCGTTGTTGATGCTTCAGGGAATGCGAGGTCTATAGCTAGAAGGTTACCCAGCGAGTGGCCTGTAGCTGAAGGTCTAGAAATAGTCGATAGCAACATAGCGTACAGGGAAGTCCGCGAGTTACATCGCGAAATCGAAGAACCAGACATACTCAGGATTTATGTTAGCAAGCGCGTGGCCCCAGGCGGCTATTGGTGGCTATTTCCATACTCGTCATTACCTGGGTACGTGAATGTTGGGTTGGGGATTCAGGGAGGACGCGGCTATCCTCATCCTAGGACACTTCTTTACCAGCACGTTTTAAGTAGAGAACTATTTAAGGGTAGCAGATTGATCGAAGCAGGAGGGGCCGTAGTTCCCACAAGGGAACCTCTCAAAAGCCTCGTTTGGCATGGCATAGCTGTAGTAGGTGATGCCGCATATACCGTCAACCCCGTTCACGGTGGTGGAAAAGGCTCAGCCATGATTTCAGCTAATTGCGTAGCAAGTGCGATAATAAAGGGCCTCGAGGTTGGGAGGGTGGATGCCAACGGTTTGTGGAGTGCTAATATATGTTACATGAACAGCTACGGAGCGAAGCAGGCGGTACTCAACGTGTTCAGGTTGTTTCTCCAGGAGCTATCTGACGATGATATAGAGTTCGGTATGAGTAAGAAGATAATTAGAGAGGAGGATCTTAATGTGCTATCTCTAAGAGGGGACCTAGAGCTATCGGTAGTGGATAAAGCAATGAGGTTCCTGGCAGGTTTGAGGAGACCGTCCCTGCTGTTCAAGCTAAAGAACGTAGCGGAGTATATGGATAAGGTGAGAGTGCTCTACGATAACTACCCTCGGTCGCCGGCAGAGCTCCCGCAATGGTCGCGGAAAGTCAGTAGCTTACTTAGAGAGTACAGGATTAGAGTGTTGGAAGGCACGTAACCTGTGACCTAATATAGGTAGAGAAAATAAGAGGGTCGATCCTCTTAAGTGGTTTTCTCTTTGAGTGACCTATACGTAAGCACGATGTTTTTAGGCAGATTACCGTAAACGGTGTCGAGCCTCTTAACAGACGTATTCTGAGGGGACTTCTTAATTTCGCTCGGGTTAGTGTAGGCTACATCGATGATCTCCTTGTAGGCGTTAATGAGGCTGTCTATGTTCTCTCTAGATTCTGTCTCAGTTACCTCGATCATGTGTGCTTCAGGAACTATAAGTGGGAAAAGTATTGTCGGCGCGTGGAATCCTCGGTCAAGTAAAGCTTTAGCGACGTCTTCAGCCCCCACACCGGTTTCCTTATACAGCTTTTCAAAGCTAATAACAAACTCGTGTTTTCTCCACCTACCGTACCCGTATACTAAGTCTACACCAGGGAGCGCTGATAGCTTCTTAAGCATGTAGTTCGTGTTCAGGTTGGCTACCTCGGCTACTTCCTTCAGCAACGGACCGAGGGTAGCTATGTACAGAAACGACTTTATTGCTGGAATGACGTTTCCGTAAAACCAGCTGATCCTGCCGATGGTTCTAGGTATATCGTACTTAAAGTAATACTTTCGGCCGTCGTAATCCACTAATGGAACCGGCAGATAATCAACTAGAGCGCCTTTAGCGCATATCGCTCCGGCCCCTGGACCACCACCCCCATGTGGGGCCGCAAACGTCTTGTGCAGGTTTAAATGGGCTACATCAAACCCCATGTCGCCTGGTCTAGCGTAACCGAGTATACCATTCAAATTAGCACCGTCGTAGTATAGGAGCCCACCTATTCCGTGGACTTCCCTGGCTATGTCAATTATGTATTCCTCAAAGAGACCTAGCGTGTTAGGGTTAGTGAGCATCACCCCGGCCGTTCTCTTGCTTAGAGCTGCTCTAAGGGCTTCTATGTCGGTGTTTCCTCTAGGGTCTGTAGGTATCCTAACCACTTTAAATCCGGCCATAGCCGCGCTGGCGGGGTTGCTTCCGTGTGCGCTATCGGGAACTATCATCTCGTCTCTATGGTCTTCACCTAAGTCTCTATGGTACTTCTTTATCATGAGTGCACCAGCGAGTTCGCCAGCCGCACCAGCAGGTGTCTGCAGAGAACATGCGTCCATTCCGACTATTTCAGCTAACCATTTCTGGAGGGTATACAGGATCTCAAGTAGTCCTTGTACATCCTCTTCATCTAGATACGGATGTGCCTCAACTACCCTCCTATCACTAGCAAGCTCCTCACAGATCTTCGGGTTGTATTTCATGGTACACGACCCTAGGGGGACGGGTCCCAGGTCTACACCATAAGACATCTGCGAGAGCCGGGTGAAGTGCCTCACAACCTCAACTTCACTTAAAGATGGAATGTTGAGGGTATCCCGTATTATGTGCTTGGGTAGTTTACCGAGGAGCTCTAGCGCGTAGTCTCTAAATTCCTCATCTAGCAAAACTCCCTCCTTACTATCTCGGCTTATTTCGTATACTATAGGCTCATTCCATCTAGCCTGCCTAAAAATGCTCAGGGGCCATCACCTCGAGAATTTTCCAACTAGTTCAGCGAGAGTCTCAATATCCTCCTTCGAGTGGACTTCTGTGACGCAGACTAGTCCACAGTTTCTTAGTTCTGGGTAAAATCTATCGACTAACGGTCCGATGTATACTCCATGCTTCTTTAAAAATTTGCGTAGGTCGCTAATGCTGGGGTGTCTGAAGAGGACCTCGCGGAGGTACACGCCTTCTCTGAAAGCAGGTTCGAGACCTACACTTTTAAGCCTCTCCACCAAGAACGCCGTTCTACCAGCTATAGATTCGCCGAGTCTCCTTAGCCCGCTGGAGCCTAAAAGAGTTAGGTATACAGTTGCCTTTATTGCCTCTAGGGTGGAGTTAGTTGTTATATTAGACGTAGCCCTCTCTCGCCTAATGTGCTGTTCTCGGGTCTGCAGCACCATAATATAACCCCCGTCTTCACCGTCGACAGTCTTAGTGTATCCTATCAGCCTCCCGGGTAGTTGCCTTAGTAGCTTTCCCTCGGGGTCTTTAATCCCCAAAATTCCAGCTGATGGACCACCAAAGTTAAGTCCGCTACCTATAGAGGACGTATCACCGACAACTACATCAGCTCCGAGCTTTCCAGGAGCCTCGAGAATTCCCGTAAATATGGGGTCTTCGTAGACTATCAGCAGCGATTCGTTTTCATGAGCAATTTGAGAAACCTCTTTTAAACTCCGCTCCACTACACCGAAGAAGTTTGGAGTCTGAATGGCCACGGCGGCAGGCTTCAGCTTTCTCACTCGGTCCTCAAGTTCGTTTAGGTCTACTTCACCCGTTTCCCTATCGTAGTCGACCGTACTTATCGATATTCCCACTGGCTCAGACCACGTTCTGACCACTTCAACGATTTCTGGGTGTATACTCCTAGATAGAACAGCACTTTTTCTTCCAGTAACCCTTACAGCAAGCCTTATCGCTTCAGCCATAGCTGTAGACCCGTTGTACATTGAGGCGTTTACCACATCGACAGCGTAGAGGTCCGCCATCAGGCTTTGGTATTCAAACAGCGCTTTAGTTATTCCCTGAGAGATTTCCGGTTGGTACGGAGTGTAGGCTGTATAAAATTCGGATCGACCAGCGACGTGTTTCACGACGGCAGGAACATAGTGAAAGCATACTCCTCCTCCAAGGAACGGGGGAACCTTGTAGCTGTAAGAGTTCTTCTTCATTAGGTTATCGAAGACCCTGACTAGCTGATACTCTGTTAGAGGCTTACCGAAACCAACATTTAAGTTCTTAACCAAAATGAGCTCTCTCGGTACATCGTTAAATAGTTCTAGGATCGACGAGATCCCGATCTCCTTCATCAGCTCGTTCTTAATGTAGGAATTGGGTATCCACGGATGAGGCACAGAGCCACCAATTGATTTAGCTAGGCCACAGTTAAATAACTCAACAATGAGTTGGAAATCTCACGGCATCACTTTATCGATGCAACTTTCAATGGATTCTCGCACGTTGGTATACTCCAGCCATGAACTCTATTATCACCCTAGCAGCCAGCATAGAAGTTATCATCGAGTGGTCGTATGGCGGTGTAATCTCCACGGCATCCATAGCGATGAATTTGTTGTTCACGACCTCATACAGTAAGTCCAGGATATCCGATGGCGTAAGCCCGTCGGGTTCTGGTGTTGCCACTCCAGGTGCGTATGCTGGGTCAAATACATCCATATCTAGTGACAGATATACCTTTCCACAGCTACTGATAAAGTCTTGAAGCATGCTCGCGGAGTGTTTAATACCGGTTTTCTTCAAAGATTTAGATGTTAGAAAGCGCATTCCGAAGCTTCTCAACCTTTCATACTCATCTCTGCTTACTGCTCTCGTTCCCACGAGGTAAATGCGGTCTTTATTCATGAAGTCAAGCAACCTGCTGACAACACAAGCATGACTATACTTCGCCCCAGAGTACTCTACTCTAAGATCAGCATGAGCGTCAAATATTAAGACGCACACATCCCTACCGAAAACCTCTGCTGCGGCTCGAACTGTTGCTATAGTTAGGGTGTGTTCTCCTCCAAGAAACACCGGTATTCTACCGTTTGCCAGTAAGTGCTCTGAAACTGTCTTTATGATATCGAGAGCCTTTAAAACTCCGTCTTGCGGTAGTATGACATCTCCCTCATCGACGTACAGAAAGTCTTCGACGTCTACACCAAACCTCATTGAAAAGTACTCCAAGTTCTGGGCAGCAACTCTGATGCTGAGCGGGGCCATTCTACACCCAGACCTAAATGACGAAGTCATATCTAGGGGGACCCCCAAGATGCTAAAGGGAGTCTTATCTCTCCTACCGCTATAACCACCAAATGTGTAGGGAGACCTAATGATGAAGAGCTCAACCTCGTTATTCAAACCGTCACCCAGCTACCATGGACTCACTTAGATTTAAGCTGAGGCCATAATGTCTCGAGAGACCTTAACACTCGAACTGCCTCACGGAGTTCTTTAGGTGCCTCATTTTCTGTGCACATGACAAGCGTAGATCCGAAGGCGGTTCCCCGGTACGTTAAAGGTGTTGGCAAGTTGAGAGCACTTAAAGCTTTTTGAGCTCTATATCTACATCGAATAATCAAATTGAAGCAGGGCCTCTCTTGAACCCTAGATGATATTAACCACTAGAGGGGTTCAGCTCTGATGTAGGTTTATATCGGTTGGTTTCATTGCCTCATCTCTTTTCCCCGCATCCCGCTCGGGTTTTCACCGGGCTTGGGGGCGTTCAGGGGCACCCCTAGCACCCCACATCTTGAGTACCTCAGAAGTAAGTTGATGCATGCGATCACGTCTCTATCTCCTGTGAAACCGCACTTAGTGCACTTTAGTACTCTGCCACCGTTGCTCTTCAACCTGCTTCCACATCTCGGACAAGTTGATGAAGTCTTCATTGGGTTAACGTGTCTAGTCTCCAGTCCTCTCTCTAATGCTTCATAGCTTATAGTGAACTGTATCTTTCTGTAGAACCACAGCGATAGCTTCTTGTTGAAATTACTACTTCTATTCACGTTACTCCTGAGATCGCTTAGGTTTTCGAGAACTATGGCTGAGCTGTGTTCATCGGCTATCTTCGCTACTCTATCGCCTAGCTTGTGTACGTAGTCCCAGGCTATACTCCTAATTCTATCACCATGTCTTCTAATAGCTCTCCTAACACCTCTGACGAACCTCCATGACCTAGAGTACCTTCTCTGAATCCTCTCGATCCATATCCTGTGGGTTAGTATCTTTCTGAGTGGTGTCTCGTACCGCTTTAGCTTCAACAGTTTCCCACTTAGTGCGAAAACAGCTAGTGTAGCGTTGTCGAAGTTAACGTCTATGGTCACAACGGTTCTAGTTCTCCTCGGTTCAATCGCTCTCCTGAAGTAGACCGATACATAAACCCGATACATAAACATTGTCTTCAACAACTTTCACAGCTATCTCGTAGTTACTCCAGCCCCTAAACTTCCCTATTCTATCAGTAGATGTCAGTAGTCTCAGCTTAACCTCCCTACCATTGTGTATCTTTAGGATAAGCGTCCTGCTCTCTAGGTCTAGCCTGTAGTCGTACCTATCTATCCTAGCTGTTAGTCTTCTGAGAACCGGCTTCCTACCACCATTCTGCTTACTAGCTCTAACAACTGCTTTAGCGTAGGTATATACCTGCTTAACGTGGTGTGCTCTAAAACCGTACTTCCTGAGCTCATTGTAGAACATCATGTGTAGAGTCTTAATTGATGGTACCTCGTTTAAACTCCACAGGTTGTTCACTACAAGCTGAGTTGCATCACGGTAGAGCTTCAGGAACTCGATCAATGCATCGTGGTCATCGCTACCCTCGGGGAGAGCCCTCACCCTAAGAGCCTCGGCGAGCTCTCCCTCACCGAGTAGCTCACCACACCCAAGACTCTAGGGTTTAGTCTATAATCTTCTCTCCAATACCTTTATAGGTGGATATATGGCTAGAGCTGAGATAGTTAGATGTAGCGTCATAAAGTACAGGAGAGGGGACTACGTCCTCTACCCACTAGGAAGAGACAAAGAGAAGATCAAGCACCTCCACGGAAAAGAAGTATACGTACTAATCGTAGCAGAAGAATAACATCACCTAATACAAACCTATATGAAACCCGAAACAGTTACGATAGACGATAGGATCGGTATTAAGAGTGTAAGGACCGTACCGTGTATAAAAGCAAGTAGAGATACCTTGGGTCCCCCGAACTTGTGCATTATCGGGAGAGTCGTGTCCATGGTGGTCGCACCTCCTATCGAAATTTCGCTGATCGCTAGCTTCTTCGGAAGCAGGGGGTAGATGGTGAAGGTTAGTAGCTCTCTTAATAAGTTCGACATAAAGCCGAGAAAACCCAGGAAGTAGCTATGTGTTCCTAGTAGGACTCCAGCGAACGTATACCACCCATCCCAAGAGAAATAGCCACACTATACTTCACTACACAGATGAGACTGAGGCAACCTGCTTCGCTTAAGGAACCGCTATATGCCAGTGCTAGTCCTGAGAGTAGCCCCCTATAGCTGACCCGGAGGTCGTAGAGAGGAGTAACCTGGCTACTTTATCAGCTAGAGAGTAAGTCTCTCGCAACTTACTTAATTCGTCAGATACAGCTATCCCTATAGCAAATAAGAGGAGGTATAGTATCCTCTCGAGCCATACCCGCATAACCTCTTCCTCCAAGTTAAGGACGGTGCCAATAGCGAAACCTGCGAGGAAGAACGCTAGCAGCAGAATAGACTGTCTATTCATTGTGTCTCTCCAAAAAACACTACAGCTAGTAGTAAAGAGGTAGAAGCGGGTGCTAACGCCAAAAGTACGACTTTTGCTACTACCTCTAGCACTACCAGAGCGTCGCACGTTATCGACCTGAAGCTCGGCACCATGTAATTCAGTATTTTACCTGAGTTAAGTCCGCCAGGAACACGAGTCCATATACTAGTACAGAGAGACCTACGTCGATATATCTTTCTATCTTTCTTCTGATGAGCAGTCTGACGGTTAGCCCTGCTATAAGATATACATACATGTATTGGGACACTCACGCTTTAAGCCCCGAGAGTACCTCGAGGTATAGCCCCCTAAGTAGGTCTCGGTTTACATCGATCGGTGACAACTCAAGAAGGTATGCCATCGACTTGAAGGCCATTTCAGAGACTCTCTCGGCCATTTCAGCCGTGAACCCGTAATCCGTAAGATGCTCTCTGAAGCCTACTTCCATCTGAAACTTTCGGACTGCTTCAGCCGCTTTTTCAGCGTCGCTAGGGTCTGGATTCAGAGAGCTATCTAAGTGTTTGAGTAACTCGTAAAGTACCTCGGGTACATGTCTATACAATAATTTAATAGCCGCTGGACCGATAGAGGCTAGTCCAGATCCGTGAGCTAGAGAGGGCTCTAGACCGCTCAGAACATGTTCAATAGCGTGGATCAGGTGGGTTCTAGAGTTATCGACAGCTATTCCGGCAAGAGTGGACGCATAGAGTAGCCAGTATCTAGCTTCTATGTCATAAGGTTTCTTAACCGCTATCGGCAGCCACCGCACTATCAGTTGAACAACTGCCTCACATAGAGTTCTAGTGAATGGTGACGATGCCCTGCTGGTCGAGGCTTCGAGCGCATGATAGAAGGCATCTATAGCTGTGTAGATGGTCTGATTCTTAGGTAGGGTAATAAGGTACCTAGGGTCGTCGATAGCTATTAATGGATATAGATAGTCACTAGCTATACTGACCTTCTCGCGAGTCTCATCGATCGTAGCTACGGCGATTCTATTTATCTCGCTTCCAGTACCATGTGTCAGGTTGACTGCTATAAGCTCTAATGCTCCACACACGTCTCTCGCTCTCTTAAGGTATTCCGGGGTTCTCCCACCGCAAACAGCGATAACTGAAGCTATTTTAGCAGAGTCTATAACACTACCACCCCCGATAGCTATTATAACATCGGCACCGAATCTCCAGATTTTTTCGGCAATGGTGTCAACTAAAGATGCTGTAGGGTTGGCTACGACCTCATTAAAAATCCCGTACTCAACCCTGTTTTGAGTGAGATAGCTTTCTATCTCACTTAGTGCCCCACTAACTTTTGCGGCGTTCCTGCTAGTCACCAAGTATGCTCTCCTGATACCAGAGAGACGTTCACGTAAAGATGTGATAGAGTTTGGACCGAAATAGAGCAGGGTCTTACCGTATCTCAAAGTAAATCTATCGGTCTTCACGCATAGCACCGAATCGCTCTAATGCACTCTCGAATAATTAATAACAGCGCGAGCATCAGCCCTCACACGGTTCGTCACACATCAGCTCCGAAGAACTACATCACTTTTACTCGTTCTTATATGCTTACCCGCACTTATATATCCTGGAATAACGGTATGACGGAGGAGTACTTAGCTAGCTTTGAATACCCGTCTGCAAAGGTTTTCGTTACACTACTTGAAGCTGTCGGTGAAGTTGCTGACGAAATACTCATGAAGTTAGGTGCTGAAAGCTTACGAATCAAAGCTCTGGACCCGGCGAGGTTATCTCTCATAGACCTCGAGATCCCATCAACAGCATTTACGGCTTACGAGGTTAAGTCTCAGGAACTTAGCGTTGGAGTCAACCTTAGTTCCCTTCTGAAGGTTCTCCCAAAGCCTAAGAAGAGTGATGTATTTAAGTTCTCGGCTGGTGAGATGTTCTATCGAATAATTATTGAAGGAGCCACACCAAAGTCGTTTAAGTTTAGGTCGATCGAGGTTTCGGCCGAGGATGTTCCTGAGCTAAGCCTAGAGTTCAAGGTGAGAGCTGTAATCCTCTCAAATGCCTTTAAGCAAGCTCTGTCGACCTTCAAAGGAGCTGGTACTATAGAGATAGAGGTTCCGTCGGCAGACTACATTATATTGAGAGGAGGGGGCTCTACCGTAAAGTTATCAAGAGTAGCCGGTTCCATACTCGATATGGAGTTTGAAGAAAGCGTTAAATCGGCTTACGAAGAAAATTACTTAAGTAAAATAAGCCCACTACTCAGTTTGACAGACAATCTGGAGCTTTCTCTTAGTTCCTTGAAACCTCTTCGCATAGTTTTCAAACTTCCTGGAGACATTTTAGTAAGGTATGTATTGGCCCCTCAGGTATAGCAAAACTTTTTATACTCATCGGAAAATTAAATCGGGCTCTGTATGAGCGGTAGGATATTAGACGAGATAGACATAAGGTTGCTGGACATTCTGCAAGAAAACGCCGACCTTACATACGCTGAGATAGCTAAGAGAGTTGGAGTAAGTCCTTCGACCGTCTATATGAGAATAAAGAAGCTCAAAGAGCAGGGGTTCATTAAGCGCATAGTGGCTATAGTTAACCCCGAACTGCTGGGGTATCGATTAAAGGCGTTAATCTTTCTATCGATAGATGTTAAGAAGTTTAATAAGGTAGTTGAGGCTCTAAGCTCGATACCTCAGATTAGGGACATTTACGATGTTACTGGTGAATGGACTCTGGTCTGCTCTCTCCTAGTAAAAGACCATACAGAACTATCTAAAGTACTAGACCTCATAGGCTCTATAGATGGTGTGCTGAATACTTCAACGCTTATTGTATTAAGAACTATCAAAGAAAACAGCAAGGTGCTTCCTTGAGGCCAAGATACGGGTACGGTTTCTTCAGCGTAGACTCTACCGGAGAGTTTCGACAGAAAATCCTATTCTTCTACTGGGACCCAAATGGTGAGCTCTACAGATCCATATCAACTCCGCTTGGGAAAAAACTCGAAACAGAAGCTATGAGGGTTAACATGCAGGCTTTTGTAGACTCCGAAAAAATCTTAGTGAACGGAAAGAGCGTTAAAGCGAGGGTATTGCACGTCGATATAGGGTTTATATCGTCGAAGAAGAGACCGTACGTCGAGTTTTTGATAACCTTCAAGGGTGACTTAGTGAAGGGAGTTAATACGTATGAGAACTACTACGAAAGAGAGAAAGTAGATTACGACTACAGAGTCATGTGGACCTTTCCCGAGAACTCTAAGGTTATAAGGGCAGAACTAGGCTTTCCGTACGAAGTTATCGACAGTAGAATCATAGTCTTTAATGTAGAAAAGGGTGCTGAAACTCCCGGATATGAAGTCATTGAGTTTCTCGTCCTATAGCCGCTCTCTTGTAGTACTGTAGCGGATTTCTAGTGCCACATTCAGCTACACAAAGCCCCAAAGACTTCATCTTATCACAGCTGTACATATTGTACTTCTTTCTACCTCCACGTAAGCCGGCTAAGTGCTCTACTTGATACCTAGCTATTTTCTCCTCAAAGTCAGGCGAAGTCCTAAACATATTCACTACTTCATCAACGCCATATCCTACGGATAGCATGAATGTCGCTAACGCGAAGCGTTGATGGTGACTCAAGTGTTCTCCCCTACTCAACGACTCCCTAAGTTTAGTTACGCACGGTGGAAAAGCTTTTTCAACTTTCTCCGGGACCCTTCTCCTCTCCCTTTCTAATACCTCTTTCGGTACTAGAGACCTGGCCACATCTAGCTGTTCTCTTAGCAACTCGCCGATGAACTCTGCCGAGAATGCTCTCCCGTACTCGATCACTCTCTTTTTGACTTCCTCTTCAGTCAATCTAGCTAAGTCTTTCTTACCCAAGAAGACATAACCCTTAAGCACAAGTCTATTAACGAGCTTCCAGCTAGGTTCTGTCAAAAGCCTCTCGGCATATCTAAGGTACTTAGGGATAGTCAATCTGTAGGGATAGCACGCTAATACTTCACTCGTTCCAGACTTACCAAGGATCACTTTATGACCGCACCCGTCCTCCTCACCTATATACTCAACTTCGATACCTAGGCTTTTCAATATATTTACCACATCCTTATCCCTCTCTCTTGCTATCTCCAAAGCCACTCGCTTGCCTTCATGGTCTGCCAACCTCCTCAGTAGCCAACTGTGAGTATGTTGAGCTATCGCTATCGCTAAATAGAAGCTGGGGAGCTCTATCGATGGGTCGTCGCTTGGTACATAGTGTGACCCTCTCACTGCATGCTCTATCCTTATTATTGCCCGATCAGCGAAGCTCTTCATGTAATCCACTAAGTCGCTTATGCTAGAGATGCTGACACCTATAACTTTAGGCAAGCTCTCCGGAGTTACTAAGACAGGGTACTTCGAGTATATAGACCTCCTCAAACACTCTACTCCGTCATAGCGTGCCTGTACAAGGTTATAAGCACATTAAAACCCTAAGTGAAACGCTAGCTAGGTGCGGATCACGAGGAACTGGATAGTAACATCCGCTTGGCCGTACGTTAACGGAGTTCCACACTTGGGTACCCTAGTGGGTAGTGTACTCTCGGCTGACGTATTCGCAAGGTACTTGAGAATGAGGGGGCATAGAGTAGTCTTTGTAAGCGGGAGCGATGAACATGGCACGGTTATAGAAATAGAGGCAAGGAAGAGGGGGCTCGAGCCTAAGGCATTCACGGACCAAGCTCATGAATACATAAAGAGCATCTGGAAATTATGGAATATATCTTTCGACAACTACACGAGGACGGAGTCAGAAGTACATAAAGACTTCGTCCGGGACTTTCTCTTGGATGTCGAAAGAAACGGGTACATTGAGATACGCGACCAGTTTATCGCATGGTGTCCTAGAGATAGGCAGTACCTAGCTGATAGATTCATAGTGGGGACGTGTCCTTACTGCGGATACGAAGATGCCCGAGGAGATCAGTGTGACAAATGTGGTAGAATACTAGACCCAGAGCTCTTAATTAATCCTAAGTGTGCTTTTTGTGACAGTAGACCGGTGTTCGTAACAAGAAAGCACTGGTTCTTCAGGCTTGATAAATTAAGTGACACGATCTACGAGTGGCTAAAGAATCACAAACTACTCCACGATAACGTTAAGAACTACTCTATCTCCTGGATTAAATCTGGCCTAGAGCCAAGAGCTATTACCAGAGACATTAAGTGGGGCATACCAGCCCCCTTCAAAGGGGCTGAAGATAAGACCGTTTACGTATGGTTCGACGCCCTCTTAGGGTACATATCGGCTACCAAGGAGTTTTTCTTAAAGTCTGAAGATTCCGATGAGTGGTTAAAGCTATGGTCTAGTCCAGAGACTATGACGGCATACTTCATAGGTAAGGACAACATACCGTTTCACGCAATCATATTCCCAGCATTAATAATAGCGTCTAGTAGGGGGTATAAGCTCCCGGACATTATATCTGCTACGGAATATCTACTTTACGAAGGAGAGAAGTTCAGCAAGAGCAGAAAAATAGGTGTCTGGGCTGACGAGGCGGCAGAAATCTTCGGCGAGATCGATTACTGGAGATATGCTTTAATGAGGATGAGACCGGAAGACAAAGACACTAGCTTTAAGTGGAGCGAGTTCATTAGAATAGTAAACAGCGAGCTGAATGATGATATAGGTAACTTTATACATAGGACCTTAACACTCATATGGAGACACTTCGGTGGTGAAGTACCAGACCCTACTAAGATGGCAGAAGCAGATGTTGAGACGATTAACGAGCTCGAGAGGGGCTGGGACATTTACACTCAACACATGGATAAAGCTGAAATAAGACCAGCGACTGAGGTGATCGTAAAACTCGCTAGATTAGGAAATCAATACATTACGAAGAAAGCTCCATGGTTTAAGGTACGTGAGGATTTGGAAGATGCGAAGACCACTCTTCACGTATGTTTTAAGCTAAGTCTCTACTTAGTAACGATGCTTTACCCCATAATGCCAAAAAGCTCGACAGCTCTCCTAGAGACCATGGGTATAGAGAATAGCAACAACCTAATCGTTAGGGATAGACCAATCGAGTTACTTAAAAGCAGACATCGAATCAAAGAGCCCAGAGTAGTTTTCACCAAAATACCCAAAGAACTCGCTAGAACTTTACTCGACCAGAATGAGAGAGAAAAGTTGATAAATATTGTAAGGGAAAAAGTAAATGCGCGAAGACCCGGCGCACTCAGATTCTAGATAGCTACTCTGCACTGTCTGCTAAGCCGCTTCTATTAATTAATTGCGATGCTCGATATCGCTAGAGTAGCTTTGTCCCCGCTGACGCGATACCGTGCACGTAGCTGCGAACCTAATTGCGGGTAAAACTTCTCAATATGCGTAAGAGGTCGCTACTACGCTGTCTGGACTGGTCCTAGACCATGTTGCAACATTTTTGCTAGCTCGCTGTAGATGTCTTTCATACTTACGCGGACCTGTCTTCGGGTATCGCGTTCCCTAATCGTTACAGTGCCGTCGCTTAAAGTTTGGAAGTCCACCGTAATAGCGTAGGGTACGCCTATTTCATCGGCCCTTGCGTATCTCCTCCCTATACTACCGCTTTCGTCGTAAATTACAGTAAGTCCTGATGACATCAGTTCCGTGTATATTCTTCTGGCCACTCTTACTAGCTCTTCTCTCTCAAGTAGAGGGAAGACAGCCACCTTTACTGGAGCTATTTTTCTCGGTATTTTTAATACGACCCTACCCTCTTCCTCCGTATAAGCTTTGTCTAAAACCAGTAGCACAAGTCTTTCAGCACCAAAGGATGGTTCTGCTACGTGAGGAATAATCCTTGTTCCGGTCACTTTTTCGGTATCCTTCACTATACTGATGGCCGCGCGGGGTACCCTGACACCAGCTATTACCACCGTTTCCTCCGGACCCGCGATTGCCTTCTTTATCTCTTCAATGCTAACGTTTTTAAGTGCCTCTAGGAACGACGCCAAAGAAGGTCCAAGGACTTTACCAAGGGTCGATTTGTCTACGACTACTTTCTCGACCTCGACTATCTTTGGCTCTTTAAACGGCTTGAACACGGTCATATCTTGGCCTGAGAATTCCATGTGTCTCCTTAAATCGTAGTCGGTTCTATAAGCATGCCCTGACACCTCTATCCACCCCCAGCGGCTTATTCTAACTAGCTGATCAAAAGTCTGAGCTGAGTAGTGGGCTCTCTCGTGTGGCATCTTTTCCTCAAAATACATCTCACCATAGTCCACACCAAGCTCTCTCACAAACTCCCGCGCGACACACATCCAGTAACCCAACCATTTATTCTTGATTATACCCTCTTCGACTGCTTCGATGACGTCTATCTCAACAGGGTTCTCCTCACCTTTCTGTCTTAGTTCTGCCGGTAGTAGTCTCAGCTTTCCAGAAAACCTATCCCACGGAGGGTCCTCACCCTCTGGGTCGTGAAAGAACTCTACCTCCATGATTGTAAACTCCCTAAGCCTTACCATCCCCTGTCTAGGGGAGATCTCGTTTCTAGCTACTCTACCCACCTGAGCTATCCCCAGGGGAAGCTTTTCTCTCATCGAGATGAATACTCTTTTGAAAGCTACAAACATTCCTTGAGCAGCTTCAGGTCTGAGGTAGCCAGTATCGGAGGAGTAAGGCCCGATTGTTGTCTTGAAAAGGAGATTGAAGGTTCTCACCTCACTAAGTTCCCCACCGCATTGGGGGCACTTCAATCCCTTGCTCCTGACTATTTCGTTCAGTTCTTCAGTACTCCACCCCTCGACCTTGAGTCCAGCGACTTCTTCTATTAAGTGATCGGCCCTATACTTTCGCCCACAGCTAAGGCACTCAATAATAGGGTCAGTGAAGTGGTCTAGGTGACCACTTGCTTTAAGAACTACCTCGGGAACTATAACTGGAGTTTCTACTTCGGTCACAAGATCTTGATGTCTCAGAACGAAGTACTCTCTCCAGAGGTTGACTATGTTAATCTTTAACATCGTCCCGAGAGGTCCTAAATCGTAAAAACCTGCTACACCTCCATAGATTTCGAAAGAAGGCCAGAAAAAACCTCTTCTTTTTGCTAAGTCTACTATTTTATCGTATTTATCTTCAAAGGACGCTTTTTCAGGCATCCTGATGCCCCACTTCCATATCAACTTCGTTAGTCGCTTAAATAGAGTACTTCAGTTCGAGGTTTAAAATTTATTACCGTTATATATTATATTGTGTATTATCATAATAGTAGTGTTTTTGTTTAGGTAGCGTGGGGAAGGCTTGAAAGTCTCTCTAGCAATGCTAATATTTACGTGGCGTGTCGGAGTTCCGAGTATTTCAGTGGACCCTAAAGCTGGCAGGGCGCAGTGGTAACAGGAAAGCGATCGCAGGGATTATTACACATCACGGTAGCCGAACATCTTAAGCGATCGCTTTGGGTTCATGATGGCCTATGTTGTTTGCTTGATGCATTGAAGTCACTCGACGGTACGAGGGCTACATAGACGGGTGAGGGATCGCCTTGAACGCTCCCGACCCGACGAGAACTTGAATAGGACGAGAGAAAGGGTGAAGCAATAGAATCTACCAGTACGGACCCGCGCTAAAGCCGAACCCCTGTGTTTTGGTATCGAGGCTGGCATTAAAGCAAAAGTATTCGGCGACGCTATTGATCTAGGTGAAGCCGTGAGAACCTCTGGAGAGTCTAGCAAGTTCATTCTTAAGGTGGATGAAAAGGGAAGAATAACGATACCTCTCTCTGTGAGAGAGGTTCTAAATATAGAACCTGGAATGCTTGTCGAACTTCTCGTAAACCCATCAGACAAAACTATGGTTCTTAAGCCTCTGGCTACGGGAGTTATTGCGAATTACAAGATCCGCTTGCGAAATAGAAACGAAGTACTCGACATAATTACGACCATCTTTGAAGAGGGGTCCGAATTAAAGTATTTGGAACTTGGAGAGTCCGAGTGCAGTGTAGGTGTTCTTGCGATGGATAATGTCATGGTGGAAAGACTAGCAGAAAAGCTACAGATGAAAGGAGTTAATGTGATAGAGTACACTACAAAGTGAACAATATTTTCCTTTCTCTTTATAAAAATCATCGTTATTTTCGAAGAGCGAAAGTGGCGAAAAAGGTCATAGGGGTTCGGCTTTAGCGCGGGTCCGTACTGGTAGATTCTATTGCTTCACCCTTTCTCTCGTCCTATTCAAGTTCTCGTCGGGTCGGGGTTCAGGACTGCTCACGTCTTATGCATCTCAGGGGCAGATTTACGCAAGCAGCCATGTCTCCATATACTATGGAACAGCATTTAGAACATCACAGCACCTAGTTGCCATCATCTTTGTGTCTACTCAACATCTATGGCATGTAGGTGAGGTCTTTAGTCCTCTTTAAAGGGGTTCGCGCACATGGTGAGCAGCACTCTTCCGTAGAACCTGTAGAACTGAAGGGATGCCCCCAGTTGAGATTTCTATTCCTTCTATTTCCGCCGACTCCGTCCTCAGGCTTGCTCGTGTTTTCAAGAACTATGAGGGGACTATATTTGTTGGCTAGTTCAACAATCCTACCACCTACTCTCGTGTACAGTCTTGGGCTATGCTCCTTACCGTTTAGGATGGATTAACGGCTAGAATCAATAGTGAGGACGCTAGATACGACACTGTAGGAATAAGTACTATCGCGTCGTAAAGCCCGAGCCCCCCTATAACTAGGATTCTCGCACTATTGAGCACGGCCCACTTGATCGTTAGTACGTCGCAACCTATGGTAACAGCGATGAAATTGATTAAAACCGATAGAATCAACGCGCTACTACATCCTAAAGCTAGCCAAACCAAAAGATTAATGAGAGTAGCGTACAATATAGACGTAACTATCGATACAGTTATCCCAACATTTTTAACGTAGGTTGAATTATTTCTGTAGAAGGCAGTCGAAATAATCAAAGCAGCTAATAAAACGGGTATCTTACTATTCTCCAGGTGCGCTGGCCAAATCTTGACAAGAGCCATAATTAGGGTAGCTGCGAAAATTAAGGCACTTAGGGAGAAAAATACTCGCAGACCCCCTCCACCTTGCACTCTAATCCTAACTACGGCCAAACCGTCGTCCCAGTCCACAAAATCGAAAAGCCTCCCGCTAGCGTTACTTACAGCTAGAGTCACTACTGGGACCCGAAAGCCGTTTGCTAATCTGAGTAGCAGAAGGATAATGAAACTAGCAAAGGAGTCCCATAGAGTTAGTCTACCTAGTACTAAGCTTAATGTGGTTAGTATCCAATAGAACGCTGAGAGATCTCCAATGATGCTAACTACTTTTCTCATATCCCACAAGAGTTCTCAACACAATCGAGTTCTTAAAAAACAAACACGATTTCAAGTTGCGCAGTTAACAGTTGGGTGTGTGGTTGCTTGATACCGCCTTGAGTAACGCCCTAGCCACTTCCTCATTATACCCGACAACCAAACACTCTATCTTCACTACATCGTTTATTGCGATAGTTGTTGCACTTTCTCCATCGCATAAGTAAGCTTTAGCCCCGAGGCTGTTTGCTATAGCAACCGAAGGAGCTACGTCTACGTTCCTTAACTTCGCTCTAGCGTCTATAAACCCTAAAGCCATACCTAGTGACACGTACACTATATCTAACGCAGCACTACCTAAAGACCTTAACCTGGGTTTGAGACCGATGATTTCGGGTAAACGCGTGTACGGTCTGAACGACTCTAAGCTTTCAAAGTATCCCAACACTATGTCACTGGGGGGATACTTTCTTTTAGCTTTCATACCGAAAGCTTTAAACCCCCTAAGCTTATCATAAAAGTAAATCACATCTCTAAAAACTTCCGCCACAACTGCCGCCTCTATGTCCTCAATTCGCGCCTGTTTAGAGTTTTTTGCTATACCTATGCTAACTGAAGCTATGGGTAGCCCTGCATCAAAATTAACGCTGCCATCGACGGGGTCAATTATAGCCACTAATGAGCCTCCTCCAACGGCCCCCCTCTCTTCCGAGACTAGTCTAATCCTTCCAAAGTACTCTTGTAGAGTCTTAAAGATTAGCTCCTCAACAACGACATCAAACTCTCTAGATAAATCACCGCTCTTCCCCACACCTACAGACTCTCTGCTAACGTAAGCGGACCTTAAGTACATGATCGCTCTAGTTGCTGAGGCTATTAAAGCCTCCTCTAATAGATCCCTATCTAAGTTTTCCATATGTCACGCACCGTTTGTCCTCGGGTATTTGCTTCGGTCTACCCGCCTTCTCGCGCCAGCGTTCCCCACCCAGCTCGCGAAGACCTGAGCGCCCGCCTCGCAGGCGGTCGGGTCAAACAGCACGCTGCCTCCACCCCGCTTCATCCCTGGCGCAACCACAGGCGACGCTTATAAACATCGAGAGGAAAACGACCTGTTCGAACAAAGTCCGATTCACCCCTACCCTCAATCTATCAGGGGGTCAGAGCTTCCCTGAGCACTTTACGCCCCTGCCTATGCCTATATAGGTAGTATCACAACACTCTCTTGCATCCATAATGTCTCTAGCATCTACGATTACCAGGTTTGGTGTTGCTGAGATTTTAGATAGTTCGCAGGGAGTGAGTGTTCTATAGACGTCGTGATCCGTAACTACTACTACAGCACTGCTACCCTTAACTGCCTCTACTAAGTCTCTTGTTAGCCTCACGCCTAGCGAGCTGAGTCGAGGGTCTTCTGCTATTAGTGGGTCGTGAACAACTACGCCAAAACCTAGTCTCAGTAGCTCCGCAACTATACGATACGTTGGAGAGTTAGTTGAGATGGCTATATTTCCTCTGTATGCTAAGCCTAAAATAGCTATTTTAGCTCTAGCTTCGATTAGTCTCTTCTTCAGCTCGGGAAGGAGTATGCTAATGACGTACAGCGGTTGCGAGTCGTTTATCAGTCTCGCGAGCTCTACGAGCTTTAAGCTTACTCCATGAAGACCCCCAATCCAACTCAAGAACTTCGGGTAAACGGGTATGCAGTGCCCTCCCACGCCCGCGCCAGGTTTGTGTATGTGAGCGTAGGGCTGCGTATTAGCTATCTCAATGACCTCGTTAAAGTCTATGTTTATAGACTTCGAAAGTCTCGCTAGCTCGTTTGCCAAGGCGATATTAACGTCCCTATAAACACCTTCAGTAAGCTTAGCGAACTCTGCTACTCGAGGACTTGACGCCTTTATTACACCAGCTTTTGCTATGTTGCTGTAAAGAGCTTCAGCTAGAGCAAGGGACCTAGGCCCTATACCGGCAACAATTTTTGGGTATCTAGTTTCAATATCCTCAACAGCTCTACCGATGAGTACTCTCTCTGGGCTGTAAATTAACGCGAAATCACTATCAGCTTTAAGGCCTGAGAACTCTTCAAGCATTGGTCTCACCCTATGCTCGGTAGTTAGTGGCGGCAGCGATGACTCTATAATGACGGCGTAACCCCTTCTCATCTTTTTTCCGATAGTCAGCAAAGCTTCATCGAGGAATCTGAAGTCGGGCCCGGTTTCTCCATATAGTACCGGAACTATGATGTCGGCTATATGAGACTCCTCGACAGCAGTGCTGCCATCAGTACTAGCGTGAAATCTTCCTCTACGTAGAGCGCTTCTTAGAGTCTCTACCACCACACTTTCTGGGTGCGGTATATCCCCACGGGCTATTCTTTTGACTTTATCCTCATCAATATCTACTCCAATCACTCTGGCACCAGCTCTCAACCACACCGATGCTACAGCGAGACCGACGCCGCCAAGCCCGAAGACAGCTATAGAAAGACCACCGGATTGAAGCAAGAACTTAATTTGTTCTTTCGTAAGCTCAAGTAAATTTATGTTCTTCAAATTCAGGTTAGCCAACACTAAACACCAGCTATGGCTCAACTGTATAGTAGACTCTTTTTCTTTTCTTTCCCTTATTTTCGACCTTCAACAATTTTACTTCTCCTATTTCAGCGGTATTCCTTACGTGGGGTCCTCCGTCGGCTTGAAGATCTACTCCAGGAATCTCAACTATCCTCAACTGTGGTACTTGGGGCAGAGTTTTTTGTGCAAGCTTCGTTATTCCAGGAATCTTGAGGGCTTCGTCTCTTGGTAACTGGTAGATCTTTACCTCAAGCCCGCGTTTAACCACCTCATTAACCTTCTCGAAGGCTTCTTCGAAGAGCTTTCTGTCGAATCGCTCAAGGCTAAAGTCATCCCGAGCATGGTCTGGATATACATGACCACCTGTGATTAGAGCACCGTAGTCTCTATACATGATGGCGGAAAGTATGTGGGAGGCCGTGTGAAGCCTCATTAACCTATAGCGTCTCTCCCAATTAATAATCCCTTTAACCATGACCCCTGGTACTAGCCCCTGTGTGGATCTAACGAGGTGCTTAACTGTATCACCCGCATCAAGCACCACATCAACAATCTCGTATACGGTCTCGCCTTTAACTAAAACTCCCAGATCTTTATCTACACCTCCACTAGTAGGATGAAAGGCTGTCTTATCTAGCACGACGTAGTCGTCAATTATATCAGTTACTACAGCCTCGAACTCTCTTAAGTAACCGTCTTTCAGGTAGAGGAGCTCGGTCGGCACTGGCACACCGCTTTTAATTTCTAGGTCAGTAATTTATGGCTCTCCGCTTTAAAAGCAATTTTGCGTTCCCCAGAGTTTACACTAGTTTACACTCTAGCCTACGGGTGACTCGAGGCGATGGCTCCATATAGGTACCGTTTGCCCCTGGATGCTCACTCCCATTAGTTCGTTTTCGTTCATAACTGTACCCAGGGACTTCCACCCCGTCCGCGCGGCCTCATGGGTGGAGGTCGAGCCCGACGGCGCGGGCTCCCGTCTGGCTTAAGCCCCGAGCGGCTTGGAGCAACACCTCCATCACCACCGGGGCTTCCGATAGACGCAGGGCAAAAGCAACGCTAACATGCATTTCCTAAAATCATCGAGAAGGAAAAAGCCCCAAAGTTATCGCGACGTCGAATCTCGCAACCTGAAAAGAGGTCTATGTTCATAGTCTATAAGCGCATTCCGAGAACGACAAGTAGGAAGTGCCATTAATCCACAGAGAGTCTCCAGTTCATAATCCGGTCTGCTAGTTAAGCGAGTGCTGATAAGAACCGAGTGGGAAGCATGAGTTATGGCAACCAACTCATACCTAATGAGAGCCTTCGTTAGCCTTACTTTTGCACACTTTGTTAGTAAACCACCTCGCCATTTTAAGCCACATGTAGAGGGCTATAACGGTGGCTAGCGCAATTATAGTTAGTGAAAATAGGGAGAAACCAAGGCTGGTTATGTATCTCTCCATAAACGACCTCAGCATCATCGTTACTTTTATCAGTAGCGGAAGTAAGGCTAATAGAAACACTCCGTATAGCGTTAAGATTAATGGAATCTTTATAGCTCCCACCTTAAGCTATCCCTTCCGAAGGACATATATGTTTCGCGTCAGTGAACCGTGCACCCAGTTGCGATGCACCTCGACCAACTCGAAGGCTGACTTGCTTACATATCTATAAACGTGCTCCTCCAGCTCGCTACTTTGGGCAAACACGAGATAAGACCCCTTCTTTAAGACGCTCTCGGAGTTTTCTACCAAACACCTAATGAGCTCTACAATACTGACTCCAAGAGGCTTAGTTTGCCTACCATAGGGCATATCAGTTCCTATAGCATCAACTTTGTGAATGGGCATCTTGCACGCATCAGCTAGAAAAACCTCCGGAGCGCACCCGTAACTCTTCAAGTTCTTTAAAGCGCCTTCAACGCTTCTCTCATCTATATCGCTCCCAGCGTAATTAAGTCCCATATAGCAAGCTTCTAGTAAGAAGCTGCCAACACCGCAAAACGGGTCGTAAAATACGGTGTTTCGACGTATACTTGCTCTACTGAGGTTTACGAATATTCGTGATATATCCGGGTTTAGAGCACCCGGTAAATACGCCGGCCTCCTGTTAGACCACCTGTCAAATAAATCCTTTAACCTCAGCTCGTAATCTCTTAAACCCACCACGGCTATCTCCTGAGATAAGATTATGTCCAAGGTATTCGGGCTTGCCTTGCTTAACCTCATACCACTCCCGGTAAGTAGCTCAACGACGCTCCAATAGTCTTTCTCTCTTTCTAACCCTCTCAAGCTCCTAAACTCCATTTTTATCGACCCGATTCCTCGGCTCTTCAGCATCTCTATAGCTCTTGAGATACCGTCCTTAATGTCCTCTAAGTGACCAACCCACAGTACTCTACCTATCCTCCTGGAGTAAGCAGACCTTAGCTTAAGAAACTCTATGAGGTCGGAACTGGAATAAACAACAAGGAGTTGGTCCGCGTCTAACACTATCCTTATATCAATGTCCTCTGCTTCAGCGATAGCCATTACTTCGGCTTTAGGCAACGTTTTATGTATTCCGGAGAGGTAGATGTAGATCAGGCTTTCACTCATTTATACGCAACCTAACTAATTGTGGAGAAGTAATGAGAGGATATAACCTCCTAATTATGGTACGACACCTTCATTCTTAAGCTCTCTAGCTACGTACGGGACTATATCGAGATATATAACACCGTTGAATGCTCGAGAGACCGTCGGAAGAGCATAAATTTCCCGTACACCCGACATGACTAATTTTTCAAGGGCCCCTCCTACGAGTAGAGCGTGTGAAGCGGCCACTACTACTTCAACACCTCTACTGGAAAGGCTTGATGCTATTCCAGCTATCGTCCCTCCAGTGCTAATAATGTCGTCGACGATCACCGCTAGCCCAGACACCCTGCTTAGGGGATCAAGTACGTGTCTCACTTGACCCGTAACTCTATCTCTCATCTTTTGGATTACCACATAACCGCACCCAAGGTATTTTGCTAGAGATAGAGCCCTGTGCGTAGCTCCTTGGTCTGGAGCGATTACTGTCATCTCTCTACCTTTATACCTCTCAGATAGAGCTCTCGCAAAGACCTCCTCCGGAAGTAGATTGACGTACTTGATGTTGCTTAGAAACTCCTTAATAGCGTAAGGATTATGGGCATCGATCGTTACTAATGTTTCGAGACCCTGAGTTGTCATTGCTTTAATAATCGACCTCAAGCTCACCGGTTCGCCGCTCAGGAACTCTTTGTCTTGGCGGGCATAGGCTAAGTAGGTAACTAAGAGAGATACTTTATTCCTGTAACGATTGAGAAGCTCTAGCGCTAGTAGTATCTCTACCAGCCGGTCATTTTGCTCTGGGTACATGGATTGGACCAAGAGTACTTCCTCATCTTCGATTTTCTGGAGTAACCTTACGTAGATCTCTCCGTCAGGAAACCTCTTGGAAAACAAGGACGTGTGTTCTAATCCTAAGTAGCTGGCCAGCTTTAGTCCAACACCCGGGTCTCCTGGCAAGCTCACAACCTTCACCGACCACACCAACTCAAAAACTTAGGTTAGCATTTAATACCAAGTGAGTTGGCAGTACCATGCAAGCGGCACTGTACGTATACAGTATTTTCATTATTTTCATTAAAGGAAAGATTATTAAAACTGCGTAGACGCTCCCCTCATTTACCATATAATAGAGACATATGAGGAGCTGGCGAAGCTGATGAAACGATCATGTTTCCAGTGCCAAAAATCTGGAGCCTGAGGTGAAGATTCTAGGGCTGATGCGCGTCTACCAAGGCTTGCGGCGACGATCTGTTTAATGTCACTTAATACGATTTACGTTGCTCTCACCCAAAGAGTTTCATGTTTTATAAGGATCTAGTGCCAAGTAGCAAATCAATAGGATTGGGCATGCTGACATACCGCCACATATGCTTAGATAAATCAGTCGAATGCGACGATACAATCCTACTAAAGGGTCCTAGGGTCTATGATGTCATTGACGAGCTACTGCTTGAGTTTTCTAACTTCTTTGAGAGAACTACCGGATATCCTCCTTGGGCGATGCAGAGGTCTTGGGCAAGAAGAATGCTTGCCGGAGAGTCTTTCGCGCTAATAGCTCCTACCGGTGTGGGGAAGTCGACCCTGCTTCAGGTTTACGGACTTTATAGGGCTTCGTCCGGCGAGACCGTTTTGTACGTAGTTCCAACGCGTTCTCTGGTGGAACAAGTTGTTGGAAGAGTGGCTAAACTAGGAAGTAGAATGGGAGTCAAAGTGCGGAGCGATTTAAGCCCTCTTACTGCGGGGATTCACGTCGTAACACACATGCTCCTGTTTAGAAAGCGCGAAGCCCTCGAGTCCGCAAGCATTAGTACGGTAATAGTTGACGACTTTGATGCCATCCTGAAGAATTCCTCGCTACTGGACTCTATTTTATTTGCGCTCGGGTTCGTAGCTGAAGACGTGAATACCGCAAGAAACCTCATTAAGCTAAAGCAGTCCGCGTACGCCTTAAAGCACGCTAATACTGACCGCTACAAAGAGGTGGTTAAGTCTATCGAGAAGCTCGAGGCGAGCTTATTGAACAGCATTAATAGTAGGCGAGTGGGTCAGCTTCTTATCGCTTCAGCTACCGGGCGAGGAAGGAAGGAGAGGATAAAGGTTTTGAGGGAACTTTTGGGTTTTGAGATTGGAAGTATAGTCGATTACTTAAGAAACGTTCGCGAATTTTCAGCTCAAATCGACACTATAGACGTAGTTAAACTAGTGAAAATCCTGGGGAGAGGAACCCTCGTATTTGTTTCCAAGGATTTGGGTAGGAATTACGTAAAAAGGCTTGTAGAGGAATTAGAAAAAGATGGCGTTAGAGCATCCATAGCCCATACATCTAAAGCTATTGAAAGGCTTCGCAAAGGAGATGTCGACGTATTAATAGGTGTGGCGACATACTATGGAGTACTTACGCGCGGGATAGATGAGCCAACGATCATAAAGTCCTCAGTATTCATTGGAACTCCAAAGTTTACGGTACCTCTCGACATGTATTTGTCGAAGACGTCTAACGTCATAGTATCCTTCAGGGCTCTTGCTAGCTTATACAATTCGTTCATCCACGACTACGTACAGCTGACTAAGACATACGAGGCTTTATCTAGACTAAGGCCATCGGTACTTAAAGTTATAGACTTATGCTTAATGGGGCTTTTACAACCATCAAGTCCGCGTATCGAAGAACTGATAGCACGTGCTTT
Organism: Sulfolobales archaeon; assembly: GCA_038832865.1. Classification (GTDB taxonomy): domain Archaea; phylum Thermoproteota; class Thermoprotei_A; order Sulfolobales; family NBVN01; genus DRZP01. The sequence continues at coordinate 34,173 of JAWBJE010000005.1, forward strand.
AGAAATGAGGGAATACGTTCTAAAGGCTATAAAGCGTGGAGTTTCTTCCGTCGGGTGGCTCAACCTAGGGAACGCTCTAGCTAGACCCTTAGAGAACGGTGGAATTGTTGTCGAGATCCCAGATATTTACACATATATACAAGCTTCTGGTAGGACTAGCAGGCTCTTAAACGGTAGGATGACTCTTGGAGTTTCCGTTCTCCTTTATGAGAACAGACATATATACGAGATATTCCTCAAGAGACTTAAAGCCTTGTTTGAGAGCAACTTTAGAGATTTAGACCATGCCGAGCTTTTAGAGGCGTTGCATGAAGCGACCAGAAGTAGGTTGACGTCGTCTAGTTCCAGTAGCGTTGTTTCAAGAATAATACCTACTCTATTGATAGTCGAATCGCCAACTAAAGCAAGGACTATAGCTAAGATGTTCGGCGGTGGAGGTAAGAGGTACGTAAGTGGGTTGGTGGCCTACGAAGCAGTCATACCGGTAGGACAAACATACTTCGTCACTACTATTGTGCCGAGTTTGGGGCATTTATTCGATTTAGCAGTAGATGTTGGCATATACGGGGTAAGAATAAGCAAAGATGGTAGTGTAGACCCCGTTTATACCTCCTTGAAGAGGTGTCGAGACTGTGGTCATCAATTCACTGACGAGGTAGATAGATGCCCAAGGTGTAGCTCTCTAAGGATTTACGATAGTATGAGAACAGTTAATGTCATGAGAAAGCTCGCAAAGGAGTCTTCACTAGTGGTTATCGCCACGGACGCCGATGAAGAAGGCGAGAAAATAGCTTACGATATTTACGTGGCTTTAAAACCATATAACGAAAACATTAAGCGTGCCGAATTCCATGAAATAACTAGGTATGGCATAATCAGCGGAATGAGCTCCTTAAGAGATATAGACGTAAGACTGGTTAAGTCTCAGGTCTTTAGAAGGGTTGACGATAGACTGGTTGGTTTTGGGTTAAGTAGCGTAATAAAGGAATACCTTGGTTCTCCCAACGCAGGCGGCGGCAGGGTTCAGACACCCGTCCTCTCCTGGGTCGTTAAAAGGTACGAGGAACACCGGCGGAACAAGGCTTTTGTGCTATACGTAGAGCTACCGTTTGAGGGAGTCACATTAAAACTCTTCGTGGATAGTGATAAGGAAGCCGAAAGGCTTTCCGCAGAACTAAGCAACGGAATCGAACTGGTCCCCATAGCTGAAGAAGTTGAAACGTTGCACCCTAAACCCCCTTACACTACAGACACGGCTTTAGAAGAGCTCAGCAAGCACCTTAGGGTTCCGCCGGGGGAAGTTATGAAAATTCTTCAAGAGCTCTACGAAGATGGTTTTATAACTTACCATAGAACATCCTCAACTAGGGTCTCAAACCATGGGATAGAGATAGCGAGATCCTACCTAGCTTCTATAGACCTTCAACATCTTCTTCACCCTAGAAGCTGGGGTAGTGAAGGAGCACACGAAGCGATTAGGCCAACGAGGCCCGTCGAGGACATAGAAACAGAGTCCATCCAACTCGGCATTCCTCTTACGAGAAAGCACTACGAAGCGTACAGAACGATCTTCAAGAGATTCATAGCCAGTCAGATGAGTTCATCTAAAATTCTGTATAGGTACTATTCTTTCAGGTCTTCTGGCAAGGAGTTAGCGGTGGTTAAGTTACCAGTGAAAGTTATTGAAGAGGGTTTCACCAGGGTTCTACCAATAAAGTTAGCTGAGTTGCCCAATGAGGTGCTCATACTAAAACCTAAATCAGTGAGAAGTTATCGCGGCTCCAAAGTTGGACTAATGACTTCGGCCGAGGCCATTAGAAAGATGAGAGAAGAAGGGATTGGTAGACCATCGACGTACGCTAAAGCTATCGAGAACAATCGAAGACACGGGTATGTAGTAATAAGTAAGTACAAACAGAACCTAATACCGACAAAGAGAGGAACCGCAGTATTGAGATTAGTCGAAAGAGTTTGTCCTCAGCTTATATCACCCCTCTATACAGCAAGACTGATGAGACTTGCTGAAATGGTGGATAACGCTATTCCATACGACTTAGCGATCTTGCTACCTCTTTCCGTTTTAGCTGAGATAGAAATAAGCAACGCTATAAGTAAGAACCTTTCAGAAAACCTAGTAGACGTTAATGAAGTCTCACAGTGAGCGCTCGCTCGTTGTTAAAGCCAGAGTAATCCAAAACGCCCCTAAGAAAAAGTTTTAATGCGCAAATTTTTATCAAGAGAATCTAAATAATGCATTCAAGGTCATAAAAGTATGTCATGAGATTTTGGAATGCTAAAGCGAATGTGGGTTTCACCAACAGAAAAACACGGCAAAATGGTAACTAGAGCTAGATTAATGTCATTCGAGGGTTCCGTCAGACCGCTAAGCTGATCGCTAACGCATCTGTTTGTCCTCGGGTATTTGCTTCGGTCTACCCGCCTTCTCGCGCCAGCGTTCCCCACCCAGCTCGCGAAGACCTGAGCGCCCGCCTCGCAGGCGGTCGGGTCAAACTTAGAAGCTCCTGGGTGAAGCTGAAGATTGCGAACGAACTTTCGCGTTCTCGACAAGTATGAATAAAGGGTCTACCTACTGTGAACCAGTGAAACCAAGTCAAACCCTAGAAAGCCTTTTAACTAACTAAACTCCTAGAGTTGGGTTTAGGATTTGGTGACAGTAAAGGAAGTGCCGGCAGATGCTCTGATAAAGAGGTTAAGCGAGTATTTAAAAGAGAACGTAAAAGAGGTCAGACCCCCACCTTGGGCTCAATTTATTAAGTTAGGTGTTCACAAAGAGAATAGCCCTGAAGACCCGGATTGGTGGTATTTAAGAGCGGCTAGCATCTTGAGGAAGCTAGCCGTATCTGCGGAACCCATAGGCCTAGGTACGTTCAGTGTTATTTATGGAGGCTTAAAGAGGCGAGGGTCTGCCCCACCTCACTTTAGAAGAGGCGCGAGAAATCATGTGAGGAAGATACTGCAACAACTTGAGAGAGCCGGGCTAGTATCTAAGGTACCCGGGGGTAGAGTCTTAACACCTAAGGGACAGTCTTTAGTTAGCTCGGTGGCTTATGAGGTATTTACTGAGTTAGTTAAGGAGAGACCGGAGTTAGCTAAGTACGGACCGTAGGGGGTGAAAGTGAGCTACGAATATAGCGATGAAGAGCTGGAGCAATTAAAAAGGAGAAGAATGGAGCAAATGCTAGCGGAAGCTGAGGAAAGGCGTAGAAAGGCGGAGGAAGAGGCGGTTAGAGAGGCCCAAAGACAAGCTATCCTTAGAGTCATTCTCACTCCGGAGGCTAGAGAAAGGCTAGCTAACGTTAAATTGGTCAAGCCAGAGCTTGCTAGAGTTGTTGAAGACTATCTCATCGGTATGTACTCTTCAGGTCAGTTAAGTGGTGTAATAGACGATGACGCCCTCCGAGATATTTTAGTAGCAGTTGATTCTAAGACCAGGCGAGAGCTTAGGATCAGGTTTAAAAGGAAGGGTGAGTGAGTACGTCTAGAAACAAGCACGTAGCAAGAAAGCTTAGGTTGGCCAAAGCAACAAAGTCGAACTCGGCTATACCGATCTGGGTAATAGTTAAAACTAGGAGGAGGGTCCCATTCAGACCCAGACTTAGACACTGGAGGAGAGCTAAGTTAGGAAATATATAGGTGTGGGGAAATGTCTGAAGCTATACTCATCGTAAGCCTATCTAAACTTTATAGAACTAGAAGATACAGAAGAGCGGCTAGGGCTATAAAGTACATTAAGGACTTGGTCAGGAGGCATACTAAAGCCGATAGAGTTCTTTTGGACGAGTCTGTAAATAGATACATATTTAGTAGAAGATACGATAAACCCCCGAGGAGGGTAGCAATAGCGATCATGAAAATAGACCAGGAGGGGAAAGTGGTTAAAGCGTCACTCGCACTACATCTCAAGCCATCTTCTTCTAAAGGGTTAATCCAATGAGGGGGTCTATTGATAGAGCGAGAGTTCTTGGTAGCCCTCATATAGGCACCTATGTCGTAGCGACGGATGAGATAGTTTTAACCCCGAAGGGGGTTGAGAGAGATTTTGTAGAGAAAGCGAGGGAGGTTCTTTCCGTGAGTGACGTCATCGAGGTGACCATCGCCAAAACGGCGCTAATCGGCGTGTTTTCTATAGCTCGGGGCAAGACGGTTATAGTACCAGACATAATCAGTGACGACGAAGTCGATGAACTTAAAAGCTATGGACTCAGAGTTGAAGTACTCGAAACATCGAATTTTAACGCATTAGGCAATATCGTACTCCATAACTCGAGATCTCTTTTCGCTCATCCAGAGCTAAATAAGGATATAGTATCAAGGATAGCGTCGCTGCTAGGCGCCAGCTCGTATGCTCTCGGGAGTATAGCCAATATACCTACCGTCGGGTCTGCTGCGGTAGTTACCGATAGGGGTGGGATAGCGCACCCGAATGCCTCTAGCGAAGACCTGAGAAAACTTTCCGAGTTTTTCGGTGTGGAATTTGATGTGGGGACTGTTAACTTCGGAATCGGTTTCGTTAAGTCTGGTCTTGTAGCTAACAATTACGGAGCTTTGGTGGGCGAGTTGACCACGGGACCCGAAATAATTAGGATAATGAAAGCTTTAAGGGTGGGCGAGTAGATGAATCGGGACGTAAAGGTATACAGGATAACTGGTTTAGCTCTCCTAAGTCCGGATAAGCTCAGAAAGTGGCAGAAGTTTGTAGTTGAGGTGAGAGCGGTAAAGAGGGAAGATGCGATAGAGAGAGTACTCTCGGAACTAGGGAGTAGGCACAAACTCAAGAGGTCACATATAAAGATACTGTCAGTAGACGAAATAGACGTTAGCGAAGCAAAAAGCAAGTTTGTGAGAGAATTAGAGACTATCGAGAGGTGGTTTATTGACTAGCAGTGATAAAGAAGTTAAGCTAGTTGTCCCTCTGGAGGCAGTAGTAGCGGAGCTCGAGCGTACTAAGAAGCATATTGAGGGAATTCAAGAGAACATTAAGCGTGCTATAGATAGGCTAAATGACTTGGCGGTGGCAAGAGAGCTTATATCGACTATAAAGCTATCTAAAGTCAAAGAGATGCTCGTGCCTACGGACAAGAGTGGGACTATATACGTGTACGCAAAACTCGAAAATGAAGAAAAGGTGGTTGTTCACATAGGTCAGGATTATTTTATTGAGTTGAGCCCAGAGAAGGCCATGGAGGTTATTGTAAGCGAGGAAAACGAAATTAAGGAGCTAATAAAGGAATTTGAAAAAGAATTTGAAGAGGCATCTAAGTACTTCAGAAGTCTCCAAGAGATACTTCTATCTGCTAGGACCCAGGCGAAGCCTAGGGGGAGAGCGGGATAGTGTTTAAAAAAGTTAAAGAAGTTTTTCAAAGTATTGCAAACAAAGTAGCTGAAGCGGTGAGTAAGAAGGAGCTAACAGAGGAAGACTTGAAGAAGGTTTTTGAAGAGGTGGAACTGTCGCTTATTGAAAGCGATGTCGCATATGAAGTTTTCCCAGTCTTGTTCGAAGAGCTAAAACGAAGACTAGTCGGTTATAAAGTGAGTAGATTTAGTAGTGAAGATGTCATGAGGCTTATAAAGGAGGCCTTAATAGACATTCTATCTAAAGTAGAACCGAAGTACGACTTGGTCGATTACATCAAGGTAGCTGGAGTAAAACCATTTGTAATAGTCTTTCTCGGAGTAAACGGAGTTGGCAAGACTACCACGATAGCTAAGGTCGCTAAAAGACTTCTGAAGGCCGGTATGAAGCCGGTTATAGTAGCCGCAGACACTTTTAGAGCTGGAGCACAGGAGCAACTAGCTCTCCACGCCGAGCGGTTAGGTGTTCCGTTTTTCAGGGGCAAGTACGGGGCTGACCCAGCTGCTGTAGCTAGAGACGCCTTAGCATACTCGACAAAGAAGGGGTTGGATGCGGTTCTTGTCGATACAGCTGGTAGAATGCATGTAGATGTAGACCTTGTTGAAGAACTAAAGAAGATCGTGAGAGTATTAAAGCCTCACATGAAGATACTCGTTCTGGACGCCCTTACGGGTAACGACGCTTTAGAACAAATGAGATACTTCGACAAAGCTGTAGGGTTTGACGCCGTCATCCTAACTAAGATGGACGCTGATGCTCGGGGAGGATGTGCTTTAACTCTTTCGGTACTACTCCAGAGACCTATAATTTACGTTGGAGTAGGCCAATCCTACGACGATCTTGAAGTCTTCAGCGCTAGGTCTATCGTTGAGAAAATACTGGGATGACATATAGAGAAACTCGCAATTGGTAACGCTTAAAAACATCTAGAAAAAACTGGGTTAGAGGTGATTTGGGATAGAGCTATCGAGAATGATAGAGATGTGGCAGAGAATATTGACTCTATCCGATAGACCGGAGCCCGAGGAGTTCAGGTTATTAATCAAGGTGACTTTAGCTGGGATTTTTCTCGTTGGAGGTATCGGTGTAGCTTTACACTTACTACTTGCCCTCTTACAAGGTGTAGGGATTGGCTAGTAACGAAGTTAGAAGAAAGGTTTCATCGCAGTTCGCCGTCTTAAGAACTATTTCTGGTAAAGAGCTCAACGTAGCTCTGGTACTGGAGCTGAGAGCCGCTGGTGAGACGGGCATATACGGGATCCTGATTCCTCCTGATATGAAGGGCTACGTAATAGTTGAGTCGGACGGATTACACTCAGTCCAGAAGATAGTCAAAGGAGTAAAGCACGTTAGAGGAAGAGTTGCCGGTTCGGTAACCTACGAGGAAGTAGAAAGGTTAGTTAAAGTCCGCCCACCACTGGAGGAACTCAAGCCAGGCGACGTTGTTGAGATAGTGGCCGGACCATTCAAGGGCCTAAAGGCTACAGTAAGAACCGTCAACGTATCTAAGAATGAGGTCGAGGTGGAAATACTTGAAGCTGCTTACCCACTTAAAGTATTTCTTCCAGGGGATGACATTAAACCGGTAGGTAAGAGGTTGTAAAAGATGAAAGTGATTAGAATGCAGGTACTGGGCGGTAAAGCTAGTCCAGCACCGCCCTTAGGTCCAACACTCTCTCAGTACGGGCTTTCGGTGGATAAGGTTGTCGCAGAAATAAACAAGCTTACTGAAGGATACCTAGGCATGGAGGTTACAGTAGTTCTCGAGATAGATGAATCGACGGGTAGGTACACAATAAAAGTCAAATCACCCACGACCACATCATTACTCTTGAAGTATGCTAAAGCCCAAGGACCCTCCGGGGATCCTGCGCATAAGAAGGTCGGAAACATTACACTAGAGGATGCGATAAAGGTCGCTCTAGCCAAGAAAAACGATATTAACGCTAAAACTTTGAAATCTGCTGTTAAATCGATTATATCGACTGCCCGCTCAATAGGCTTAACGGTTAACGGGAAAGACCCGAAAGAAGTGTTGGCAGAAATAAATAAGGGTGTTTACGACGATTTGTTTAGCAAATATGAAGAACAGTGGAGAGGTGGGGTAAGTGCCTCTGACTAAGGAGCTACTCTCTGATGCAATAAGTAAGGCCATTAGCTTAGGTTCTGGCAGGAACTTCAAGCAGTCAGTCGAGCTGTTATTCACGTTTTCAGGCTTCGATAAGAAGTCGCCCGAGATAAGGTTTAGAGACGCTGTCCTACTTCCAAAAGGTCCGGGCAGGCCAGCAAAGATACTTGTTGTAGCCGATGGAGGCATGAGGTTGAATGCGCAGAAGCTCGGAGTCGACACCCTCGGGACTGACCAGCTGAAGAACTTAAGTAAACGTGATATAAAGAAAATAGCGCGAAAGTATGATTGGTTTTTAGTGGCTACAGAGGCCATGCCTATTGTCGGTAGAATCCTAGGACCAGCTCTCGGACCGAGAGGTAAAGCACCAATTCCACTTCCGCCTCAAGCTAACTTAGAGTTGCTACTCAAGCAGTACGGTAGCTCCACCTGGCTTAGAAATAAGGAGCAAAACTGGGTTGGATGCAGAATAGGGACGGAGGACATGCCGGTTGATGATCTAGTCGAAAACGCTATGTCGGTAATAGAGTTCGTAAAGAATAAAATTAGGAGACCTCTCGAAGGAGCAGTCAGGATTTATGTTAAAACAACTATGGGTCCGGCCGTAGAGGTGATATATTCATGAAGCCTAAGACCCGCGCTCAGCTTGCTAAATTGATGTCGAAGCTGGCAAGAACGGAGGAGAAGAAACCGAGAAAATCGATTAGCTTGAAGTCTAAGGTCGTCGAAGAAATAAAGAGTCTACTAAATAAGTACAAAGTCATAGCAATACTGTCCGCAGACCGAATGCCATCTGCCGAGTCACGAAGGATATACAGTAAATTATCGGAATATGGAGTAGTAAAGCTCTATAAGAATAGCCTAGTTTTAAGGGCACTCCAAGATATGAAAGTCAAGAACTTAGAGGAGATTTCCAAGCACCTTACCGGTTCTAACATCTTTTTGTTCACTAACATAGACCCGTTCAAACTAGCGAAGCTTCTCGACGAATTCGTTGAGTATAGGTACGCTAAACCAGGTGATATAGCGAGTTTCGACGTAGAGCTGGCCCCCGGACCGACCGGTATAAAGCCGGGTCCCTCCATGAGCCTATTTGGTAAACTGAAGATCCCAACCCAAGTCAGAGAGGGTGTAATATGGATAGCTAGAGACACGAAAGTACTCAGGCGGGGCGATAAAGTATCACCAGAGCTTAGCTCGCTTCTCAGAAGATTGGGGGTCCCCATAATACCGGTTAAAGCACAGCTGAAGGCTGTTTACGAAGACGGCTTTATCTACCTTCCAGAGGACCTTAGGATAGATTACGAAGAGATCAAAAAGAGTATTACGGCAGCCATAGTCGCGTCGAGGTCCTTGGCGATAGAGCTCGCTCTGCCGGTACCCGAGGTAATTCCGGAATTAATTGCGAGAGCGCGTAGAATATCGATAGAGCTAGCGTCAGCTATCGGATACATAACTCCAGACGTAGTCCAAGAACTCATCACTAAAGCGGTGAGTCAGGCCCTCCTAATAACTCAAGTAATCTCAAGCAAGACGGGCTCAAATCTTTCAACTGACACGGCGCAGCCTGAAAGTAGCGAGAAAAAAGAAGAGGAAGATATAGCTGAGGCTATAGCATCACTCTTCGGTTAACAGGTCTAATAGACGCGCTCGACACAGTTATTAACCATTACTCTCATTTAAGTCTTGACTGATACGGTCTTTAAAGCTAGAGGTCGACCTCGAGAGTATTGAAAGTTTGCACATGGCGCACTTCGATGTGCAGCCCCCTCGAGGCTTTCCAAGGTTAAGCTTAATCCAGGGTCATTCACAGCTTCATCAAACTGTAGCTACAAAGCAGTCATGGCGAGAGCTCAACATGTTTTTAACCCTCAATCACGTATAGCTAGACAAGCTTTATGTCAAACGGGTCTTGGTGTTACTTATACATTCCTTCACGAGACTTAAGGTAGTAGTTAAAACCGCATAGGATTTTAAATTCTCCGCTGTAGCGTTCAAAGGGGTTAGATTTTGACCGACTTACTGAAGATCAGCAAGACGTCTTCAGATAAGATGTTATTGCTATCACTAGTAGCCATAGTAGCCCTATCGGTTTTGTCGTTAGTCTTATATCTCCAGCTAGAGGATGCTATATCCAGCTTAAGCGATTGTCGAAAAGTTCTCCTTAGTACCAGAAGCGATATAGAGTTGCTTGGGCGCTACGCACAGAACTTGTACATGAACTACACCAACTTATACCACTTCACGAGATCCTTAGTAGAGAACTATACCGTCCTTCAAAAAGCTTACCAGAACATTAACCAGAAATACGAGGATGCCCTACGAATGTTGAAGGAGAGCCAGAAGCAGTATGAAGAGCTTTATGCTTCATACGAATTGCTCAGAGCTAATTACAGCAGTTTACTAAAGCAACTTGAAATACTCTATGAAGTTCTTGAGGTAATTAAAGAGTTGCGACTCTATTACCTCGCGAGTAGGGTTGTGAGTTTCGAATACATTAACGCATCGTCCGTTATCGTATTGACAAACTCCAGCTACACGGTAAGACCGATTAGAGTATGGACTAGAACTCTATTTTCAAGTACTAGACCAACAACCATCACCATCCCTACCCCTAAGCCGGGCTACTTAATTATTCACTACAATAACTCGTATGGAGTCTGCCTCTCTATTGCCGTAACTAATACGTATGTAGTGCCTGGTCACTACATAACTAGAAACACGTACTTCAGCTTTAGAACCTGTTTAACCCAAGGGGAGGTCGTAGTTCCGGTGCTACCTCATAGCACTGTACTAGAGGTCTTAATTCCACCCATTTTAGTGGACGGATTAACGTTTCGGCTAGCAGATGTGCTCATGCAGTTTCAATACTTTACAGTAGAGGTAAGCTCAGAGTCGCTTCTAACCTAGTACCTGGCGAATGCAACATGTTATCTCCTTAGTCTTTTGTTTGCTATGACGAGCAAACGTAAGCCTCAATCTAAGAATGAACGCTAAGGACTAGTGATAGATGAGTAGATAAGACGAGTAGGCCGCCTCCTACCCTAGAGGTTAGTCTCAATGTTATTGTTTTAGGTGACTGGCTATAAAGCGAGTAATGCTGTTAGGGAATCCGACCTTAAAAGTCTTCATCGCACCAAAAAGTGTTTCTCAAAGCCGTTTGCCGGTGCTCGATTACGTTTTTGATTGATAGGAGTGCTAAGCTCTTGGGGCGATCCATATGGTTATCTTAGTACCATCCTCTAGTGATGTGTAGACCTTTAGCGGGAGACTCGAACCGAACTCCACACTTACAAGGTCCGCAACCGATATCGCAGGCAACACGGTTCTTAAGTAGTCAACATCGTACTTACTGCTTACTACAACCTCTCTTGATTCAAGCTGATAGAGGGGTTTATCTAGAGACAGAGACGTCCTATACGACTTGCTTTCCGAAGCACCTGAAACCTCTATACTGTTCTCCCGAAACACCAACCCTATCTCATCTCCAACGACCTTTACGTCTCTAACTAACTTCTTGAGGTCTTCAAAAGAGATTTGGAATCTAACTGGCAGCTCTACTTGAATTGGAGCAATAAGCTCCGTAACTGCCTCGCTTATCTCTATCGAGAACTCTCGCTCGACACCCGTCTTTATGTTAGTTAACAGGAGTCTTACATATCTGGAGGCTTTTTCGTACTGCATAGTCACGGTATCCCTCTTACTAGCCCTCTTGATGCTCCTTAAGAAATCATCTCTAGAAAGGGCTAGGGTAGTTTCCGACTCGACTTCTACGAGCTCGAAAGAAGTGCTTGGAATGAATACTTCCAGCATCATGTTCTTATCCGGAGTTAGAGACCTGAGCTCAAGTCCCTCCGAACTTACACGAACTGGAACGGTCTCCAGCGGCTTAACTACCCCGGAAAAGATTTTTTTAAGCTTACCTCCATCACCATGAACCAACTTAAACATCGCTACACCTAAATGCTACTGCAGTACAGAATAATAAAAGCGAAATGTGAAGTAGTGGGCGTAAATTCGCGCTATTAGATGATGAAAACGAGCTTTGCAGTAGAGAGCTTACCTTAAGCTATGAAAGTCCGCTGAATTTAGCGTAGAGGCGGCGACTAGACTGCTTCTACCTTAGTTGGGCTACTCTTTCTTGCCTTAACCACTAGTTTTGAACCACACAACGGACAGCGTATGAAGGCATAACCCTCTCTCAATGCCCTCTCACTAAATGGTTCAAGCTCCTGCTTCCCGAAGATCTTACCGCAAACCCAGCATTTGTAGTATACAGATGCCATATTAGACGGTTCCTCCTAAACTAATCTATAGACGTATAAAAAGCTTTCGCATTCTGCTGTAAGCGCCTCAAATGTTGCATAGTGACTAACTTAATAGTGTACAGAATAAAAGTTCTAAGAACAACTACCAAGCTTTCCTAGCTCAGCTACGAGTTTTTCAACTAGTTCCCCAATTTTCTTCTTGTCCTCAGAGGTAGGCTGAGACTTAGTCACTATAACCGGTTCAACTATTTGGAAACCCGATTTGCTTAGAGTTTCAATAGCTTCCTTGACTGATGGACCCCATGAGAACGTGTTCAAGATCGCAGCAAGCCTTCCCCTTCCATACTGCTTGACATAGAAGTAGTTCATGACCTCTTTCACGGGTGGGAAAACCGAGGCGTCATACGTAGGAAAAGCGAATATTACTGCACCCGAGTTCCATGTCAGGTGCAGAATGTAGGATGGATGCACTCTAGCAGCATCTATTAAATCAACTGCAACCCCGCTCTTCTCGAAGGTTTCTGCTACTGCTTTAACTATCTCCTCAGTTCTTCCATACATAGACCCATACACTATGGTTACTTTGGCGCAAACTTTAGGTTGAGATAGGTCTCTATACAATGCCACTATACTGTCTACGTGCTTTCTGTATATTGGGCCATGAGATGGCGCAAGCACCTTAATCTTCAATCCAAGCTTTTCGACTTTATTAATGGCGTCTAAGACGTTTTTCGAGTACCTAGATACTATATTAGAAAAGTATCTCTTAGCTTCCTCGATATAGTAGTTGAGTTCTACTTCATCATCAAATATCCCGCGAGTGAGGGCACCGTAGGAACCAAATGCGTCACAGCTGAAGAGTATGCCGTCTTCCTCTAGGTACGTCATCATAGTCTCCGGCCAGTGAAGCCATGGTGTATGTATAAATCTGAGGGTCTTATCTCCTAAGCTCACTGTGTCCCCGTCTCTTACTTCTACTATTCTATCTTTAGGGATGGAATATAGAGACTCCACGATCTTAGCTCCAGTCGGAGAGATGAGCACTTGCGCGTTTTCCGCTAAACTAAGAAGCTTTGATGTTGATGCGTGATGGTCGGGCTCTAAATGATTGATCACTATATATTTAATCTTTCTTAGATCTCCAACTACCCTCCAGATCTTCCCAATGTACTCGTAGGTTAGATGTTCATCAACACCGTCGATTACCGCCACATCATCAGCTCCGATAACGGTGTATGCGTTATAAGAAATCCCTCCGGGTATTGGCCACAGCGACTCAAACAGGTCTTTAACGCAATCGTTAACTCCTACCCAGAATACTTTAGGAACTATCTCTCTAGGTTCTAAATAAACCCCCCTTAGGTCAGTGCAATCCACGTTGCCACACCTCGATAATATTCCTCGATTCATTAAATATATCGTTCAAGTTATATCATGGATGCTAGGCAGTTCGTTAAGCAAATAGTTTTAAGTGATGAAAACCTTGGACTTCGATCACTCCAATTACGTCCAGCTTATTACGTAAAGCAAGTATAACTATAGAGTGGGCATCTCTTGGGCGACGTAATAGTTGCGGATAACCTAGTCAAGAGGTTTACTACTAAGAAGCGTGTCGGACTCTTTCGAAGCTATTCCGAGATAGTTGAAGCTCTCAGGGGTGTTTCATTTAGAGTTAGAGACAGGGAAATAGTTGGTCTTTTAGGTCCTAACGGTGCTGGTAAGACTACAACTATTAAGATATTGTCGACACTACTTCTACCCGACTCCGGTTGCGCAACGGTCTATGGTTACGACGTGGTTCGAGAAGCTCAAAAAGTTCGCAAAGTGATCGGAATAATGCTGTCCGTTGAGAAGGGGTTCTACGGGAGACTTACAGGTAGAGAGAATCTCATATACTTCGGTTCTCTTTACGGCATGGAAAAGCAGGAACTTGAAAAAAGAGTCGACTTTCTTCTAGAGCTCGTCGGACTCAAAGAATTAGGAGGAAGCGATAGACTCTATGAAGAGTACAGCCTCGGCATGAAGGCTAGACTAGCGCTAGCGAGAGCTTTACTTAAAGACCCACCGGTACTGCTGCTCGACGAACCTACTCTGGGTCTCGATCCCCCATCAGCTAGAAGAATTAGAGGTCTCGTGCGGGAGCTCGCTTCTAGTGAGGGTAAGGCAGTACTTTATACGTCACACAACATGTTCGAAGTAGAGCTTGTATGCGATAGAGTGGTACTCATAAACAAGGGAGTGGTAGTTGCCGACGGAACTCCAGATGAACTCAAAAGTAAGCTTCCCAACATACGTACCTTAGAACTCCACCTCAAGAAGGTTCCGGAGGGTCTTGTAGACGAAATAAGAAGTTTCGGGCTAGAAGTTAGAGAACCTTTACAAACTCCTGAGGGTCTGTATGTCCTTAAGGTACTAGCTAGAAAACCTGAGGAGGTGGTTGATGACATCTTGAGAGCTGTTGTTTCTAGAGGCGTCGATGTTGTGAGACTCAAGATCGAGGAACCCACTCTCGAAGACGTATTTGTCTACTTTACTGATAGAGGTGTTAAAGATTAAGAACTTATTTAGGTTAATTAGAGCTGAAATGCTGCTTGTATACGCTGACTTCTTTAGGAGAAAAATAGTAATGATTACTTACTTAGCTTGGCCCTACATGACGACTGCATTTATGCTAATGATAGGATACGCTGTTGGTTCTCCTCAAGCGTTTGCCGAAAAAGTTGGGGTTGAGCCCGCACTGTTTCTAATAGTCGGTAGCTACCTTCTCTTCTCTAGCATGTCCGTCGTAGACGATATAATGTGGAGACCGATTTTTGACGAAAGCGTTGGAACTCTACCTTACATTATATCAAGTCCAGCAGGAGTCGTATTACACTACTTATCCATACCTATTCCAAGGTTCGTTCTATCTCTAGTTCTTGGATTAACAACGCTATTTCCAGTGCTAGTGGTTCTTAGAGGTCTTAGTGGGGTTTTAATTGGGTTGATCGTTATGTCTATATCCGTAGTATCTGTAGCGACTTTCGTGCCTCTAGCTACAGCCTTGGGTCTGGGGCTCTATGTAGCTGGAGGGGAGAACTGGAGGGCAATAAACTTCTTAAGACCCTTGCTTCTCATCTTGGTGGGAGTATACTATCCGAGGTGGTTAATGAGTCTACCTCTTTATATCGTCTCTTCTCTAATTCCTCCGGCTCACTGCGTTGAGGTAGTTCAAAGAATAGTGGTCGGTTTAGCGGAAGCACCGGCTACCACGGTTTCACTAGTTTTGGCGCTAACTCTAGGCCTAGCATATAGTCCGGGGATGTTGCGAGCTACGAGAGTGTGGGAGCTAAGAAAACTCAGAGAGGGTGTTAAAACATGAGGAACCTAATAAAGTCAGCCAAGGCCGTCTTAGTGGCTTATTTCGTGGGAGAACTTGTGAGAAGTAAGGGTCTCGCATACGGTCTGCTCTCGCTTGCCGTATGGCTATCTATGTTCATTGTTCCTGCTTCATTGTTTATTAAAGGAGAGACAGAGAGCTCTCTATCAGCCGGTGTCCTAATTGGTTCAGCCATATTCCTAGCTTATAGTACAGCGACTTGGGATTGGGCTGTGCTACTGAGGTGGCTGATGCAGTTAGGAATTCTTGAGTATGTGATTGCTTCAGGTAGCTCCATATTTTCCCACTATCTAGGGACGGTACCTGTGTCTATAGCGTGGTACTCTATGGCTTTAGTCATAGCATATACCATAGTTAGTGTTTTCTTGGGACCACCTAAGGTAGTTTTAGTAGACCCGGCAGCTTTTGCCATCGGAGTGGTATCACTGTTGATGGTTCTCATGGCATACTCATTCATGCTAGGTGGAACGCTTTTAGCTGCTGGAACCGCTGGACCCATCATAGAGTTCATCGGGTGGATATTGCCAATAGCAACTGGGGGACTCACACCGCTGTCTATCATGCCGAAACCTCTTCAAGTAGTAGCTTACTTAACTCCGTTTAGCTATCCTGCTGAACTTCTCCGTTACTCTCTTGGCATTTCAAACCCCGTATTAGAGCCCAGTTTAGTGGTTATTTTAGGGGCTACGTATTCAGCAATTTTTCTTGGACTCTCGTCAATTTATCTTAAGCGCCAGGTTAGAAGAATGTTGAAAGAGGGAGTGCGATCAGTTGCTCTATTTTAAGGAGTTAAATCTCTGGTATACGTACGATGTGATTAACATCGCTGCCCGCGCTTGTTTCTTCATCATCTCCATCAAGCGCTGCGAAAATCGAGAAAAACTAGACTCCTACGCATGCTTGACTTTTTCCTTCTCGATGATTTTAGGAAGTGCATGTTAGCGTTGCTTTTGCCCTGCGTCTATCGGAAGCCCCGGTGGTGATGGTGGCATCGCTCCAAGCCGCTCGGGGCTCAAGCAGACGGGAGACCCGCGCCGTCGGGCTCGACCTCCACCCGTGAGGCCGCGCGGGCGGGGTGGAAGTCCCCGGGTACAGCCGTGAACGAAAACGAACTAATGGGAGTGAGCACCCAGGGGCAAACGGCGTGATGTATGCTACGCGCTCACCGTATTGACTAATACCTTTACCAGACGATCGCTAACTCCCCTATCTCCGCACTGTCCCTACCGCGAATCTTCAAAAGATTTTTCTCTAGCGCAGTAGGTCTTCGGCGTTAATAAAGCACACGAAGTTCTCGATTCTTGACAATGGGTTTCAGCAGAATTCTACTCATATTAAAGGCGTCTCGACCATTTCGATTGGTAATCGGAACTTATAGTAAACCTAGACACCAAATACTTGCCGTCTTCACTATGCGTGACTCGAGAAAACTGCTGCTGTTGAAGGCTTCGCTCTCTGGTGGGTAAAGGGTCAGCAAAACGTTATTTAAAACGCTTCGAACCCTAGGCCTAGATCTCTGAGTACTTCGGTGATTTCCTCAATTTTAACTCTCTTATCAAACACTATGGTTACCCTCTTAATCTTGTCGACTTCGAGCTTTATTTTATCTACTGTCACTCTCCCCGCTAGCATATCTACTTCGTTCTTCCTGGGAGCTATGTACTCTTTATGTTTCTTACGGATGTACTCATAAAAAGCATCGAAGTTTTCAAGTATCCTAATGGAATCTTCTATGTCTTCGTAGACCCCTTTTTTCTGCCTTAAGAGTCTCAGAACGCGCAAGGCGTCTTCGAGACTTAGCTCTAAGTGAATATAGCCGAATTGCTTGGTCAGCCTGACATTCGTCGGATTCATTGGTTAACGCCTGCACACGAATATTGACTGAAAAACTATTATGCGCAAGTGCTAATAAAAGTGAATCGAGACTCGTGAAACTAATAAGTAAAGGGCCGCTCAGCTAGACTCTTTGAAGCTAGCCTATCGGTCATGAAAGCAGCTAGGTCCCACTTAAGACTGAACCTTTGAGATTATGTTAGACCGAACAACGCATATCAGCCTACGTGGAGGCTTGGTAATACGTTTCGTTCTCGTATGTTAATTTAGGGTAGCTTAACTATGGTGCTTCTCCCCAGAGGATCCTCTAGAATTAGAGTGAAGTCTATTTCTCCTTTAAGTGCTCTACTCAATTCTTCTAGCTTTCTCCGACATTCCTCATCACCTTCCTGACACATTCCTGAAAGCAGGTCGACAATGTTTTCAAGTATCCCCCTAGCTGTCGTTATGTACCCTTGTGCTGCTGGTCCGGGAGTTATCTCGATCCCAAGCTCTGGTATAATCACAGTAGCTGACGAAGATTTAACTAAGAGATAATCGCCGGACTCCTTAGATACTCTAACTTGGAGCCTCTTTGGTTCTCCGTATTCAGCGAGGTAGACGTCTCTATAGACGTAGCCACAGTTAGAGCACCTACCAGTTTCGAGGATGAGTTCACCAAAGAATTCTACTTGTGTAATGTGCGCGGTTATTTTTAAGCTATAACTGTCGCACATAGGACATTTTAATGTTTCCTCAAATAGAACTCTAGGAGTGTCCATTTTTCCAACTTCGATGCGGATTTCCGTTAAACTATTTTCGGACGCCGTTGGAGGCATCACTGTTCATCCCTAGATGTTTATTCTAGCTACTTTATTTTCGTTCGTGGTCGCACCCGGGGACTCCCACATCGCCCCCGCGCAGTCTCGTTGCGGAAGCGGATGGAAGCTAAGCTTATAAACTCTTCCCTAGTAAAATCGAGAAGAAGAGAGCCTAATCGATAGTTCCTCCCTGCTATATTGATAGTGGAGGAGCCAGCCTCTTCTTTAGTTATTCCTCTCTCGTCCATTCACTACGGTTGGTGGGAACGGTAAAGTATCGTCATTACGGAAGCACGGAGGTCACTTCTGAGGGCTTTAATTCAAGCTAGCTACATGAGCGCCGTGGATTTGTCTGGTTAAACTAGCTTGATTCTTATCCTTAGCTAAAATTCTTTCACCGTGACGCGGGTATAACGAAGGTCCGCAGTTGAGTAGGGGGTAGGGCGCGCATCTGAGACATAGGCCTCCTAAGTCGCAAGTTCAAAATCAATTTAATGAAAGCAAAACCATGTTTGTATTAGACCATGAGGCTAGAGGTCGGTAACTAGGATTTTGATGAAGTAGGCCGTAACTCGGGAGTCCATCTCAGGGGGTAAGAAGCAGCCACCCCTTATCTTTTTAAATTTTTAAATTTTATTTTTATAAATAGAGCGGTGTATATGCTAAAGGCGTTAGTGGAGTTAGCGAGTCCGTATGGCAGCTATATTGGGGTATTCACCATTAGCTTAGTCTCCAACTCCGTCCCGTTCGTCGGGGTTCCCTACTTACTAATTGTAGCTAGCTATGTAGCTAGAGAGGCAATAAGGTTTGGGCTACCAGCAGAGCTGGCGCTAATTCTAACTTCTGCTCTAGGCTCTACTGCCGGAAAGCTCGTGGTGTACTTTATTGCGGCAGGCTTTAGGTTTAAACTAAGCGAGAACACTAAGAATAACCTGAAGTACTTTGTGAGCTATTCTAGGAGGTTAGCGCTTCCTCTAATCATATTATTTGCCGCTACACCAGCTCCAGACGACATGCTGTATGTCCCTCTTGGAGTAGCTAGATACCCACTTACTTACTACTTCCTAGGGATATTCATCGGTAAATTCATTATGGTTTGGTTAGCTACTACCTACTTTAGGGTTCTATTTAAATACCTAGGGGACGAGGTAGTTACGAACCCTGTTGTAGGGGTAGGCGTTGCGGCATTAACGATGTATCTGACCATCACGATAATGAGAATGGATTGGAGAAAGATAGCTGAAGTATGCTCCGAGAGGGGGTTCGTACAGTCCATTAAGACAATTATTGAGGAGTTTTTATCAGCTAGTTTAGGACTCCTTAGAAAACTTCTCATTTATTTTCCCATTGGGAGTAACCTAAAACACGCCTAGTCTATTACCAACTAGAGGGTTAAGCTGGCTAAAGATCACGATGTTTATACTAGCACAACGTACTCGTTAAACCTATCCTTGTCCTCATTGTTCGGATTACGCACGTGCTTCAATAGGGTTACTTCGGTCCCCAGATTCATCTCTAGAAACTTCATGAACTCGACTATCGAGTCCCTAATAAATTCGCTCTTAGATTTGCCGGCTTCTTTCGCAGCTACGACTATAAGCTCATTAAGCTCCGCGTTGACTCTAAAAGTAACTATTTTAGCACATTGAGACCTTTGTCGAGAGTTCACTGAGTAATGAAGATCAACTCTGCTATTAACCCTATTACCTACCATATCGCATCCTCAATCTTTGGTATTGTGCGTTCATATATATTTGCTACTCTAGGAAAACCTTATCAAGCTTAAGAGAAGTCTGTCGTAAGACTAAGTAGCTTTACACGCAAGTGTTTATACAGACAACAAACAACCGCTTTTATTAACCGCACGTCACAGTAATACCGAAACTTTTTGATTAGAGTCCCTTCCGTAAGAGCTTTCACCTCTTAAAACCCTCGTAACCTTTCTCGATCGCCCACTTCTTCGCACTCTTTCGTACTGATGGTATGTCTTCTAAGGCTAACGTCGCCCAGCTTCACGGTCCTGTTAATACTACGTAGAGAATTTTAATGAACAACATGACTCTATCAGACCGTCTCCCATGTTTAAGTCTTCTTAGCGAGACCGCGCAACTTTTGGGGTAGTTGTATTAGTTGGTTTCACCGTCTCATTCCCACCATCCAGCATAGTCTCGGACTAGCGTTACCCCGGGCTCCCTACGGCTTTTGACCCTTCGCCGAAACGCTCCAACGCGCCACTATGCGTAGAGTGCTTAAGCGTTTCCGCACGAATAGACCAATGCGGAAAAGGAGTTCGGACCTGAAGCAGTTGAATTAGGCTCTAACCGTAGCGACCCTTAAATGAGGTTAACGCACTACAGTATCCTTAATACGCGCCCTACGCTTTTAAAAACTCCACCCTAGTGACACTTTAAAACTTTCAGCCGATATGTGGCTTGGTGGTATCCATGTCTGTACCACCCGAGTTGGTAAAAGTGATCGAGCTAACTAGGAATCACAATAGGTGGAGAAGGTTTGAATGCATAAACCTTATCGCTTCCGAGAACGTTATGTCACCGCTGGCTGAAGCCGCATACTTCACTGATATGATGCACAGGTATGCTGAGGGTAAGCCTGGAAAGAGGTATTACCAGGGAAACATCTATACCGATGAAGTAGAGCTCCTTGTAATGGAGCTTATGAGCAAGCTCCTTAAGGTTAAGTACGTAGAGCCAAGAGCTATAAGTGGGACAGTAGCTAATGCCGTAGTCTTTCGAGTACTAGCCAATCCGGGAGATAAAGCTTTAGTAGCCCCGGTTCAAGCAGGAGCTCATGTATCTCACACTAAGTTCGGAACGCTGGGAGCTTTAGGTATAGAGCATATAGAGCTACCATTCGACCTAGACTCGTGGAATATAGATGTAGATAAAGCTGTGAAAATGATCGAAGAAGTGAGACCTAAGTTCGTAACGCTAGGTGCCTCGGTCTACCTATTCCCCCATCCCACCAAGGAAATCTCGGACGCCGCTCACGCCGTAGGAGCTAAAGTAGTCCACGACGTGGCCCACGTATTGGGTCTTATAGCAGGCAATAAGTGGCCCAATCCCATACATCAGGGTGCTGATGTCGCCACATCATCCACTCACAAAACTTTTCCAGGCCCACAGGGAGGCTTGATCTTTACCGACGACGACGAAATGTATAAACAAGTATCTAAGTACATCTTTCCATGGTTTGTGAGTAACCATCACTTACATAGACTTCCAGCAACAGCCGTTACAGCTATCGAAATGGTCTACTTTGGTGAGGAATATGCCGACCAAATAATAAGAAACTCCAAAGCTTTCGCTGAGGCTTTAGCGGAGGAAGGCTTTAAAGTACTTGCTGAGCACTTAGGTTACACTAAGTCACACACGATAGTTGTTGACGTAAGGCAACACGGTGGGGGGGCTAAAGTAGCGAAGGCTCTAGAGGATGCTAACATTATAGTAAACAAGAATCTCTTACCCTGGGACCCGCCGGAGGCAGTGAGGGATCCAAGCGGCATAAGGCTTGGAACTCAGGAAATGACTCGTTTTGGAATGAGAGAAGACGATTTCAAATATCTAGCTCGATTAATTAGAGAGGTGGTTATTGACAGGAAAGATCCTAGAGAGGTTAAAAAGAAAGTAATAGAGTTCCGCAAAAACTTCCTGGAGGTTAAGTATACATTTGATATAATCAGAGATTTCGAAGGAAGCCCCATTAAGATTCCGATGCTATTATGAAGACCCAAGTACTACCAACGCTACATGTATAGACTCCCTACTCGTAGCATGCGTTGTTTTAACATAGTGCGTGAGATGCCAAAGCGGTGTTTCGCTGACGATTTAACTTGAACAACTCTACCCAACAGCGAAGCTTAAATTGTGACTAGAGCTCGCGCGAGTTCCCTCGTAATTGATAGCTATTTAGTGGTGTCCGAAGAGCTACGTTTCAGGTTGCGGGGTCGTCAAGGTAGCGTTAATGTTGACTCTCTCTGATGGAATTTCTGCGGTCTCCGTGTACGTAAGGGTCTCAATAGGGGTTTCTGTCCTGGTAATCTCAGTTCCGGTGGCAAGTATCTTGTTGCCGTAGATTCCGAAAGCTACGGCTGAGCCTACTAAAGCTAGAAGAAGCAAGGCCCCCGGGAGGGCTCTTCTTTTCTGTCTAGGCACCTCTCAAACCCCAAATGCTAAGGGCCAGTGAAAATATAAGTGAAAACGCTTAGCTTATGGAGAGCCCT
The DNA here is from genome assembly GCA_038832865.1 of Sulfolobales archaeon. Lineage (GTDB taxonomy): Archaea > Thermoproteota > Thermoprotei_A > Sulfolobales > NBVN01 > DRZP01. The sequence goes on from JAWBJE010000005.1 coordinate 56,195, forward strand.
TTCAAGAGGGCGAGCGCTTAAGGAGAGGCTTATTAGGGCTCGTGGAAGATCAAATAATGGGGTGATAGACTGGTTAAAGTTAGGTTTTTCGGTTCTCTCAGGGCTATAGTAGGCGAAGACTCATTAGATCTAGATGTAACAAGACTTGATGAATTGCTGAGAGTTTTAAGGGAAAAATACGGTGAACTAGCGAAACTAATAGAGGGCGAGGGCTTTTTGATATTGGTAAACGAGAGACCAATAACCGAGAGGGAATATAACGTAGTGCTCGCGAGGGAAGACTGCGTTGACATACTCCCCATAGTATCTGGTGGGGTTTAGCTCTAATACAAAACTCGCATCGAGGGATTCCATCGCTTCACCAATATTCTCTCGGGTCGGGCACGTAACCTTGAGCGACACGATGTACAGAATGGGCTACGCCCTCTACCCGCGGGGGAGGGCTGTGGAAGTCTGACTGCTCAACGAGGAGGGGTCTGCGCTAACTTCAGCGAAGAAACAGCACCGAACGACATGAACTTGTACCGGGCTGAGCCCCATCTGCGCGCAAGCGACAGCTTTGAGGGGCTAGCTACCTAAGGCTCCTCAACTGACCAACCAAGCGACCTTCCAGCCTCAGTTTGGGAGCCCTCCATACCGTAGGCGTCGACGTTCTTGAACTGCGTCGACTCACCTCCTAAGAGTCCCACCGGCTATCCCTAGGTTCTGGCGAACCTCCATAGTGGAATAATATTCCTCCAAGCATCCTATGCTCTACGCTAGCGTAAAAAGTCCTACAAAAGCCTTTAAAACCCATCGCACTAAGACGGTCATTAACCCTATGTGGACAGGCTTGACGTTCCTTTCAATTAGCGTATTCGGTCTCTAACCCTCCCATGAGGGTACCATTTGCTCTGGTAGTCCTGTTTTCGCAAAACCGCAACGGTAGTAGCTCGTTGAAGAGTTCCCTGACCCCGTCTTCCGGCTAGAAAAACGCTTTTAGGGCACGTATAACGCTTCTAATTATGAAATGAGATTTAACTTCTTCTACCTACCGTCACTTCAAGCCGTCATTGCCATCGGTCCCTCAATAAAGCTTGCTACTTCATCGCCGGCAACAAGCGGGGAGGGTCGAGTTTCATAAAAGCTTAAATAGAAGAGTTTTATTTTAGAACTATGGGATGCGAAATGGCGGAAAAGGCCAAAGCTGCATTGGTACCGACTCAGGGTATACCCGTACTCATACTCAAAGAAGGCTCTACAAGAACAGCAGGGTTCGAGGCTTTGAGAAACAACATGATGGCCGCTATAACCGTAGCGGAAATGCTTAGAACAACCTACGGACCACGCGGCATGGACAAAATGTTAGTAGACACTATCGGAGACGTGACTATAACCAACGACGGTGCTACGATACTTGACAAAATGGACGTTCAACACCCTACAGCTAAGATGCTTGTTCAGATAGCTAAGGGTCAGGACGAAGAGGTAGGTGATGGAACTAAAACGTCGGTAATATTCGCCGGAGAACTACTAAAGGCAGCCGAGGAGCTTTTACTGAAGAACGTCCATCCAACCGTTATAGTCAATGGGTATAAGAAGGCTTTAGAAGAGGCGACCAGGTATGCTAACGAAATCGCTGAAGATATAAATCCTCAGGACTTCGAGCTCCTCAAGAAGATAGCTTCAACAGCTCTAACTAGCAAGGCTGTTCACGGGGTTAAGGATCACTTTGCTGAAATTGCCGTTAAGGCAGTACTGCAGGTTGTTGAAGAAAGAGGTGGAAAGAAGTATGTCGATATAGATAACATACAGATAATAAAGAAGCATGGAGGTTCTCTAGCCGATACCAAGTTGGTCTACGGTATAATACTCGACAAAGAAGTAGTTCATCCAGGCATGCCGAAGAGAGTGGAGAAAGCCAAGATACTACTCTTAGATGCGCCATTGGAGATCGAAAAAACAGAGATAGACGCTGAGATAAGAATCAGCGACCCAGAGCAGATGAGGAGGTTCCTCGAGGAAAAGGAGAACATCCTTAAGTCTATGGTCGACAAGATCGTTGCCGTTGGTGCTAACGTTGTCGTATGCCAGAAGGGTATAGACGACGTCGCTCAGCACTTCTTAGCTAAGAAGGGCATCCTGGCCGTCAGGAGGGTGAAGAGGTCAGACATGGAGAAGCTGGAGAGGGCGACTGGAGGGAGGATAATCAGCAACATCGAGGACCTAACAGAGGGCGACCTAGGATACGCCGAACTAGTAGAAGAGAGGAAAGTCGGTGAAGACAAGATGGTTTTCATAGAGGGCACCAAGAACCCGAAGGCGGTCAGCATATTAATTCGAGGAGGTCTCGAGAGAGTGGTAGACGAGGCCGAGAGAGTGTTTAGAGACGCCCTCAGCGTAGTAGCTGACGTAGTTAAAGTACCTAAGGTAGTCTACGGGGCCGGAGCTTTCGAGATAGAGTTGGCGAGACACATAAGAGACTACGCTAACAAGGTAGGAGGTAAAGAGTCCTTAGCAATAGAGGCTTTCGCTAGGGCTCTCGAGGGGATCGTTGCTACGTTGATGGAAAACGCCGGACTTGACCCAATAGAGAAACTTAGCGAGCTCAGGAGAGCTCATAGCCAGGCCGATGGTAAGTACTTCGGCATCAACGTCTACACGGGAGCTATAGAGGACGCAAGAAAGATGGGGGTGATTGAGCCATTAATAGTTAAGACTAACGCTTTGAAGGCCGGTACTGAGGCAGCTACAATGATATTAAGGATCGACGATATCATAGCTGCATCGAGAGCTAAGGAAGAAAAGAAAGAGGAGAAAGAGAAGAAGAAGGAAGAAGAATAAGATGAAATATTCTCAAATATTATTTAAACTACGTTTTACATTTAATAATTACCAACGCTGAGAAGAGGTTCGAAGAGATTTTTCCACAAATAACCCCTTTGGCCCACTCAAAACTTACTACTAGGTTTTTGTCATTTCATTTCTTCATTATCATTAGTTAAGTGTCGGCTTAGCGATATCGCATCGCTGACTATTGACGTAGATCACCATCAAACAATTTTTGACCACCATCAGTTCAGTTTCAGAGTCGCTGAAAAGCTAGGTCCACTCCACCTGAGATTAAGTAAAAATGGCGCTACTGATTTGGTAAGAATATGTTCGCAGCTTAGTTAATTGGATGTGAGAGTGCTGTTTAGTTTTTCACGATCTCTACTACCATGTCTGCTATGTGTTCGGCCGGGTTTATTCCTGTGGCCCTCATAAAACCCTCCCACTGAGGAGTTGCGTTAACCTCGTATACTACATAGCCCTCGTCTGTTTCGCCCACATCTACGCCGGTGTAGAAGAGATTCAATGCTTTTGCGGCCTTTAGTGCTACTTCTGTTAGTTCCTCAGTTAACTCGGCAGTCTCAGTTCTAGCTCCTTGAGATACGTTAGTTTTCCACGTCCCTTCGGGGCAGTACCTGTACACGGCTCCTAAAACTTTATCCTTTACCACAAATACTCTGATGTCTCGCTCATACTTGCGGACATACTTTTGTATGTAAATAGGTAGTCCATGCATCTGTAGGAGTCTACCGATGTTATACACCATGTCCGGGTCACTGGTGAGAATGCTTCCATATCCCATGCTACCTATGAGCGGTTTTATAACGACTTTACCCCACTTTTTAGCTATTTCCACAGCATCAAATACGTCTTCTACTACGGCAGTCTCAGGAACTGCGAGACCGGCCTTGCGTAATTCCATTATCGAGAGGTGTTTATCGCGAGCTACCATGATGGAGTTTACAGGGTTTACCACTACTGTACCCTGCGACTCTAGTTGCTTTAGTATATTGACCCTACGAAGAAGGGTCTCGAGAGTAGCAACACTACCGAGCCCTCTGACTACGGCGGCATCTAGTTCTTCGAGCCTTGTGTCTGAACCGACACTCACCCAACCCTCGCCACTTGAAATATATGACACCAATCGAGATAGTCTTAAGTACATCACCTTTACGGCACGTTTCATGAACGCCATCATAAGTTGTCTGCTGGCTGGTGTAGGCACGGGAGCTTCATGAATTATGGCCACCTTCATCGAGCTCCCCGTAGCAATAAGCCTACGGAGCTTTTAACCACCGAAATTAGAGCATTACAACAAATGTAGCAAGTAAGATAACCCGATGTATCGGAGGTGCTACACGCGCTTTTAACCGGGAATATGCTCATTAACCAAGGCTATGTAGACACTTGCACTCTCTACAGCGTCTTCCAACGGTTTCGGTGCTGGCAGGAGCTCAGCACAAAAGCTTATAAATGCCCTATCTCCTAGTGATTAAGGTGAGTCAATACGAAGTTCTGTCCCAAGTGTGGAACAGTGATGGTTCCTCAGAAAAAAGACGACAACTACGTATTCAAATGCCCAAGTTGCAGCTATGAAGAGGTCTCTAAAAGAGGAGAAAAATATAGGCTATCTGGTAAAGCAGGTTCGGAGTCCAAAGTGAAGACTACATCTATCGTAAGTGAGGGAGGAGCGTTGATGAGAAGTCAAGAAGAGATTGAGCAAGAGAAAGAGGAATTCTACGAAATTCTCTTGGACCTCCTCAGCGAAGAGGAGGAAGGCGGTGGGGAAACTAGCTAGTTAGTGGATACCTCAGTATAGCTACGACCCCGCCAAAAGCCTTATTGAGCCACTCGTACTCCATGAACTCCTCACTAACTAGTATTATTCTAGTACCTCTTGATTCGGCTAGGTTCTTTAGCTCAGCTAACTTGGGGTGATCCTCTACGACGATGAGGACCTCAACTGCCCCTAGCTCGAGCCCCCTAGCTATCTCTATTTCGCCATAAGCAGCTAACCCGTCGTCTTTTGCTAGGTGGTACTTAAACTCCTCCAAGACCTCCTTGACCTTGTGGTACTTTGTTTCTTTAATGAACTCTTTGGCTTTTTCAACTAGCTCCCTGAGACCAGGCTCGCCCTGAGAGCTCACATCTATCGGACTTCCCAGAATCGCCTTCTGGAGGCGATAGTCAAGATATTCGCCCTTAACGAAATCTAGCTTTGAGTATCCGGGACCTCCGACTATTATTCCCCTCAGTTTACCTGCTTCTAGTAGCGGTATGAGGTAGTTGCTAGCTTTCTCACCAACCTTCTTATAGAACTCTTCGACCATTTCCTCAATTATCCTATCATATCGCCTCTGAGACCATCCCCCTTTGCTGTGTTTTCCAGGTATGTAAGCCTCTAGCTCGTCTAGAACAACTATAGCTCCACCTTTCAAGAGGCCTATGGTAGCTTCATCGCGCTCGATAACTATTAAACCGTATACATCGCTCTCTTCTACCATACTCTCTAGGAATTCCGTGTGGAAGTACTTGTCCGTTCTATAGAAAAACACGTTAATCGGTTCAGGGGGTGAAAACACTAGTACTACCGTCTCACCTGTCTCGTCGTTTTCTCCAGCAAACACTACAAGACCATTTCTCGGAATTTTTGGTATCTTTAGGAGCCTATCTATAGCCGACTCGAGGGCGAACTGGACTTTAGACCTTGTTCTTTTTAGTTTTATGTTCTCAGTTATCGAAAGCTCCTGTCTGAGCATGTTCACAACTTCGCCTACCGGTCTACCTGGGGGTATGTATAGAGATAGAAGGGTCGTCGCGTGAGCGCTCCACTTCTTTAGCTCCTTGATAAGAGGCTTGAGCTCTTCCTTGCTAATCTCAAGTTTTTCAGAGCTAAATGCTCGACACCCAACAACTAGTTAGGAAGGCTCTTTTAAGTTCATAGCTTTATTGGCCAGCAGACCTGATGGTAACAATGCTGTTGTCGGCTATTCCCTGAGCTTTCAAATCGGCGGGACCCCACACTTCTCCTCGCGGAACCTCCTCACTGATAACAACTTTTAGCTTCACTCTTCTTCCGTGAACTGCGATCTCAGCATAATCACCTATAGAGAGCTCTTTAGCAAGCTCCGGGTTTACGTGTAAATTACCGGTCTTTACTGCAGGGCTATACCTGAGCTTCACTCTTCTTTCTCGTGGAGAGCTTTTCTGCTTTCTCAAGGCCTCTGCTGGAGGTACCACCGAAAGGAGGACCTTAATGTCTTTCTTCTTTCCTAGCTCACCTTCCTCTGATGACACTTAGGTAGCTCACCGGATGTTCTTTCAACTTACAGCTTAAAATAGATGGCCCGCAACGGGCTAGGAGTTACTTAACGAGTGAAAGAACTAAGAGTCTTCTTGGATACCGTGGGTGCTACTGGTAGACAGCTTTCCGATTTAGAGGCGGCTTGATACTAATAGAGTTAGGCAACATTCGCGACCTTCCCGAAACGTGTTCGGCAACACCTGTCGACACATATTTAGATAACCCGTGAGACGCTGGCAAGTACTTTGGGGAACTCCTCACGGCAGGGTCTCAAGTAGCTTAAATATATAATGCTTAGGCAATCTAGCAAGCAGAAGTTGTTACTGTTTCGGTGATCAGTGCCGCGGCCGGGATTTGAACCCGGGTCACGGGCTCGAAAGGCCCGCATACTTGGCCGGGCTATACTACCGCGGCACCAGATAGAGTTTGATGATGCTGGCTTATAAAGGTTGGTCTCAAGACAACGCGTAGGAAGAAGGGTTGCTAGCGTTACTGGGTGCTGAGAAGTGAGTAGGACGATGAAGTTCGTGAATGTCGGTGAAGCCCTCGAAAAACTCGTTAACGAGGTGTCAATAGACATAGAAGGTGAGGTCGTTGACGTTCAGGACGCTGTTGGAAGGTACGTCTATAGAGACTACATCTCGAGAGTCGACCTGCCCCCGTTTGATAGGTCCGCTGTAGACGGTGTTGCTGCAAGATTCATTGACGTTGTCGGAGCCTCAGAGACCTCACCCGTGTTACTTAAGCTCGTCGGCAAGGTAGACGTAGACGGTGGTGATGTCGCCTCGCTTAGTCGACTCGAAGCAGCGCTAGTATCCACCGGTGCTCCGATACCTAGTGGAGCTGATGTTGTAATTCCCATCGAGTACTGCCTCATAAGGGATAATTTGGTCTATTTGTACAGAACGTATCCGAGGTACTCGAATATATCGTTTCGCGGTGAGGACCTTAGGGTGGGAGATATTATTGTTCGCAAAGGCACCAAGTTAAAACCGTGGCATGTAGCAGCTCTAGCCGCATCAGGTTACGATAGTGTCGAGGTTTTTAGAAAGCCGAGGGTCGCTATACTGAACACGGGTGATGAAATACTAAAGGGATTGATTCCTAACACAACTTACTACTTGGTTGCAGCATACATAAGAGAGATAGGTGGTGAAGTGGCTTACACTAAAGTGGTTCCAGACGACATTAACGAGATTTCGGAAGCCTTAAGAAGAGCTTTACAGGTTTCTGATGTAGTAATCATAACTGGAGGCAGTTCTGTCGGGTCACGGGATCTAGCCCCAGAAGCTGTTCTAAGGCTTGAGTCGTCTAAAGAGGTCTTTCGCGGAGTTAGAATTAGGCCCGGGAGAACAGCTAGCGCTTATGTCGTAAATGGTAAGCCGGTGCTCCTAATATCCGGCCTCCCAGTAGCAGCGTATATAAGCTTAGAGCTATTCCTTAATCCTATACTTAATAAAGCCTTCGGTAGCGCCTCGGATGTTAAACCGACAATTAGTGGGAAGTTGGTACGGAGATTATCTAACGAGGCGGGATTCAGGTCCTTCTATAGGGTTATAGCATGCCGAGACCGCGGTGAGGTTGTAGTAGTACCGCTCAGACTGACAGGTTCGGGCATACTTTCAACCCTGATAAAGGCCAACGCTATCCTTGAAGTTCCCGAAGACCTCGAGGGATACGACGAAGGAAGTAAAGTCGAGGTTACCTTAATTGGTCCGCTGGTGGAGTGCTCCAGCATCTCGCTTTCAGAGAGTGGGGCGAGCACCGAACAAATATTTCAGTAATGAAATGCTAGACGCATCACTCATAATATGCTAATTCCCGAACATATTACCTATCAAAACCAGCAGCAAATGGGGGAGTTATGAGGCGCGACGACCTAGTTGAAGTGCTGCTAAGGGAGGAACTCAAGATAGCCAACAAACACCTCCCCCACTACAGGAAGTCTCTAAGAGAGTTGCTAAAAGAGGAATTTCCTAGTGTGGTTTGTAGAGATGGGTCGCAACACTTTTTCAGGCGGAGCGAATTAGAGATGGTCGCAACACTTGTTGATAGAGAAAACTGGGACCAACTCTTTCTCCCGGTCGTTATAACTATAATACCAGAATCGAGAGGTTTCGTTGGCATAGTAGAGGACAGATATGCTATAGAGCTAGTGAGTAGAATTCTAGGTATAGAGCACCGAGGTGATAGATTATTCATTTACGAACCACAGCTATTTGAGCTAAGAAGAAATTACTCCACCATATTTCAACTAGCCCTATCTTACCCGCGCGACTTCACCTTTGACCTCGAGAGACCAGCTAACTACGAAACAGGATGATTCGGCTTTCTAAGCCATAGGCGTGGGCTATCTCTACTGACAGTTCTACGAGACCGTTCAAGGTGAAATCTATATTTGCCTAACTTCGTTTCTAAGTGATCGGTGCCTGCTTGAGCGACATTGTAGCGAGTATTGAAGCCGAAGCAGAAAAAGTAGTTGAAGCTGCTAAGAGGAGAGCTCACGCCATAATTGCTGAAGCTAAGGCTGAAGCCGAGAGGATTCTTGCTGACGAAAGCTATAGGAAAGAGCTTGAGGAACTGAGAACGTCGTTAGAGAGGTCGCTAGAGAAGGAAATCCGCGAGATAACATCGCGTGCCGAAGAAGAGGTGAGAAGACTAATGGCGGTACCTGAAGACGCTTTAGACAGGCTAGCTAAGAAGATCGCCTCAATAATAGCGGGGACTCGGATTGAGTAGTATTAGGCAGGCTATCCTCAGCGACCCTGATGTAGCTGTAAAACTTACGATGATAGTGCCGAAAAATTATGTTAGTGAAGTTACGGAGTTGATGGTGAAGAGGGGCGTATTCGAACCCGTGGTCCTGGAGCCGGGTAGTCCAGAGTTTAGAGAACTCGAAAGCTACTTTTCTCTTCTGGATAAAGCGAAGGAAGTGTATCAGTATCTCGAGTCAAATCTCGAAGAAAAAACTGTGGTGCGTATAGAGGCACCCCAGGATAGCCTCAGAGCAGTCTTGGAGTCTCTAACTAATAACTTAGAAGAAGTATGTGAGAGAATTAAAAGCATCAACAAGCTAATTTCTCTACGTAATACGGAGTTAGAGGAACTTGAGGCGGTGAAGAAAATAGCGGAAGTATTGCTTAGCAAGTATCCGGACGGAAAGGTTTCACTGCTAAATTACTCTGGAAGGCTTATAGTCATCAAATCGGTGGTAGCCGCAGAAGGATCTTACGAACTATTAAGGGAAAGGTCTGTCGCCGTACTTGGAGAAGTCGGACACGGGAAGAAAATAGTAGCTTCTTTAGCATTTGCCCCAGGAGTACTTGAGGATTTAGTTAAGACCTTTGGATTAGATGTGAGAGTACTGGACATTAGAGAGTCTCCAGAAGAACGCTTGGACGCCTTTGTCGCTAGACTAGAGAAGAAGATAGCTGAAATACGTAAGACTTTGGAGGAACTCAATAGCAAAAAGAGAGAAGTACTTAAGTTTGCGACTAAGGATGTAGCGTTGCTGAAGTCTCTGGTTGAAAGCGAGTATGAAAGACTTAAAATTCTCCAGAGCGCCATAAGTTCTAAATACGTTACTGTAATCTCGGGCTGGGTGCTTCGGTCCAAGGTGAACGACCTTCTTAAGTCCTTGAGTTCCTATCCTGTTTATGCTAGCATAGTTTCCGACGAGAACCCCCCAGTGGAGTTCAAGAATCTTGAGCCGTTTAAGCCATTTGAGTTGCTGACTGAGCTTTACGGTATGCCATCGCCGCATGAATGGGATCCCACCCCGCTGTTGACTTACTCGTTCCTACTCTTCTTTTCCTTAATGATGTCCGACGCGGGTTACGGGTTGGGAGTCATTTTAGCCACGAGGTACATACTGCCTAAGTTTGTTTCGGACCCGGAATCTCCAGGGTTCGTGAGGTTAAAGAAGATCCTCTATATTGGGGGAGTTCTTAGCATAGTTGTCGGAATAGCGTCTAAGAGCTTCCTAGGCTCTCTAGTTGGTAGATTCGTACCGATAGAAAAACCGCTTATTAATGCTTTCAACATAATGGAGCTGATAGGGCTTAGCCTAATCCTAGGTTTCGTATTCACCTTCGTATCGCACCTAATAGCTTTAGCTAAGAACATAAAGCTCCGTAAGAATTATGACTCAATATACGAAGTGGGTATACTGGTCTTAATGATAGGAGGATCATTCATTGTGATTAAAATATTTAATTTAAGTTGGATGTACGTCACTGACGAGCTCTACGCGGCAGCACTACCTCTAACTGTCGTAGGCATAGCTATGATCATCTTTGCTAAGGTCAAGATGACCGGTGGTGTCGGGAGTTTTCTGTGGCTTTTCGATGTCGTAGGGATAGTGGGTGACGTATTCTCCTACGTTAGGATAGCCGGTATAGCTGGTGGTACGGCTTTCTTAGCGGAGGCGTTTAATAGTATACTCTCTGGAGTAGTCGGCAGTATAATAGAGTTCAATTACATTGTAGGTGTAGTCACCGGAGCATTCTTGGCGCTGATTATACATACTTTAAACCTAGCACTCTCGGCTGTGAGCCCGTTTGTCCACTCGTTAAGACTCTGCTTATTCGAGATATCGTCTAAGTTTTTTGAAGCTCAAGGAAGGAGGATCAAGCCAGTAAAGGTAGTTGTCGGGAAAGTAGTCATATAGTCGTGCAGAAAGCCCGATGGGTTACATCGTAAAAAGTATTTAACATAGGTAGCGTAGGCTCGACATAAGAGCGGTCTCGTAGTCGTGGCGTAAGAAATGCGAGTGACATTTACTAACGGTTCCGTTGAAAACAGCTGGAAGACGACGAACATCGGGTTGGAGCATTTAACCGTTTCTCGGTGGACGGCAGTTTAGGCTTTTGCGTTCTTCCATATTCAGCTCTCTGCCGCCCACTTTTCAGCGGCTCATATTCTCCTGCCTCACTTACGGGGCGCATCTCCAGCTGCCACTGGCGGTTCTTCGGCCCCCTTCTTCGGCTCCCTGCAGTGAAGTAGAGTGCGTCTGGACTCCTTCGCCGGGCTCGCAGAGCCCACCTCAACTCCAAAAGCATGCTTTACGCAGGGATTTTTAAACTTCCTGATGGGAGAAAGACGAGCAAACTGTGTAACCAGCAAGAAGAGAACAGCCCCCATGTTAAGAGCGTGCAACGCGCCTATGTGGCCACTCCGCGGTTTCTAAACGAAAATTGTCAGGCAATAGGAGAGAAAACTCTTTTAAGTTTAAGTAAACTAAAGACATTAAGCCAATTTATACCTGCTACTATGAGCGACGCTTATATGGCAATTCTCTAGTTGATTTAGGAGATTTAAACATGGAGACAGGCGTAATAGCGTATCTGGCTCCCGCTCTGGCTGAAGCTTTAGCTGTTATAGGGACAACTCTTGGTATTAGAAGAGCTGCCTCTGTTGGTCTCTCCATAATATCTGAGGAGCCTGTCATGCGAGCACCTGTGCTACTCTTAACGTTCTTTCCGGCGTCTCAAACTCTCATATACGGTTTCGTGTTTGTCTACTTTATGTACTCTCAGTATTTACCGGCAGCTTTAGCTAAATACGGGGGTATTATACCGACAACAACAGCGCTAGCGTTTTTAGGAATCTCGCTTTTTGTCGGGTTCGCACAGCTGTTTTCTGCGTGGATGCAGGGAATAGTGTGCGCAGACGCCATATCTCTCCTAGTGAAGACTAGGGGAGGCATCTTCTCGATGGGGCTGATCTTAGCTGCCTACGAAGAGCTCTTCGGGATGCTGGGGCTGGTATACGGTTTTCTTATGGTCTCATTGGTGGTTTAATGAGTTCTATAGAGTTGCTGAGAGAGGCGGTTTTAAAGAAAGCGCGTGAAGATGCCGAAAGAATAATAGCAGCTGCTCAAGAAGAGGCTAGAAAGATTCTAGAAGAAGCTAGGGATAAGAAGAGAGCGATCGTCGAATCGGAGAAGAAGAAGGTAATTTTAGAACTCAACTACGAGGCTAGAATAGCTGAAGCTAAAATGAAGGCTAGACTGATCGTGAATAAAGCTAGGTACGACCTTGTTAACAAAGTTATCTCTAAGGCGATGCGATTCCTTGAGGAATTAAAGCCTGAGTACAGGTATTTGTCCTTGAAGAACCTTTTAGCAGAGTCTATCAGCGCAGCTGAAAATAGTTTAGGGAAATTGAGCAAGCTAACAGTGTATGTATCTGAGAGAGACCTCGAGCTCGCTAAGAAAGTTGTAAAAGAGATAGCTGTATCCAGCGGGTTGGAGCTGGAACTAAAAATAGCAGGAATCTCTGGAGGTGTTATAGTTGAAGATCATGAAGGTAGAATAAAGATAGATAATAGCTACGACTCTAGGATTGCAGTGTTTCTCTCCAGGTTGAGTAGAGACCTCCTGAAAGAGGTGGGTCTTTGAGACCATCAAGAGAAGTCTCTGTAGGTTTGATTCAGACCCTAATGAGTAGACCTCCCAGAATACGTGATATGCTTGAAATAGCTTTAAGAGACCTAGAGATTAGCGTGGAAACGGCGTCCCAGCAGCCTGGCTTTAGGCTAATGCTTGTGAACCTACGTGATGTAAAGTCTTATGAGGAGCTCGATAGACATATACGCGCCATTCTTAAAAGTGAGATCGGTGAGGTTGTAAAGTATCTACCACAGGCCTACCTTGACTACGTTAAAACTTTTTTTGAACTAGGGGAGCTAGAACTCAGATGTCTAGGTTCTTCAAAGACGGGGGGAGCGTATAGTGCTGCATCTTTGTCAGCAGGTAAGGATGCGGGAGTAAAGTTAGCTACAACCGCTCATTCAGGGCACACAGCATGTAGGGAGGGAGTTGAAGGTCTGCTAATCGAGTATTTAAGTAGGGTACAAGGCTCACTTAGAGGGATCGGCGAAGACTGCACTTGGGCTTACGAGGTAATAAAGTCGTTAGTAGTGTTGCACAACTTTAGGTACCTAAGGAACGCCGAGCTAATCGGTTTGGGTTCCTCCAAACTCGATCAGTTCCTAAAACTCCTTAATCTAAACCCTCTCACTGAAATACTCCTTAAGAGAGCGGTCGACTCGCTGGGGCGAATTGATAGAGCAGGGTTAATCAAGTACACTATTTATGAAGCTGTCGAGGCTCTCAACATAGCTAGCGGGCTTTTATCGCACAGAGACGGTCTAATCAATCTATTAACTCTCTACTTAGTAATTAAGTACTATGAGTCCAAAATACTGCGATACGTTTTTCTACCTAAAACGCTTAAAAGGTGGTAAGCATGTCTGGAACCAAAAAGCTCAAACTGGTTGCGGTAGTAAAGAAAGAGCTGGTGCCCTTAGTCAAGACCTTGGGGACCACTAATGTAGTAGGGGTAGATGACAGCACAAGCGCGTCTACAGCCGTAGAAGAGCTTCTGCAGTCTGATGACGTGGCCGTAATAGTTGTGCAGAAATCTCTCCTAAGAACCATGAAGTTGCCTGCGGAAGTTCACACCAAGCTATACCCAATACTAGTAGAGATCCCTGACGAGCCTGGAGATCTAACGGCAGATCCCCGGGAGTACTACCGAGACCTCATACGCAAGTTTATCGGATACGAGATTCACTTAGGTGGGTAGCGTGAATAGAGCTGGAAGAATATACAGGATCTCTGGACCTCTCGTTGTGGCTGAAGGTTTAACAGGTGTCATGATGTACGAAGTCGTTAGAGTAGGCGAAGAGGGTTTAATAGGTGAAGTAATCGCTATTAGGGGCGACAGAGCCTATATTCAGGTTTACGAAGAGACCTCGGGCTTAACTGTCGGAGAAAAAGTCTTAGCTACCGGTAGGCCTCTGTCAGCCGAGCTAGGTCCCGGTCTAATAGGATCGATATATGACGGTCTCCAGAGACCAGAGAGAGACATAGGCGTAAAAACCGGGAGCATATTCATAAAGCGCGGCGTTAACGTCCCTTCTCTTAATCGAGAAATCAAGTGGAACTATGAGAGAATTAGGGATATAAAGCCCGGAGACAAAGTGTTCCCAGGAGACGTTATCGGGCTTGTTAGGGAGACGCCGCTGGTAGTACACAAGATAATGATTCCTCCTGGGGTAAGTGGGTACATTAAGTGGATCGCCGATGATGGTGATTACACTGTTGAACACTCTGTAGCTATAGTGACCTCAGGTGATAGAGAATACGAAGTGAAGATGTATCAGTTGTGGCCCATTAGAAAACCGAGACCCTACGCTGAAAAGCTTAGCCCGGTGGAACCGCTAATCACAGGCATAAGGGTAATAGATTACTTGTTCCCTATAGCAAAGGGAGGTAAGGCGGCCATACCCGGAGGCTTCGGTACTGGAAAGACTGTAGCTCTCCAGGAAATAACTAAGTGGAGTCACGCCGACATAGCTATCTACGTGGGCTGTGGTGAGAGAGGTAATGAAATGTCAGACGCTCTTACAAGCTTCATGAAACTCATGGACCCAAGAAGGGGCAGACCCATGATGGAGAGGTCGGTGTTCATAGCCAATACGAGTAACATGCCGGTAGCCGCAAGGGAAACTAGCGTGTTCCTAGGTGTAACGATCGGTGAGTACTTTAGGGATATGGGTTATGATGTAGTCATGGTGGCCGACTCTACTAGCCGGTGGGCAGAGGCTATGAGGGAAATAAGTGGCAGGATGGAGGAAATGCCTGGTGAAGAGGGTTTTCCGGCATACTTATCGAGTAGGCTTGCGGAGTTCTACGAGAGAGCCGGCAGGGTCAGGACCTTGGGTAGACCGGAGAGATACGGCAGCCTAACAGTATTTGGTGCCGTATCACCTCCAGGCGGAGACTTTAGTGAGCCAGTTGTTAGGTCAACTGTTAGGTATGTTCAATGTTTTTATGCGCTAGACTATGGTCTAGCTACTCGTCGCCACTTCCCAGCAATAAACTGGCTCCTTAGCTACAGCCTCTACACAGACTTCGTTAAAGACTACTGGAATAAGTTGAGTAATTGGAGTGAGTATAGAGATGTTGCGTTAAAAATTCTACAGCGTGAGGCGGAGCTAAGCGATATAGTAAGACTAGTTGGTCCGGAAGCTCTCCCAGAGGAAGACAAGCTAGTATTAGAGGTCTCCAGAATGATACGCGAGGACTTTTTGCAGCAAAGTGCTTTGGACCCCGTTGATGCTTATTCTCCTCCAGAGAAGGATGCGATGATCATGGAGGCTATCATGGAGTTCTATCGACTTTCCAGAAGAGCCTTAACCAAGGGTGTTACGGTCGCTAGAATTCGGGCGCTTAAGAGTAGGTCTGAAATAGCTCAAATGAAGTACTATACACTCGAGCAGCTGAAGGCCGGGGTGTACAGCAGAGTTATTGAGAGCATTAGGTCAGATTTCAAGGAGCTTATAGGTGATTGAGATTGTCGTACGAAACATTATACGTTAAGTCCACTAAACAGGTCTTTGGAGTTAGAGGCTCACTACTCTTTGTTAGAGCGATAGGAGGAATAAAATATGGCGAACTGGTGGAAGTAGTGACGGATAGTACCTCAGTATTGGGTCAGGTCATAGATGTCAGTAGAGACGTAGCAGTGGTTCAGGTCTTTGGTAGCACTACCGGGGTGGCTCCTGGAGTAAGCGTCGTAAAGTTCTATGGAGAAACAATAAAGATTCCGGTATCCTTAGATATGCTCGGCAGAGTCTTCGATGGATTATCTAGACCCATTGATGGCGGCCCTCAGGTAATTCCCGAAGACTATCTAGACATTCATGGGAGTGCTCTTAACCCAGCTCTAAGAGTTCCACCTTCAGAACCTATCGAAACAGGTATCTCAGTAATAGACGGTCTTCTAACTTTAGTGAGAGGTCAGAAGCTACCCATATTTAGTGGCTCCGGACTTCCACATAACAGAATAGCAATGCAAATCGTTAGACAAGCGGCTGTCAGGGGTTCAGAGGAGAAGTTTGTCGTAGTCTTTGGTGCCATAGGAGTTACTTATGAGGAAGCCGCGTACTTCTTACGCGAGCTCAGATCCATGGGTGCCCTAGATAGAACAGTTGCCTTCATAGCCCCTGCTTCAGCCTCTACTGTCGAGAAGCTGGCACTACCAAGAACGGCCCTCACTACAGCTGAGTTCTTGGCTTGGAATTACGATATGCACGTCCTGACTATACTAACGGATATGACTAACTACGCTGAATCCCTTAGAGAGATATCAGCTGCTAGAGAGGAGGTGCCGGGGAGAAGGGGGTATCCTGGCTACATGTATACCGACCTAGCGACAATATACGAAAGAGCTGGCAGAGTAGCAACTAAGAAGGGGAGCATGACTATAATGCCCATACTTACTATGCCCGACGACGATATAACCCACCCGATTCCGGACCTAACTGGATACATAACCGAGGGTCAGATAGTTCTATCTAGAGATATGTGGCGTAAAGGTATTTACCCACCCGTTGACGTCTTTCTCTCGCTTTCAAGACTTATGAAGGAAGGTATAGGTAAAGGTAAAACCAGAGAAGACCACAGAGAACTATTCTCGCAGCTCATATCGGCGTACGCTGAAGCACAGTACCTTAGAGAGCTATCGGCCATAGTTGGAACGGAGTCCCTTTCTCTCAGAGATAAGAGGTACTTAAAGTTTGCTGACCTCTTCGAAAGGAAGTTCATAAACCAGGGGGAGTACGAGAGAAGGACTTTCGAACAGACCTTAGACTTAGGGTGGGAGATGCTCTCCGTATTGCCTGAGGAGGAGTTAAAGCAGATAAGCCCCCAGACGCTAAAGAAGTATCACCCTAAGTATAGGCCAGAGCTAGTAGGTAAGAGATAAATGAGCTCTGGAGATGTGATAAAGATCTCCAGACCTACTAAGATTGAGTTAATAAGGCTGAGAAGGAGGCTTGTACTAGCTAGGAGATTACATAGGATACTACGGGATAGATTGACCCTTCTCGTTCAAGAGTTCTATATAGCTTTGCGTAAAGCGCTTGAGCTGAGAAGAAAGTTCAATGAGTTACTCTCGGAGATATATCAAAGCTACTACAATACGTTAAGAATTCACGGCTACGAATTCTTGGACTCCGTCTCTAACTCTGTAGCAGTCGACCTCAGGGTTTTTGCTGGAACTAGAAATGCTGTTGGCGTGCCTGTACCCATGTTGGAGCTGAGAGATATTCCTCAGAGCTCTCCCCTAATTCCCATAGAGTCCTACAGGGTCCAGCTCAAGAGAAAGGAATTACTTGAGTTAATTGTTCTGCTGGCAGAGTACGAAAAATCTCTAATGCTCTTAGGTAGCGAGATAGCTAGGACAAGGAGAAAAGTGATGATGTTAGAGAAAGTCCTTATACCCAGGATTATCAAGACGATTGCGTACCTTAAGATGAAATTTGATGAGATGGAGAGAGAGGAAAAAGTCAGATTAATGAGAACTAAGGCCGTGCTAGAGAAAGCTCGCGCCTCTTAATAGCTTTTAGCATAGCCTCAACCATACCTCTCAGAGTTCCTTCGGGGTCATGGGACTTCATTACCGCGGACGACACTAAAACCCCACTAGTTCCTAAGCGAATAGCGGCTTCAGAATCTTCGGCTGAGGATATCCCAGCGCCGGTAAGTATTATGACGTCTTTGTTGTACTGTCTCACGAGCGTGATGGAGTTAACGATCACTTCGGGTTTCGCTCTGGATACCGCTAGCCCGGTGCCTATTAACTCGGGAGGCTCTACGGCAACCATGTCTGGTCTTAATATCGAGACAGCAGCGGCTTCCTCAGGTTTTGTGGCGCACACTAAAGTTTTCAGTCCTAAGCGCTTAGCTCTCTCTATAAGGAAGCTTATCTCGTCTAGCCTAAGTCTCCTCTCGCTATGGTTAGCTATGAATCCGGCGGCCCCAGCTTCCTTAATCGCTTCCGGTGGCACAGCACCAGTATTAGCCCCCAGGCCTACAGGGTCAGCGTGCTGCGCAAAAACCGGGATCTCGAGGGACTCGGAGAGAGTCCTTAGCTCAGTAAATGGTGGAGCCACGATTATTGTTACTAGGCCCCTGAATTCTGAGTGCACCTTCTCAGCGGCTTTACCTATAGCTAGTGCCCTTCTTCCTATGGAGGAATCGTATACCTTAAAGTTTACTACGAGTATAGGTTCTTTCAAGAGCAGTAAAGACATATTGACACTCTTCTTGCTAAGCTATTCTCCCCCCTTGGTCTCTCTGCTGAGTAGGTCTGTTTTTAATTTAGGTTCAGCGACTTTGGTTGTTCCCCCGATCTTAGTAAACCTGTCCTTTAGTTTTTCTAAGACCTCGGGTAAGGTTGTATACTCCATTTCCTCTGGGCCTAGTCTATGCGGCATGAATGGTCCATGTCTTCTCACATAGTCAGCTATTACCTGAGCCAACCTCCTGGTTTCATCGAAGGCCGGGTCGTCGAAGAGGTCTACTGGGCCTATTAGTTTGGAGTTCCTGACCTGGAAACCTAAGCCTACTAGCCTCGGTGGTCCATCGAACCTAGTGCACCTCGAGTATCTCTGTGGTACAGGCATGAGGGGGCCGTGGTGAGATCCTCTCATCCAACCGGCTACTAAATGGGGAAATGCGAACGCTTCTAGTATCTCACCGATCGCCGGAAAACCTGCTTGAGCTCTAACTATAGCGACTGGGTCGTCCTTTCCGACATACCTCCCGGCTATTAGGTTTAGTCTCTCTACACTAACCACAGCAGCAATCTCATCATCAAGCCTTCTATAAATCCTCCTCACGATATACCTTCCGGGAGTTCCAATTAATGCTAAAATGTCATACATCTCTTCCGGGGAGTTCATTAAGACGGACTTACCTTCGAATACATCATATATCTCAAACCTAAACCCCGCGTGGAGCTTTGGGTCTATCACTAGGCCAGCAGTATTAAACGGATCAGCAAATATTTTGAACATCGGTAAGTTAAAGGCTCCCGGCTCTGTCTTATCAGCCATAAACACGACGATTGGTTCAGACGGCCTCTCGTAGAACTCCATTTCAGCGACACCGGGTCCCAACCCGCGTACATTTCCCGAAAAAGCGTCGCTGAGTAGGTCCTGACCGGCCGCGTAAAGACCCAGCTCCTTTGCCACCTTAGCCGCCTCTCTAAACGCCGTCCACGCTACCTCGTGGACCTCAGGTGAGTCGACACCCTTTCGATGAGTCATTATGAGCTCGAGGTCGTCACCTGCGTTGGTCACGTAGAAGTCGAATATAACCCCCTTGGATTTAGCTTCAGCGAGGACTCTAGTAGCAGTAGCGATGGTATCTGGGTGGACAACCACGTGTCCAGCAACCGAGCCAATGTCAGCTTTAATTACGGAAACGGTGGTTCTCACTTTCTCCAAGTTCTCACCGAGATTAGTGGAAATCGAAACATATAAGGTGCTTCCGCAGATTAAGTCTTAAGTCGAGCATAACGGTCGCATGATTACCGAGAATTATTATTGTCTGATTCACTGCATCTATTTGGTGGCCCCATGTCTCTACCTAGGTTTGAGTTGAGAAAGGCTGAAGACTACAAGACTCTTCACGCCAGTGGTGCTATAGTTACCTTAAATCCAAATGAAGCGACCATAATATTCTTCGTCGAAAAGCCTATTCCTAAGGTCAACCCTGACGGCTCTATGACCATTGAGACCGTCGAGCGAGAGCTACTAGTCGAGATAAAGCTGTCTCCGGTCGGGATGAAGTCTCTCGCACTCGCTCTACTCAACAACTTGCAGAGCTTCGAAAAGAGGTTTGGTGAGATAAAGGTCCCTACCGTACCCGAGAAAAAAGAGCGTGAGTTTAGCATTTAACTTTTAAGTAGCTAAGTGAAACGTCGTAAGGTATTTCAGCTAGAGACGTATTGAAAGAGTTTAAATATATCGATGACTACATATTAGGAGACAAACCAAATGATGAGTGTGGCGGTCTCGGATGGGTGAAGACTTAGGAGCCCCCTGATAAAACGGCCTCTCTGGTTATGGTTTGCTTAGCGTGGCGTTAAACTATCTGTTGCTTCATGTGGTTGTTTTAGATCTCTCGTCTCTGTTCGTATCATTTGGCGCAGGGTGGAAGCGCTTGCGCAGCAGTGCGCAGGAGTGGCCCGAGAGGCGGGTCAAAAGCCGCTGGGACTCCCGAGACACCCGATGTACGGGGTACCTCCGAATGCTCTTAGGTATGATGAAAATCCGCGGGATGCGGGAAACGAAGGTAAGGCGACGACACCAACTAATGTAACGTAAACCTATGTGAGAACTGAACCCCCAGCCTTAAGGTGCTATCTCATCGTAACGCTTTCTTGCGTACCTATAGTTCCATTACGATATGCGATGGTTAGTATGCGAGTTTTGCTCTGCTTGAAGGTGTTATAAACCCTCTATAAACTACACGTGAAATCCGGTTAGGTTGACTATTTAACTCAGGAAAGAGTTAAACTGGGACAAAGAGTAGACCCCCTCCTGAGCCACTCGTTGGGGACCTCTCATCGATGATGAGGGTTAAAAGCGATGAGGGGTGATTAAAGCTGGGATTCTGATTAAAAGCAGAGTTTCGGGTTCGCTTCGAAAACCATGTCATAGCATGTGCTGTAGTTATAAGCTACTAGTACCATTATAGTAGAGAGTTTGGGAGTGGAGTTGGAGCTGTCCGAAAGGAAACCCCCTAATGTTAGTGTAAACATATGGTTACCTAGGTTAACGAAGTTTGAGAAAGCTAGGATTATAGGTGCCAGGGCTCTGCAGTTGGCTATGGGGGCGAGACCCTTGATAGATATCAGTAAATTGCCTAATAAGGACCCTGTTTATGTAGCTAGAGAGGAGCTCATGAGAGGGGTTCTCCCTTTCACTATAGTTCGCAGGCTTCCAAATGGCACTTGGGAACTTATACCAGTTCCTCTTCTAATAGAGTCTGAGAAAAAGATTTTTGGTGAAGTAGAGCTTTGAAAGAAGAAGTCGAGAGCATACTCACGAGGTATGCTAGTGTTGAATTAACTTACGAAGCACCGTCGTTTTTGGAGTACATTGTTACTAGTGGTAGTATAGAAAGGCATTTTAGTGACGTTTTCAGAGAGTTAGTTAGGCTGGGTTACCAACCACTACTAGTTGTACAGTCCGGGCACGAAGTTCTACGAGTCTTTAGAGTAGGCGTGAGTGAAGTTAAGAGGGTTACTTACTATGGTCTGACACTAGCGACGGTCGCGGCAGTAATCGCTACCGGATACTTCAACGCCCTCTCCTTTTATGAGTGTCTAGGAGCTAATTCTGGGGGGATCCTTCTATCGGTTCTAGCTTTCACTCTATCTATACTCATTCCACTAGCTTTACACGAAATTGGTCACTTCGTAACGTCTAGGGCGACCGGTGTTCCAACTCCGCTGCCTTTGTTTATTCCAGCTCCAATAGTATCTCCGCTGGGAACCTTCGGAGCTGTGATTACCACCAGGTTCCTACCTCAAGACCGAAAGTCTCTAGCTCTCCTAGGTATCTCGGGACCTTTAGTAGGCGTAACAGCGTCTCTACTAGCCTTAATGATTACTCTGAGGATCTCTCCAGCCGTAAAGCTAGAAGAACTAGCTTGTCCAGACGTCTCACCAATAGGCTTCGTCCCATTGTCTATGTATATAATGTTGACGTCAGGATTTATACCCCAAGCGGAGGGTACCGTAATCCTTCTTCACCCAGCAGCGCTAGCTTCGATGCTTCTGCTCCTAATTCACTTTGCCAACCTGCTGCCTATAGGTCAGTTAGACGGAGGACACGTCGTAAGGTCGTTGATCAGCATGGAGCTACATAGGATAGTAAGTATGGTGGTTCCAGCATTTCTCGTGATGCTTTCTCTATTTATACCGGCATATAGGTGGCTAGGCTTCTTCTCTGTTCTCGCAATACTCATAAGCGGCTTCAGGCCTCACATAGGATACTCCAATCAAGCCTCAAAGCTGTCTACGAGGGAAGGAGTCTTACTATTGACGATATACTTACTGCTTTTACTCGCCACAATACCAGTACCTCTCTGAGGCTTGGGAATCTGTCGCTCCCAAAGAGGTACATCCTAGTGATAGCCGAGAAGCCGAGGGCGGCAGCCAAGATAGCTGAAGCTTTGGGGGCTAGATCCAAGCTAAGTATTGGTGGTGTACCAATATGGGTGGGTAAGCTCCATGGCAAAGACGTTGTTATCGCTCCCGCGGCTGGCCACCTTTTCACGCTGTATACAAACGAAAAGGGTTATCCGGTATTCAATTGTTCTTGGGGGCCTAGGTGGGTTTTTGAGCACGGCTCGAAACACCTGAGGAGATTCTACGACGCTCTTAAAAAACTCTCTTCTGGAGCGGAATATTACGTCAATGCGTGCGATTATGACATCGAAGGTTCCGTCATAGGCTATAACATAATTAAGCACTTCGGTGACGTAAGCCGAGCTTATAGAGTAAAATTTTCGACATTAACAAAGGAGGAGATATCTAGAGCATTCAACGATTTGCGCCCTCTTGATTGGGGGAACATAGAGTCGGGTTTAGCGAGACACACTCTAGATTGGATGTGGGGTATCAACGTAAGTAGAGCCTTAATGAGCATCTACAGCAAGGTCTTTGGTAGTAATGTTGTCCTCAGCGCTGGAAGAGTTCAGTCACCCACACTAATCGAGTTGGTGAGGAGATACCTAGAACGAGAGACGTTCGTTCCGGAGCCTCTGTTCACCGTCTCCGTGAAAATAGAGTTTAATGGTAAAGAGTATTCTCTGAGTAACGGCTTTGATTCGTTCAAGAGATTGGACGATGCCAAACGTGTGGCAGATCTATTGAGAGAGAGAAAGCGTTTAGTCGTAGAGAGAGCGGAAAAGAGGATAGTAAGCCTAGAACCTCCCCCTCCATTCAACCTCACGGAGCTACAGCTTGAAGCAGCAAGACTTTACGGTTACTCTCCAGCTAAAACTCTTGAAATAGCAGAAAACCTATACCTAGAATCTCTCATCAGCTACCCGAGGACCAACTCAGAGAAAATACCTCCTACTATAGACAATACTCAAATACTGAGAAAACTATCAACATTACCCAAACTTGGTGGCTTCGCCTTAGAGCTCCTGCAGAGGAGGCTTTTAGTTCCTAAAGAAGGTCCCGGTGAGGATCCGGCGCACCCTGCTATATACCCCACCGGTTACTCGCCTACGAGAAGGCTTAGCAAGGATGAATCTAACATATATGAGCTAGTAGTTAGAAGATACTTAGCGTCCTTCTATCCGAGCGCTAAAGTTGAAGAAATAATTTACACTATCGTAGACCCTAAATCGGGTATGACGTTTAAGCTAATGGGCAGGAGAGTAATATCCCACGAGTGGCTAAAGGTGTATCACTACAGGAGAATCAACTTAGCAGAAGCACCGGTTCTTCGACCTGGTGATGAGGTATCCATATCGTCCGTCAAACTCCTTAGGTTATATACCAAGCCTCCTCCATCCTACACAAAAGCCTCTATCCTCAAATGGATGGAATCTGTTGGAATAGGAACCGAAGCGACTAGGGCAGAAATAATAGAGACTCTGTTTAAGAGAAAGTATGTCCAAGGAAAGAGTATAAAGGTGACCGATCTTGGTCTGAGGGTAGCACATATACTGTCAACCTTATTTAAGGAGATCACAGAGGTCGAACTAACGAGAGAGTTCGAAAGAAAACTTCTAGGGATAATGTCGGGTAAAATAAGTAGGAAGGAAGTTATTGACGAAGCAATAGAGAAGTTGAGCCATAAGCTTGAAGAAGTAAAGAAAGCGCTAGGAAGTCACGAAGAAGCAGAACTAAAGAAGAAGCTGGGTCTCACGACAGGCTACCGGTGCTCGATATGCGGAGGCGACTCTACTGGTGAGGAGGACGGCATTGCTCTCTGCTCCCTCCACCTAAAGGCTTACCAAAATCTAAAGAAAACTTACGACGCATGGAGGAGTGGTGTTGACATAAATTTCGAGGACTACGTCGAAGCCGTAAGTAAGCTAAAGAGCACCGGAAGGTTCGTAAAAGAAGTCATAAAGTACCTGGCAAAGAGAGTTAAGTAGCCAACCAGTGGAACTTTGACTATGTTACCTCCCAATCCTAGAACTTTTCCGATGACTGACTGAAACCTTACTGGGGGGTCTGGTAACCAGTTATTGTCTCCCTTAGTAATTAGGGTATCATTCTCTATTCTGAGCACTCTGTGGATTACTAAAGTTCCACCGCGACGATATACGATTATGTCGCCGACGTTAATATTCTCTGCTGAAACTCTCTTAATGACTATTACGAGATCTCCGGACTGTAGCGTCGGCTCCATAGAGGTTCCTTCAACGACAGCGAGAGATATGTAGTCTAATAGCGTTAAAGCAATCAGCATTAGTAGTACTGTCCCGACAGCTATTTCTAACGCTAATGCAGCTTTATTATGCACTCGCATTACCACTACCTACTCGCTCTCTCCAGACAAGACCTCGCTTACGTCTATTTCTATCACCTTCCCGCTTTCGCGGGCCTCCTCCACATAGCGTTTTTTCCTGAGTTTCTTCCCGCCTTCCCCGATTTCTACGTCATGTCCTCCTCCAACCTTTAAGACGCTTACCTTACCTCTCCAACTGTGTCCGCAGCTTGGGCACTTAAAGGATCCCATTATTGTTATAGAGATTCTACCATCGGCATCAGGAAGTGGGGATGTCAGGTGCCAAGTTTTCAGAGGTCGAGTATCGTAACCGCACCTAGGACACTTCACTCGTTTCCCCCATTCAAACTAGGGGTCTCACTAAAATACGCTAACCACCACCCTCCCAATCACAAAGCGAGAGCTTTGTCAACGAACAGCGCGAAGTCTCAGCTCTAAACCGGCTGGACCGGTTCAATGCTCGGCTAAGAGCACTCGGTCTCACTTCACGTGCTTGAAGAGCTCAAGTGTAAGCAACTTTTTAAGTCTAAGTTAGAGACCGTTGTACTTACTTACACTCTCTACTGCGTCTTCGGCTAGAGCGAGTTCCTTTCGGGTCCATGGTCGTTATTCCCATTCATGTCGAACTGCCTTGATAAACTCCTTGTAAGGCGTTAGTCGATTCAGTATTGGAGTAAACGCCTTAAGCAAGCGATACTGTTTGCTGACATGAGGCCTCTAGAGCTCTTTTTAAGCAAGTAAGGAATGACGTTAGGCAAGTCTGCAAGAACGGTCAGCAGTAGAACAAAGGTGCCAAACGGGGATTCAGTCACATTCGGGTTTGCGCTGACCGGGTTTATTGCTACACCTCTACTATTACGCGTTGGTCTTAGGTCTGCCCAGCTCTTGGCATCCCGGACCTCGGCGTGTGGAGCCGTCTCAGCGGGGTCGAGAGCCCCGGCTGGCTCTCCCGAGACACTCGAGGCACTGCCACGCGCAGGGTACTCACAAGCCTAGGCTCACCAACTTCATTAAAATGCGCTAGCAAGCGCGAGATACAGCTCCCAGCACAGTGAGTAGAGAAAGGGAATACGAAGGACCACGGGCAGGACTACCTATAGGAGTACCACCTATAAGAGCCCAGCATTCTCGATGACGTAGTAACCAGTATGCTGGTTTGGGTATAGAATCATTCTGGCTTTGCTTATAGCTATCCCCCTCCCCTTAAACAGCGGAGACCCGATTACATACGTTTCGAACTCTCCCCCTTCACCTACAAGGCTTACGCCGCAATCCTTATGTGCGGTAATCAGGTAGTGTAGTATTTCTGAACCCGACGGATTCCCTAGTATATGTGGGCTTAAACAATAAGCTTGAACAGCTGTTATAATGAAGCTGAGATCCTTTACTTCACTTTTTAAAAGTTCAACTTCATTCTGATTCCATAGGGGTGCGTAAAGCTCCAGGCCCAGCTCTTCCGATACGGCTTTAAATCTCTCGAGCTGGTACCTAGACTTAACTGCCCCGGTAATTATGTAGTCCACGTGTGGATGCTCTCTCAGTATCTTGCTTAGTCCATCTCTCAATTCAGAGAGCTCTACATCTCTAATGCCACTTACAGGCACGATGTGGACGGGGATTCCCATAGCGTCTCCGTGAAGCCTACTCCATGAAGTGTTAACGGCGTGGAATAGCCATGAGTCGTCGCGGCGTGGGAGTACTACCACCAAGGCGTCCGTGATGATGCCACGGTAGTAAGATAAAAGAATAGAGTAGTGAGAATCTTTACCGCCGCTATAAAGAGCTACAGCTCTCTTCACACTCTTACTCCAGAATCACGTATTCCTGAGAGTTATAATCGCTTTCACAACGGGTTCTTGCGGTTTTTCTTGACGGATCACGCTTCAACCCTGCAAGTCAGGGGCTACTAGCTACTCGGTATGAACACCATAAATACGGTTCGAGTCTAATAGCATAGGGTTCACATTTAGCTTCAGAAACGTGTTTCACACCACGACTTGAAAATTCCGCAAAACCCTAATGAATTCTGGCATCAAAACGGCTGCAAAATCCTGAAGCGTAAGCGTAAAACGCGCAAGTTTTAGGTCTCCGTTATACGATGACTACGGTTAGACTCCCGTATGCCGGTACTTTAATCGCTTTCGAGAGTCTGGAGCATTCGCTCCAGGTTTCATAGCTTTTTCATACGGTCGATGCCGGCGGAAGCCCTGCGGCACACGCACGAGGCTGCGCGCTGGAGCCGCCTCGGCGGGGTCTGAGCCCGCGGCTCTCCAGCACCCGATGCCGAGGTCCGAGGAGCCTAGACCTGGGTCGGGCCGAGCTGGGGCGGCACCGACCGATGCGAGCCGTAGAAAGCCGAACCCCTACTTCGGGAGGTAGTTTAGTGTAGGTCTCTTGCTTAAATACAGAGGAGTCGCTTGAGGTACCTGGGGGTAGGAACCGATGTCTTTCTTAATGAGTTCGACTAGCTCCTCCAATTTCATAGCTTTCTGTGTTCCGCTCTCCCTAATTCTCACGTTAACGGTTTTCGTTCCATACTCTCTTTCGCCAACTATTATACAGTATGGAATCCATTCTACCCCTGCTTCTCTTATTTTCTTCGCTAGGCTGAGGTCTCTGTCGTCTAAGTCCGCTCTTATTCCGCAACTTATGAGGTAGTTTAGCACGTCCTTTGCGTAGTCCAAGTACTTCTGGGATACGGGGATTACTCTCGCCTGAATAGGTGCTAACCATGTCGGGATCGTTGGGACCTGCCCACGCTTTTTCTTAGATACAGCTGTATCTATAACGGCATATATGTATCTCTCGACTGAGCCTATAATGGCTGTATGAATTATTATTGGGTAACTCTCCTCTCCACTTTCAGTGACGTATTTGATGCCGAACCTCTTCGCGTTACCTACATCTATCTGGAAAGTAGCGATTTCAGCGGGTTTTCCTAAGGTGTCTATGATTATGTATTCAACGTTCAAGACCCAATAGTACACACCCGAGGGCAGTATGGCCACCAGAGCAGCTCTGCCATCACCTTCGACGAGCTTGACTAGCTCGTTAAAGTGCTCCCTGTAGAAATCTTCTGTCACGTTATAGAGAGCGACATACTTACGTCCAAGTTTCCAGATCTCTTCGTGTATCTTTCTTTGGACTAGCTTGCTGAGCTCTAATGCTTCCTGAATGTCTCTTGCGAATATGTGGAGATCCGGCATAGAGAACTTCCTCAACCTAAAGCATATCTGCAGTTCACCCGGTTGCTCGTATCTATAGCTATCGGCTACTTCAAAGACCCCAAATGGCATGTCTCTATAGCTGATTACCCAGTCTTTAACCATTGCGAACTGCTGATGACATGCGGCATATCTGAGTACGTGAGTACCTCTATCGGTTTCGACCTCGTAGAGCCTGTCGCCAAAGAGCTCGGCGTGCTCTCTTATCGGTTTAAACTTAGTGTTGAACATGTTAGTACCTCTAACCCTCATTAAGGGTATACCGAGGGATTTTGCGACTTCCCAAGCGTAACTCGAAACGGCTTCTACCATAACTGTAGCGTGCGGTCCGTACCTCATGTGACCGGCATCGGACATAGGTTCCCACTCGAATCCAAACCTCTTGCAGGCTTCAGAAACCTCCGGTTCGCCTCCGGGGAGCTCTCTCTTGAAGACCTCCTTTGATATAAGGATCTTAAGCTCCTGATCTTCCCCGTCTTTCAGATAGCTCTCGGGTTCCACCACCTCACCGGAGGGTAGTAAAACAACGTACCTTTTTTCGATAGACCTAGCTTTCTTAACCTCTCCGGCCCTAAACTCACGCGAGAGTTCCGATAGCGGATGACCAAAGCAATCGAGTTTAAACTCTTTGTACCAGCCAAAAGGAGCTCTATGGACTTTAACACCCCGACTCTTTAGCTCTCTCTCTAGTTCAGAGAGTAACAGTAAGGATTCCTCAGGGTCCGCGAGGTTCTTGGAGAGGTGTGCGTAGGGGTAGAGAACGACAGAGTCAGCCTTAACGCTGGTAAAGACCTTAACTATGTCGTCAGCCACATTCCCTACCAGAGTGTGAAGATCGGAAGCGTCGCCTTTCTCAATTGTAACAAAAACTACTAAGGCGTTAGAAAACTTACCAAAAGAGTTCTCGCCAGTAAGGACTTCTGCGGCGTCTATAGCCTTTTCTAAGGCGTTATACTCGAAACTCCTAGCGTGTATGAGTAGGGTTCTCATGCTTACCCGTAGAGAAAACAAAAACAAAAAAATAAGACTCCTGTCATAGTTTAACCAGAATTGTCCTTAAATTAGGTTCGGTAGAACTCATCTCGCCCTTAGTGGATCTCTCAGGAAACCGTTAGGAGGTTCGGTTCTCGCGCGGGCTTACGCCGGTCGCCGCCGTCCGCCCTCCCACCGCACTGGGGTCGCGCCGCGCCACCCGAGGTTTCGGAGCCCCGGACCCCGGGCCTCTCGGGGCTTCGACTCCCCGC
>JAWBJE010000006.1:0-79338 GCA_038832865.1 Sulfolobales archaeon
CACGAACTCACTCTCGTCAAGCAATAATCACTACCCAAGTAAGAATACAACGCAAGTCTTTAAGCTAAGCTACGTGCTGTATACCAACAGCTCGAGAGCGTCAAGCAGTAAACACGTAGTAAGAGCCGCAAACGTAAAGCAGAGAAAGTCCCATACGAAAAAAGCAAAGGGTCGCATGGTTCGTAAATCAGTTAACTGTTATAACTTCCTCACCGGCGTTTGACCCACTAAGTTGGTAGGGGACACCGTTTCTCGCTCTAGGTTTTTGTAGGTTTTCCTAGGGTGGGTTTTGCCTCAGCCCTGCGGTTCACCGAGGCTACCAACTACTCAACGCAGAAGTCGTGCAACGACACGGGGCTCACGTCTAGCTCCACCTTTAAGAGGCTCGAAGTACCTCTCATCATCACGAAGAAATCCCACAAAACCCTTTAAACCTAACGCATCAAAACAGTTGCGAGCCCTGTGAGGGTTCGACCCAGCCCTCAGCGCCTGTTCATATTCTTAGTAAACACGTATGCCTTGTGAAGCTGTTCCGTTTCTCATATCTGTTCGTATTGGTTGGTATTGATAGAGACGTCTATAAACACCTCATACAGTGACATACGCGGAGCTACTTCGATGAGAGGTCGAGAGCTCCGTGGAGTAGCTCTCCCACGATACTCAAAACTTTGTGGCGTTTAGAGTCTCACTGAACGCCTAGAGTGCTCGAGGACCCGTGGGAATGCGGGAAAGATTAAGTAATGGTGTAAACCCGTACGAGCCGCTCGAGGACTGAGTTCCTCACGTGGTCTACTCAGTAGGTAGCTATAGCTTTAAGCACGAACAAGCCTGCGGGTTGCTTGGGGGAACTTCTTGCGGTACTCCTGCTCAGCTCCTCTCTATACCCAGGACCTTAGCTAGGTCGTATATTACGGGGGGTTTCCATAGCTCTCTGCCGAGAGACTTCACTATGCCTACGACCCATACTATTACTACAGCGATCCACAGTAGTGTGGAGACGAACCACCCCACGAAGGGTATCAACCCTATAACAGCTGAGACTACCCCTAGGAGCACTATCGCTATAAAGAAGGATATAGAGAGGTGGGCCCAGTGTTTCGCAAACCTATAGCCAGGCTTTAGGACTAAGACTAGCACCCCACCGACTAGCGGTATTAGCCACGCTATAAAGCCCCAGATCCTCTCCTCTTCGCTAACCTCAGGGTTAGACATACGCACCCCAGGTGCTTTACTACGAAACATATATGCTTTGCCACAAAGGCGTAGAGGACGTATAGAGCAGAGAGTGCGTGGAGCACCTGCCTAAACCCGAGAACCGCTGGAGGAGAGAATTCGAACTCCAGATAGTTTCTACATAGAGATTTTAGTGCGAGCTCCGCATAGCTCGCCACCGAACGACCTCATCTGTTTTCAGCTTGAGACTCTATGCGGCTTTCTCGATATTGAGTCCTGCGGATACGGACTAGAACGGTATTTATATGGTCAAAGGCTTGACTCCAATTGAGAGAAGCCGAAGGACCCTCTCACGCGCAAACCCGAGGGGGTGCTCTACCCCCTCTTAGAGCATTTGCGTCCGCGCAGCCCGTAGCCAAAACGCTCAAGCCCCTGAACGAGCTTCACTACTGCTACCTCTCCCTTTTAGCTTCGACTACTGCGTCCAAGTGTCCTTTATCGCAGTGGCTCGGTGGGCTTCCAGCGCTACCAACCTTACACCATACTCCACGACTACTCCAGAGCGGGAGAGCTTGGCAACCTTCGTAGAGTAGCTCGAACCACACTCAAGTACCGTCTGGTCTCGAGCTGTGTACTCAAGAGCTAATAGGGTTCGGGGTGTACGGCCACTGCGAGACGGGTCTCCTCGCTAGCTGCTGCAGTAGTTAGTATTATTCTTTGAGTAGTAGTGTTGTTGGTGGAAGTCTTGAAGGTGGTGTCTTTCGATATATGGGGTACTCTCCTAGATTTAACTAAGTTTTACTCTACTCTGTCGAGGAAGGTCTCTCTCCTCTGCGGCAAGAGGTACGAAGAGGTCTTCGAGCTGATTCTAACTACTTACAGGAAGGCTCTTGCGGTTAGGTTGGGTGGGGGCTTCAGTAGGGTAGTCATAGAGTCGGCCGAGTTCTTCTCTAGAGAGCTCGGGATAACTGTAGAGCAGCTCTTCCAAGCTCTAGCGATGAGTATCGATGAGCCCGAGATCTCCGAGCTAGCGTATCTAGACGCAGCTGAAGCCCTGGAGGCCGTTAGAGCTAGCGGATACGCTACTGCGGCGCTAGGAAACGTCATGTTCTGGCCCGGGATGGTCACGAGGTACTTCCTCTACAAGAACGGGTTACTCAAGTACTTCGACCTAACGGTGTTCTCGGATGAAGTAGGTATCCAGAAACCCAGTAGAGAGGTCTTCGAGTACGTAGCTAGAAAGCTGGGGGCGTCAGTCGGGGAGATAGTCCACGTAGGAGACTCCCCGGAGAACGACCTAGCGGGTGCCCTAATAGCTGGAGCTAGAGCAGTCTTAATCAAGCGAGACTCCCCGATAGGTGTGGTAAGACTGGGTACATCAGCGTACCTCATAAACGACCTTCGAAAACTCGTAGAAGTCCTCAGAGAACTGGGGGAAGCAAGCTAAAATACTAAACCACTGAAAAAGATATGGCGGCGGTCGTCTAGCCTGGTCTAGGACGCCGGCCTGCCACGCCGGAGATCCCGGGTTCGAATCCCGGCCGCCGCACCAATCTTTAAAGAACACAGCAGTGAGCCGACCCCTTCGGAGCAGTTCTCTACGTGGTGCCGGGTCTCTGCGTGTTCTAGAGCGGTTCACGTTCTTTCCACCCTCGGTCGAGTAAGTTCGCAGGCGCTGACGCCTCCGAGGGTCCGAAAGCTGCGAGGTAGCGATATCGTGCTCAAAACAGTGATTTCTTGAACGTCGCCTAACCAGTGGATTTAACTGAAGACCGAGCGTATTAACTGGGGAGAACTTGAGGGTATTGATAGTTTCCGACATTCACGGTAACTACGACGCCCTCACAGCAGTACTAGAGCATGCCGCTAGGTGGGATTACTTGTGGGTTCTAGGGGACTTAGTCGACTACGGGCCCGAGCCCCACGTAGTAGTAGACACCGTTAGAGCTCTGAAGCCGGATTTGGTGGTTTTAGGTAACCACGACTACGCTGTCGCCTACGACAAGGACTGCGGGTGCGCCCCGGAGCTACACGACTTAAGCGAGTATACACGGCAGAGAATTTCTCTAAGGCTCTTGAGTAGAGAGCAGCTGGAGTGGTTGAAGTCTCTGCCTACGCACCGAGTCGTAGAAGTTGGGGCTGCTAGGGCTTTCGTAGTCCACGGGTCTCCCAGGAACAAGCTCTTTGGGTACCTCAAGCCTTCTCTACCGCAGTACGAGTTGATGCTGGCGCTAACTCCCTCGGTCTACGCGGTAAGACCTAACCCGGTTGACGCAGAGTTGGTTGTTACCGGCCATACCCACGTTCAGGCAGACTTTCGAGCTGGAGCTTCTAGAGTCTTGAATCCTGGGAGCGTCGGTCAACCGAGAGATGGTGACTGGAGAGCTGCTTTCGCAGTACTCGAGACGGACTCTCTAGCGGTCAGTCTCTACAGAGTCAAGTACGACGTCTCGAGTACTGTGAAGAAGTTAAGCAGTCTGGGCATAGACTCAAAGTATTTAGCACGCCTAGTTAAAATCCTCCACAGTGGCTCAGTATAGGAAGTACGTCTTTCGTTTACCTCTCTAGGGAGGCTGCTCAACACTCATCTAGGAGTAAGCACCTACGTGGACTTCGCTTCAACACCTTTACCGCTAGCCCGTGGTTGTTCTATCCTCCAACTTCTACGCTCTCTCCTTGTCCCACTTGACGTCAGTACCTCAGTTTTACCTCTCTGCTAGCTAGACACCTCTAGGCTTGACGTTCTAGTAAAGACGTTTGCAACGCTCGAGTACCCCTCAATACTCAACTCCTAAAGCAATTCAACCACGAGAATCGTTCTAGCGTGATGTGTGGAAACGAAGCGTTTTTCTATCGCGCTCACGGGTTTTGGTAGCAGTGAGAACCCGTTTTACCGTGTGGTCGAGTCTGTAGCAGCTTACCGAATCAAGCAACTACTGCAGTTAATTCTTTAGCGTACCTTGAGTAGTGTTTGAAAAAAGTATGTCTGCTCATAACTTAAAAGCTTGGTTAATGAGCGGGAGAGTGTTCGACTCTCAATCTAAGACTGTAGCCATTCTGCCGGTAGGGTCGGTGGAGAGACACGGTGATCACCTTCCATTGGGGACCGACGGTATTGAGGCAGAAGCTGTAGCGTTGTTTGTTGCTGATAGAATAGGTGCCCACGTCTTCCCACCCATTTGGTATGGTTCTAGCTTAAGCTTGAAAAGGTTTAGTGGGACTATCGACGTAGAAGCGCAGGCTTTCTATAGTTACGTAAAAAGCGTTATTAGAGAGATACTGAGAAACGGCTACATCCCAGCTCTGGTAGTTAATGGTCACGGTGGAAACAGCTACATCCTCAGAGAAGTGGCTAGAGAATTAGCATCTGAGTGCTGAGACTGCTCTATCTCTGCACATAGAGCGGTACTTGTAGTCGACCGGTGGAGAGATGTCGCACAAGAGATTAGAGCCTCACTCTTTAAGTCATTAGGACACACAAGAGAAGATGAGACAAGCGTAATGATGTACTTGACTCCAGGTAGCGTCAATATGAGTTCAACTAAGGATCACGAAGCTAGCGTACGTGTAGGCCTCACAGTGTTTTCTAGTGTTATTGACGAAGCGCTCTACCCTAGTGCTAAGCGGCTCTCTCAACTATAGCTTTTAGTACTTTACTAGCCAGCTCTCTATCTTTCTTCATTAAGGCAACGACTTTACTTAAGAACTGCTGAGCTCTACGAGTCTTCTTGAAGACGTCGCACTCCTTAGTGAGAACAGTGGAGAGCTCTATATCTTGACAGAGGATTCTAGCTACTTCATAGCTTCCAAGAGCTTGAGAAATCGGTACTCCCCTACTTTTACGAGCAGTCTTGAACTTAGGTAGTACCACGTAGAAAACAACTAGTACCGCTAGTGTAGCACTAAGAACCCTACTGAGGGTGCGGAGGTATGCAACGATCGGTACCTCAACTCCTAGGGCTGGGTACGGTCTTAGTTCGTACTTAGACCCCTCGACGAGGACCGTCCCACTCGAACACATGTTTTAGCGATATAGTAAGCAAAGACGTAGTTATGGTTTAACACGTTCGTAGGGTTAAGCAGAGCGTTAGTTAGGATGGTTCCATCGCTTACTACTACGGCACTATAGGTATGTGCTTTATAAGCTATAGCCAAAACGTCTCCATCTACTCGAGCTAGTATGTCGATAGCTCTATCCGCAGGCTCCAGTACGTCTATGCTGGATGAATAAGCGTAGACCACGTTTAACTCGGTGCTACCTAACCTTGTAGGGCTAGTAAATACGGCCCTCACTTAAGAGTGAACTCAGTTGTTAGAGCTGTACTAAGCTAGACGAGGTTGACACGTACTACAGTGCTGGTTCGTCCTACGATATAGGCGCGAAGAGTGTTGTAAGCCTGGTCCCGGAACGCAGTACTACATGAACAAAGAGTACAGACCCGGAGACGATTTAAAACGAATAGACTGGAAGGCGTCTTCGAGAACCGGAAAGCTCACCGTCAAGCTATTCGAGAAAGAGGTCTATAGAAGAGTCTTCTTCGTCGTACCCATCACTGAAAGGTACCTACGGGGAAGCTCCAGCGCCTTGGACGTCTTGGCGTACGAGCTCATAAGGATGGCCGCAATACTCGTCAGGTACGGTACGGAGGTTTTTGTGGCCTTAACATCGCGAAGTTTAAGTCCCGCCCCGAGCTTTGTCAAGGTTCGCGAAATAAGTGGTCTAGCGGATTTAGCTGAGTACTTCTCACGAGTAGTCTGGGGTGAAGGACCTCTGGACTGTCACCTCGAGTACAGGTCCGCCCTCTGGAATTCAGTCAAGCTTTTAACTGAGGCTGTTCCCGGCAGAAGCCTGGTTGTGTACCTAGGTGAGCCGGAGTCTGATGTAGACGTAGTTGCCAGTAAGATCGTGACCGACACCGTGAAGAGCATGGGGCACGAGCCCGTTTTCGTGCTAGTATCGCGGAAGTGATTAGATTAACGCGTGATGAAGCAACAGTCGAAGACCTCATCGACTTGACGAAGCTATCCAGAGTCGCTCTCTCAGAGCTGTCGGCTTACGCTAGAGTTGCCTACTTCCTTGGTGAGGAAATAGTGCGGTTCCTCTTGCGCACTATTTCTGTTTAAGTGCTTATTTGCCGTCGCTTTCAGTGTGTTGTGTGAGGGCCATGCTAGAACTACTCACCCCCCTGATAGCGCTTCTAGCCGGGGCTCTGGGCTCTATGTTCGGGCTCGGCGGAGGGTTTTTAATGGTCCCCCTGCTTAATATCGCCGGAGTCAGCATGAGGATAGCCGTGGGGACTTCAGCTACCGCCATATTCTTCAACGCCGTATCTGCTACGATGGCTTACGCTAGGTACGGCTACATAGCCTACAGGGCGGGGCTGCTCATCTCGCTTACGGCTTCAGCCGCCGCTTACGTCGGAGCTCTTCTGACAAAGCACATCGACGTAGATACTTTAAGGATCATCTTCGGCGCGACCCTCGTACTCGTGGCCATCAGAGTTGCTACAACGAGAGAGAGAAACGGGGGTGGCCAGCCACATAAGGCTATTCAGTGGGACATTAAAACGTATGCTACACTACTTGGTGGTGGAACTCTAGCCGGTCTAGCCTCAGGACTCCTAGGAGTTGGTGGAGGAGTAGTGAACGTCCCACTGCTAACGCACCTTGGAGCTACTATCCACGTAGCTGTAGCTACTTCGTCTATGGCGATAACTCTGACCTCGGTGTCGTCTGCCGTAACCCACTACACTCTTGGAAACGTAGACGTGGCTCTGCTCGCTCTCCTGGTGCCCGCGCTCATCATTGGAGCTCAAGTAGGTGCGAGAATAGCTAGAAGAACGAAGTCGCAGACCCTTAGGAGGGGGTTCGCTGTCGCACTAGTCTTTATTGCCGTAAGGATGGTTCTTAAAGGTTTAGGGTATCAAGTTCCGTAACATGAGCAAAGCTATTATTTGTTGAGTGCGCTTTCAGTCTAGGTTGAAGTATTGGAGGTAGTCATACTGGCTGCCGGTTTCGGCAGGGGTTTAGAGCCCATAACGCACACTAGACCGAAACCTCTGATCCCAGTTATCGATAAAACCCTTTTGGAGTACCATTTAGATAACCTCAGTAGCGTCGGTGTAATAAAGAGAGTCGTAGTGGTCGCAAACTACATGATAGACATGGTAAGAGAGAGGGTCAAGATGGTGGAAGACAAGTACGGGTTCGAACTCAAGGTAGTCGATCAAGGAAGACCCCTGGGCACCGCACACTCACTACTCAAGGGGCTTGAAGAGGTCAGAGGAGAGAGTGTCGTAGTGCTGTATGTCGACTCGGTTTACTCCGTGGAGGACCTCAGGAAGGTTGTAGCGAGCTCTAGTCCATACCTTGTTGCAGCGTACCGCGTAGACGACCCGCGCGATTATGGCGCATTGATCTACGACACAAGTGGGGAGTTAAAGGACGTAGTCGAAAAGCCCTCTCAGCCGATATCTAGACTGATTAACGCTGGTCTATACAAGCTCTCGACCGATATCTCTTCCTACTTGGAGAGAGTAGAGCTCGGCCCTAGGGGAGAATACGAGCTAACCGACGCCATTAGGCTACTAATCCGCTCCGGGGCTTCGGTTAGAATCCACGAGCTAAAATACTGGCGTGACTTAGGTAAGTCTTGGCTTTACCTCAGCTTCTGTAGGGAGGCTCTTAGCGAAAGGGTTAGAGAGAGTGTAGTTTACGGTAGGGTAGAGAGCGGGACGAAGATCAAGGGGCCGGTCTACATAGGTAGGAACTCCGAAGTCCTATCTGGCAGCTATATCGAGGGGCCGGTGTACATCGGTGATGACGTTACTATAGGGCCGAACGCCTACATTAGGCCCGGCAGCATAATACTCGACGGCTCCAGGATAGGCTTCTCCGTTGAGGTTAAGGAGAGCGTAGTTATGGAGGGAGTGCACGCTCACCACTTGTCGTACATCGGTGACTCTATAGTGTGCGAGCACAGCAACCTAGGTGCCGGGACGATCCTAGCCAACTTGAGGCTCGATAATAGAGAGATAAGGGTCAGAGTTAAAGGCGTTAAAGTACCTACGGGTAGGAGAAAGCTCGGTGGTTTATTGGGTGGCTACACTAGAATCGGCGTTAACGTATCAGTGAACCCGGGTATTAAGGTAGGTGCTTACTCTAGGGTCTTCCCGGGCGTCACCCTCTACGAGGATGTGCCTCCGTGCAGCATAGTTAAACCGGATGGTTCGTTGGAGAGCGTCCCAAGCAGCGAATGCCCTATAGATAAAAGCGTCTGGCTTTAACTAGTTGGAGAACGGGATTCGGGCTTCATGTTCGTTGACGCTGTTTGTTATCGATTGTTGCCGACCCTCGGCTCCACTGACTTCCGGGTATCTTTCATCGGTGTCCACATCATCGGTCCCACCGGTTCAGGTGCGACTCCGGTTCGTGGTCCCTTCGCCCGGCTCGGGCTCACGGCCGCGGGGAAAGCTCGCTCCCTGGTGCACCCGAGGTATATATCGGGAGAGGCTGGCGTTCGCCTCGTGCGGTAGCCGCGCGAAGCTACTCACCGACTACGAGTACTGCTACCAAACCGGCCGCGCTGAGGAGAGCGGCGGAACCTATTACGAAGTCGGTTAAGAATCTAACTATAAAGACTCCGGACCTTATCATCATAACCAGGTAGTCGATTACCGTCCACTGACCGATAGCTTGCCACTGAAAACCTAACACTACGTAGTACACCAGCGTGGCCATTAGTACTCCGATAAGTGAAACTACAGCCCCTATTACGGCTACATCCACTATGCCTCCACCGTACTTAACGACGAGTAGAGTCAGCAGAAACCCCACTATGACTCCCGCTACTGCCGGCGCATATACTCTCTCGGGAATCACGTGGCTAAAGAACGTGGTTAACAGTCCCATCAGTACCGAACACGCCAACATTATAAGTAGACTATCTCTTGGCTTCATACCTTCCCACCCTCATTTTATAGAGGTAGCTCATGACCATGTACAGGACTACTCCGTACATCAACATAAAGACAGCCACCTGTAGAGCGATCCTCAAGAGGGGGTCTAGCTCGAGAGTAGCGATAAACCAGTAGATAGGGAAGGCTAAATAGGCTAGTAGAAATGCTAGAATTAGTGGTCTATAGTACTCCAGCATATACATAAGTAAGGCAGCCAGGGCGATTATTCCGACCAGGACCAGAACGTCCTCCAATCGACACACCCAACTACCCGCCAGCTAAAGGAAAAATATATGCTGTGCCTACTTCGAAGTAGATGTTACCTCCTCAGTCTTGGGTTTACTACCTCATCTAAGGCCATTCCGAAGAGCACGAATCCCGCGGCTAGCATTATCAACCCTGCTATCGGTGGGATTATCCACCACCAGGCGTTCATTAAGAGTGCCCCCTGGTAGTACGCTTCGTTTATCATTCTGCCCCACGTTGGTGCCTCTGGGTCTCCGAATCCCAGCAGCTGGATAGCTGCCTCAAAGAATACTACTCCAGGAACCGCCATGACTATTCTGTAGACTAGGTACGGCACTAGCTGTGGAGCTATGTGTTTAATCATTATTCTCCACTCGCTTGCCCCAAGGGCTTTAGCCGATTCGACGTAGAGACTGCTTCTTAAAGTCATAGTCCACTGTCTAATTATTCTCGCACCACCAGGCCACGCTGTAGCTATTAGGACGGCGAATATGTTCCACAGAGTTCTCCCGAATATTAGGCCTACCACCATAACTAGCGGTATCACAGGTATGAAGTATACTATGTCCGTTAGAAGCGTTATTGAGTGATCCGTGTAAGTTCCAGCTCTGTAGCCGGCAACTAACCCGAAGACTAAGGCTACTAAAGTAGTTACTGTGGCTACAGCCAGTCCGAAGACTACAGCACTCCTGGCTCCATAGATAAACTGTGTCCAAACATCATTGCCGTAAGCAGTCGTACCCAGTATCCCGAAGGCGTCACCCCTTATGAACAGTCTGATCGGTGCGTAGCTCACCCTGAGGGCCCCGTTTTCGCACCTCATCATGAAGTCCGTTGGGTCGCAGTAGTACGTTACGTTTACTGCTAAGTAGATCCTGGTCCCCCTCTCCAGCAGAAGCTCTCTCGCCGCGTTAATCTCGGCGAACGCCTGCGATACTCTATCTCTGAGGACGGGGTCCCTTATCGATAGTATGTAGGGTTGCTTCATGTTTCTCATCGGGCTAGGTAGTACGGCTGGCGCCGAAATCCTCAGAGCCCCCTTGAAGTAATCGTATATCCACCCAACTCTCGTCGTAACCACGTCGTACAAAGAGTAGATACCCCTAGGGACTTCGAATTCGGCAACCCTCCCGTCGGGGAGGGGGACTCTCAGTAGCCTCTTTTCCCCTCGCTCCACCAGGTCTTTGTTTACGATGAGTGTGTCGACGTTGTACCACGCCTCGCTTCTACCCTCCAGGTAGGTAGTGTTGAACGCTATTCTTACGTCCATCGACCTCGCCGGCCTGTAGGGATACTCTAGGAAGTCCTCTGTTACTATCAGCAGGCTAGCGTATCCTCTTCCCTCGAAGACTACTTCAAAGCCTCCTCTGGTCCTTAACACATCGACTTTGACGTCTCCTCGAATTACTCTATTCTCTATTCTAAAGGTATCAAACACTTTAACTATGTTCCGAGCCACATCGGGTGGAGCTGCCCAGTCGGGAACTGCGAAGTCTCCTGCCACTACCTCCCTCATTGCCGGGCTGTATGGGGTTAGTATTGGCGCTAGACCGCCGAGAACGGCTAAGAACAGTATAAGAGATATGCCTACTATCGCTGTCCTCTTTCTAAAAACTAGGACAGCTATCTCAGCGAGTCTGGTGAACCCAAGTGTAACCCCGGATCTCACTCTAGCAGTACCTGTTGCCCGAGCCACTTTAACCACCCGTTCTTACCCTCGGGTCTATGGCTACGAGCACTACCTCCGCTATGAAGAGAGATGTGACTGTGAGTGCTGCGGATATTGTGAAGAACGCCGACATGACTGGGAAGTCCCAGTTGAGCAGCGCTTGGTAGGCGAAGTAAGCTACTCCGGGCCAGTTAGATATTATCTCGAATATTATCGCCCCACCGAATATGCCGGGTATGGCATAAGCCAGAGAGATTACTATCGGGGGTCTGACGTTGGGTATGACGTGCTTTCTCAGTGTAGACCTCTCGTCGAGGCCCTTAGCTAAAGCGGTAGTGACGTAGTCTTGACCCATCTCTGATACTACTAGCTGCCTTATGTAGTATATCCAGCCACCGGACCACGCGATTAGAGCTGCTAATAGCATTGGTGACATATACCAGAGTAGGTACCTAAACTGCTCCCAGTCCCTAATGCCTATCTCGGGGGGTCTAACCGGAAGTGGGAATATGTAGTAGCCCCACGTTACTCTTGGAAGGTACGCTAGCACGTAGTACACTATCAAGAGAGTGAGCCACCCGGGAAGCATGTTGGAGAATATCGATGCCTGAACTATAGCCGTATCTAGAGGTCTACCCCTGTTCTTAGCAGCAGTTATCCCTAAGTAGAACCCGATTACTATCGGCACTATAGTCGTTATAGTGTAGAAGGACAGCGTGTAGGGAAGTCTAATAGCTATATCATCTAAAACAGGTTTTTGAGTGTACACGGAGATCCCGAAGTCGAATACAAGTACGTTTCTCAAGTACATCAATAGCTGGTCGGGTACTAGCGGTCTATCCAAGCCGAACCTCTTTATAGTTTCACCAATCCACAGACTGAACCTAGGGTCTTCAGCAGTTCTCCTTAGTGCTGCTAGAAGAGGGTCTGCCGCCATATTGCCACCAGCAGCAACCACGGGTAGCACTCTAACGACGATGAAGTAGACCATGAGCACTACTACGTACGTTCCCAGCAGCCTAACCCCAGTCTTCGCTATAAACGTCCCAGCACCCACTTAAATTCCCCTATACTCTACCGGTGCTACTCTTAAAAACATTTTTAGGGTAACTTTAAAGTAGCTCGATCTCATTTACTGTCGACGTCTAGCAGTAACTTTCCTAAAGCCCTTAGTCTATGGATAAATGAAACTACCAAACAAGTCGAAGGTAAAAATGTGAATGTGTGTGAGTATATAACTTACTTTTTAATAAATTTAAATTAAAAAATTAAATTTGTTATTTTTTGTTACTCTTATTTTCTTCTCACTGCCGCAGCTACTCCTAGCGCTACAACAGATAATGCTACAGCACCGTACGATAGCGTGGCCGGTGCTACTGCCGCAACCGTTTCTGTAGTCTCTGGCACGACCTCGCTCGATGAAAGCGCTACGACTGGTGTCGTCACCTCTACCTCCGGTGCTGCGAACGATATCATTGGCGGTAGAGTTATTTCCACTGGTGGAACTCCTGGAATCTCGACGACTACAGCAGGCGGTCTCTCGATAACAGGACCTACTGGACCGGGACCGACGACAGCACCGACAGTTAATTTGGTGGAGTACTTGTTGTCGACGGACCACCTCATGATCGGCTGTTCGGCGTATATATCAACGGAGTAAGTCCCGGCTCTGAGTCCTGGAACGATTACTTCGTACACACCACCACCGACGTGAGAGGCGGTTAGCGTTAGAGTTATTGGACCGGTGAGCTTCACAGTAACGGAGGCGTTAGTAGCTCTAGCACCTAAGTAGTCAACCAGGGTTACAGAGACCTTGAATGACGTACCCTCATCAACGGTGCTAGGTATAGTCACGGCAGCGAACATTACTGTCCTATCTGGGTGTCTGTAGTAGAACCACGGGTTCCAGACAAGCTCGGAGTACGCTATTTCTCTCGTCCTAGCTAGAACGAATGGTCCGTTACCGATCATCGCCGTTAAACCAGGTATTGTTGGGTGCGGCAGTGTTGATGGGTCTTCTAGTGGGTTAGGTAATCTTTCGAATATGTGTTTAGGCAGTATGACACGCTCAGTGTAAATGAATGGGACTATCCAACCGTAGTCCTCGAAGTAGAGCTCTAGTGTGGTCTTGTTGACTACCTTTACGTCTATGAGCTTCTCTATGTCCGGACCGTAGTACCTCCTCGTCTTCAACTCTCTGCCGAACTTTAGTACTGTATAGGCATAGTCCTCAGCAGTAAGCTCGACACCGTCTTGCCACTTGATGCCCTCGAATAGTGTTATAGTGAACCTATACGCTTTCGTACCTTCATATGTTACTTCATCTATATTGAAGTACTTTAAGAACATCGGTATCCTCGGCTCGGCGTATATGTTCTCGGGTCTTGTGTACATGGTCGGAATGTATATTCTGAAGATAGCTTCCGCCTCAGTGGCCCACAGGTATATCGCTGGGTGGTAGGTCGTTATGTCGACTGTGTGGAAGTACCTAAAAACACCACCGAATGTTCTGTCTTTGTATCTAACATTGAACCACCAGAATGGTGAGAACCCTACGGGGTCCCTTAGAGGTGGTGCGTAAGCTAGGATTATGGAGTCTCTATCTATAGCACCATCAAACGCTGTTATACTGATGCTGGTGTAGGTCGGTATCCACGGAATTATCTCCTTAACTAGAATTTCCTGAGCTCTCCAACCGTACTCCTTGGCCTCCTCCATGTCCTTAGTGAAGTAGAACTTATCAAGAATGGCGTCGAGTCTTGAGTCGTTGACTCTCCACTCGTTCCAGCCGCCCGGCCTAATCTCACTACTGTGGAAGAAGTAGTACATGAACGTCGGGAACCTGCCGAAAGACCAGCCGATGATCCACGCTTGAGCAGTTCCTGCGGAAATTGCTGCGTCTAGTTCTCTACTGCTGACGGCCTTTATCGTTACTCTCAGTCCTATCGCTTCCGCCTCCGACTTTATGTACATGGCGATCCACCAGTAGGTTGGTGATGTAGCTTCCGGCAGCGAGAGGATCTCTATCTCGACTACTCTACCTCCCTCTCTCGGGTCGCACCAAGCAGGTCTACCGTCGGGACCGGTACACGGTGTGAATATCTTCGCTAAGAGAGACTTAGCCTTCTCAGGGTCGTACGGGTAGAGCCTCTCGAAGTCGGCATCCCAGTTGACCCAAGCACCGTGAGTAGGTGGAGGTAGAGTGGTACACTTTACCGCCAGCCCCCTGAGGGGGGACTCCGCGATTATCCTGTCCCTGTTCCACAAGTGGGCCAGTGCCGCCCTGAGCTCGTAGTACTTGACTGGCCACAGCTGCACGTTGAAGTGTAGCGCCCCCAAGGAGTTTATGCCTACAGTGAAGAATATGTGGGCGTCGGGTCTGTTCGTCCTCACTCTATCTAGGTGGACCGGGAGAACGCCGACTATAGATAGCTCACCGGCCTCGAAGGCCAGTAACCTCATAGTGTAGTCCTTCATTACCGGGTACGTTATTTTGTCTATGTAAGGTCCGTACTTATACCACTCCTCACCCAGCCCCCTCTGGGCTTCTACAGGTGTAGCGACACTTACTAGGAGTAGGCCTACGAGCGATATAGCGAGTAGACTAGCTATTACGTACCGCATAACTTACCCCAATATTAGTTTTAGCCCGGTTTATAAAGCTTTCGCCTAGCCTTGTCGGCGGTCTCCCCAAGGTGGAGCGACTATCGGTTGTAAGTTGAACCACGAGTTATTGCGGCCCGTGACTGCCCGATTTAATCAACTGGGAACTAGTGGCTACTCAATAACGCTCCTGCGGAAGCGAGCTATAAAAATGCCGCCGATCAAAAGGCTAGAGCGACAGATGTGTAGCCAACATTTAAAGCTTGCGGCGTGCCGACCTAAAGCTCAAATGTTGTCTACTCTTCGCTAAACCACAGAGTCGATTGAGAGATGGTGAGACGATAGTAATACTTTAATTCCCTGCTTCCACATAGTGGTGGACCCGGCTAAGTGGGTGGTAGAGTGCTTCCGAGGTTACCCGTTATCGGGGATATAGATGTAACGAAACTTAAGGTCCTGGTTCGCGTGGATTTCAACGTCCCCCTGGACTCCGAGGGCAGGATCCTGGACGACTCGAGAATCAGAGCCCATCTTAAGACGATTAGGGACCTCTTAGACTCGAACTGCGCTGTCGTCCTACTATCCCACCAAGGTAGACCTGGTGAGGAGGGATTTACTCAGCTGAAGCCTCACAGCGAGCTGCTCTCAAAACACCTCGGGATGGAAGTCAAGTTCGTAGAAGACGTGATGGGTCCTATAGCACTATCGGAGATTAAGAGGCTAGGTTACGGTGAGGTCCTACTACTAGACAACGTTAGATTCGTTTCA
The DNA here is from genome assembly GCA_038832865.1 of Sulfolobales archaeon. Lineage (GTDB taxonomy): Archaea > Thermoproteota > Thermoprotei_A > Sulfolobales > NBVN01 > DRZP01. Next base: position 15,418 of record JAWBJE010000006.1, read on the forward strand.
GAAGAGCTAATAGAGGCACCACCCGAAGTACATGCTAGAAGCTTTCTCGTTAGGAGGTTGGCACCTCTTTTCGACCTCTACGTATTCGACGCTTTTGCCACAGCGCACAGATCGCAGCCATCGATAGTGGGTTTCCCGATGGTGGTTAAGTCGGTCATAGGCCACGTCATGAAAAGCGAGGTTGAAGCCCTTAGGAAGATAGTGGACTCCGATTACTCACCCAGAGTTTTTGTCTTGGGTGGTGCGAAAGTCGCTGACACTCTGAAGATCATCGAGAACCTAACTAAAAACAGACTAGCGGATAGGATACTCACCACGGGTCTGGTTGCTTTAGTCTTTCACGTCGCTCGCGGGGGTAAGATATCTGAGAGTGTGCTCAAAGTCCTGGAGGATAGGGGTCTCATGACGCTAGTTCCAAGAGCAAGGAGGATCCTCTTGGGTGGTGCACCTATAGATGTCCCACTGGACTATATGGTGGTTAAGAAGGACGGAGAAATAGACGAGTGTCCGGCAAGCACTATAACTGGCAGACCCATGGATATTGGAACATACACTATACAGATGTACTCCGAGTTGATGAAGGACGCTAAGCTGATCGTCATGAGGGGGCCTGCCGGATACATCGAAGACCCTAAGTTCAGAGCCGGCTCTGAAGCCCTCGTATCCGCTGCGCTGAGGAGCAATGCTTTCCTCGTGATAGGTGGTGGACATCTGGGGGCACTAGTGGAAGGAGTCAATAGAGACAAGGTGCATATATCCACCGGAGGCGGCGCCCTACTGATGGCGTTAGCCGGTGAAGAGCTTCCAGCAATTAGAGCTCTGAAGGAGTCTGCTAGAAGGTTTTTCGGATGGAATTGCTAGCAGATCAACTAACCGACCGTTTTCCGCCCTAGGTTTCTGTAGGTCCTCCTAGGGCGAATTGCGCCTCTATCCCGCGCTTCACCGTGGCTACCAACCGCTTTACGTGGAGGTCGCGGGCACCGTTCGAGCCTAACAGTGCGGGGCTTACATCTAGCTCTAGCCTCGCGCGACTGTTTCGGGTTTACGTAGGTTTATAAGAGTTGACACTTTATCGAGATCGCTCTTGTCCACGATGCGAGTACGCGGTGAAGACTAGAGTGGGCGGGACGTCCAACGCCAGGATGCGGGTTTCCCCACGGTCGGGGATTTGAGGAACTCGATGAGTGGAAGCCGTAAGTTGGACGTTCCGAGCGGTGGAGGTCGAGACGGGGCCTCCGAGTAAGGCTGAGCCGTCTTCCTCGACATGAAATTTTTAAGCCTGTTTACACACCGGTAAACGAGGTGCGTATTGTGAGGGTTAAGCTACCTATTGTAATAGGAGGAGTAGTTATCGTGCTCCTAGTCGCCGGCATAGCGGCGTACATGCTCTGGAAACCAGAAGCCAAACCGTATACCCTAAACATATGGACCGGTGGGACCGGTGGAGTATACTATCCCCTCGGAGTTAAGCTCGCAGAGATGTTGAACAAGTATGCGGGCAATGTGGTCTTGGCTTCCGTGTCGACGAGCGGCGCTTCAGTGGCCAACATGAGGGCTTTAGGGGCTGGAGACGCCCAGCTGGTGTTCGTCCAAAACGACATCGCTTACTACGCTTACAGGGGTATCTATATGTTCGAGGGCAGTAGGGTTGAGGTAGTTAGAGGTGTCGCAGTCCTCTACCCCGAGGTCGTTCAGATAGTGGTTAGAGCGGATAGCGGCATAAAGAGCATATACGACCTAGCTGGTAAGAGAGTGGCCATAGGGGCCGTAGGTAGTGGAACTGCCGTTGAGGCAGAACTCATTCTGAGGGCCGCTGGAGTGTGGGATAAGATCGCCGTACAGCATCTAGACTTTACCGCAGCTGCAGACTCCCTAAAGCTAGGCTTAGTAGATGCTGCCTTCGTTGTTGCCGGAATACCTACTTCAGCAGTACTATCTCTTGCTGCTACGGTCCCGGTAAACCTAGTCGAAGTCCCAGATGAAGTGCTGGATACCCTCATTAAACAGGGGTATAGGTTCTTCACCAGATACACCGTTCCCGCAGGAACATACACTGGCATGACGTCTGACGTTAGGACCTTAGCCGTTATGGCCATGCTAGCAGTTAGAGCCGACGTTCCAGACGATGTTGTATACCACGTACTCAAGGTGATGTTTGAGCATATTGACGAGCTGCGAGAGGCCCACGCCAGAGCCAAAGACATAGACTTAAGGAAGGCCCTAGAGGGAATGCCCATACCCCTACACCCAGGTGCCATCAGGTTCTACCAAGAGAAGGGTATCACTATCCCCAGCGAGTTGAGACCGTAAGGAACCCGCATTGAAGACGGGTAGGAGTAAGCTTGGTTAAGCTTGGTGAGGTAGTACTTTTTTATTCGGTCTATTCATCCGCCCTCGTAACGGCTTTAGTGCTTACCTTATCACCCATACTATCTATAGGCTTGGTCATCGTGGATGGAAGCATTAGCGCGATAGTCGTCAACTCTAGAGCTAACATCACTCTAACCTACGTACACAGCGTTGAGCGTTATAGGGTTAAAGAAGAATATATCCTAGAGGGCTGCGGCCTTAGGCTCACGAAGTTAGAGTGGGCTGGGTTTGGTGCCGGCATGCCGTCAACACCGGCAGACCTAGGAGATGGGGACCTAGAATCGAGTCTGACAGGTGGAGTGACTTCGAAAGTCGATATTGAATTGGGTGAGTACGTACTGATCGCAGTTAAGCACATGTCTTACCCTAAGCTATTCGTTAACGGTGTAGAGGTGGGTGCAGTTAGTAACATAACCTTAAGAACCTGCCTCAAAGTTTCCCTGTTGGATCTAGTCGTTAAGTACGTTGAGTTCGCACTACTCGGGAAGCTCTGAGCTACACTGGCGGTCCGGTATCATGAGGTCAATCCCTCTGCAACCGAGGGCCTCGCACTTTAAGGGGGAAGGAAGTCGGTTAATGAATGAAGTGTTGGGGGAAAGCCGCTGGTAGTGTCAGAGTTCGCTAGGTTGCTGATATGGTGTAGAAACGGGGCACTAATAGTAACGCACAAAAACGCTGATATAGACTCTGTAGCGGCAGCGCTGGCGCTAAGCTACTCCCTAAGCTCGTACACTGGTAACCTCTTTAAGGTATGTTTTCCCCAGGGGGTAGACTCCGTCAGTAAACGAGTTCTTCAGGCTCTAGGTTTCAGCATCCCGAACACGAGGGAGTGTGCGGCTGAGAGGGTGGTGTTCGTCGACGTATCATCGACCACCCAAGTAGAGGGCGTGGTGTTCTCCAGGTGCTCGTTCATCGACCACCATGTCGTAAACACGCTAGTTGATGTATGCGAGACGTACGTTTACGACCCGGAGTCTAAGGCGACATCGGCTCTCTTGGCTGAGGCCCTCATGCTATCTGGTTACAGTATCCCTAGAAGCTACGCCACGCTACTGCTAGCTGGTGTCATGTTCGACACGAAGTTCCTGAGGATCTTGAACTCCAGGCTGCTAAGGGTAGTTGGTTGGCTCTTAGACTCAGGTGCCGACGTCGAAGACGTTGGTCGCCTCTTAACTCAGCAGGAAGTTCCCTACGCCGAGCGTGTCGCCAGGTTGAAGAGTCTATCGAGAATGAGCGTGTACTCTATAGGGAGCGACTACCTCATGACGATCACATGCGTAGGAGCGTACGAGTCGTCATCTCTTAAACACTCAATTGAGGCGGGATCTGATATAGCAATAGCTCTTACACCTCGCGAAAGTGAGGTTCGCGTGAGTATTAGGGCGAGTGCGAGGCTCGTTAAAGAACTTAAGGCTCCAATAGCCGCTGAGCTAGCCAAGTACATTGGGGAGAAGCTGGGTGGAGGCGGAGGTGGTCACGAAGCTGCGGCGGGAGCTTCGGTTCCGATAAACTCAATTAGAGACTTAGAGAGACTAGTGGTTGAGTTCTTTTCGGCACGTGGTTATAAAGTTCGAGTTCTAGAGAGAGGTAGATGGATGGAGGAGTGCGTCTAGATGGTTAAAATCTACGTGGACATCAGAGAGAAGGAGTCGGAAGTACCTAAGTACCTAACAGAGCTAGGCGTGCTAGTGGTTTTTAAGCAGTTGGCGGTAGGAGACTACGTCATAGCTGAGGACGTTGTCGCCGAGAGAAAGACTGTTAGTGACTTAGCTAAGTCTGTCTTCGACGGAAGGTTCTTTAGTCAGCTATCTAGACTCACTCGCTCTGCCGAAAGGTGCTTCCTCATAGTTGAAGGAGACTTAGAGAAGATGAAGTACATTACGTCGAACTACAAAAGCGTTTTGGCGGCCCTCTACTACTCCTCCATTGTAGACAGAGTACCGATCATACTCACAAGTGACCCAAAGCATACCGCCGAAATACTGAAGTACTTATCCATGAAGCTCTACGATTCCCCTCGCGCTCTAAGAGCTACTAGAGTTTCTAAAAACAAGCCTGGAGACGCTCCACTAAGCGAGTGGCAATTATACGTGGTCTCAGCACTTCCAGGGGTTGGTGTCAAGACTGCCGAGAGGTTACTGAGAAAGTTCGGCAGCGTGAAAAGGGTTTTTAACGCTTCTATAGCTGAGCTGGCAAGTACTGGAGGACTATCGGAGGAAAAAGCTAACTTCATCTTTAGGGTTATCAACGAGCCGTACGTTAGGAATGTCTCTGGAGACTTAAAAGTTTTCACCGAAAAAAGCAAGAGCAGTAACAGTAGTTCGGGTGGTTCATAGTAGCGGTTCAAGTTGGGTAGTACAGGAGGTGCTCTAACCTGACGTACTTCTTTGGTATCTCAGCTCTAACCCCTTTTACCGGGTCAACAACTTGATTTATCCTCAGGTCTACTACCAGGCTGGCGAGCATATACGACTCCTCAAAGCTTAAGCTCTGCGCTCTCATGAGGGTATATACAGCCTCCTCGGAGGCTCTATAAACAGCCTCATCTAGATCCTTCCCGAAAGCCACAATCGAGTATTTGTCTTCACTCTCGATTACCGGGTACCTGGGCCTCTTTCCCTTCACTAAACCTACCTTAACTCTCACTTCACCTGAGGCTTCGGCGGCCGCCACGCATATTTCTCCATCAGCTTGAACCACGTGTATGTCTCCTACAGCTAGTAGAGCACCATCGGCAAACACCGGTAGGTATGCTCTGCTCCCCACTGTAAGCAAAGCCACGTCCATATTCCCTCCATGATAGCCGGAGGTGCCTGTTGGAAGTTCTCCTTCTTCAGGAGCCACGCCTAGCACACCAACCATAGGTCTAACCTTGATCTCTAGGTTTCCGAACATCAACTTATCCCCAACTACTCTCAGTACCTTGACCGATGGTCTAAAGTTCTTGTCCGGTAGCGCCCCGAACCCCGGCGCTACGAGGATCACGGCCCTATCCGATACCTTTATATCCTCTATTTCGACTATCAGTGTGTCGCCCGGTCTAGCCCCCTCGACGTAGAGAGGTCCAGTTGCCGGGTTTACCCTGCTCCAGTCGATCTTATCGAGAGTCGTCGACTCATCCACGATCTGACCTCCTAGAGCATCAACCGTTTCAAAGATAACCGAGTCTCCAGGAACCACCGTGTACTTAGCTTGATGCTTTTTGGAGAAGCTGTAGATAACATGATCCCTCGGGATCCTAATGGTCAAGCTTTCACCAACAGTAAAAGGGCTCCACAACTTATTAAGACGGCTAGCCGTCTCCTCGCGAAAGTTGGTGGAGTTTAAACCTGCTCAAACCCTCTGAGGGAGCGTGGCTATGGCTACCGTATGGAGCCACATAAAGCTGAGCCGAGTCGGTAAAAACGGTTCGGGGTCTATTATTTGCTACGCCTCGGGCTGTACTTATGAGCGTCTACCTTCCGGCTCAATTACTCTACTAACTATCTTCGCGCTTAGGTTCCCGTATTTAGCCCATATGTAGCAGGTCCCCTCTTGAGAGACCATGCACGGCCCGTAGGGTTTGCTTGGCGTACATGCTTTCATAAACATCAAGCACTGCGTGGGCTTAGCTATCCCTAACATTACTTCACCGCACCTACACGATGGGGGGAGGTCGGGACTGCCGGACGCTGTAGTGAGCACGTAACCCTCGGGTCCTGGGGGCCTCAAACCGTACTGCTGGTATGCGTCAAGCTCTTTAAACCTCTCTCTTAATAGGAGGCCGCTTCTCGGTATATACCCTATCCCCCTCCAAGCGCTATCAGCTTCCTCGAAGACCTCGCTTATGTACTTTCTCGCTAGCAAGTTGCCCTCCCACTTTACAGCCCTCCTGTATTCGATGTAGAGACCTGGAGACTTCTCGGAGATCATCCTCACTATTTCTGCTATAGACACGAGGAGGTCGAAGCCGTCGAATCCCGATACGGCCACCGCTATGCCAAACTCCTTGGGAAGGAACTCCCACGCGGAAGCCCCTGTTATCACCGAGACATGCCCGGGGGCTACTACACCTCTTATCGGGAGAAGACCTCTTTCCTTATAGAGCTTAACGGTATACCTCATGACTGGTGGGGTCAGCCTTAAAGCACTCAAGAGCTTGAGGTTCCTGGGTACCTTACCGCTGCGTATCGGAATAGCGTACGATGGGGCGGTAGTCTCAAAGCCTATTCCCAGAAAAATCGACTCCCTACCGTCACTCCTGGAGTCCTGTATGGCGTCGTAGAAGCTGTAAACCACTCTAACATCCGCACCAAGAGCCTTAGCTTCCGCTAAGCTACGAGGAGGGCTGAGAGAAGTAGACGGGACTCTGAAAGCATCACCAAAGGTATAGACCCTTAGTCCCTCTAGAGACAGCTTTACTGCCTGCTCAATGATAGAACCGGGAGTTACGCAAACCGGGCATCCAGGACCGGCCACGAGTTCTATAACTTCAGGAAGTAGGGACCTTATACCGTACCTAACAGCGGTCCACTCGTGAGTTCCGCAGAAGTTCATTATTTTCAAGGGGGCTTCCTTAGAGAGGTCCAACCTACTTAAAGAGTCCCTTATGAGTCTTATAGCTAGCTGTACGACCCTTTCTGACCCCAATCGCTTGATTGTCTCCTCTACTTCCATTTCGCTTCCAACTACTACTTCAAACTGTAGTCTAAACTAATTTCGAGCTCTCTAACCGTAAAAAGGCGCTCACCCTAATGAGGGCCCGCGGGTTGCTACACGCTCGATGTCGTTGCTTCAACTACCTGCTGGGTTTTCCGTACACACCCAACTTCTCCAGTACTCTAGTAGTTTGAATGACTGCTCACTTATCTGTGACAGAAGACTTGCCTAAGGCCAGGAGTTCAGCAGCGATCTTCCTCTGGCGAGGGTCTAGAAGAAGGAGTCCCAGTAGGAACGCCTTTTCCTCAGCTGTTAAAGGTTTGCCAAACTCCCCGGGAAGCTTGACTAAGGCCTTACCTAAATCACTTAGATCCCACGTATCCTTACCTACTCTTATAACCAAAGGGTTCCATTCGAGAAGTACCTCGCGCACCCAAGCTCCTCTGGCCCTAAGAGTTGGGTAGATCTTCCTGAGTTCTGCTCCTATCTCTCTCCTGGTTCGGGGTCCGCTTGCTAGAATTCTTGCCACATCTCTACATCTAACATCGTATAATACCATGCTCCGACCGTGACTACAATCTCTAAAAAGCTTATATTTTTGTCATTCTTTTCATTCTTCATGTAGTTTGATATCGTCAAGACCTCCCCGCCTAGAGTCTAGAGTTAGACCAACGGCGGCCACGGCCTCTCTTTACGGTATTACCAGCACCATAAGGCTTTGAATTAGCGGTAAGCAAAAGCAATACACACGTTGATATATCTACCGTAAATAGGAACTCGATCGGGCTATATTAGAGAGAAAGCTGATAGAGATAGTAGGCAGAGTGCTCAAGAGTTTAGGTATGGATGTCTATTCAAACGTCGTAGTAGGAGAGCTAGAAATAGACCTTGTAGCACTAGAGGACGGCGGTAGCAGACCGCTTATTTATGTGGTCGAGGTAAAGTCGAGACCCAAGCAAAAGCTACTTCATCAACTACTGAAGAGAGTTAGTCTCTCGGACTATGTCTACGCCGCCCTCCCCGTTAGACACTACTCCTACCTCCTGGAGGTACCGGAACCTTTGGGCTCGCTAGCAGTCGACGCGAACCATCAGGTCGTCTACGAGATCAAGAAGCCTACATACATCGGCAACGGTTGGAGGCTCCTAGAGATAATGAGGTCTCGCCCTCCACGGACGGACCTGCGAGAACCGGGCAACGCCCTGGGCTAGCAGACCCCAAATGGGGGAGCTTACCCGGGGTCACTCCCTCATTTGGAGCCATGCTTGCCCGGAGCGTACCTGGTTCCCGTAGGTCTGTCCGTGGAGGCTGGCGCCTCCACATAGTGTTTGCACGTAGAGTTAGTTTACCTTTACTATCGTAATATGTTAAACCTTTTTTTCACGGTATTACGGAGTGGAAGAGTTTTTTCTAATTAGACACCTTGAGCTCTGGGTAACGAACATTTATAAAGCTAGCTCAAGTAGCTCAAAAAGACCCGAACCTAGCTGTCTCGTAACCAAACCCAGACCCCAAGAGTGCTGGTGTTCGTGTGATGTGTATGGTTTCCAGAGCACGACGCTGTTCTCAGCTGAGACAGGTAAGATCATCTATCACCATCGCTGAGCTCATCACCGACACAGCACCTGTTTCCCGTTTGCTGTCGTTTTCAGCCTAATATGCTATAGCATGAACAAGGATATGAAAGGCTCTCCTAGCCTGATTACATCTCGACGGCAGTGATCATCCAAGGGGTCTGGTGGCTGTTTTGTTGCGCTAGTTCTCGAGAATCTCCGAAGTTTTTTCCCACGCTGGTGTAAGGTTTTCGGAGAGATGCTACTCCGCTAGTGAGACTTGTGGAACTCTAGGGGCTAGCAAGTAGGGCTCCTAGGAGGCGGGTAGCGGGAGAGGGGTCGACCGTCGGCGTCTGTAATAGGCGGAGGACACCCCTATTTAATAGACGCTTAACGGCGTCGCGAACTTTCTCGTTATTCTGTTTATACGCAACAGAAGCCTGTGAAGCATCTGAGCGTCGTCTTGGGCAACTGCACCTTGGTCCACTTTGCGCTGTTCGCCAGGTCTCTTACCGCTCTACCCCATATGTCCCCCTTCCCCATGATCGGGTCGTAGTCCATGGTCTTCTTCAGCCTCCATTAAGGTGTAAGGAGAGCTCGAAGAGGCTTAGAAAGGCTTTAGTGTGCTGCTGGTATGGCGGGCTTTGATGAGCTTCAGCATGAATCTATACGTGAACGCTGTAAGTGCTGCTATTAGCACTACGTATGCTACTGACTCAGCGAGCGGGTACGCTTCGGCAACCGAGCTAGCTTGCCTAGCCCTTCTTGAAAACAGTAGCGGGTAGTCGGAGTAGAGCGCTAGCACAACGATGCTCGTTGTCTCAACGTTTACGTCTCCCTCGGTGATGATTTTATCGTTTACTACTCTGTAGTCTGTTCTTATCCCACCTGTCTCGGGGTCTTGAGCCAGTGCTATTATCTCAAGACACTTGTTCCTGACGTAGACGTAGTCTTCGACGACGTCTGACCCCGCGGCTTCGAGGGCACGGTGGAGGTAGATGAAGAGCGCGCACTTGTACGTACTATACACGCCTACAGCCTCGTATGCTTTATCTCTGAACCCGTATCCATTCCACATCCTAGTCAAATTCAAGAAGAGGAGTTCAGCGTGTGGTCTGAAGCCTCGGAGTAGTCTATTTAGAGCACGATACACGACTAAGTCGGCGTACTCGTACCAATTCTCTATAGTCCGGTCTCCAGGTTTCTCGTAGAGTATGACGTAGCCGTTCACTTCTCCGATGTACTCGTACTTCACTGTGTAGAACACGTCCGGTATGTCTACGCCGAAGAGTACCTCAATTCTACTGTTAAAGCCTCCACCGTACTCGCTGTTTAGCTTCGTGAGTATCCTTCTAGATATATCCATGTCTCCCAGGACATAGAGAGCTCTTGCTGCGAGAACGTTGTCGTTTGCCACATATATTGTCATGTTGTCCGGATACGCTCTCACAGCCGCTCTAAGCAATCCGGCCTCCTCGATGTACTGGGATCTCAGAAACATTAGTACGCGCTGGGCATCGATAACGCTATAAACGTCGTGAGCGTGGGCACCACTAAAGAGAGTAACGAGCATAAGCACCGAGATTATCAACACCTTCATCAACACACTCAAGGTAAAGAGGAGTGAGGAAAAACTGGAGTATTTCGTCGATGAAGAAAGGTACTTACCCCAGGAGGTCAACAATAGACAGCAAAAGGAAGTTAGAGGCTGTTTCCTATCTATATGTTTCTGTTCCTTGAAGGTTTCTCTAGGATTTTCGAGGCCTTTAATGCGATTGAGTGCGAGCAAGGCCTACAAGCCTTCGGGGCTCGAGAGTTTCGGCGACCTCGGGCTCGGAGAACAGCGGCAGACTGCGGAAACCTAGGACGGGAGACGGTACGATTGGTCAAAGCTCCTCGGATACCATGAGCTTCATTATTAAGTCGCTTATTACTCTTCTCGCCTCTTCTGGTAGTGTTCCCGACTTGAGAATTTCCTCTATTCTCTGCTTGGTAGATTCGACTATGTCGATTACTGAGGCGTACCCCTTGTTGAGGTACCGAATCCCCTGAAGCATTGTGGCGATATTGTCACAGATTCTTATCAGTGTAGCCTCTAAGCTCTTACCCTCCAATAGCTCCTGGTAAATATCTAAGTAGTTATCCATGCCCAACTCCCGAATGGCTCTCTCTTCTAGCTGTCGGGAACCGCCAATAGACTCCTTAACTGCTCTAACTATATCGCCGATAATGCTTTCGGCGAGGTCGTGCAGCAACGCGAGTTTGAGTACCTTAGACACGTCTACTGTCACTCCGACACTTGTGAGGCGGTCGGCGATAATCATGGATAGGAAGGCTACTTCGAAAGAGTGGGAACCGACCGTTTCCGAGTCAGAAGGTGGTATACCCCGCATCATCCACCCGGTTCTAGCGATATTCTTAACCCTCATAGCTAGACCATACTTAACCAATCCTCGACACCCTTAAGTAACCCTGGAAGGAAGTTTAAATAACTGGTCTAATGCTATGCAGAGAATAAGTCGAACGACAGAAATAGAGATAAACTCAGATGGAGAACCTGTTAAAACTTACTTATACATCAGAACACGTCGTAATGAACAGCTTTAAAACTAACTTCGGTAATACTTCTATGAGTGAAGCACATGAGTAGCGGTAAGATTAGCTACCTCCAGTGGATGCTCCAAGTTCTCAGGAAATCCGTCGACCTCGCCGGTCTTCCGGAAGAAGTCTACCAGATATTAAGTAAGCCCGAGAGAGTGTTGGTCGTTAGCATACCCGTCAGAATGGATAATGGGAAACTAGTAGTATTTGAGGGGTATAGGGTACAGCACAACAGCGCGCTAGGACCGTATAAGGGTGGAATAAGATTCCACCCCGAAGTAGACCTCGAGACGGATATAGCTTTAGCTCTTGGAATGACCCTTAAGAACTCTCTAAACGGCCTACCGTACGGTGGTGGTAAGGGAGCCGTTAAAGTAGACCCAAAGAAGCTCTCCCAAGGAGAGCTGGAGAGGCTTTCAAGAGGTTACGCTAGAGCCATAGCACCGCTAATAGGAGACCTTGTGGACATACCTGCTCCAGACGTCGGCACCAACCCGCAGATAATGGCTTGGATGGTAGATGAGTACAGCAAGCTCAAGGGCTACAACGTCCCCGGGGTCTTTACCGCTAAACCCCCGGACCTGTGGGGCAATCCAGTAAGACTATACTCGACGGGATTCGGAACAGCTGTAGCCGGTAAGGTGGCCGCAGAAAAGTATCTAGGAACATTCGAGGGTCTTAGGGTATCGGTACACGGGTTCGGAAACGTAGGTCAGTACGCAGCATTATTCTCAGCGAAGTTCGGTGCGAAGGTGGTAGCGATAAGCGATACTTCCGGCACCGTCTACGACCCTAATGGTATAGACGTAGAGCTAGCTATTAAGGTAAAGGAGAGCACCGGGAAGGTGATCAACTATCCCAAAGGAGAGAAGATACCTAACCCGGATGCATCTCTGTACGTAGACTGTGAGGTGCTAATGCCATCAGCTATAGAAAACGTAATTAGAGAAGACAACGTCAATAAGGTTAAGGCGAGGATCATATCGGAGGGGGCTAACGGGCCGACCACACCCGAAGCTGAAAAGGTACTGTACGAACGTGGAGCAGTCGTAGTCCCCGATATAGCCGCAAATGCCGGAGGCGTCGTCATGTCGTACCTGGAGTGGGTAGAGAACCTACAATGGTACTGGTGGCCTGAGGAGGAAACCCTAAGGAGGATTGAGTCTATCATGGTTGGCAACATTAAGAGACTAATATCTAAGTACGAGTCGCTTAGGAGCGAAAAAGGACTAGTGACAATGAGAGATGCAGCGTTCGTTCTAGCTGTTGAGAGGATTTATAAGGCGATGAAGCTGAGAGGCTGGATATAGAGGTCATCTACACTCCAACTCTACTAAACCACTTTTTCAGTTCAACTCTTTTTCATGCACTATTGTGGAAGCACGTAATGCGAGCCTGCTAGCTCTCACGTAGCTCTATAGTTCATTTTTATTGCCGCCATCTCATCGCTGTTACCGGTTTTAGAACGCCGAAAAGCAGCCGTTCGGGTTTCACATCACTCGATTGTAAGCCAAAGCCCTATAAGCGCCTATGCCTAGTGACACGTTGGAACAGTCTCAATGGGGGTCCGAGAATCTCGGAGAAGCCCTCCGAGGTACACAAGGTACTGGGTCATGGGCGTCTTAAGAGCGTCCACGAGCCGAATGAGGACCCAAACTGGACTCTAGAAAGCTGAGACGAGACAACAGAGTCGACTAATGAACTCGCGCAGGAGTTAAACCCGTCGGAGACCGCCTACTCCTACTGCTAAAGTTGTGTTTCGGGTCCTAATCCGACGCCTTAACTGTAGCAGCTGCTGAGATGCCTAAGCTTAAGCCGGGAGTTAGTTGAAAGGGCGTGAGGCACGTTAGAAGAGGAGTGTAAAACTATATATCTTAGGCTTCTCTACTACTCCTGAGGTTGAACCGAGTGATAGACGAGAGTGTTCTCGTAAGAGCCCTAGATTTAGCTCTCTCTCAAGGTGCCACATATGCTGAAGTAAGATTCCAAGAAGACGTCTTCGACTACCTACTGATGAGAAACGGTAGAGTGCTCTCCCTTACTACTTCTATCGTTAGGGGGATTGGCATTAGGGTTCTCGTAGGTGGAGCCCTAGGGTTTGCGGCAACTGACAGGCTCGATAGAGACTCCGTGGAGACTACGGTCAGAGAAGCTATTGGTAGAGCAAGGTCCGTCTCTCCGTTGATGAAGACGCCAATAGAGTTCGACGAATCTAAGGTCGGTAGAGCGAGCTTTGAGGTTATACCTAAGGTTAGCTTTGAAAACCTGGGGATCGAAGAAAGGGTTGAGTTGGGTAGGGAAACTTATAAAGCCGCTAGTGGAGCTCTAAGAGAAGCGCGCCTCTCCGTCCTCACCTTTAGTATAAGGACACACACGCAGAAGAAGTTGATAGTTAATAGCGATGGTGCTTACGTTAGGTCTACAGTTCCCAGAATATACGTGTGGGTAAATTTCGTTGAGCATTCCCCTGAGAAGGGGACCATTCAGAGACACGTAGACTTCGGAGCATCAGGAGGCCCCGAATGGTTAAGAGAGTGGAGAGTTGTGGAAGAAGTATCTCGAGAAGCTATTAACCTCGAGAAGGTGCTCACTAAAGGTATTGAGCCTCCGAAAGAAGAGGTGGACGTAGTAGTCGGATCGGAAATAGTTGGCCTCATAGTCCACGAGTCCGCTGGTCATCCCATGGAGGCAGACAGGATTCTTGGAAGAGAGGCCGCTCAAGCTGGAGAGTCTTACGTGAAGCCGGAGATGGTGGGGAAATACGTAGTTGGTAACGAGTTCGCTACGGTTATTGAGGATCCGACGATACCGGGAAGCAACGGCTTTTACCTCTACGACGACGAGGGAGTTACCGCAAGACCCAGGTACCTTTACAAGGAAGGCCTGATCTACGAGCCTCTCCACAACAGACACACAGCTAAGTTGTTCGGCACGCTAAGCAACGGTGCCGCAAGAGCTATGAACTACGCAAGCGAGCCGATAATTAGGATGAGCAACACTTATTTAAAACCTGGAGATATGAGCTTTGAAGAGCTTATTGAAGATATAAAACTAGGTGTTTACATGAAGTCGTACATGGAGTGGAACATAGACGATATAAGATGGAACCAAAGGTACGTGGGTTTGGAATCATACCTGATTGTTAACGGCGAGGTCACAAACCCCGTCCGCAACCCAGTTCTAGAGGTTACCACAAAAAGCTTCTACAGCAAGATCTCCGGAGCTGGAAAGCGGCTAGTGTTCTATCCTGGTACGTGCGGAAAGGGAGAACCTTCGCAGGGCGTCCCGGTATGGTATGGAGGGCCGGATGTTAGACTCTCGAAAGTTAAGTTGGGTGTTGCCGTATGAGAGCGCACGAGATAGCCGAAGTTCTCCTCAAAGAGCTAAAGAAGGAGTTCGATGATGTTATAGTTAAGGTAGTCAGCAGAGACACTACTATGCTGAAAATATGGAACAACCAGCCCGGAGTTCTACAGATGTGGAAAGACGTAGACATACAGCTACTCCTAGGAAAGCAGAGGAGGGTCGCTATTCTAGAATTCAGAGTGGAGTCTCCGGAGGAAGTACTGAGCGCTGTTAGAAGAATAAGGGACTACATGACGAAAGTTGAGGAGTCGGAGCTTTATGTCGACCTCCCGGAGCCCAAGAAACCTTCACCACTCGAGGGGGGTTACGATAAAAGAGTGGTCGAGCACTTAACTAATCCCAGGCATTTGGCCGAAGCCATGGTGACCTCAGCTCTTAGCTCAGGCGCCGAAAGGACTGCCGGAACTCTAGAGCTTGAGGAAGCTGAAATTGTCGTCGCAACAAGCAGGGGCTTTCAGGATAGTTACCGTAGAACCAGGGTTATGGCTTACCTAAGGTCCATCAAGGGAGACATCAGTGGTCACTGGGCCTGGGGGTCAACACTTCTCGATGCTAGCGCCTTAGAGGATGTCGGCTCTAGGTCTGCCGAATTCTTGGGGTTCGCTAAAGCAAAAGCCGATTTCGCACCCGGTAGGTACGACGTAGTGTTGTCTCCACTCGTAGTAGGAAACCTAATCAACTACGTAGCTTCTATGGCTTCAGGTATGGCAATACTCATGGGGATGTCGTTCCTTGCTAAAAAGAGTGTCGGTGAGACGATCGCTTCAGAGAGACTCACGCTGATAGATGCTCCACGAGACACTGCGCTACCAGGCCTCGCCCCATTCGATGATGAAGGTGTGGAAACCTACAATAAACCGATAATCGATAGAGGGGTTCTTACTTCGATTCTACACAACACAGCCACTGGAAAAGCGTTCAGAACCGCGAGCACGGGTAACGCTGGCTGGGTCAATCCTAGACCCTGGAACTTAGTAATAAAACCAGGGAACAGCTCGCTCGACGACATGATATCTGAAGTAAGAAGAGGTTATGTAATACTGAACAACTGGTATACTAGACTGCAGAACTACGTTGAGGGTCAGTTCTCGACGGTAGCACGAGACTTAGTTTTAGAGGTAAGAAATGGCAACGTCGTGGGGTATGTAGATAGAATAAGGATAGCCGACAAGTTCGGAACCTTGCTTAAGTCGATTAAGTTGATTGGCAGAGACACTTATGACGTAACATGGTGGGAAGTTAGAACACCTACAAGAGCTCCCTACATACTAGCGGAAAACATAAACTTGACTAAACCCGTAATATAGAGCCTCTAGAATGAGCTCAGCCCAGGCTCAAGGCAGTAGAGTAACCCAAATTCTAGTTTTTTAGCGTTCATTCCCATATAATTGCCGTTAGGTAACTTTTAGGTGACTCAGAGCTGTGAGTACGCCAACATCTTTTATTTGAGCTTAGGCGTGTGCCTATGTATGGTGATGTGATCGTTAAGCAGCGGTACGATTTTAGTGGACTTGCCCTCGCTATGGGACTGAAGTACGAGCGCTACGCGTACTGCGGGTGACCAATACGTGGAGGTGAGATTGAAGCTCAAGTGTGGTAACCCGGCTGCGTGCAGTGAACTAGCAGAATTCATATCAAAGTCCAAGGGGGTTCGCTCGACTCAAATAATTTACGAAGTGCGGAACGGAATTCTCAATATAGATATCTTCGGTTCTCCCAACGAGGTACTATCGAGTAAGAAAGCATTACTAAAGGCCTATGAAGAGTGGAGAAGAATTAAAGAGTTCGAATCTGGGAGATCAAGCGGGCTTAACGTAAGAACACTTTCCGCACTAGTGGGTAGGCCTACGATCCCCGATGTCGTGGTGTTTCTACTGAGAAATCAGGGCTACTCGGCTGAGCTACAAGGAGACGTACTCGTTACTAATGCGCCAGCTACGTTCGTCTTGGACTTAGCTCGCGAAGTGTCTATGAAGCTAGAGGAAGTTTCCAAAGAATTCCCTAGAGCCAGTCGAAACTTAAAAGCCTTATTGGTGGCTTTATCCGTACTAGGATATGACGCTAGGAGTTTACTTCAGCATTTAATCCAGGTGGGGCTCGTGGAGGAAAACCACAAGCTTAAGCTGAATACTGAGTGGAGCAGCTTATTAGCTAAAATCGTACACCATAAACTCAGGGTAAGTGAGAGTGAGGCTGGAAGTAAGGAAGGCTGACGAAAGAGAGGTCATAATTAAGGTTTTCGGAGAGTCTCACACTCTTGGAAATCTCCTGGCGAAGTCAGCTCTCAGGCATCCGAACGTAAAACTCGCGGCGTACAGCATAGAGCACCCCCTAGAGGAAGCCTTCGTCTTAAGGATAATAACTGATGGCAATAAGCCGGCCCCTGAGGTGTTGAAAGAAGTAGTCATGAACCTGATAAACCTAAGTGATGATGTAATGAAGAAGTTTAAGGAAGTGCTGAGTGCTGTGCCTTAGGTAAGTAGATAAAGCATTACACTACGTAAAACTGTCTAGAACGGTCGCTCACTAGTGAGGTGTCGACTTGGGAGACCCGCCTGCTGACCGGAACTGCGCAGGTCTTACTAAGAGTAATAAAAGTAAAAAGGAGACTAGGATAGCTTTGATAAAGAAGCTGCATTCCAAGGGTCTAACTTTAGTCCTAATACTGAGGGGTGTAAAGGGGCTTGAGAAGGTATACGTATTAAGCTACGAAAACGAAGTAGCAGGTTTATTAAAGCAGTTCTCGGCAGTAGCTTTAGAGATAGACCAACTAGACTTGGATAGTCTATCTAAGTTTCCGAGACAACTTAGGGATGTGATCACAAATTACAGTGAGTTCCTAGAACGCTTATCTAGCGAGCTAGCCTCACTTATAGGATAGGTGAGTTGGAGTGGAGTTTTGCCCTAAGTGCGGGTCTCTCATGCTCCCTAGAAGAGAGGGCGGAAATGCTGTGCTAGTGTGTCCGAAGTGTGGACACACCATTCAAGCTAAGACCAGCTACAAGCACTCCCAGGTAGTGTCTAGAAGAAAGGAGAGGGAGAAGATAGTCATAGTTGACGAGACTTCTAAGAAGGTGGGTCTACCTATCGCAAGAGGAGTTAAGTGCCCTAAGTGTGGCAACGAGGAGGCGTACTACGAAGTCCTCCAGACCAGGAGAGCTGATGAACCTCCAACTAGGATCTACAAGTGCACCAAGTGCGGATACGTCTGGAGAGAATACGAGTAGTGGATGGAGCTAGTAATTCAAGAGCATACTACGCATTATGTAGATACTGTGGTCGGCTATTCTCTCTAGAAACACTACCGATAGTAGATCTGAGGTAAGACAGGGGTCTGATGCAGTGGAAGCCTTCCTAAGGGATACCGCCAGAATCTCATCAATATCCCTTTCTAGACTTTCAGCATAGCTAAGCGTGTCGGCTAAGGAAGTTGGCTCAATTGTTGGATAAGCTGAGAGTATTCTTATTGATAGTTTAACTAAAGTTATTGCCGATTGTATGGCTCTCCACGAGTTCTCCAAGCTACACCCCTGCGGGCTCACTATAGATATAGATCTCGCTACGTCTAGCGCATACCTAGAGAACCTATACAGACCGTAAGAGGTCTCGTAGAAGAGCATAAGGTTATTGAGGTCCGACGCTGTTGGTTGAAAACGAGCGATCACCTCAATAGTCATCTTCTTAATCTCGTCCTTCAGTTTTAGAGCCTCTTCGGCCTTAAGCCTATAGTATTCAGGCTCCCAGTTCTTGTTAACTAAGTTTATCGAGATTTCAGCTACTATGTTTGTCAACTCGCTTAGCTTCCTCTTTACGCTCTCCATAGCTATATCGATAGGTCTCATGTTGTCACCCAAACCTCCCCGTTATGTACTTCTCGGTGAGCTTGTTCTTGGGCCTAGTGAATATCTGCCCGGTTGGACCCACCTCCAGAATCCGTCCGTCGTACATGAAGGCAACATAATCCGACACCCTAGATGCTTGAAAGGAGTTATGCGTTACTAGAACTACGGTGACGTCTCGCTTGAGCTCTACTATAAGCTCTTCTATTTTAGCTGAAGCCACAGGATCTAGGTTGGAGGTCGGTTCGTCCATGAGGAGGACTTTCGGCTTCATCGCAAGCGCCCTAGCTATACACAATCTTTGCTGTTGACCACCCGATAGCTTAGATGCAGGTAGGTGGAGTCTGTCCTTCACTTCATCCCACAAGTA
Organism: Sulfolobales archaeon; assembly: GCA_038832865.1. Classification (GTDB taxonomy): domain Archaea; phylum Thermoproteota; class Thermoprotei_A; order Sulfolobales; family NBVN01; genus DRZP01. The sequence continues at coordinate 34,155 of JAWBJE010000006.1, forward strand.
GGCTTTCTCTAGAGCCCATTTAACTAAGTTGTCCAGCTCCCCCCGGGACCTAACTAGTTTGTTTATTCTTGGTCCTAGCGCTACGTTATCGTATATGCTCATGTTAGGTATCGGGTTTGGGATCTGGAATACCATACCCACTAGGCGCCTAACTTCCGATGGATCCGTCTTGGGGTTGTAGACATCTACTCCATCAATAAGTATTTGTCCTTTGACTGAGACTCCTTCATAGAGGTCTAGAATCCTATTGAGCGACCTAAGCAGAGTCGACTTACCGCTTCCCGACGGACCCATTATCGCAAACACGACATTTCTAGGTATCTCAAGGTTTACTCCCTTCAATATGCTCCTACCGCCGATGCTTACCCAGAGGTCTCTTATCTGGACTACGAAGTCCACTTTATTCACCCCTTATCGCGAGTTTCGATAATACGAAGAGAGCTAAACAGAGTATTAAGAGAACGAACGATGCCGCCCAACTTAGCTCAACCCAGTTCTCGTATCCTGATAAACCAAAAGTGTATACTGCCAGGGTAAGGCTCCCTACGGGCCTGAATAGAAGGTTGCTGTCTAGAGGAGGGTATACGTTAGACCCAAACGCTGTGAAGAGTAGTGCTGCTGTCTCACTGATCATTCTCGCTAAACTTATTGAAAGTGCTGCATAGACTGTGGACTTCAGGTACCTTAGGAGCACATAGGAAGTTAGGGCTCTCCCCGCTCCTAAAGAGTACACGGCTTCCCTTATGTGCTGTGGAATCGATTTAAGTCCGTCCTCGACTTGTGCGTACATGTAAGGAGCTGACACCATAATTAAAGCAATAACTCCGGAGAGCAGGCTAAAGGGTCTGAAGCCGGGTATTAAAGCTCTTATGTACGGTGCTAGAGTAGCCATTAACCCGTAGACTGCGAGACCTACTACAATAGTCGGAAACTCGATCATCATGTGAGTTAGCAGCCTAGTCAGCCTACCTAGGTTTCTCTCCCAACTTTTAATGGCTTCTGCCGTAAATACAGCAGCTAGGATGGAGATGGGTGTTCCAATAGCCATCGCTAAGGCAACCAGTAGCATCGTCCCCAGTAAGTGCGGTCCAATTCCACCAACTTCAGATGAACCAGGAGCCGCCGGTATGTCGAAGAATATACCTGGAAAGTTCTTAAAGACCACACTCACTCCGTTGTAGACAACTGTTCCAATCAGGCTTAACACGGGTAGGATGGTTAGGGCGAATGCGGTAGATATCAACGCAAGCATAGTTAGAGACCTGATCTTCCTTAACATCGACGGCTTCATCCTCTCTCACCAAACTTTAGTAACATTATGTTGATAGCGAGACTCACAAGGAACATCACTAGTGCTGAGTAGAAGAGCGCGTGCTTCATGAAGTAGTACGCCTCAGCGTTAGGGTACTGGTCGGCTATCAGACTCGATATAGTATAGCCAGGTTTAAATACTTTGAAGAACTCCGTGTTAATAACGTTTCCCACGACCATAGCTACAGCCGCAGTTTCTCCAACAGCTCGACCGTAGGAAACAGCAGCAGCTGTGAGAATAGACCTCTTAATGTACTTAAGCTCCAGAGCTATTACTTCAACTTTCGTGAGACCGAGTGAGTACAGCGCTTCCCTTATATGGGGTGGTACCGCTAGAAGTCTCTCTCTAATAATAGCTGAAGCCAGTGGAGTAACCATTATAGCTAGAAGTATCGAGGCCGTAAAGATAGATGTCCCAGTAGGAGTGGGTCTACCTACAAATTGCGATAAACCTAGCTCTGACAACGGCTCCATAATGTACGTCCTTAAAACTGGAGATAAAACCTTCAATCCCCACAACCCATAAACTACACTAGGTATCGATGCTGCTAAGTCCATTAAGTTCTTCACTACTACCCTAAACCTCCTAGGCAAGAACTCTGCGTACATTACGGCAGACCCTATCGATAAAGCAAGTGAGAAAACCAAGGCTAGAGAAGCTGTTACTAGGGACCCACCGAGGGCAAATAGAAACCCATACTCCTCCTTAACAGGGTTCCAAATACTCGTCACTAGAGGCAACAAGCCGTCTCGAGCAATAATTGGAAGACTTTCTACAACCAAAACTAGAGAAACAAGAACTACGGAGAGTATTAGAATAAAGTTAGCTAATGAAACTATAGTAAATACATCTAAAAAACGCCTTAGTCTCATGTAAGTTCACCCTGTTAGCCCCGAGGTTTTAGTAGCTCAAGGTATTGTAGTGCTTTAACCCTCATTTCTTCCGGTAGCGGTACGAAGCCTTCGACAATATTTTCCGGCTTTTGTCCTTCTGTTAGAACCCACTTAAAGAACTCGTATAGAGCGTCTGCTAGGTCTTTCGGTAAGTCTACGTACATAAAGACCGCCGGAGTTCCAACGATCGGATAAGATAATCGACCTTCTCTATTTATATAATGCTTGAGTGGTAGATCTCCCCAAAACTCCTGAGGACCCGGTAGTTCTATAGCCGCAGTCCTTAAAGCCTCCATTACCGTAGTTGCGTTAGGATATACGAAGTAGCCATCCCTGTTTCTTAGCATCGCTACCGGAAGCTTTAACTGCACAGCGTAAGCTAGTTCGACGTACCCGATGGAGTTAGGTGTGGCCCGAACTTTAGCTGAAACTCCCTCGTTTCCTCTAGCTCCCTCGCCTAAACCTAAGGCATCTCTCGGCCAGATAACTGTGTACCCGTAGCCTACTTTTTCAGCCCACTCCCTTGATACCAAGGAGAGGTACATCGTGAAGAGAGCTGTTGTACCACTGCCGTCACTCCTATGTATAGCGAATATTTCAGCATCTGGAAGGAAGTCGCGACACCTATCCTCCTGAAGTTCAACGATCCTTGGGTCGGACCACCTGATTATCTTACCCAAGTATATGTCAGCTATGATTTCACCAGTGAGCCTTAGGGTACATCCAGCCTCACTAAAACGAGGCAAATTGTAGACCAGAGCTACGCTTCCAGCTATTATTGGTATCTGAATAAACCTCTTCCCGCTCTCCTTTAGTCTCTCGTAACCAGTTCTTGATATAGCAATGTCGCTAGCACCAAAGTCGAGTGCGCCTTCCAGCCACTTAGCTTCTCCCGCACCACTTCCGATCGACTGGTAATTGATTACAATAGATCCCCCGGTTTTCTCCATAAATACTCTAATCCATGCCTGCATTTGCGGATTTATGAAGGATGCTCCACCACCCGTGATATATACTAGCCGCGCCGTAGTTTTACTCTCAGGTTGAATACTAACCGTCGCTGTCTCGGTTTGACTTATTTGTTTTTGAACCATCAAAATGCTTATCGTACCAAGCACTAGCGCTATACCCACGGTCAACACCAGCGTTCGGGTTTTCGCTACACTACTTCTTAAGCTACGTTCCATCTTTACCTTCCCGTAAGTAGTCTTACATAGATTGTTTATAAGACTGTATATGTTACATGATATCTTGATATATTATAACATATAGTACGATTCGTAAACAAGTAGGTTTAAAAGGGTGTACGTGTAGAGAGACGCTCTTTACGCTTTAGAATAGAGGCTATCTAGTATAACATTTGTTACTACTTCGGCTATGTCCGTTATGTAGTCGTAGATCCTCATTACATGGTAAGCAACAAGCATTCCGCCTTCCTTGCGGAGTCTGGGGATAACACTGTGCTTGTAGGACTTCTTGTTCTCTATTATATTGATGAGTCTAGTTATAGTGTTAGTATCCCTCGCGCTATTTCGTTCTTCGAGTACTGCTTTAAACGATTCTACAATATTGTGGTAGCTTATCAGGAGCGACCTGATTTGTGCGATAGTCTCGTACTGCTGTATTGGTGAAGCGTGCATTTCTTGAACTAGCTGAACGATATGGTCTGAAAGCCTCTCTAAGTACCTCGACACTAGTAATAATTGGACCACCGATCTCGACTCTACTGACCTCAGGTAAGCCTTCCCAACGTTCTTATAGACGGCCCTCTCGACCTCAAACCAGGCCCTATCGACCTCGTCGTCTAGCTCTTCAATAGCATCCACGTATTCGTCGGGGATATTAGGAGCTCTTTCCAGCGCCTCTATAGAGTACTTGAATAGTGCGGAGACACTGTTAAACTCTCTGGATAGCGCCTTCGCAGGGTCCTCAACTTCGCGAGCTATTGCTATGTCCACGAAGTTCTCTCCCTCCTCTACTATCTCGTAGCCTGGAGTGTAATTTAGTAGTGAGACTATGTGCCTCCTTATAGCTAAGCTTATCTTCTTTTTAGAGCTAAGTCGCACTCTGTCAAACCCTAAGACATATAGTGAAATTAGAGCATACTTTAGGTCTGCGTCAAGTATATCGTCTAAGTCTACAACAGCTTCTCTCCTCTCCTCTTTTTCTGTCTCTATACACAGAAATCTGTCTACGTACCTAACTCTAACCTTAGATCCTCTCGTCAAGTTGTTCATATCACACCATTCTTTCGGTAAGTACAAAGCTAGAGAACCACCTAGCTTCTGGAGACTTCTTATCTCTTGTTTTACGCTCATATATACCCTATAATAATTTCATATAGCACCAAATATATGCTAACTATGAAGTCCTGTCGACTTGTTACCACCTCTCGGGTTGGAGTTAAGTCATAATAGCTGCTAGTGCTATTTAGTGCTTAAGTAAGTTGATTAAGACCACTTTAGTAAGTATGTATGGTGCGAAAATGGCGGAGTCCGTAGCTTTCGAGAGATGTAGGGTAGGGCTCTTATATAGGGTTATAGTAGCGGTAGGTGCGGTAATGGCTTTTTACGAAACTGTCTTAGTCATGGGACTAACTTTTGCTATATACACCATCTTAAAAAACGTGGGTTTGGACCTTAAGTTTTTACTCTACGTGCCAGACATACAGCAGAGTATGGCATTTGTTCTGGGACTAGCTATGTTTGTAGCAATCCTGGTATACCCGGCGTCTAAGAAAAAAGCCTCTCCAACAAAAATACCGCTTTACGACTACATACTGGCACTAGTAGCTTTTTTATCGATGTTTTATCTGTTTCTGATATATCCATCGGTAGTTAGAGCTGGCTACGTCGAGGCTACGCTACCTAACATAGCTATACCTATAATAGCTATAGTGCTTCTATTGGAGTCGTCGAGGAGGTCCCTAGGTCCAGCCCTCCCGATTATAGCAGGCGCTATCCTAGCTCTCGGCTTCGTATCTAAAGGATTCAACATCAGACACCTCGTCAACCACATTTACTTCGCTAGAGAGGGTATCTTCTCAACACCTCTATTCGTAATGGTATCTTACGTTTTCGCATTTGTCTTCTTCGGCTCTATCTTGGAGAAGATCGGTGTAGGTGAGTACATAACTAGGTTCGTTATGTCTCTAGTAGGACACAGATGGGGTGGTCCAGCAAAAACAGCAGTACTAGCGAGTGCTTTGATGGGGACGATATCGGGTAGCTCTGTAGCCAACGTCCTGACTACTGGAACGTTCACTATACCACTAATGAAGAAAGCCGGGTATCCACCAGAGATCGCTGGAGCGGTGGAGCCTGCCGCCTCCACCGGTGGTCAGCTCATGCCACCAATCATGGGTGCTGCGGCTTTCGTTATGGCTCAGTTTCTCGGGAGACCTTACAGGGATATAATAATAGCAGCCGCAATACCGGCAGTACTGTACTTTCTATCGGTTTACGTCTTCATAGACAGGTTAACTAAGAAGTTAAATGTGAGACCCCTAAACAAAAGTGAGCTTCCATCCTTTAGCCAGCTAGTTAGAGGAATATACTTACTTAGCCCTATTCCGATAATCACATACCTACTTCTCGCCGGTTTAGAACCCCAGTACTGTGCGATGGGGTCGATCGGTGTCGCTATAATTTCAGCTTGGATCTATCAGAGGGGGGTACCTCTTCTAACGAAGTTAGTTGCTGTTACTTCGATAATTCTGTTAGGACTACTGGGATATGCTCTAGGTCTACCAATAAGTACTGCCATATTCTTATCGGGTTGTGGGGCTGTAGCGTTAGCTATAGCTCTAGGGGTAGCCATGAAGGGTGGTAGAGAGTTCGCTAATGCTCTTATAAGATCCTTCGACTCGACCGTTCGTAGCGTTGCCACGATATTTCTGGCTGCAGCTTGTGCCGGTCTGATCCAAGGAACTCTTACACTTACCGGATGGGCTACAGAGATAGGCTACAGACTCGTAGATATTTCTGGAGGTAACATATTCATACTCATGTTAACAGCTATGGCAATAAGCTTAGTTCTAGGGATGGGTGTCCCAACTACAGCTAACTACATCATAACTTCTACGATAGTCGGGGGACCTATGGCTAGAGCAATACATCAAATAACTAATATAGACTTAGAAGCCGCTAGACTGGTAGCACACATGTTCGTGTTCTACTTCGGCATAATGGCCGATCTAACACCACCAGTAGCTCTAGCATCTTATGCGGGCACTATTTTAGCAAAATCTAATTTCTGGAAAACAGCTCTAAACGCTACTAAGCTAGCTATAGCCGGGTACTTAGTCCCCTACATCTTCGCGCTAAATCCGTCCCTACTAATACTCACTATGAGTAGCTGGAACTTAGAAACTATCTACAGCCTAACTTACGGAATCACCAGTTCCGCTCTCTCACTGCTTCTCCTAAGTGCTGGAATAGTGGGATGGCATGGAACGTTTATTGGAACTCCACAGCGAGTGCTACTCCTTGGGATGGGGTTCCTCCTTTTAGTTCCCGTGTCAATGCTCATCAGAGAAATTATCGCATTAGCTATAGTAGCTACTTACGTGGTTCTCTATCTCTACAATAAGAAGTCCTCGAGAACTATACAGTCTGACTAGTCAAGCAACGGTTTTTACTTGATTTCTGGCTACACTCGCTTTTCGTAAAATGAGCATGACTGTTAAGGCTATGAAAGTACCGAGTAACACCCCGATACCTATGTAGGTAGCACGAACGGAGGGTTCCATCTGCTTATCTGAGACATTAACTGTTAAAGTCACTACTCGAGTAATTGTCTGTATAACGATAGATTGATTCCTATTTAAGGGAGTGGTAGACTCGGCTCCAAGCTTGTCCTCAGCGATACCTCCCTCTCTTAAGGAATCTACGTAGAATGATACCATTGCTGAAACTCTTGCGAGAATGTACGCCCTTGAAATCGCCGACTCATCCTTAGTTGCAGCTAGCTCTAGGTACAGTATTAAGCTGGTTGGAAGGCATTTCTTAAGCGGCTCGGATTCGAGTTCTACGCCTATAGCTCTATTCAAGGCAGCAAGAGTGCTGTTTATGTTCTGTGAGAACATGGTAACTAGCGTGGCGTATCCGTAAGCTAGTGCTTCTACACCAAGCGATAACCTATCTATAGGTGCCGCCGCATTCTTCATCAAGTTCATTCTCGCAACCATCTCATTGAAAGTGCCTGCGTACACATAGACCCGGCTCTCGAACGATATTATGTAGGCATATATGTTGTGTACTAAATTCTCTACTACAAAGGTGGAGTCTTCGATGTACTTAGTGCTCAACGAACAACACATACCTCCGCCGAGGCGTCCTGCTTCTAAAAGCGAGCTCCAGAGCTCTGCTGTTGTTATCCTGGAGTCTGACAGAGCCAAGTAGTATGTTAGTCTATCTATTCGGGACTCAGTTAAAGTTCTGTTCAAGTATAACAAGGCCTCATAAACTCTATTCAAGACAGCCGTGTATACGTCTAGATTCTGTAAGCATACCGTACCCGATTTAGCTAGATCGTCACGAACTTTCTGAAGAACGTTGCTTGCCCTTCTTTCAACACTATTTCTTATAGTGTTTAGATCTTCCGCACTTTGTAAACCTCTTAGTAGGTATAGCCTCCACAAAGAGTACGTTAGTGCTTGGAAGTACGTAGATGCTGCTGAATACAGATAACCCCGCTTATAGAGGTCTTCGGCTTGGGCTATTAAAAAGGAAGTCTTACCCTCTAGGTCGTCCACTAAAGGCTCGACATAAGCTCTGAGAGATCTCGATAAAGAACTCAACACTTTCTCTTTAATCGAGTCTCCGAGCATCCTGGATTCTTCTACCATGTTTAGCAAAATCTTAGACCAATTCTTAACCTGCTGCTCGATTTCCGGCGCAATATAGGCTGAAGCTAGATTGACGTCTACAGTCTTCGGTGAATTATATGCCCCAGCGGTAAATACGTACAAGGCGTCATGTATAGTCGCGACCGGTAAAACCTCAACTCCCAACCTTCTTCCGTAATCAACTAAGTTTACCGTAACTGTTCTAGTAGTGTAAACGGTTATAGGACCTATCGTTTGCGGAACAACCACCGTCTCAGCATACTCGGTTTGACCGTAAGGAACAAGGAAGAATTTAACACCTAACCGAGCAGCTGCTTCTAGTTTTGCTTTAAGACCTCCGACTGGTCCTATAGTCCCGTCAGGAAATATCATGCCGGTTAGTACTACATCAGTACGGAGAGGTAAGCCCATGAGTGCTGCCGAGAAAGCTACAGCTGTAGCGGCACTAGCACTAGGACCACCAACTATTGGAGAGTCAGCTCTAATTGAAGCTAGAAAATCGCATGAGTAAAATCTCACTCCGGCAACCCTACTCGCCACTATGGCTGCTATCCTAGTAGATGCCTGAAGGTCTATCTGACTTAGTGGTAGAGTCTCTACGTATACTCTACCACCCCCCGGGCAGACAACTCTTACGGTGAGTTTCGCTGAAGCTCCGGTATACGTCCCGTTAGGTAAGGATGCTACTGCTACAATTGTCAGCTCTCGAGTTTCATCTAGGTAATTAGTCGAAACATTAGCATGAGTAGTTAGACAAAGGTTTAATATCAACAAACCCAGGAGTACCAGTACTCCCGGTTTCAGCGCTACCATCGACCCACCGTAGTAGGTAGAAGTTAACTCAGGTATTAAAGACTGTTAGCGAGACTTTAGTGAGACTGAGGTAGCCTCAGGCCTTAGTGGTCGCCGCGTTGTGCCATCGAAGACCACATCGGCGGACACCACCGAGCCATCCCCGAGGGGCGGTTATACACTCCCGTCTCCAGTAGCTATCCAGACGTCATTGAAGCAGAGCGCGTATTCCAGGTCCCACGTAGCTGAAACAGCTTAAAAACTCTTGCGGAGGACGCTGTCCGCACCTCGAAGATGGGGGTCGCAGATATCGCCTAACGAGCACTGGGGTATGGTCGTGAGTATGTCTCGAATTCTGCGTGAAAGGGCCTAATTAATATTCTCCAGAGAAGGATCTGGGAAGAGCACGTGAAGGTCTGTTTAGGCACTAAAAACCCCAGCAAGGTCTCCGGGGTTGCAAAAGCGTTTAGTGCCGTGTTTGGAGATGTCAGCGTCGAATCTATCGAAACGTCGACACACATTCCCCCGCAGCCCATGGGTTTGAGCATAATCATTGAAGGAGCTAGGCGTAGAGCTACCGAAGCATATAGAAGGGGTAGGGAGTGTGATGTTGGCGTTGGAGTTGAAGCCGGACTTTATCTCTTGGAGGACAGAATTTTCGACGTTCAAGTAGCGTATATAGTAACATCAGATGGCCACGAGTCCCTCGGTTTATCGCCTTCGTTCATGATACCCGACTCTTTTGCCAAGGCGTTGATTCTTGGGGGAGAAAGAGAGTTAGAAGACGTAGCAGATAGAAGGTTTAATACTTTTGACATAGGAAGCAGAGGAGGTATCATAAAGTTGCTCACAAAGTCTCTGGTGACTAGAGAAGACCTGACTTACTACGCCACTTTGATGGCTTTAGTGCCACTGGTCAATAAGGAAATCTACTCTAGTAAATAAGTATAAAATAAGTATAAATAAGTAATTGCGCGCCGGCACTAGGCGCTCTTATTTATTAAGTGCTCTTTCTTCATGAGGTACTCTCTGTACCTCTTATACTTAAGTTGTGCTGCTAGCGCGTGTGCCGCTCTCTCGGGAGTCGGATAGGCCGGTATTCTCATGTTAGTCAAGTACTTAATTGCTTCGTATGCTTCTATGCCTCCTATGATGGCAACAGACACCGGTTTGCTTACTCCAGCTTCTTCTATCGCCTTAGATATAGCTTTAGCCACTCCGATCGGACTAGTGAGAGCTGTATGGCAGTAAAGGATTAGGACAGCATCTATTTCCGGGTTTTGAACCGCTAGTTTAACGGACCTATAGTACCAGTCCTCCGGAGCCATACCCGTGAGGTCGACTGGGTTAGCGAGAGAAGCGAACGGCGGCACTATCTTCCTAACTTCCTCCACGAAATCCTGCGGCGGTTTCTCGAGGTGTACCCCGTCGTCGGCTAGGGTGTCGCTTGCTTGAACTCCGGCTCCACCGCCATTAGTTATAACCACTACTCTCTCTCCGCTCGGAAGCGGATTCCAGGACAAAGTCTTGACGAAGTCGAAGGCTTCCTCAATGCTCTTAGCGGATAAGACACCACTCTGCTTGAAGGCCGTCTCGTAGAGCAAAACGTTCCCGGCCAAACTTCCCGTATGGCTTGCGGCTGCTTTAGCTCCAGCTTCAGTTCTACCGGATTTGATTACAACTACCGGCTTCCTCATAGAGATCTTTGATGCCACATTCACAAATCTCTTGCCATCGCTTACCCCTTCCATGTATATCAAGACCACTGACGTATTGGGGTCTTCATCAAAGAACTCCAAAAGGTCGGCGTCATCTATATCCGACTTATTCCCAACGCTCACGATGGCCGAGATCCCGATGCCTTCGAGTATGGTCGAACCCATCAAGGCTATTCCCAAAGCGCCGCTTTGCGTAATAAACGCCACGTTACCGGGTATGACGTCCCTAGGTCCAAAAGTGGCGTTGAGTCTCTCCGGCGTGTATACGTAGCCGAATATATTTGGCCCTAGCACTCTCATGCCGTACCTTCTCGCCCTTCTCACTAGCTCGTTCTCTAACTCTACGTTTCCTACTTCTTTAAAGCCTGAAGCTATAACCACGGCATGCTTTACGCCGGCCTTACCAGCGTCATCTATAACGTCAAGAGCCTTTACGTTTGGTACCGATACGACGACGACATCTACCTTATCTGAGATAGTTGAAACGGCCGGATAAGACTTCAGTCCCATTATTTCACTTGCTGTGGGGTTAACCGGGTATATCCCTCCCTTATATCCATACTCGACTATGTTCTTTAAGATTAAGTGACCTATTTTTGTCGGGTCTTTAGATGCCCCAACTACAGCTATACCTCTGGGATGGAACAAGTCCTTTAGTGAGCTCATAGCTAGCCACCCAAAATTATTCTAGCGTCAACTATTAAAGCGCCTTTACCTTGCGGGTAAAGGATGACGGGATTGAGGTCTACTGCTTCGATCTCGCTTAACTCGCTAATCATTGTAGCTAGCCCCAGTATAATCTTCTTAAGAGACTCTATGTCTCTCGGTGGAGAGCCCCTATACCCCTCGAGTACTTTATATCCTTTAATCTCCCTAATCATGTCGTCTACGTCTGCTTCTGTAAGCGGTGCGACCCTAAAGCTTACGTCCTTAAGGACTTCAACGAATATCCCACCTAAGCCGAACATTACTACGGGCCCAAACACTCTATCTCTAATACCACCCACTATTACCTCTAGATCCTGCTGGGCCATCTTTTGCACCAAGACACCGTTAATTCTGCTTCCCGGAGCCCTGGCGAGCACGCTACTTATTATAGTATTATAGGCTCTTCTAACCTCCTCCGAGCTCTTGATCCCGAGAATGACGCCACCGACGTCAGACTTGTGGCTGATATCCGGGCTGACGACCTTTAAAACTACTGGAAATCCTATATCGTTAGCTAAGGCTACTGCTTCTTCTTCGCTAGTTGCTAGTCCGTACTTGGCTACCGGAAGCCCGTAAAGCTCGCACAGCCTTAAAGACTCGTGCTCGAGCAGCTTGAGTCTTCCTTCAGACCTAGCTCTCTCGAGTATCCGCCTCGCTTCCACCAACTTTACAGCTCCCTGCAGTAAGGGGGGCTTCATATTAAAAGCTGGAACTTGGGGAAAGAGCTTCTATGAGTATAACCGAACCTTCGGGAACTAGGAGGCGTAAGATATGTATCGAAAAACTAGACTAAATCAACTTGAACTGCTCTTACTTGAGAAACCTTATGACCGCTATAGAAGCTAGCAACATTAGCGCGACTACTATCAAGCCTATCTGGACAGTATTTGAGATGTCGGAAACTTTCAATGCCAGCTCTCTTTGCGAGCTAGCCAGCTTGGCTACATTCTCATCAAGAGTCCTTATCTTACCAGCGAGGTCGTTGAGCGAAGACTCGGTGGACTTCTTAGTGGCTTCAGCCATAGACCTCAGAGCGTCGTCAACGCTTGCAGCAAAAGACGAGAGGCTTAGGTCCACCTTCCTAGAGTAATCCTCTAGCTGCTTAGCTAAAGCTGAGACCGCATCCGCGGACCACTTGGAGACCTCTCCTATGCTTTTCTCCAGCTGAGCTATAGAGCTAGCCAGATCTTTTGATAGGTCCTCCAAGCTCTTTATCGTTTGCGTGAGAGAAGCCTCGAGGAGGGTGACCCTGCTCTCCAGTGCTCCGTACTTCATAGCGAGAGCGCTTACTACACTAGCCTCTAGCGAGTACAGTGAAGCTATAGCGTCTCGGTACATAAGTAAGGCTTCATCGACTTCACCGTATATTTCCAACCTCTCCCTGGCGCTCCTTACCGCGTCCTCGATTGACGATAGTTCTTTAACGTAACCTGCAGTATCTACACCTAGGGCTGAAGCAAGAATAACGACAGCTCTCACACGCTCTAGAGCAGCTTGAGCCTCGGTTATAGTTGCGAGTATGGGTCTATGGTCGACTATCTCTAAAGTTATGTCCCTCGTGAAGGTAAAATCTACTCCAGCTGCTCTGCCCGCAATCTCGATTCTCAGAGTACCCTTACCCGTGTATGCCGCCTCAGGTATAGTGATCCTCACTATCGTCAAGTACTTAACAGTATAATCGACACCATCTATCGTAACGGTAGTAGGTGCGTAGAGCTCCACTAACGCCATTGGTAGAGTCATCGTTATTCCAGCCGTGAGCGTGGCAGTCGCTTTCGTCAGGCTCGGGCGCGGTGTATCCTCTCCGGTGTATATGTATGCTACGACTTCAACCCACTGATACCCTCTATAGACGGTGGTCCTACTTATGTCGAGCTTTATCACGCCCACACTCACTTGAGCTGAAGCAGGTATGGCTAAAGCCGAGAGGGCTATTAGCACTAGAGCTGCGTAAGCTAAGTATCTATACTTCAATGTTGCCACCAGCGTTATCTCTGGCTGGAGTTTATAAGTTTTTGAGTTTTATGCTCCACACAAACCAGAAGAGCATTACAACGCAATTACGTACGACACTAAACCACCATAGCACCGCCCTCCACATACAGTACCTAAATGTTGGTAGGGGTTCGGGTTTCGTGTTGGTTGACGTTGTTTGTTGCCAACCCTCGGCTCCACAGACCCCGACCGCAGTCCCCCTCGCATGGTTTCGGTTCACAGCAGTGGGAAACCCCGCACCGGCTTTGAACGCCCGCGATGCGGGTTTGCGGTGGAGGCCGAGTTGGCTCATCCTTCGATAAAGCGGCTTACACCAGCTCCTACAAACCTCTATGGAAACCGAAACGGCTACGCTAGCGTCGTTGTTCACCTTCGTTTCCCGCATCGCTCTTGGGCCCGCACTACATTCAGGGTGTTCGGGAGCACCCCTAAACTCCAACACCTTGCGTATGGAACGTGCTATCACACCTTCACCTCCGCAGTACGACATCCGTCATAGCCGTCCTTTAGCTTACTTTTACACCTCAGACGAGTTGATGACGTCCCCTTAGATTTACAGCCTGAAGGCCTCGCCTTCTAGGCGGACTTTCCTCTTCTCGATTTTACTAGGGAAGAGTTTATAAGCTTAGCTTCCATTCGCTTCCGCAACGAGACTGCGCGGGGGCGATGTGGGAGTCCCCGGGTGCGACCACGAACGAAAATAAAATAACAACATCTAGGGACGAACGGTCGACAGAATTCCACTCTAGCAAAAGGTTCGTAGCAACTTTAAGCTCTGCCACAGGAGAAAGCTAACTCAACTACCTTGGGCTAAGGCCAGCCGCATTTTAAACATCCTATAACTACCATAGAGCTTAGAAAGACGAGAGTTGGAGGAAAGCTGTAAGCCATAGAATATAAAAGGAGAATATACATAAGGTAGCTAGGTTAATAACCTGGGGTAGGAAGTTGAGGAAGCTGAAGGTTATATTAGTGGTTGCGGATGGTTTGGGAGATAGACCTGTACCGAAGTTAGGGATGAAGACCCCGCTTGAGTTGGTAGACTTTAGTATGGTGGCCGACCTGCTTCATAAATCCGCTGTAGGTTTGTGGGATCCTATTCAGCCGGGCGTAAGGCCTGGAAGCGATACAGCGCATTTAGCTTTGTTTGGGGTCAACCCACTCAATAATTACCCCGGTAGAGGTCCTTTTGAAGCCATAGGTGCTGGTGCTGTACTACGTCCGGGAGATGTAGCGTTTCGAGGAAACTTCGCTACAGTTGATAGAAGCATGACAGTTATAGACAGAAGAGCTGGTAGAAGCATACCGGAAGCGAAGCAGTTGGTCAAGTACTTAAACGAAAACATCGGTGAAATCGATGGTGTAAAAGTTGAGATATATCATGCAACCGAGCACAGGGTTGCCGTAGTCTTTAGGGGCGCTTCTCTATCCGATGCGGTTAGTGACACCGACCCCCACATCGAAGGTGTGAAGGTGTTAGAATCCAAGCCTTTAGCGTGTGGTGAGGAGGCGGAGAGAATGGCTAGGATTGTCAATATATTCACCAGAAGGGTTTACGACTTGCTAAGTGCGTGTCCACTGAACTCTAAGAGAGTCGAAAGAAACATGCCTCCTGCCAACATAATACTACTCAGGGGAGCAGGTAAAATGGTGAAGTATCCCAAGTTCTCCGAGAGAAGAGACATAAACCTAAGAAGGGCTGTAGCTATATCAGCTACAGCCCTAGTGAAGGGTGTGTGCGCGCTGTTAGGTTTTGAAACGGTGACTCCAGATGGTGCTACCGGGGGAATAGATAGCGATATAATGGCTAAAGCACGTACAGCAGTAGACTTTTACAAGCAGGACTACGACCTCATCTACGTGCACGTTAAGGGCACGGACTCGGCATCCCACGACGGGAATCCGGAAGCCAAAGTCGGCGTAATCGAGAGAACCTTGGAGGGCATATCCTATATAGTGGATAGAGTAGATTTAGGAGAAACTGTGATCTCGTTTCTAGGGGATCACACAACACCCGTTACAGTAAGGGATCACACCTCAGATCCAGTACCAGTGATGGTTTACGCTCCCGGGATCTTGGCGGACGGATTTTCTAGACTTACGGAGAGAGATGCCAGAAAAGGCTCTCTAGGGAGACTTAGAAATACCGAGCTATTCGGAGTTCTAATGGACCTTTCGGGTAGAGCCGAGAAGTTCGGTGCCTAACTTGAAGGGCTCCTTCAAGGAAATTAGGGACAAACTCAGAGAGCTAGTCGCGGGAGATTATCGCGAGCTACTTCAGGCCTTTAAGAGGAGTGTTAGAATGGCGCTAGCGCTTAACCAGCGAAGGATCATAACTCTTTGCGGAAAAAGCGACTTAAAGTTGGCAGGACTAGCGGCTGAGCTGGTAATAAGGTATCTTAAAATAGTTAAGCAGTTAGAGCAGCGAGAGCGTACCGTGAAAGTCCTCTACTTCTATCACGATGAGTTCTCGGAAGCGGTAGCTAGGATGAAGCTGATTAGAAAGGTACTGAGGCACTACGCTAAACCTTCAAATAGGGTTACTGTAAAGCTCGAGGTATCCGTATACGAGAAGAGTATTAAGTATTTAGGAACTACAGTACAAGTCCTAGTGCTAGACCTCCTCAACGATCTGAGACCAAATGACATAGGAAGACTGCTCGGGATAGTTGAGGGAGGTGGCATCATATTACTCCTCACACCACCCCACGATGTTTGGCCTGAGCACGTGACTTTATTCAAGCAGAGCCTAGTTGTGCCAAACCATCCTAAGCCTAGGCACGTCTTTATCCGGTGGTTTATACGCCATCTCTATAGTCACGATGGAATAATCATCTATGACGTAGAAAACAATAAGCTATTAAAGGGTGACATCTATACTGAAAAAAGCGTCGAGAACCCAAGGGGCAAAAAGGAGCTAGAGCTACCCCAGGTAAGGCTTTTTCCAGACGAGCTTTACAGACTCGCATTAACTCAAGATCAGGTCACCGTTATTGAGGCTATCGAGAAGAATATGGTTGAAAAGCTTAGGGAGTTTAAGCATCAAGTAGTCGTAGTTATAGCTGATAGGGGAAGAGGTAAGTCGTCAGCTGTCGGAATAGGTGTTGTAGGGTTAATACGAGAGCTTCTAAAGTTTAAGAACAGAGTTAGAGTAGCGGTGACTGCCAACGAGCCTAGCTCTATACAGTCAATGATGCTTCTTGCGACTAAAGCTTTCGATGCCCTAAAGAAGGAGTACAGGGTTGTGAGGAGAGAAGGCTTCATAATTGAGATAAAGGGTGATAGATTTAGCATAGAGTACTGGCCCCCACTGGACATACTCAAGCTGAGTGTAGACGTAGTTGTAGTTGATGAGGCAGCTGGAATTCCGGTACCTCTACTTCACAAGATCTGGAGGAAGTTCAAGCGTACTATATTCTCTACTACGATACATGGTTACGAAGGCGCCGGGCGAGGATTTTCTGTGCGTTTCTTAAAGAGGATAAAAGAAGACAAAAAGACTAAGCTAGTGCTAGTCGAGATGAGCGAACCGATAAGGTACTCAGCTGACGACCCAATAGAGAAGTTTCAGTTTGATGTACTTCTCCTAAATGCGGAGCCCGCAGAGCTTACAGCAGAGGACATAGAGTCTATAAAGAGGGGCGAGTACTCTTACGTTGCTTACGAGCCTGAGGAACTCTTTAAAGCAGAAAACGAGACGCTCTTAAGACAGCTGTTTGGTATTTACGTTTTAGCGCACTACAGAAACGAACCGGACGACCTAGGAATGATAGCAGACGCTCCACATCACACAGTGAGGGCTATGGTTCTAAAGAACGGAAAAGTCATAGCAGCCGCACAGCTAGCTGAAGAAGGGGGTCTGACGAGCGAATATATTGATGAGCTACTTAGGGGAGGCAAGATATCTGGGAACATAATACCCGATAGACTCCTAAAGCACCTCAGGAGGAGGGTCTTTGGAGAGGGTATTGGATGGAGAGTTGTAAGAATAGCTGTCCACATAGATGCGCAAGGTATGGGCGTAGGGTCCGAGTTTATCAAGAACATCATCAATGAGGCTAAGTCTAGAGGCTATGACTGGGTAGGTGCGGGTTTTGGTGTAACGTATGAGCTTCTTAATTTCTGGCTTAAAAACGGGTTTAAAGTGCTTCACATATCCCCAGAGAGAAATCCTGTAAGTGGTGAGTATACAGCTCTCGTAATACATCCACTTTCGAAAACGTGGAAAAAAGCGGTCGAGGACTCCTTAGAGGACTTCATCGTAAAGTTCGTCGAGTCTCTTTCAGCGGTTTATAAAGACTTTGAGACCGATGCCGCTTACCTGATACTGAGTTCTTTAGAAAAACCTCTCGAGATTTCTAAAGTAATAGACTTGAGAGATACCCAACTGGAGAGATTGTCTCTCTATATATCGGCTGTTTTCACTCTGGAAGTCGTCTTTGATTCCGCAGTTCTAGCCGTTAAGAAGCTCGTATACGAGGGAAAACTAGGTCAAGTGGGACAAAGGAGCGGTCAGCTGCTGGTAGCCAAAGTACTTCAAGGCAGGTCATGGGAGAGCATATGTGAGGAGTTCAGTATGAGTAGAGCTGCTGCTGCTAGCGCTGTTCGAGCGTCTTTAGCGAAAGTTCTTGAGATCCTCTTAGGGAAGTCAAGTGCGTAGCTTAACTCGGTAGTTTTAAGCTGGCTTAAGCTATGCACTCGGGATACACATGAATGTCAAGTGGTTAGGTCATGCGGCATTTTACGTAACAATTAGTGGAGTAAGGTTTTTGATAGACCCTTGGCTCAACAACCCGGCTTACACGAGTAGGCCGGAGGATTACGCTGATGTAGATTACATAGTGGTAACACACGATCACGATGACCATTTAGGGAACTCTCTAGAAGTACTAAGGGCGGCACCTAAAGCCAAGGTGATCTCCGTATACGAGACTGCGACATATATAGGAGAGAAAGTCGGTATGGATAGGGTTATTGGAGCAAACATAGGTGGACCGATAAGGTTGTCGAACGGTCTATCGGTAATACTGACACCAGCGCAACACTCGTCAAAGCGAGGCGCACCCGCTGGAGTAGTGATAAGGTCTAAGGAGGAAGCTCTTTACCATGCTGGTGACACGGGAGTTTTCTACGACATGAAGCTAATCGGTGAACTGTATAAGCCTAAGGTAGCTCTTCTACCGATTGGAGGGCACTTTACTATGGGCCCAGAGGAGGCAGCTCTAGCAGTAGACTTTATTAGACCTAAATACGTCATTCCAATGCATTACGGCACGTTCCCGGTACTCTGGGGAACGCCTCAGGAATTCGTAGTCGAGACTAAGAAGAGGGGGTTGGCCGTAGAAACAGTGATCCTTAAACCAGGGGAGGAGGTATTGCTGTAGTTATGCCGATAATCCCTCGGTACTCCGTCATTGCTACATCTCATCAGACTCTAAGTTTACTAGGTAATCGATACTCTCAACTCCATAAGCGCCAGGTAGTGCTGACCTTGCTACTGAATGCTTTAAGTGTCCTGTTGCTCTACACCAATTCCGCATACTAGCTACACGATAGAAACCAAACCTCCATTACTTCTAGCTTTTAAGCTTTTACCCTAAGCTCTTATGGTGCTGAAGCTAGAATGAATAAGAGGAAGAAGAAAGGTCAGTCGCATTCAACGAGGCCCTCAACTGGAGTAACACCTAGATGGATTCAGTTCACACCTGAGGAGGTCGAGGCCATTATAGTAGAGTTAGCTAAAAAAGGATATCCACCATCGATGATTGGAGTAATTTTGAGGGACCAGTACGGGATCCCGCTGGCTAAAATTGTTGTAGGGCAAAAGATCCAGGAGATTCTCAGAAAGCATGATGTAAAGTTAGTTCTGCCGGAAGACCTCTATAATCTGATAAGGAGGGCTGTAAACTTGAGAAATCACTTGGCAGTCCACCCTAAGGACACACATAGTCTGAAGGGATTAATAGAGATAGAGTCCAAGATCCACAGGCTAGTTAAGTACTATAAGAGAGTTGGAAAGCTTCCTGAGGACTGGTCTTATAAACCCGAAGAGGCGTCCGTGATAGTTTCCCAGCCGTTATACAGACTAGAAGGTAGTGAGTAGGGAGATTTTGGGGTTAATACCGCAACAGAGGAAGGAGCAATACCGCATCAAGAGCCTAATCGAAATAGTCCGTAAAGGAGAGCCTCTGGTAGTAGTTGGAGACGTCAATGCTGAGGCTCTAGTGTCATGCGGAATAATAATGCGGACGCTGAGAACTCTCGGGATAGACTTTGAGTTCTATCTTGCGGTAGATCCCGTAGACTTCAGTCGGTTAAATAACAAGGTCATAGGTGTCGAGGCTTACATACAGAACTGCGCAAATTGCCTAGAACTAGCTGAACTCAGGTCAAGAAAGCATTCTCAGCACGTGTTTTACGTGGTTTTAGACCTAGTGCGAGAACTAGTCACTCTCTCACGAGAGGAGTACACTCTCTTGCTATCTTCTGCCCTAACGAAGTACACACCCAGGTCTATAACTGGCAACCCTAGTCAAGAAGTACAGGAGCTCGCAAGCAGTATGGCGAGCTCCGGCGTCTTGCGGGAGGTGTCAGCGCCTAAGCTCATAGGCTGGGGTTCGATGTCTCTGGAGGATGTGGTAAGGTATAGTGTCGACGCATGTGTTCTGAAGTATTTCGGTAAGCCTGTTAGCAAGGTAACTGAGAGCGATATAGCTAGAGAGCTTAAAGTGGATTCGCTTAAGTCTTTAGAGGACAAGACCTACGTTCCAAGCTACGATGCTGGCATCGTGGACCTCTACGAGGCTGCGTATGTCATTGAGTACGCTACGGACGTTGAGGGACCGGTGTATACAGCTTTCATGCCTCTAAACTACGATTACTTCCTCTGGGCAATAAAGACTTTTAGGGAATCCATAGGGATAATGCGTGAGTGCGTAGATTCCTTTCTTGAGAGACGTTTTGAACGCGAGGGTTCTTTCTATATCATAGAATGCGACTTTGAAGCTTCTGGAACGGTTGTAACGAAGATACTAAGAGGGCTAAGGCTTATCGAGGAAAACGCTATAGTGGCACTGAGAGTGGCAAATAAGCTCTACATACCACTACAGATCTTAACTCGTGCGCAGAAAGCAAAGCTTTCAGGCTCGAAGCTTGAAGGAGGCTATGCCGTAGTAGATAGCGGCACTTTGGCTAAACTTCAGAGAGCTTAGCTACATTTTAGCTATGATGTTGTAACTTAAAAGCCAAGTTTAGCATTTATTATAGGTGTCTCGTATTGTGGAAGAACCTGTTCGAGTAGGTCCCTGGGCGGCTGAAGCGTTTGTAGACTACGAAAGGCTACTAAAGGTCTTTGGAGCTAAACCGCTAACAGATTCCGAGGTGCGGTACCTCGAAAGGCTCGCAGGAGAGTCGCACACTATGCTTAGAAGGCGGGTGTTCTACTCTCATCGCGACCTAGACGTCTTCTTAAATAAATATGAAACTGGGTACAGGTGCGCTTTATACACGGGTAGAGGTCCTTCAGGTTCTACGCACTTAGGTCACATCTTACCCTGGATATTCACTCGGTGGTTACAGGAGAAACTGGGGTTAGATCTCTTTTTTCAGATGACGGACGACGAAAAGTTTCTACATGAAGAGAAGCTGGATCTCCTGGAGAGCAATAGCTTTGCGTACGAGAACTCTTTAGACCTCATTGCTCTCGGATTCGACCACAGGAAGACTCACATAATAATAGATACCGAAGACATAGGTTATCTGTATCCCATAGCGGTGAGAATCGCAAAGAAGCTCACATATTCAACACAAAGGGCTACATTCGGATTCGCTGACTCAACCAACGTAGGACTAATATTCTACCCGGTTTTACAGATTGCCGTGTCGTTTCTCCCAACTGAGCTATTTGGTGAAGAGACGTACGTCTTGATACCGGCAGGTATAGATCAGGACCCGTACTGGAGAATAGCTAGAGATATAGCACAAAGTCTAGGCTATCCCAAACCATCTCAGATTCACAACAAGCTACTCCCAGGATTAGGTCCGGAGGGGAAGATGTCCTCCTCTAAACCCGAGACTGCTATATACACCACGGATCCTCCAGATGTTGGCGCCCAGAAAGTCATGAGAGCCTTCACGGGTGGTCAACCAACTATAGAGCTCCAGAAAAAGCTTGGAGGCAATCCGGACCGCTGTTCTGTCTACAAAATGTATGAGATGCTGTTTGAAGATAGCGACGCAGCGCTTCAAGAAAGGTACTGGAGTTGCCGTACCGGCTCTCTAATATGCGGGGACTGCAAAGCAGAATTAGCTTCTAGAGTTCGAAAGTTTCTAAAGGAATTTCAGGAGAAGAGAGAAAAAGCCAGAGACCAGGTGGACATGTATCTCATTAGAGCGAAGTTCGACAAGCCAAGCCTAAGAAGCCGCATTGTCTTACGTTAAAACGCTAGACCTATCGCTTCCCACTCTACGAATTTAGGTGTTTAGATAGCCTCATGTGGTTGTTTCAGATCTCTCCTTTGTTCGCATCGGCTGGTATAGTGGAAGCGCTCACACGGTGGTGCGCGGGGAGTAGTGACCATCTCGTTGATCGCTCGATTACTTGCGGTAAAGCTACATAGGGAGCTAAGAGAACTAAGTTTAAATAAATTAAAACTTCTTAGTATCTTTAAGGCAATGGCGTAGCCGACGATAAGGATTTGGGGAAAATAATATTAGAGTAAAATACGAATAACGATGAACGACTAAAGGTGTGAAGGCGTTTAAGCTGAGGAAAATTTTAAAGTAGGAGAGGTTGAGGACGGTGTAATCTAGAAAATCTCTTCCGTTGTCACAAGCCTTTCGGCCAACTTAGTCCTTAGCTTTAAGGCTACTACGACTACCGCTATAGCTACGACGGTGAATGCGATAACGTGTGTGAACCTGCCAACCAGTGTTATTAGAGTCGGTCTTAATCGTGGAGTTAGAGTACTATCTCTATCTAGATAGATCGTTTCTGAATACTCTAGGTAGCCTCCTTTTAGAATTCTTATAAGTGAGGCACCGGCGGGTATGTTAATCCTGGCTTCACCGTTCTCATTAGTATACATCGACGATATCTCTAGCCCAGTATTTGGGTCGAGAACTTGTACGTATGCGTTGCTCAGTCTCTCCTCTAAGTCGTTTACCACTATTACTACAAGAGTGTACAACCTCCTGTTTAACCTAAGAGTATAGCTAACGTTAGAGAATACACTAATGGTTATTGGCGACGGTGTTGCGTAAATCTTCTCGGTCGTGTCAAGTGGCGTTATTGTAAGCAGGTACTTACCGTAGGGTACAGATAGGTTGAAACCTCGAGATGAGGTAATTCCGTCAACTACCAAAGTTACTGTTGTGTTCAAACTAACCCTGAATCTTCCTTCCAAGTACCCGCGGGCACTGATGTCAGTAAACTTCAAGGTCACAGTGTAGTTTCGTCTAGAGATATCGAGTACCAGCCTACTGTTCGAAAGTAAGCTGATAGCCTTCTCAAGAGGGGTATAACTGTTTGGATTTTCCTCGGTAGGTTCAACTCTAATGACGTAGTTTGCCGCTCTCAGAGGGAGTGAAATACTTGGTGCGGTTGTTATTGTGTAGAGACTGCCATTGATCAAGACTCTTAATGGTACTACAGGCTTTTCAGAGAACTTGTCTCTGAATGAGATTTCGAGAATATAGACTTTTCTAAATACTAACACTGGCACCTTTGCGTCAGAGACTAGAGCGAGCTCAGCTATACCAACTGAGTAAATGTTAGCATGCTCTTCTACTGGCACAACTTCAATTACGTAATAGGCATATGGAAGACTTATGGTCTTTGGTAGCAAGCCTCTATAAGCTTCAGTTCCGTTAATGTATACGGATGCTTTAATGGGGACCTCTAGTCTGGTGAGCTCGTCGAGAGCCGATATAGTGAGCTCATATGTTACTCTATCAATAACGACGTCTAAGACTGTACTTCTATTGATAACCACTGTAAAGGAGCGCTTACTGTATATGCCACTCGCCTCTTTTGA
The DNA here is from genome assembly GCA_038832865.1 of Sulfolobales archaeon. Taxonomy (GTDB): domain Archaea; phylum Thermoproteota; class Thermoprotei_A; order Sulfolobales; family NBVN01; genus DRZP01. Next base: position 57,455 of record JAWBJE010000006.1, read on the forward strand.
CGGGGCAATAGTGACGTTGACTGCTCCTGAGGGAACAACTACTGAGAGAACCGACTGTTGGTCTAGATAGTTCGCTGAACCGTTAATGTAAACAACTAAGCGGGCCTCTATCGCTCGCCTAGTTAACCCATCGATAAACAGCATTGTTAGATTGTACCGTGCTCTCTTAAGGACTATGGTTACCGTCATATCTGCTTCTACCTTAATCTGAGTTCTGTAAGTCGGATAGTATTGGTCAAGAGATTCTACGATGATTTCGTGATAGCCGTAGAGTAATCTCAGGTTTACTCCATCTGGTGCTCTATAGCCGTAAATCTTCCCGTCTACAATTACGTTTAGCCTCCCGAGCGGGGTACCTCCGAATTCGTCTCTCAGTAAGAGACCGACAGAGAAGTCTCTGTACTTTAGACTCGCTAGTATTATGATGTTCCGACACTTTTCCTCACAGTATTGGACGTCAACTACAGTAGTGTAATTGCTCATGTAGTCCTTTGGCGGGATTACGGTTATAGCGTATCTCATGCCGGGGATAAGGTTTGTAAACTCCACGTCGTCTCGCGTAAATATCTTAGTTAAGCTCTTCTTTCTACTCCCAATTTCGTACTCTAAAACTACTTTGGAACCGTTAACCCATTCCTGAGGAGCTGGTGGTAATACCCTAACGAACAACGATGGAGCTACGTAATTGCTTAAGTTTATTGGCGTAGGCGAAGCTATAGCTATCCCCAAGTTCATAACTACATAAAGCTTGGATGGTGTCACTAGTGCCAATAGCCCAGCTCCAGGTAGCGACGAGGCTGAAATTAGCCCCTCAACCGAGAACTCGGCTTGAAAACCGACTCTCAGTATCGGTAACTGGTATGGTGTAAGGGTTACAACCTGAACACCTCTAGTGGAGAAAGTAAAGTAAGACGAATAAGACAGCGGCAACATTCTCACTAAGGAGCCCAGGGTGACTATTGCTTGAGCGAAACTGTATCTGTTCCTTAAGCTATCAAACTTGTAGTGCTTAACCCTACCGTCAGAGAACCCCACGACTATGTCGTCCCTAGAGTATGCTATTACGTCCACGATGGATACTGGCGTCATTCCCAGGTAATCTATGCCAACAGGGGTATAGGGCTGCAAATTGAGTGCGTAATCAAGGTTATAGAGCTCCATGTAGGTTCTATTCATTAAGGCAATTATGTAACCTCCTCCGTAGTCGATAAAGTGAGGTAGAGTTGCGGTAGGATAAAACCCTTTATCTAAAGACCTTATAACTCTATAACCCGCTGGAGCGTTGGTGACGTCCAGAAAGTCTACGTAGTATTTGGCGAAAAACGGAGTTCCGTATACTTCCTCTGCTGCTTCAGTAGAAGCTTTTTCAGGTATAGTTACTTCGACCTTGAATCTCCTTGCTATAGCTGATGTATTGATATTCTCACTAACAAGAAACCTTTTAGTTACTCCTATTACTGTTATATTGACTAAATAGCCCCTAGGTATTGGTATAAGAGCCCTGCCATCGCTGTCAGCATTCCAGCCGTAAACTCTTCTTGCCTTAGTGACAGGATCCTGAAGTGACACCTCGATTAGCGCTCCTCCGGCAGGTTCAATTAGAGTTGCGTTAACGAAGTAACTCACGTTTAGCTCCGCGATTACCGCATCTATATAGGGCGCCCAAAAGAGGGCTATACAATCGGCTCTATAGTAGTAGCCGTCGGGAGTGTAAAGCTTGGCCGGAACAGCGACCTGAGGGTAAACACGCTTATAGTACGTGGTTGCGGTAGTAATAGTGTGCGGGGAAATTACGAAAGCCCCCAAGAGGTCTTCATCGAAGACGTATACGTAGCAGTTAACACATAAACCTGTCGGGAGTCCTTCACTAACCGTTGCTACTACCTTATACCTACCGCCGGCTCTGGCTACAAAGAGGTTAAGGACTCTAAAGTCGGCACTCTGTATTAGGTGTAGTAACTGGTAGAGTCTTCCTCTATCGATTTTAAAGAGGTATATCTCACCTCTATCGCTACCTACAGCGAACCTAGTTGGCGGGTATCCGTCTACAGCCGTGGCCGTTACTCTGCCAGCTAAGGGGTAAGATTGTACTACTTTTGGTCCTTCTACGGGGTCTTCCAAGCTAACAACAACGACAGCCGAGTGCTCTCCGAAACCTACCACTAGGACCAAGTGAGTAGTGTTTAGCGCTAAAACATCGACTATTGTGAAGTTGAAATCATACTTTAAAACTAACGGATGCGGGATGTCCGGGTACTTGGTGGCAGATAATATTTCGGGTATGATGATCGGTGCTATTGTTCCAGCCATAGTTAGGATCAGTAATACTGCTGAGTTCCTAAGCCACAACACTCACAACACCTCCTTAAGTCTTTTATTAATAGGTTATTTATTGAGGGATGACAAACCCAAATGGGTACTGTTAAGTGAGGTTAAAGCTACTTAAGCTTTTGATAAAGAAGAGGTCGACAGACAAAGACAGGGACTTGGTGGACTCTGTAGTAAATATAGAGCCAATCAAGCCGATCGTTAATCCAGAGAGGCTTAGGCTGTCGGTAGTTCGCGGAGACGCTAGGCTTCTAGAGACCTACGCGCTCTACGAACCCTGGGCCTACGCTTACATAACAGAGGATTTAGCTACCGGCACTATAAACTACGTAGTCTACGAGATAGGCCTAACTCCACAAGAGGAGTCTATATACAAGAGCATCGTGGACTACATAATGTGGGAGCTAGAACCGCCCAAGGTTCCCGTGGAAGACGTAAGAGAGTATATCTCCAGATTCGCTAGGAGAGCTATAAGGCTATTTCAACTCAGACTCGGGAGGACGCCTGGTTTGTCTTGGAGTAAGATAGGATACTACATAGAGAGGAACATTATCGGATACGGGCCTATAGACCCATTGATGCGCGACCCCAATGTTGAGGACATATCTTGCAACGGTCCAGGAGTCCCAGTATACGTTTGGCACAGAAAATACGAGTACTTACCGACTTCGGTGGTTTTTAGAACCTCGCAAGAATTAGACGAGTTCGTAATAAAGCTGGCCCATCTAGCCGGCAGGCACATCTCGGTCGCCTATCCAGTATTGGATGCTATAATACCCGGAGGGCATAGAGTAGCGGCAACTTTCCAGAAGGAGATTAGTACCAGGGGCTCCACCTTCACCATAAGGAAATTTAAAGAAGACCCGATAACAATAGTAGACCTCGTAAACTACGGTACCATATCACCTGAGATAGCAGCATACTTCTGGCTTGCAATGGACTTTAAGATGACGACTCTCATTCTTGGAATGACGGGGGCTGGTAAAACCTCAACTTTAAACGCTTTAGCCAACCTTCTAAGACCTACCTACAAGATTGTCACGATCGAAGACACTCCAGAGCTTAGGTTACCCCAGGAGAACTGGGTTCAGCTGACAGGTAGACCCTCCTACTTGGTTTCCGGAGTCTCCGAAATAAAGCTTTACGACTTAGTAAAGATATCTCTTAGGTACAGACCGGACGTGATCATAGTCGGTGAGGTTAGAGGTGAGGAGGCTTACGTACTCTTTCAAGCTATTGCCACTGGACACAGTGGAATAACTACGTTGCACGCAGAAGATATAGATGCTGCTGTGAAGAGGCTTACTTCCCCACCTATGAACATACCTAACACCTACATACCTCTAATTAACATGGCATTAGTGATAAAGCGAGTAACCAAGCTTGATGAAGCTGGGAGGCCTAGACCCGTAAGAAGGATCACAAACATATGGGAGATAGAAGACTACGGCAAATATAGGGAGCTGGCCTCCTGGGACCCGGTGAGAGATAGATTTAAAGTGAACCTTAAGGAGTCGTTAATCGTTGAGAGAATAGCGAGAATGAAGGGTCTCGATGTCGGAGAGGTAATAGAGGATATAATAAAGAGGAAGTCTATAATTGACTACTTGGTGGCTACTGGGAAGAGGTCGTATAAGGAAATAGCGACGTACGTTTACAACTATTACTATAAACCTAGAGAGGTGCTTAGAGAAATTGGCTTCAAAGAAGAGTAAGCCTGCTTACAGCCTCTCTGAGGCTTATACGGCACTGGCCCTCGTACTCTTCGAGAGAATAGCTAGGAGAATGTCTGAAACGTTTCAGCTGGATACGGTGTTTAGACGTGCTGCTATAACATCGCACCCTGTAGCCTACGCAGCGAGAATTCTTTTGAACACCACAATATCTGCTGTTGCCATAAGCGTACCGCTACTCATTGTAGCTATAACTATGAGCCTACCACTAATCATCAGGATGATATCAGCTCTGATAGCTGCATTAGCCCCTATAATCGTACTCGCGCTCGGCTTCGCCTATCCGTACATAAAGGTCTCTTCTAGGAATGCTTCCGTTTCGAACGAACTCCCCTTCTTTCTTGTTTACGCCTCGACCCTATTCAGAGGTGGGGTAAGTCTTGAAAAAGTTATGGAAAGAGTGGCCGGCCTTAGGCTGTTCACTGGCATGAGAGCGGAGGCTCAAAGAGTTTTAGCTAGGTGCAAGTTCTTCGGTGAGGACCCTGTAACGGCAATAGAGAGAGTGGCCATAGACCATCCGAACAGCAGGTTTAGAGATGTCATCCTGGGCTACACGACAACGCTGAAAACTGGGGGCGACGTTCTTCACTACTTACAAATAAGAACAGAGGAAATACTCAATAACAGAATAAACGATATCAAAGCCCTGGTTAGCAGACTAGCTTCGTACTTAGAGGCGTATATAGTGTTCGGTGTAGTCGTATCCCTAACGGTCTTTGTCTTGTTCGCCTCTATGGGAGCTGTAGGGCTAGCGGCTGGTGGAGTAGCCGTAGCTCTTCCGGTAGGGTTAGCCTCAGATATGATGCTTCCTACTCTCTACAACTTTGTGATTGTCCCAACGATAGGGATGCTTGTTCTACTGGCTATACATAGTACGTTACCGCGATCACCCATAGGTGTAAGAGAGCCTATGCTACTTCTACTAATCACTCTACCGATTGGGGCTATAATTGGACTTGTTACAGCACTCACACTATCTCCTAAGCTGATCGGTGGCATCTCGGATGGCAGGGATCTAGTATCGCTGCTTGTCGGACTTGCTGTGTTTACTATAGCAGCTTTTACGCCACCGGCTGTGGACCACTTCAGGATATCTAGGAGGCAAAGAGGTCTAGTGAGGAGTACAGCATCGTTTCTGAGAGACCTAAGCGAGACGCGTAAAACCGGATTAAGCCCTGAGAGATGCATTATAAATCTCTCATCGAGACCCTATGGGACGCTATCTCCCGTGATAAAAAAGGCGGCGGCGGCACTCTACTCCGGTATGTCCGTGGACATAGCTATTAGGAAAGCCTTAGCAGGTGTTCGAGATTGGTTTACTCTGGTAGTCTTCAGGTTCTTAGTAGACTCGATATCGGTAGGTGGAGGCTCACCAGAGATAATAGACTCTCTTGCTAGGTTTACAACAGTTCTAGCAGAATCCGAGTTGGAGCTTAGGAGAAGGCTGAGAGTTTACGTACTACTACCCTATTTTGGGTCGATGCTACTAGCTTCAGCACCAGTTATAATACTGTGGATGCTCACTTCTTTCGCTGGAACCGTTCAACCCGCAGGCTTGATTCCCATGATAACGTCACTGTCTATAGGGTCATACATAAACTCGATGATTATGGGCTTAATAGCAGGCGTTACATCGGAGCAAGCAGTAAGTGCGGGCTTTAAACACGTAATAGCCATGACATTAATCTCCGTTTTCACAGCTATAACTACCTTATACTACCTAGGGATAGTGTAGTATGGTCGAAAAGCTTTCTCTAAGGGGGTTTAAACGTGGGGTTTATCTGTTGGTTATAAGAGTCCTACTCGTAGCTGTGGTTTTAGTCTTAATTTTAGCGATCGCAGGCTACATCTATAGCATAGTAATATCGACTAGAGAGTATTTCGAGCTTAAACCAATGCTCTATATAACTTATAGTAAATTAAACCCAGTCCCAGTCCTGTCGATTTATGTTCATAATGGCGGAGTTATGTCTGAAACTCTCCTCAGGGTTGAGATTATGACCGGTAGTGGTAGCTATTTCTGTGAAAAAGAGGTGCTGATTGAAGCCGGTTTTCGAGGTCATATAGTGGTGGTCGAACCTTCCGTAAACCCTCCAGTAGGCCTAGGCGATAAGTTGGTCGAGTGTGAGTGGCAAATCCGAGGAGCCCCTGAGCTGACCGGTGGAGGTTTCTATGTTGTAAAGCTCCACACGGCTCGTCACGGTATTATAACCCTTAACGTATTATGCCAAGAGACTTAGCGCTGTCATAAGATAGTTCCGGTCGCATCTGATCAATAATGTGTGAGTAATGATATTATACCCAATCTGAAGCGTGTGCCAAAGGGATCTACGTCAAAGAGGTTAGAGGTATTTAAGTTTAGAGAGGATAAGATCACTTCGGTGTATTGATGAGCTCTAGAGGTGTACTGGCAGAGCTTTTATGGGCTGAAAAGTACAGACCCAAGTCTCTACAAGAAATGGTAAATCAAGAGGACATCGTTAGAAGGCTTCAAGTATTTGTTAAAGAGAAAAATATGCCCCACCTGCTTTTTGCTGGTCCTCCGGGGACCGGTAAGACTACAGCAGCACATGCTCTAGCACACGACCTCTACGGCGAAGACTACAGGCTATACATGTTAGAACTAAATGCTTCAGACGAGAGGGGTATAGACGTTATAAGAACCAAGGTGAAAGAGTTTTCCAGAAGCAAGCTGCCGGTGAACGTACCTTTTAAGATAGTGTTACTAGATGAAGCAGACAACATGACGGCGGATGCTCAGCAAGCGCTGAGGAGGCTTATGGAAATGTATGTGGATGTGACTAGGTTCATACTTATTGCTAACTACCCGAGTAAGATTATAGAGCCTATTCAATCTAGGTGCGCGGTCTTTAGGTTTACGTCGCTTAAAAGAGAAGACGTAGTGGCCAGGTTGAAGTGGATATGTTCGCATGAAAAAGTCATCTGCGACGATAAGGGGCTGGATGCTATATATGAGGTGTCTGGAGGAGATATGAGAAGGGCTATAAACATTTTGCAGGCATCAGCGGCACTCGGCGAGGTAAACCTATCTAATGTGTACAAAGTCGTTGGCTTAGCTACGCCTGCCGAAGTTAGAGCGTTACTAAAGACGGCCCTGTTTGAGGGGGATTTCCTAAAGTCTAGAGATATCCTCAGAAAGCTCATGGTCACATACGGATTGTCTGGTGTAGATATAGTTAAGCAGTTGCATAGAGAAGTGTTCAGCTCAGAAGTCTCCATACCGGAGGAAATAAGAGTAGAGATAGCCGACTACTTAGGCGAGGTACAGTACAGACTAGTCGAAGGAGCAGATGACGAGATACAGCTCAGTGCTCTTTTAGCTAAGCTCGTCCTACTGGGTAAAACTCTAAGACAGCAATCCCAGCCAGCTAGGCCTGTAAAGCGGTGAATCAATGTCTCTTGCTAAAAAACTTCCCTGGGTGTTTAAGTATAGACCAAAGAGGATAGATGACGTAGTTAATCAAGAGGAAGCTAAAAGACTCTTTGTTAATTGGTTAAACTCCTGGCTACAAGGGAAACCCGAGAAAAAAGCGGTTCTCTTGTACGGACCCCCTGGGTCGGGCAAGAATTCGCTTGTTGAAGCCGCAGCTAGAGAGAAAGGGTTAGAGCTTGTAGAAATGAACGCTAGTGACTATAGGAGGTCTACCGATATAGAGAGAATAGCCATAGTGTCCTCTAGGGGCGGGAGTCTAAGAAGCAGCCGCGGAAGGATCATAGTACTAGACGAAGTAGATGGTATATCTGCCACAGCAGACCGAGGCGCGCTCGAATCAATACTGAGCTTGATTGAAAACACTTCGCATCCTGTTGTGTTAATAGCAAACGATCCGTGGGACCCCAAGCTTAGAGATCTACGTGATGTCTGCATGATGATAGAGTTCAAGAGGCTGACTAAAACGGATGTAAAAAAAGTTCTACGTAGCATTTGCTTGAGCGAGAGACTAGAGTGCGAAGAGGAAGCATTAAGCTATATTGCAGAAAAAGCCGAGGGAGACCTCAGGTCTGCTATAAACGACTTAGAGGCTGTTGGAGAAGGATTTGGCAAAGTCACTCTAGCCGCAGCTAAAGCCCTCCTTAGAGCTAGAGACAGGGATCTAAATGTATTCGACGTTGTCAGGAAGATAATGATATCGAAGTATGCCTGGCAAGCTAGGGAGGCCTCTACTCAAACAGACCTAGCTCCGGACGAGCTGATTAAATGGATTCACGAGAATCTGCCTAGACAAGCTCTCGACCCTGACGACCTCTGGAGAGCTTACGAAGCCCTATCTAGAGCGGATGTATACTTCTCTAGAATAATAAGAACTGGCAACTGGGACCTCCTATCTTACGCTGTCGATATGATGACAGCAGGAGTGGCTCTCTCTATAAAGAATGAGAATTACAAGTATAAGTGGGTTAAGTACGCATTTCCTGAAACTGTACGACTTATGGCCAAGACTAGGGAGACGAGGCAGGTGAGGGAGGATTTAGCCAAACTGATAGCGTCTCACTTAAAGTGCTCCACTTCGACGGCTAAATCTAATGTGATACCTTATCTGAAAGTGATCTTCGACAATAACCCCGAATACGCAGCAAGACTAGCTCTGGGGCTAAACCTAAGCGAATTCATGATTAGATATCTCTCAGAAAGTAAAGGAGACACGATAATAAGACAGGTCGAGAGGTTTAGGCAGGAGATTAGGAAAACGAGGACTGAGGATGAGGCGACTAGCGCCATTTCTAAGACTAGACCTAGCTCTAAGCATACCGAGAGAAAGGAAGTGAAGCCATCAAAGGGTCTTGAGGGCTTCTTTAAGAAGTAAATAGGTCTCTTATCGCCCTGGCTACGGGATTTGAGTAGTTTAGTCTATAGGCTTTAACTCTTCCGAGGATTACTTCGTTAACTACTCCTCGCTCAACTAGGTAATCTAAGTTCTCCTTAACTATTTTATGGTTGAGTCTAGTTTCTCTTACTATAGCAGATATATTGAGGGACTCTCTCTCCACTAATAGCTTCAGTATTTTGATTCTCACCTTGCTCGACATTACTTCAACTATTAGGTCTCTTAAGTTACTCACCGACTTCACGCCTCACAGCTATCGCCTTTTCGAGAGCGTTCAGAAGGCTATCTAGTGGAGCAGCACCAAAACTGACGTAACTACTTCTACCTCTCCTCCCCTTTAAGGTCTTTTTAGTCATTATGATTCCACGACTTGCGAGCTCCGACACGTAGTAGTATATTTGGGTGTGCTTTCTAGGTTCGAGTCCTAAGCTGCGGCAGAGCCTTCTATATACGTCTTCGACGTAACCAATACTTATGTAATTGTCTCCGGTTTCCTTAAGTCCTAAGGCTATAGACTTGAGCAGTAGTAGCTGATGGATGTTTAAGTAGTTCAATGAATCCAAAACGTGTATTAGGCTTAGGTCCTCACTGGCTGAAACCGCCCTAACGTGTTCGACGAGGACTCTCGAAGCTCTGCCCTCTTCGATCTCTTTCTCAGCCAGCTTTCCGGCGGTGTAAAGTATTGCTAAGGCCTTTCTGGCATTGCCATCACCACCAGTGTCGTAGCCTACGAGGTTTGATATGTACTCAAATACTTCGCTATCGACAACACCAGGATAGAACGCCTCCTCGGCTCTAAACCTAAGTATATCGTAAAGCTCCTTTGATTTGTATGGACTGAAGACTATAGTGTTCCTCATCATGTAGCTACCGGATATCTCGTCTAGGGTCCTAATGATATCGTTTAATCGCATTCTGCTTACGTATATAAAGTTCAATCTCATTACTTCTGCGTGGAATACGTCGTAGAATCTTATCAGGGAATACTTATCCTCAGTCTTAAAATTGAATAGAACGGAGTCAAATTCATCAAGAGTGACCACGGCGTATAGGTCCTCCATATCCATTTCCTTTAGTAGCGCCTTAGCAAACTCCGGGAAACCCAGCCCCCTATCTGGTACGCTAAGACCGAGCTGGTTCTTTATCTCTCTGAGCACCGAAAGCGCCGACTTAGAACTGGCACAATTTACATGCGCGTATCTAAGTTTTATACCCTTCTCGCTAGCTAGCCTAGTGATGACTTTACCAAAAGATATAGCTGTCGCAGTTTTACCCGTTCCCGGGGGCCCGTAGAGAATTGCCCTAGCGGAAGAAGACCCAGGCGAAATAACGACGTGTTTAAACATCTTGGTGAGCTGCTTAAACTGCTCCTCTCTATGCGGTAGAACGTCTGGAACGTACTCTGGGTAAAGCTTCGTTTCATCGAGAAAAACTCCAGGCTTTCTTATAATGCTTTCAGCTATCTCTCTAAGGTTAAACATACTTTCATTTACCGCTCGAATACTTACACCCAAATTAAATAAAAACACATAAACTGTTCGCTTGAGTTATTTAAGTGTGATGCCGTCAGATTCTTCGTATAGCTTCTTCTTCGCCTCGTACTCCTCTCTCTTCATGATAGGCCTAGCCGGCACTCCGGCGACAACGGTGTCCGGGTCGACATCCTTTATAACAACAGCTCCGGCGGCAACAACAGCCCTCCTCCCGATCCTAGCTCCGGCAACTATGGTAGAATTCGCGCCTATCACGGCATCGTCCTCTATGATTGTTTCAACGATTCTCTTACTTGGAGGATATCTATCGTTAGTTATAACGGCTCTAGGTCCAATAAAGACTCTATTGCCTATCCTAGTCCCTACCGGTATGTAGACGCCAGACTGTATATTACTGTTATCCCCGATGATCGAGTATCCGTCGACTATAGTTCCTGTCCCGATTTTTGTTTTCGCACCTACTACAGTACTCTCTCTAATCAGTACGTTATGACCAAGCTCGACTTCATCGCCTAGTTCCACGTTTTCGTATATTACACAGTGAGATCGGACTGTGACACCTGCCCCGAGCCTACTGCCTGAACTGAGAGTATCTAGCTCCTCAAGAGTTACTCGGTTTGTTTTGGAGAGTTCAGCCAGTTTTCTCCTTGTAGGAAAGCCGAGAAAAACGTAGCTAAATAGAATAGACCCTGAACCTATGCGAGAGGGTCCGAGGATAATTAGCGGAGGCACGAGGTGTGTGCCGAAACTTATTACAGCCCTCTTCGATACGAAGTATGCGGTCATGCTCAGGGTCAAACCCATGGTAATGAAGGTGCGAAACGCTATATAAGTATTCAGAAAAGTGGGTGCGGAATTGAACTTAGTTGAATTCGTCAGACAGGTAACGGTTGTAGTTATGAGTGTAGCATGGTTTGTATTCTTGGTATCATGGGCTGTCGGTTGGGCGCTAAGGGGCTCTCCAATACCCTTTAGAAACCTGAAGAGGGCTGGACAAAGCTTGATAGAGGACTCTGTTTTAGCAGCCTTCTGGCTTGCGCTTGGAACAACTATTTTTGCCTTAATCTCATACATAGCTTCCTCTATCTCCCTCCCTATGCCCCCACCGCCAACACCGTAATGGAGTGTTTTCAATGGAACTGCTCTCGCTAGCATACATGTTATCTTTACTTACTTACAGCTTAGGCGCCGTTCTCTACGGCTCTCCACTACCATTCAAATCCATAAAGAAGTGGGGTGTGCTCATGATGTATGACGGCTTGGCGTCTGCGGTGCTAGTATCTGCTTACAGCCTATTGTTGAAACTAGGAGACTACTTTCTCGCTATTCTAGGTGCGAGTTGGCCCAACTTCATAGCCTGGTTGACGGGCAGGATGACTACTCTTGTTGCATCGTATTTAGCCATCCAGTCTATAGCGACGGCGCTCAAGGTTTCTGGAGCAGATATCTTAGTTGAGCTACTGAAGCACGTCGGCAGTCTAATAGCTACCTCTCTTACCGCTATAAAGACTATATACCTGATATCCATAGTTGTCTACAGCCTTAGAGATAGAGTGCTCGCAATAGGAATTCTCCTCTACACGATCCCCCTGAGAATGGGGAAGAGCGCCGGAGCCGCAATGATAGCTATCTCAATAGTCTATTACATAGGAATGCCTCTCATGCCCGTATTTGCGCTAGCATTAGAGTCGCCTCAACCTCCTATAGCTGGTGATAGATACGGCGCTATTACGGGAGGTGTTGTGGATGTTCTAGGAAACCCGGTTCCCCACGCTGTAGTGAAGTTCTATAAGAGTTCTAGGGATCCTGCTATAGTAGTTTTAGGAGACTTCGATGGTAAGTTTTATGTAGGTCCTCCGAAGGACTTGCTATCGCTTGGAGAAGAATTCGAGGTTGAGGTAGTATTCATGGGATACGCTCTTGGGGTTGATCCCGCTTTAATTAAGGTTCCGTGGTCTGGCCCTTTAAGGGTTAGTAGCATGTTGTATGCTGGTGAAGGTCTTTCCATAGTGTTTATCGGGATATTGGAGATATCGTCGACAAACCTCTCGTCGGGGTATGTGGTACTGAACCTAAGAGTATTGAGTTCTGAAGCCACTTTAATTCTTTTGAAGCTTGCGTCTGTTAAGGTAGAAGAGATCCTAGTGGGAGCAGAACCGATCAGCTGCCGTTGGAGTACATTTAGCTGGAGAGGTCTCGAGGTCGAGGAGTGCTCTGTTACGCTCAGTGAGGGGAAATACGAGGTTAAAGTAAGCTACTTTGGTAGCCACGTTCCCAGACCAAAAGTTGAGGAAAAACATTACGTAAATGTAAGTGATATTATCGAATATCTCAACGTTATTCAAACTGCTGCAGTCTCGTATTTATACTCATATCTATTGCTTCCCTCAGCCTACTTAATTATCCTCTCCGCATCGTCTTACGCTTTATCCAAGTTTCTGGGGGGTGGCCTACGATTAAGGGTAGCTTAAGAACATACTGTAAGTCCATAATATTAAGCATACTTATCCTGATAGGCTTAGTACTAAATCTATCTTCAGACAGCATATTGAGGCTCTTACAGGTATTCTTGCTAGTTGTGACATTAACCATCCTCTGGATTTTTTCATTTAGAGATTTTGCTTAGGAACTCCACTATCGCACTCATCAACTCACCTAACCCCTCTCTTTTTAAAGCACTTATAGCTACTATCTTAGCATTAGGGAGTACATCAGCTATGGCTCTAGAGACTCTTTCAACTCTATTTATATCCACCTTATCGACTTTGTTAATTGCTACTAGTATCCTAGTATCAACCCAGTCTTTGAGTGACCTTAGGAGACCTAGCTGACTCTCTAAACCGTAATAGAAGTCTTCAGACGGATCCACTACGAACAAGACCAAGTCAGCGACTTCTGTTATAGCTATTAAGGCTTTTCTTTCAACCTCGTTCATATCGCTAGGGGGTCTATCCAGGATCCCCGGGAGGTCTAAGATCTGGAATCTCTGGAGCCCCACGTTTACGTGACCCATAATTATCTCCTTTGTAGTGAAGGGAAACGGTGAGGACCTAGGCTTAGCTGTTGATAGCGCTGAGACGAGTGTCGACTTCCCGACCTGAGGCAATCCAGCAACCGCTACTACGGGAACTAATGGGTCAATACATGGAGTTCTTTTAAGCTCAGATATAGCGTTATTAGCCATCTCGATGAGCTTTGACAGTCTCCTAACGATAGAAAGAACTCTTCCAACATATTCTCTGTAGAGTTCTCGAGCTTCGGCGGAATCGAAGCTCACAGCGATTTTTGACCTGTACTCTCGTGAAAGCTTGTTAATGACCCTAACTTTTCCAATGAGCTTGTTAGTAACTTCTTTAGCAGACACTCCCTCAGGTAAAGCGTTCGTAGCGATTTTTTCGTAAAAACTGGCTTCGAGAACATTCCTTAAGGCTGAGAGGGGGCTCAGGACGTTTTTTACCAAGTACTCGCGTATTTTGTCGATTTTGGTGTAATACCTAACTAAAGCTTTCTTGCTAACTGACCTTGGGAGAGCCAAAGGCTCTTTACTCACTCTAAGTACGTGTTCTCGCACTTCCTTATATGTGGGCAACTTCTTCAGGGTCTCGTCTGGACACCTCGGTCTTTCTTCCAAAGAAGTTCACCACCAGCTCTCACCTCTATTATGCGATGTAGAGGTATCTGAGTACCGAGGTCTGCTAAAACAACGCGGTCCTTCATCAAAATAGCGCCATCTGAGAGCCTAAAGGTTTTTACTCCTCCAACGACAGACCTATCAGTCACCACCAGCTCGACCTCGGACAGGCTAAGTTTTCTGACCTTCGACATCCAGAACAGCTTTTTCAGCACTTCATATGACTCCAGCTTACCCACTGCTTACTCCATAGCGTATTACTACTAAAATCTTAATGAGTGTAATCCCGCACCGGCGGATTACTAAGCTTTACGAAGACTCTATGGAAACAGAAAAGAGTTCGCTTCATTAAGACTCTTTTTGACTAAGGCATCAATCTAATTTGAGGGGGTCTTTCGAGTCTCAGTTTGTAGTGCGGCGCTCTTAGCTTCACTTTCAAGTTTCTTTAGTTCTTCCTCAATTTCTTTCTCTATTTCCTCTATAGGCTTCGGAGGAGGAGTGGTGGCTAGAGTGTAGCCTATCCAGCCTAGAATACCGAACACTCCGGCTACGGCTATAAAACCGGTGAGCTTTAGGACTAACAAGTAGTAATCGGTTAGAAAGACTAACCAACCATAGGCGGCTATTATTGCGACCGAGGCAGCTAACAGTAGACCCCCGATAATCCTATCCCGAGTCATTAGCACCCCCAGCTATACAAGAAGCTAAGGTATAAAACTGCGCCTTACCCTGCCCTGGGGGTGTCAACATGCACTTCACGCATAGTTAACAAAATTTAATTCCGCGTTGAAATAAGTCCTGGTGTACTACCTGTGGTACTCAAGAGCTTGGTGGAGATTTCTAGGGTAATTGAGGCTTTAGTCTACGTTCCAAGATACGCCGTGGAGGGTGTCGCCGGAGGCTACTTGGTGTATGGTTCTACCGAGGGAGGCGTGTATAGCGCGTACGCCGTTAACCTAGAAACGGGTATAAAGAAGCTCGTAGCGTCAGAAGTGCATATGCTTATAGAAGTTCACGAGTCTTCTACTAAGGTCGTGTTTTTAAGAGACGTGAGCAAGGGGTTCGAGCTATCAAAGGTTTACGCTCACGACATCGAGACGGGTGAAGACATCATCGTGTCTGAGGGTATCGAGCCACAAAGGGTAGCTGGACTAGCTTTTGACGGTGTTCGAGTTGCTTGGTCTGGCGCGACGAAAACTAGCGCTGGAATATATCTAGCTAATATAGCTAAAGGAACTGTTGAAAAAATTGTTGAAACTAAGGGTAGAGAGTTCGTTACCGATGTTAGTGAGAGGTACATAGTCGGTTTCGGTCACCTCATGGGCAACCCGTTTTCGACAGAACTACTGATAGTCGACACCTTCACTAGTTCTCAAGAGGTATTCACACCCAAGGAGGGCTCGAGTAACTTCCACCCCAAGCTTCGTGGAACTAAGTTGCTATTCGCTAGCAACTTTGAAGACGGAGACAGGATAAGGCTTTACTCACTAGACCTCGGTACTAGAGAAGTTGAAAGAGTAAAGTTCAGGTACCCCGACATAGAGAATTACGAACCGACAGAGTTCGTAGACTTTGGGTGGACGGCCGATGGTAGAGTTTGGGCTATAGGTAAGAAGAAGGGTAACTCGAAGCTGTTCGTAGATGGAAGGGGTTTAGGGCCGGACACCGGTTTTGTATCGTCAGCGGCATCATACTGTAATAAATTCTACATAACTTACTCGAATCTTAAAACTCCACCGAAGATTTTAGCAGTCGATATAGATAGCGGTACCACAGACACCATCATAGACAATCCGCTACCCCGCGAGATAGCTGAAGGGCTGGGTGAGGTTAAGTTTGTTGAAGTAGAGTCATTCGACGGCCTGAAGATACCGACATACGTACTTGAATCGAGAGTTTCACCAAAGCCGGGGCCCACCGTAGTGTATCCACACGGGGGTCCGTGGTCTGAAGTAGCTAACTCCTGGACACCGATAGTCGCTGCTCTAGCTGCTCTAGGCTACCATGTAGTCGCTCCAAACTTCAGGGGCTCGACCGGGTACGGCGAAAAGTTCAGGTTGATGGACATAGGTGACCCAGGTGGTGCCGATATGGAGGATGTCGCAGCAGCTAGAGGATGGGCCGTAAAACACGGTCTTGCTAGAGATGGTGATGTTTCAATCGTCGGCTACAGCTACGGGGGATATACTACGCTTATGCAGTTAACTACAAGGCCCAGACTCTGGAAATGTGGTGTTGCTGGTGCCCCAGTAGCTGACTGGGAGATGATGTATGAGCTGGCCGATAAATACTTTAAGACCTTTCAGGAAGTGCTATTTGCGGGTAAAAAGACTTTGTTCAAAGAGAGGTCTCCAATAACTTATGTAGAGAAACTGGAATCACCTTTGTGTATAGTACAGCCTCAAAACGACTCTAGAACACCAATACAGCCTGTGCTAAACTTCGTTAACAAGCTTGTCGCTCACGGTAAGACGTTCGAGCTCCACGTCCTACCGGACATAGGTCATGCTGTCTCTCTAAACAATGAGGCCCTAGCCAAGTTTCTGATATATACGGCCACATTCCTTGCCAAATGCTACTCTAGCTAACTTGTATACAAGGAAATCTCTTGAACTCCCACTAGCTCTACGATCCTGATGACGCATTACAATGTGCCCATTATGATGGTCTTTCCTACCTGCCGGCTCCATCCCTGAAGAATAGGGGTTCTTCCAGAAAGTCGGGGACGCTGTCCTCATGGGAGACGAATTCGACTCTTGGTATACGTTTAAAGGGAGAGGAGCGTCAGAATGATGGGATATTTCGTTTAATTGGGTTTAGTAAGTGTGGGTTATTAAATTCTCATCGAATAGTAAGCGTCGAAATCATAGTATTAGTCGACGACTACTCTGGGTTTACGAGACTCTTAGCGGAGCATGGATTTAGCGCGTTAGTTTCTATACAGTGTTTAGAGTCCTCCTGGATAGCGGTAGCTCTGGAAGCGTCCTCATCAAGAATGCCTCATCACTAGGGGTGAGCCTCGAGCCTGTTGATGTAATAGCGTTATCCCATCGGCACTACGACCACAGTGGAGGATTGTCTAAATTGATAAAGACGGTAGGCAGTAAACCAGTAATAGCACATCCTGACGTACTCAGGCCCTGCTATAGTAAGTCTCATGGGTTCATCAGGTTTGATGCAGGTATGCCTCCCGCGGTCAAGAGATCTCTTCAAGGACTTGAGTTGGTGTTAACCAAAAAGCCTCTAGAGTTGTAGAAGAGCTAATCCATGAGAGTGTAGTCAACGTATACGCAGCACTGCACTGAGTTGAGAGGTGAAGCAAGGCTTCTAGAGAGATTTGGTGATAGGATGGCCAAGATACACTCAGGCTACAGGTTGAGAGTCGATCGATCTGTGGAAAGCCGATCTCCACGAGGAAGCTAGTCTAAGAGTATTAAGGGGTCTCCTACATTCACGAAGTCTCCAGGTCTCACTTTTACCTCCTTCACTCTGCCACTCTTATCGCTAAAGACCTCCACCTCCATCTTCATTGACTCTAAGGTAGCGACCAACTTCCCGGGATTTACGGGTTCTCCAGGACTGACCAAGACCTTCAAAACTTTACCCGGAATAGGAGAAGCTATTATCGCACCACCTACCGCCGTTACTGGAGCTGTCGGCGTAGCCACCGGAGCTACCGCCGTTAGTGCTGTCCCAGAAACGGTCTCAGACTTCTTGCTACCTCTATCGGAAGGAGGTTTAGCTTTATTAACAGCAGGAGTCTTGGGTTCTACAGAGCTAGCGGTACCCGTGCTAGGTTGAGGTTTTACTATGGTCTGCCCACCTTCTACGAACACGTCAAGTTCAGTGTTCTCCACCAATACTTTAAACCTACCTTCTCCAACAGGTCTAACGAGTACGTTGTAGGTTTTATCGCCAACCCTTACTACGTAGCCGTACGAATACTCACTCATCATCTTTCGCCGTAAGCAACTATCGGTCATTGGTTTTTAAGTTTTTCGAAGAAGGTCCGAGAGCTGAACTCTGCGAGTTCGTAGAACAAATGTCTTCGTATCTCCATGGTTTGTCATCTAGCTCTTCCGAGTCCCACTATTGCCAGGGACGTAGTGTGTAGCGGAGGGTATGACGACGGTTTTGGTGTGTTGAGTTTAAATAGAGCTTTTGTAGGGTCGCTCGATGCTAGCTCCAAGCCGTTGGTCTCGGGAGACGTCCTCTCCTCACGTGGAGGGGCTAGCAGCAACGGTAAGTCGTACAGTAAAGCACGACCCGTCCCGGTAAAACTCGCAGAAGCCTGACGAGAAACCGCTCTTAATTCCCCCACGTGCTTCTATCACTTAACCACATGTTCTGCTGCTGTTTAGCCCTGTGCTGATTTGTATAGCTCATGTCATTTTCAGCTTCTGTTCTCCTGCGTCTCTATTGAGACCTCATCGACTAGGGGTAGCCAAAGCGATCTCGGACGCTATACACCTTGACCGATTTATGGAGAACGTGCACTTCCTCTGCGGGGCTCTCACCCCGTAATTGGCGACCCCCATACTTCGGTCTACGAAGATGCACCTACGGGAGTTTTCACGCGTCTATTAGGCTATGTAAACCAGCGCTAGGTCCGAGAGAGCCTCTTGAGACTCTCGCTTTCATAGTCAGTATAATTAAGCACCCTGTTTAGGAACGCACTCCACTTCTCTTTTTCTAACCTTACGAACTACTACATCGACCACCTTACCGCGCAAGTCTTCACTGCTTCTGACTATAGCAACAGGACCGTGAGGTAAGGTATAGCCTATGTAGGCGTCTTTACCGTACGTATCTACGACAGCCACTTTAAGGCTTTTTCCTAGGAGCTTTCTCTTAGCCGACATCTCTAAAGCGTTCACAAAGTTTTTGAGAGCTCTCACCTTTGGGTTACTGCGTGGTGGGGGGTAGCCTCCTAAAGCCGAGCCTTTAAGTGGTCTGAACCTATATAGGATCACTCTTTCGGCGCCAAGCTTAGTAGCTTTCTTCAAAACCTTTATAGTGCTCCTGACAGTTTTCCAGCTTTCGCCGGGTAACCCGTAGATAGCGTACACGTAGGGTATGAGGCCTGAGTCTCGCAATAGCTTTATAGCTCTTAGAACTTCCTCAATAGTGGACGGCCTTCCCAACTGCTTGTGGTGCTCTGGGTCCCCCGTTTCCAAACCTATATTAACGCTGGTCCCACGTAAGTATTTACCCAGTACTTTTGCCACCTCTTCCGTAACTAAGTTCGGCTTTACGTTTTCGACCATTAAGTGCACTCTTCTTTTCTCTATCATAGGAATAGAGAATATGGTATTCAAGAGTTTTTCGAGAGCGTCTATGTTGGCAGGAGGGTACCTGGGGTCTGTGAGAGGCTTGGGTCTCACTAACCAGTCTCGACCGTAGTCTAGTATATCAGGAGCGCTCAGCACGATCCTTGTGACACCAAGCTCAATTAGGTCCTCGATCTCCTTTGCTATCTGGTCTACAGGTCGAGATCTTGCCGGCCCGTGAAGTCTTGGAACCAAACAATACCCACAGCCCGGGGGGATCATCAGGGGACACGAGAGCCTATCTTCTAAGTCACCGGTTTTACAGATATCGCAATGCCCGCACTTGATTACCTTGTTTTGTAATACGACTGGTAACGTAGTCCTGTAGAAATTGCTACAACCTCTAACTACCTCTACATAAACTCTACATGCCCAATAGTACCTATAGTTCTTCACAGACTCCACATCGGGAGTGAAGGACCAAAGAAGAGGCTCTCGAGCATAGCCCGCAACTATATTGGAGACCACACCACCTTCCTTGCGAAAAATCAAATTCGGGACTCCGCTCAGCTCACCGGTCCTGAGGGCGTTCACCAAACTTGGAAGCGAGACCTCCGCTTCACCCCAAACGACTGCATCAAACCCCAGTCTTAAGAGTTCTTCGTAATCAACGCAGGACGGACCTCCAGCGATAGACCAATTTACATGCTTCCACCTCTTTAAGACCATCCCCATAATCATCAAATCCGTTGACATTCCGGATACCATTATTACGTCAAAGTCGCGCTGATTACCTATAGGACCCTTTAGAGCTGTCTCACATTCAAGCAGACAAGCATCTACACCGAGCTTCTTTAAAATGCCTACCACGAGCCTCGGGCCGACACCTATTACGTCGACGCTAGAAACTCTTCTACCGGAAGGGCTAGAAGCAAGACAATCAACTACAGCAACTCTCAATCTTGCTCCCAAACGGGTTATCAGTCTAACGTATTAAGAGCACCCCAGAGTTTTAAGGTTGCTATTCTAGAGTCCGCGCTCAAGAGACTTTATTTCACGAGGTTGTTTTAATCATATTTCTTCCCTTTCTTCTGTTTTGCTTGGTGCTGGTCTGCCTTGCTTGATAATAGTGTTACATGCACTCCACTTACTGTCGGTCTCCGTTGGCCGCAGCTTCTCATGTTAGAAATTGTTTCCGAGCAGTCTTAAACTATAAGGAAGATCATATCGGCTAGCGGAACGCACGATACGAGTGATAAAACGGTGGGAGGTCATTAAGCGTTGTTTCAGGTCGTCGCGAGATCGTCATACATCCGCTCTTGGGGCGGCTTCATCACTCATGTGAATAGCTAGCAAGAGAGTTAATATGTTTACGCTCGACTACCACTAAGCTCGAAGGAGCGTGCTAAGCCGAAATTTCCGTCTCTAGAGGGACGTGTACGAAACAAAACATTGTTTCGGCTTTGAAACGACGTTTCTTCTTCAGTTAAAGATAGACTCGAGGCAGGGACAAGAATTTCGAGAACGCGACGTTTCGTTAAGCCGTTGGTAGGTCGCGAGGATCTGAGCCACGCAACCCCACAGATTCGTTTAGTCAGTAATTCTCTATGTATAGATGTCGACTATGTTGACCCAGATTTGGTCGATAGCCCTCTACACTATAGTCTCTATAAAGTCTATAAAGCGTTCCAGCAAGAGTTCAGCGTTAATTCATAAAACTACTCCCCCCTCATTCCATATACTTTCACTTATCTCTTTATAGGGGAGAATATAATTGCGCTTGTTTATGAACACCTCGTCGGCTATGCTTACTTGGTCTCCTATTATCGTTCCACTCTCTATCCTAACCCAGTTACCTATCGAGCAGCTTTCCCCGACTACAGAGTTCTTTATGTAGGTCGAGGAGCCTATTCTACTCCCCTTCATCACGACGGATCCCTTAACCATAGAGAAATCGCCTACTGATACCTGGTCGAGTAGGACGCTATTCGGTCCTATAATGCTACCTTTGCCTACAACGACTTCGTTACCTATGTACGCTGGTCCGACAACCTCTCCTCGAACCTCCGAGCTACTCGCTACGAACCCACTCGGGTAGAGAGCGTTTAGCGCAGCGATATTAGCTTTCAGATAGTCTTCAGGAATGCCTATGTCAAACCATATCCCGTTGTGGACATATGCGTAGACCCTTCCAGTTCTCAGCACTTTAGGCATTAGGTCTACAGAGATCTTCTGTTTTTTGTCCTCATAGACGTACGTGAGGACCTCGGGTTCAAACACGTACACACCAGCGTTAGCTAAATTCGACTGGGGTCTATAGGTAGGCTTCTCGACAAAGTTTATGACTGCACCCTCCTCATTAATACTGAGGATACCGTATCTCTCCGGGCTATCTACTCGTACCGCAGTTAAGGTCATTAAAGCATTCTTACTTTTGTGAAAGTCTATTACTGCACGCACATCAACATCTGAAAATACGTCTCCATAGAGTACAAGGAAGGTCTCGCTTAACCCTACCTTTTTGTCTATAAGCCTCAGTGGTCCGGCATCGCCAAGCGGGTGATTCTCTTCTACGTACTCTA